>NZ_JBSHIO010000018.1:0-71418 GCF_053618995.1 Allobosea sp. NPDC055594
CCCGATCGGGGCCCTTGCCATATCCGCCGCTCCACGACGCCAGTGGCCTACTTTTGCTCCGCCACCCTGGCCTGGAATCCGACCGCCGTTGACACTGATTGCTATTTTAGGAATGCATTCCAGTTTCTTGCCCTCCGCAGGTTTCGCGATAACGTCGTGCACCGTGGAAGCCAGGTGCAGACGATCTTCGGCGGTGAGAATGGCTTTCTGATCCAGCGACGCCTCACGCTTGAAGGGAAGGATCGACGTCGGCAGAACCACACGCTTCCCGCTCCGCTCGCGACTTAGCCAGCCGGCGGATGTCGCCTGCTTCACTGCGCGCTGGATCGTCCGCGGGGATCTAGCGAGCGAAGCGCCTAGATAGCCCTCGGACATCAGGTCTTGACCGTTCTCGATGCGGTCAGCGATATCAAGCAGCACGACCTTGGCAAAACTATTCATGCTTCGATCGCGCGTCATTTGGCGCCGCCAGTGTTCCCATTCTTCCCAGGTTCCGATTGTCATCGTCCTGCTCCTGATCGCTGCGGCTCCGGCGAGATGCCGCTTGGCGCTGCGGAATGCGCACGCGGGAAGCGCAGGATCGGAGCGGGCGGCATCTCGCCGCTTTCCCGCGCCACAGCTCGGTCATAGCCAGCCAAGGGCTTTAGTCTGATCGCTTGCCAGCGCGGCAGCAACTTCCGCTTGTCCAGGAAATGGACGACCTTTTCGGGCGGCCGGCGCTCAGCCCATGCGAAGAGGTCGGATGCGATATCGGTCATGCCGATGCCCTCCGAGCGAGAATGGACAATGCGAGGTCGCGCGCTTCGGCGATGCCACCTCGGCAAGCCGACGCTCCAAATTTGGACGCAAAGTCGAGGATTTCAGCCAAGCGATCCGGCGGCACGACTTCCGCCAACCGGCGCCCCTCAGCAACATCACCACCACCGAGCAGCGAAAGGACACTCTTGGGGATCAGAAGATTGTCCTCTGCCCCCTGGAGATATCTGGATTCCTCGGTAGCCCTATATGAGGGTGTTTCTGTTGAGGGTGTATATAGGGTGTACGGGGGGTCCTGCATGACGGTCTGCCCGACATCCCCATGACGGTCTGCACGCTTCCTGGCTCGCCAGTCACTGTGCTTCTGCCGGCGCCGGCTGATGCGCTGCCGGCGCTGCTCCTCCAGTCCGGCCATCAGGGCCATGCCGGCCTTAAGATCGACCTTGTATTCGCTGGTCGACGCTCCGGAGCCCGGCTTTACGGTCCAATACCCAAGCTCCGCGAGCTTTTTCCGATTGGCTTTGCAGGTCGACTGACTGCCACAACTGGCCACCTCGGCTATGATCGCCTCATCGCTGATGATGGCGATGCCGGTTCCCTCGTTCATGTTGGCCAGAACCCTCGTGAACATGCGGTACTGCCCATCAGTCACGCGACGGTCGGCGCACATGCGCTTCTGGAGGTCGAGCTTCTGGCTGGTGAAGCTCTTGGAGGGTGGCTCGATCGGACCAGCCATGGTCAGGCCGCCGGCGCTTCGAAAAACCAAGCGTCGCTCCAGAATATCCGGCGCTTGCGGGCTTCCTCACGGATCATCGCGAGCTTGTCGCGCGTCGGCTCCTGCGCCCCCTTCTCCCATCGAGAGACGGTAGCTTGGCTGACACCAGCTATGACAGCGAACTTCGCCTGGTTCTCACGAAAGACGCCATTCCGGATATGAAACATTATGTTCATCATATTCCGATTAATGCATTACGGAATATTCCGATGCAAGCAATTTTATGCGTAAGAGGATTGCTTGGGACGAATTCCGTGAGTAGGCATTCCCTCATGAGCAAAGATCCAGAGACAATTCGACGCTTGCGCAAGCAGACCGGGCTGAACCAGGCCTTGCTTGCTGCGAACCTTGGCGTCTCTCAGGGCACCATCTCGCGATGGGAAACGGGACAGCTAGAGATCGATGACGAAGCGCTTCTAAAGCTCCAAAAACTGGCCGGCATATACCTCGGCGCCTCACGCCCGAATCTGCGTGATATCCCTGTAGTGGGGGCTGCCGCGTATAATGTCTGGACCGATACCCAAAAAAGGCCCGGCGGCGCCTGGTACAGTATTTCAATCCTTGTTCCTGATGAATGGATGCATCTCGAGCTTAGTGCTTATGAAGTTGCCGACACGTCAGCCAACTATCATGTCAACGCTGGTGGATTCGTTGTCGTCGCAGGCTTTGATGAGAATGAAATCTTGCCAAGGCCGGGAGATATCATGATTTTTACCGAAGAGGCGGAGGACGGTCGCTTCAATACGTCGATCCGGGAATACCTCAATCCACCAACCATTCCCGATTTTGATCCTCCGAAAGACAAAGTCCTACTATTCAACCCCACAAACGATCGAATGGGCTGGGATCTTGAAATTTCAACAGAGAGCATGGAAGAGGCCGCCCGGCAGCGCAGTTTAGAAGCTGCCGGCTTCGTCGGCTTGGTCATTGGCATCTTCAACGTCATGGCTAGCGAGCGCATTCCACCGCGCAAACCCCCCGAGGAGAACTCGCTTGTGTTGACCCGACGCACGCGTCGGGCCCCGCCGCCTCCGCCTTCAAAAAGGGTGTTGGAATAAAATTATTCCTTAGCGCATTATTTAGATTGAGATCGGAATTCAATTATGCGTAACTGCCTCCCGTCACAAGGAGACAGCTATGCCGAATCTCATGTCCGCGCCGAGGAAGGCATTGCCCAACGGCGTCGCTCGCACCCGGGCCGCCTGACTATGGCCCAGCAGACGATTGTCATCGACCCCAGCGACTATCTCGCCGAAGTTGACGTCGAAGGTCGTTGGCCGGTGCTGAAGGCCGGCGAGATCCGCCGCGCACGGAAGGCCGGTGTGATCGAATTCTTCGCCTTCGCCACCGGCCCTCGATACACACCCGACGCCGTCCAGGACTACATTGACCGCAAATACCGCAGGAAGCCGACATGGCCCGCAAACCAGCCCCAGCAGCCGCAGAGCCCGCCGGAGACGCCAGCGCAGTCGGCTGGGAGTTCGGCGGCTACTACCTCGACATCCCCCATCCCAATCGCGGTGGAATCTACTACGCCTGCCGGTATGACGCCGGAGCTCGCTCAGTCCGCCGCCGAAGCCTGCGCACAGAGATTGGCGAAGAGGCGAAGCAAGCACTCATCGCCCTCATCGCGGCAGCCCCGGCACGGGCGGCTGACGAGTGCCCTCACCCTGGTCAAGTCCTGACGGTGCATGTGATGGAGGCCTATCTCAACGGCCACGCCACCGGCATCGCCAGTGAAGGGCAAGCGACTCGCGCGGTGACGATCGTCACCGAATACCTGCGCGACGAAGCGAAGAACCTCGCCGCGCCCGTCTCGTTCTGGACGCCGTCGCGGCAACTTGATCTCGCTCGGTTCTGCAACAAGACCTACCGCCACAGCGCCACGACGATCGACCGTACCCTGAGCGTGCTCGGAGCGGCCATGAACGATGCGGCCGAGGTGAAGATGCGGCCCGATCCGCTAGGCGGGACCGTCGAAGGCGCTCTCGTCTCGCACTGCCCCAGGATCGTCTACCAGCGAACCCGAATCGCGAAGGATTTGAAGATTGCCCCTCCGAAGAAAGGGGGCTTCGTGCCGACGCTTCAGCAGATGGCAATGTTCATCGACGCCATCCAGACGAAGCATTTGCTGCGCTGGGCTATCATGGCGCTCAACACCTGGGCCCGCCCGGAGGCGATCACCGATTTTGATCCGGTCGTCCAATACGACCGAGGCACCGGCGCGGTAGACCTCAATCCGCCCGGCCGCATTCAGACCAACAAGCGGCGGGCGGTGATCATGGCTTCCCAAGGGCTGGCCGATTGGCTCGACGCCTGGCGCGAGGAAGATGCGCAGGCTTGGTTCAAGAAGCACGGCGAGCGCCCGAACCATCCTGTTTCGCTGCTGGTCTACAAGGGCGAGCGGGTCGGCACCGTGAAGAAGGCCGTCAAGCGAATCGCGGACGAGGCCGGCGTGCCCGATCTGACGCAGCGGACGATTCGCGCCTTCATGGCGACGCATGTCCGCAAGATGTGCCCCCGGGTGCCGCGGGAGCTGCGGTCGATCTGGCTCGGGCACACCGTCAGGGAAGGCTCGACGACGACGGAGCACTATGAGGCGTTCGACGCCGAGGTTCTGGCGGATGTCGCGCTGGCAACGGATTTCGTCATCACCGAACTGCAGAAGCTGACCTCAACCAAGCTGTTTGCTGTTGAAGTGCAGTTGAATGCCGGTGATCTGCGGAGGGTGGGGGCAACGCCCCGTCCCGCTAAGTCATTGCGAGACGGGGCTAAAAATGGTGGGCGCGACAGGGATCGAACCTGTGACCCCTACGATGTCAACGTAGTGCTCTCCCGCTGAGCTACGCGCCCGTCCGGCCCGGAGGCCTTCTGGAACGAGGCCGGCCCGGAGGCGACTTCGTTGCGAGTGAGGCGGCTATAACGAGTCGCGCGCCGCCTTGCAAGGCGCTTCGTCGGCTTGTCGCCAAGAAGCGTGTGACGCCCGCTCAGGCAGCCAGCAGCTTCTCGACCTCGGTCACCAATTCGCGCAGATGGAAGGGCTTCGACAGCACCTTGGCATCCTTCGGCGTCTGCGAATCCGGGTTCAGCGCGACAGCGGCAAAACCGGTGATGAACATCACCTTGATGTCGGGATCGAGTTCGGTGGCCCGTCTGGCGAGCTCGATGCCATCCATTTCAGGCATCACGATATCGGTCAGCAACAGCTCGAACGGCTCTTCGCGCAAACGATTATAGGCGGAAAGCCCGTTATCGAAGGAGGCGACGTCGTATCCGGCATTCTGCAGCGCCTTGACCAGGAAGCGGCGCATATCATTGTCGTCTTCGGCGAGGAGAATCTTCGTCATGGCGCCTGCATCGTCCGTCTTGTTGCGCTGACGCGCGCCGGGCGCAGCCTCCGGCCACACCTGATTCGCTCGCCTCGTCATTCCCTGAAACCGGGCCGGCCGTCCCGCCGCCCCGGACCGCGCCGACCCCAGCCGGCGCCAGCGGCTCTACCACCGGCGAGCGCCTTCCAGGTTCATGCGCCCTTATTAGCGCCCAGTACAGTAAACAAGCGATGAACGGCAGCGATTCTCGCCGTCGCCGGCAGCCGGCTTCAACCCCGGCCCGCTTTGTGCTTCAGTCGTTTGAAATGACCGTGCCCACTGAACATTTTCCGCCGCATCCTGAAAGCGTGATCGCCGAGATCGAGCGCCCGTTCACGCTCCATCAGCCTGCCCTGCAGGTGGTGCCCGTGGTCGTCGACGTTCCCCATGCCGGACGGCATTATCCCGCCGCCTTCGTCGAGAGCTCGCGCCTGCCACTGCGTTCGCTGCGGCGCTCGGAGGACGCCTATGTCGACCTGCTCTTCCGGCACGCCGTCGCCCTCGGCGCGCCGCTGCTCGTCGCCGAGTTTCCCCGGGCCTTCCTCGACCTAAACCGCGAGCCCTTCGAGCTCGACCCGCGCATGTTCGAGGGCCGCCTGCCCGGCTTCGCCAACACCCGCTCGCTGCGCGTCGCCGGCGGCCTCGGCACGATCCCGCGCATTGTCGGCGATGCGCACGAGATCTATCCGGGTCGGATCCCGGTCGAGGTCGCGCTGACACGGATCGAGGAGCTCTACCGGCCCTATCACGCCGGCCTGCGTCATCTGGTGAACCGCACCCGGTCCGCCTTCGGCACCTGCGTGCTGGTCGATGCGCATTCCATGCCCTCGACCGGGCTCGACCGCGATGGCCTCGCCAAGGCGGACGTCATCCTCGGCGACCGCTTCGGCACCAGCGCCGCCGGCTTCGTCGTCGAAGCCGCGGAGGAGGCCTTCCGCCGTGCCGGCCTCAAGGTCACCCGCAACCGCCCCTATGCCGGCGGCTTCATCACCGAGCATTACGGCGCACCCGGCAGCGGCGTGCATGCGCTGCAGATCGAGATCAACCGCGCGCTCTACATGGACGAGACGACGCTCGAGCCGAATGCCGGCTTCACCGCCCTGCAACAGGTGATCAGTGCCACCATGGCGGAATGCTTTGCGCGCTGGAGCGGCTGGCTCGGCGATTGGCGACAGGCGGCGGAATAGCCGCCTCTCCGGCGACTCGGCAAGAAAAAGGGCCGCTCACTGGCGTGGCGGCCCAAGTCTAGGGAGGAAACGCCCAAGGAGGGCAACGAAGGTTTGAGGTCATCTCCCCTTCGCAGTGCACAATAGACGCTGCATCGCAAAAACGCAAGCCCGCCGATGAAACGTGCCGCAGGCATGCAACAGACACAGATCGGCGCGGGCGACGCAGGCGGCTTGTCTTCCGGCCGGACGGAACGCATGAAGGACCCAGGCGGCGACCGGCCCCGCAGCAACGGCCGGACAGCGAGACGAGGAAGAGGCGATGAGCGCGGTCGATTTCACGGAGTTCGTCGCCGGGCTCGCCACCTCGTCCGGCCAGGCGATCCTGCCCTTCTTCCGTTCCATGCACACGACCGAGGACAAATCGGCCGGCGGCAATTTCGATCCCGTCACCGAGGCCGATCGCGCCGGCGAGGCGACGATGCGCAATCTGATCAAGCGCAGCTTCCCTGAGCATGGCGTGCTCGGGGAGGAGTTCGGCACCGAGAATGCCGATGCCGAATATGTCTGGGTGCTCGATCCGATCGACGGCACCCGCGCCTTCATCTCCGGAATTCCGGTCTGGGGCACGCTGATCGGCCTGACCCGCAAGGGCGTGCCGGTCTACGGCATGATGAACCAGCCCTTCACCGGCGAGCGCTTCTCCGGCGACGGCCGCAAGGCCCGCTATGAAGGCCAGGGCGGCCCGCGTGAACTGCATACCCGCGCGACCGCGACGCTCGCCGAGGCGACGCTGATGACCACGAGCCCCCACCTCTTCGCCGGCACCGAGAAAGAGGCCTATGGCCGCGTCGAGAGCGCCGTGCGCCTCTCCCGCTATGGCTGCGACTGCTATGCCTACTGCATGCTCGCCGCCGGCCATGTCGATCTGGTGATCGAAAGCGGGCTGAAGCCCTATGACATCGTCGCGCTGATCCCGATCATCGAGGGCGCCGGCGGCATCGTCACCTCATGGACCGGCGGCAGCGCCGCCCAGGGCGGGACCATCCTCGCCGCCGGCAACAAGGCCCTGCACCAGGCCGCGCTCGAGCTGCTCGCCGGCTGACGCCGCCGCTTCCAGCCGCTCGCCGGGGACGAAGGCATCGAAGGCTGCCCAGAACTGGGCCCGGATCGCGTCGCTTTCCATCAGGATCTCGTGACGGGCCGTCGGCAGCACCAGCGCCGAGCCGGTCTTGAGCCTGGCGGCGAAACGCTCGATCGCCGGCGTCGAGACGACCGGATCACGCCCCGCGGCGATCACCAGCGTCGGCACCCGCACCTCGAGCGGCGCGCGTGGCGCGGCGAGCCGGTCCATCAGTTCGAAGGCGGTCCGAATCCAGCCGACGCTGGGATCGCCGATGGCGAGCTCACGCGCTGCGGCGGAGAGCGCCGCATTGCGGGCATAGCGCACCGGATCGCCCGTCAGCCGGTTGCCCTCGAACGGCTTGGTGCCGATCGCCGTTTCACCGCCGCCCGGCACGAAGGCCTTGCCGAAGCCGAGCCAGTAGAGCGCGGAAGCCAGAAGCCTTGCCGCACGCGGGCGCCCGATCATGGCGATGCCGAGCATCGGCGCCAGCGCGACCAGCCTTGCGACCGGCAGGGCCTGCCGCCTTGCCGCGTCGAGGCAGAGCGCTGCCCCCATCGAATGCGCCAGAGCGAAATAGGGGGCCGGCAGCCGCTCCTGCATCTCGGCGGTGGCGAGAGCCAGGTCGCGCTCATACTCCCTCAGGCGCCCGACATGGCCGCGGCGCGGCCGGTCGGTGAAGCGCTGCGAACCGCCCTGGCCACGCCAGTCGAAGGCGATGACATGGAAACCGCGCCGGCGCAGCTCGGCGATGGTCTCGCTATAACGTTCGATGAACTCGGCCCGCCCCTGCGCGATCAGCACCGTGCCCCGAGCCGGCCTGACGGTCGGATGCCAGCTGGCGAGGCGTAGCCGCGCGCCATCCGCGGTCGGAGCGAACCAGACCTTGCCATGGCCGGGAACGGGGTAGCCGGCGTCGTGGAAGAATTCGGCTTCGGCCATCGGCACGTCCAGCTGGCGGATAAGCTGCTTATGCCCCTCTCGCAGGGGTCTTGAAAAGCCCGAAACCCTCCCCCAGATCAGTCATGCGCAGGCCGGAACCGGCTGCGCGAGACTGCAACCGAGGCCCGCGCTCATGGCGAGGCGGGCTGAACACTCTGTCGCTTCCTCTGGAGGACAATCATGCGTTCCTACGATCTTTCCCCGCTCTATCGCTCGACCGTCGGCTTCGACCGCCTGTTCTCGCTGCTCGACCAGGCCACCAGCGTCGACAATGCGCCGACCTATCCGCCCTATAATATCGAGCGCACCGCCGATAACGCCTATCGCATCTCGATCGCCGTCGCCGGCTTCGCCGAGGCCGACCTTTCCATCGAGAGCAAGGAGAACGCTCTCACCGTCCGCGGCGAGAAGAAGACCGCCGAAGGTGCCGAGAAGCGCGAGGTCCTGCATCAGGGCATCGCCGCCCGTGCCTTCGAGCGCCGCTTCCAGCTCGCCGACTATGTCCAGGTGACCGGCGCCAGCCTCGAGAACGGCCTGCTCCATATCGACCTCGTCCGCGAGATTCCCGAAGCCAAGAAACCGCGCCTGATTCCGATCGGTGCGCAGGGCGCCAAGGTGATCGAGGCCAAGGTCGCGACCAAGCAGGCGGCGTAACCGCCGCACGGCGCGAACTGCGCCCGCCAGAAACCAGAAGGCCTCCCCGGGAAGCCGGGGAGGCCTTTTTCTATGCGGAGCTGGAGCATTTTCGAGCGAAGTAGGCACCGGTTCGCGTGAAGAAAATGCGATAAAACAACTAGAGCATTTCGCGTTTCAGAAAACCGCTGAGATGCTCTGGCCCTGCAGAGCGCCCCGCCGGCCCCTCAGTTCAGCGGCGCGACCGGCACCATGTCCGATTTCGGCGCCTCCGCCTTGGTCCCCTCGATCCGCACCGGAGGCACTGTGGTGTCGGGCACCAGGATTCCGCTCGGATGGGCACGAGCCAGCGGCGGCGCCAGCTCCGGCCCGTCGGCATTGCGGACATCCTGGGGATTGACCAGCGTCGGCTTGCCGATCTCCTTGGGTGCCACGGCAGGCACGGCGAGCGGCTTTGCCGGCACCGCCGCCGGGGCGGGAGGAGCGGCGGGCGAAGGCGGCGCCACGGTCGCCGGAGCGCTCGCCTCGGCGGGCGGCTTCAATTCGGCCGGACGCGGCGGCGGGCGCGGAATCAGCCGCTGCGCCGGCCGTTCGATCTGCGGATCGAGCCGGGCGGTGCGCATTGGCGCCCCGAGCACGATCCTATCGATCAGCTCGCCGCTATAGCGATCGAGGATCAGGCGGACCCTTGCACCATCGCGGCCGGTGCCGTCGACGACATAGGAGGAACGCGTCGCGATCGTGCGGTCGACCCTGACGAGTCCGAATTCGCGGGCCGCGACCCGCCCGATCGCGCGCTGCGGGATCGGCGCGGGCGGCAGCGGCGCATAATCATAGCGCCGCTCATAGCCGTAATCGCGCTCATAGCCCCGGCCGTAATAGGCGTAGCCGCCACCGTAATCATCGATCTGAGCCAGCGCCGGGCCGGCCGCAGCCAGGGTCGTGGCAGCGATGGCCAGCCCAGCGAGACGGCGGCGCAAATCCTGCGAGCCACGCTCCGGCGTAGTGAAGAATGCCATGGTCCTGTCCTTGTACGGCAGAATCTCAGGCTTCAGTTCTCGGTAAGGATTACGGCGTGCTTGCGGCACGAATTCGGTCGCAATCCAGTGATTCCCGGGTTTTTCAAGCCTCGGCGATGATCGCCAGCAGCTGCTCGACCTCGTCCGGCCTCGTCGCGAAGGAGCAGACGAAACGACCGATCGTTTCGCCGGGCGCCAGCCCCTCTCCTTCCGGCAGCGCCCCATCCGCCCAGTCCAGGAACTGCACGCCGCGCGTCCTGAGCTGGTCGCGGCGCGCCGCCGGCAGGATCGCGAAGACCTCGTTGGCCTCGCTGGGCCAGGCGAGCCGGATGCTTCCAAGCGCCGCGATGCCGGCGGCCAGCTTGTCGGCCATGGCGTTGGCATGGCCGGCGAGGTCGAGCCAGTGCCCGTCGGCCAGCAGGCCTTCGAACTGGGCGCCAATAAGCCGGCCCTTCGACAGGGTATGGCCGGCGCGCTTGCGACGCCAGGGCATCTCGGCCGCAGCTTTTGGCTCGAAGAAAACCACCGCCTCGGCCGCCAGGGCGCCGTTCTTGGTGCCGCCGAAGGAGAGCACGTCGACGCCCGCCTTCCAGGTGAGTTCGGCCGGCGAGCAGCCAAGGCGCGCAACAGCGTTGGCGAAGCGCGCGCCGTCCATGTGCAGCTTCAGCCCGCGCGGCGTGATCGCCGCCTTCAGCGCCGCGATCTCGTCCGGCCGATAGACCAGCCCGCATTCGGTCGCCTGGGTGATCGACAGGAGCTGCGGCTGCACCTGGTGCAACGAGTCCGGCCGCATGCGCGAAAGCTGGTCCGCGACGACGTCCGGCGCGAGCTTGCAGCCATCGCCCGGCAGGCCGACGATCTTGGCCCCGCCGCTGAAGAATTCCGGCGCCCCGCATTCATCGGCGGCGACATGCGCCTCGTGATGGCAGAGCACCGCCCCCCAGGGCTGGACCAGACTCGCCAGCGCCAGCGCGTTCGCCGCCGTGCCCGACGTGACCAGGAAGACCGCAACCTCGCGCTCGAACAGATCGGCGAACAGCGCCTCGACCCGCTTCGTCCAGGCGTCGTTGCCATAGGCCGCGGCGAACCCGTCATTGGCAGCCAGCATCGCCTGCAGGACCGGAGCACTCGCCCCGGCGAGATTGTCGCTGATGAAGTTCATGGCACCGTCTCGCGAAAGCAGCTTCGCAGCTTTTGTCGGGGATCGTCCCGGACTGCGCTACCGCTTGCACGCTGCACGGCCATGCCACCCTCGCAGTTCACGACGAAGCCACAGGAACAACTTCCGGGCTGGCCCAAGCCGACCAATGATGTGAAAATGTCGAAGCGCTCACGCAATTAGCAATAAAATTTCGATGCAGTGCAAAATCGCCGCTTGTGCCCAGATTGGAATTCTGGCAAGTTCGAGACGTTAGGACAGTGATGCTGTCCCATTTTTCAGCGAGCGGCGACCGGCGAGCTTGGCCGGCTGACCGCCAAATGATGGAGCGGAGCATGACGGAAGGCATGGCCAATATCGCCGAAGCCATCCGCGCGCGCGCCGCCCGTAAAACGTCGGCCTGACCAGGCGCGACTGGGCCTAGCAGCCTGCGCGCCTGCGAAGGGCGCAGGCGCGGGACTACAAGGCGCAAGCGACCTTCGAAAACGAGACGAAGCCGGCCCGTTCCTCGCCAAGGCGAGCAGGGCGGACCGGCCGAGGCACGGAACCGTGTGAAACCTTGACGGGCGCTGGCGCTAGCCGGCCCCCTTCGGCAGCGGAGTTGACGATGCGCGAACGCAACGGATCGAACCTGGTCACCAGGCCTGCGGTCGAGAAATCCCTCGAGCGCTTCCCTGTTGTCCGCGACCCCGCCATGCCGGAGCGCCAGGGGCTCTACGATCCGTCGAATGAGCATGATGCCTGCGGCGTCGGCTTCATCGCCGACATGAAGAACCGCAAGAGCCATGCGATCGTCGCACAGGGCCTGCAGATTCTGCACAATATCGACCATCGCGGCGCCGTCGGCGCCGATCCCAAGCTCGGCGACGGCTGCGGCATCCTCACCCAGATCCCGCACCGCTTCTTCAAGGAAGAATGCGCGAAGATCGGCATCGAGCTGCCCGAGCCCGGCCATTACGCCATCGGCCAGTTCTTCATGCCGCAGGACGCAGAGAACCGCGCCGTCTGCGAGGAGATCGTCGCCCAGACCGTCGAGGAGGAAGGCCTGATCTTCCTCGGCTGGCGCGACGTGCCGGTCGACAACAGCGACCTCGGCGAAGCCGTCAAGGAAACCGAACCGACCCATCGCCAGATCTTCGTCGGCCGCCCGGCCGAGATCTCCGACGAGGACGATTTCGAGCGCAAGGTCTACGTCCTCAGGAAGTCGGTTTCGAACAAGGTCTACAAGCGCCAGGACCGGGCGACCGCGACCTATTACCCGGTCTCCTTCTCCTGCCGGACCATCGTCTACAAGGGCATGGTGCTGGTCACCCAGCTCGGCTCCTATTTCAAGGACCTGACCGATCCGCGCTTCGAGAGCGCCCTCGCCCTCGTCCACCAGCGCTTCGCCACCAACACCTTCCCGTCCTGGCGCCTCGCCCATCCCTACCGGATGGTCGCCCATAACGGCGAGATCAACACGCTGCGCGGCAACGTCAACTGGATGGCGGCCCGTCAGGCCTCGGTCGATTCCGAGCTCTTCGGCGCCGATATCTCCAAGCTCTGGCCGATCTCCTATGAGGGTCAGTCCGACACCGCCTGCTTCGACAACGCCCTCGAATTCCTGGTCCAGGGCGGCTACTCGCTCGCCCACGCCATGATGATGCTGGTACCCGAGGCCTGGGCCGGCAATCCGCTGATGGATGAGAGCCGGCGCGCCTTCTACGAATACCATGCCGCGCTGATGGAGCCCTGGGACGGCCCGGCGGCGATCGCCTTCACCGATGGCCGCCAGATCGGCGCGACGCTCGACCGCAACGGCCTGCGCCCGGCCCGCTATCTCGTCACCGATGACGGGCTCGTCGTGCTGGCCTCGGAGTTCGGCGTGCTGCCGATCCCGGAGGAGAAGATCGTCCAGAAGTGGCGGCTCCAGCCCGGCAAGATGCTGCTGATCGACCTCGAAGAGGGCCGCATCATCGGCGACGACGAGATCAAGCAGAGCCTCTGCCAGGCCAATCCCTACAAGGACTGGCTGAAGCGCACCCAGATCGTCCTGGAAGAGCTGCCGCCGGTGGAGGCTCGCGCCTCGCGCACCGACGTCGCCCTGCTCGATCGCCAGCAGGCCTTCGGCTACACCCAGGAAGACACCAAGATCCTGATGGCGCCGATGGCGGTGACCGGACAGGAAGCCGTCGGCTCGATGGGCACGGACACGCCGATCTCGGCGCTCTCCTCGAAGTCAAAGCTGCTCTACACCTATTTCAAGCAGAACTTCGCCCAGGTCACCAACCCGGCGATCGACCCGATCCGCGAGGAGCTCGTGATGAGCCTCCTCTCCTTCATCGGGCCGCGCCCGAACATCCTCGATCTCGAGGGCACCTCGCGCCGCAAGCGCCTCGAAGTGCGCCAGCCGATCCTGACCAATGACGATCTCGAGAAGATCCGCTGCATCGGTCATTACGAGGATCGCTTCGACACCAAGACGATCGACATCACCTATCCGGCGCGCGAAGGCGCGAACGGCATGGAAGGCGCGATCGCGCGGCTCTGCGAGCGCGCCGAGGCGGCGGTGCATGGCGGCTACAACATCATCATCCTCTCCGACCGGCAGGTCGGCGCGGACCGCATCCCAATACCGGCGCTGCTCGCGACCGCGGCCGTCCATCATCACCTGATCCGCAAGGGCCTGCGCACCTCGGTCGGCCTCGTCGTCGAATCCGGCGAGCCGCGCGAGATCCACCACTTCGCCCTGCTCGCCGGCTTCGGCGCCGAGGCGATCAACCCCTATCTCGCCTTCGAGACCATGGAGGCGCTGCTCGAGGCCGGCGAGTTCCCACCGGAGGTCGACGCCTACGAGGTGGTCAAGCGTTTCATCAAGTCGATCGGCAAGGGCCTGCTCAAGGTCATGTCGAAGATGGGCATCTCGACCTACCAGTCCTATTGCGGCGCCCAGATCTTCGACGCGGTCGGCCTGCGCTCGGAGTTCATCGACGCGTATTTCCGCGGCACCATCTCCTCGATCGAGGGCGTCGGCCTCGCCGAGATCGCCGAGGAGACCCTGCGCCGCCATCGCGACGCCTTCGGCGACTCGCCGGTCTATCGCGATGCGCTCGACGTCGGCGGCGAGTACGCCTACCGCATCCGCGGCGAGGACCATGCCTGGACGCCGGAGAACATCTCGCTGCTCCAGCATGCGGTGCGCGGCAATGCCCGCGACAAGTTCAAGGCCTATTCCGACCTGCTCAACGACCAGAGCCAGCGCTTCTCGACCATTCGCGGCCTGTTCCACGTCAAGATGGCCGAGGAGCTCGGCCATCAGGCGGTGCCGCTCGAAGAGGTCGAGAGCGCGGCCTCGATCGTCAAGCGCTTCTCGACCGGCGCCATGTCCTTCGGCTCGATCAGCCACGAGGCGCATTCGACGCTGGCGCTGGCGATGAACGCGATCGGCGGCAAGTCGAACACCGGCGAGGGCGGCGAGGAGCCGGAGCGCTTCGTGCCGCTGCCGGACGGACGCTCGATGCGCTCGGCGATCAAGCAGGTCGCCTCCGGCCGCTTCGGCGTCACCACCGAATATCTCGTCAATTCGGCGATGATGCAGATCAAGGTCTCGCAGGGCGCCAAGCCCGGCGAGGGCGGCCAGCTGCCCGGACACAAGGTCGATGCCCGCATCGCCAAGGTCCGGCATTCGACCCCGGGCGTCGGCCTGATCTCGCCGCCGCCGCACCATGACATCTACTCGATCGAGGATCTGGCGCAGCTGATCTTCGACCTGAAGAACGTCAACCCGGCGGCCGACGTCTCGGTCAAGCTGGTCTCCGAGCTCGGCGTCGGGACCGTCGCCGCCGGCGTCGCCAAGGCCCGCGCCGACCACATCACCATCGCCGGCTATGAGGGCGGCACCGGCGCCTCGCCGCTGACCTCGATCAAGCATGCCGGCTCGCCCTGGGAGATCGGTCTCGCCGAGACCCACCAGATCCTGGTGATGAACAAGCTGCGCGGCCGCATCGCGCTGCAGGTCGATGGTGGCCTGCGCACCGGGCGCGACGTCGTCATCGGTGCGCTGCTCGGCGCCGACGAGTTCGGCTTCGCCACCGCGCCGCTGATCGCCGCCGGCTGCATCATGATGCGCAAATGCCATCTCAACACCTGCCCGGTCGGCGTCGCCACCCAGGATCCGGTGCTGCGCAAGCGCTTCAAGGGCCAGCCCGAGCACGTCATCAACTTCTTCTTCTTTCTCGCCGAGGACGTGCGCGAGATCATGGCCGCGATGGGCGTGCGCAGCTTCGACGAGCTCGTCGGGCGCTCCGACTGGCTCGACAAGAAGCAGGCGATCGACCACTGGAAGGCCAAGGGGCTCGACTTCGCCCGCATCTTCCACAAGCCTGAAGCCGGCGAAGGTGTCGCCATCCGCAATGTCGAGCGCCAGGTCCACCCGATCGAGTCGGTGCTCGACCGCACCCTGATCGCCAAGGCCGGCGCCTCGCTCGACAGCGGCGCCCCGGTGGTGATCGAGAGCACGATCCGCAATGTCGACCGCTCGACCGGCGCGATGATCTCCGGCGAGATCGCCAAGCGCCACGGCGCGGCCGGCCTTCCCGAGGATGCGATCACGGTGAAGCTCACCGGCACCGCCGGCCAGAGCTTCGGCGCCTGGGTCGCCGGCGGCCTGACGCTCGACCTCACCGGCCAGGCCAACGACTATGTCGGCAAGGGCCTGTCCGGCGGCAAGCTGATCATCCGCCCCGACCCGAAGTCGCGCACCGTCGCCGAGGACGCGATCATCGTCGGCAACACCGTGCTCTACGGCGCGATCTCCGGGGAATGCTATTTCCGCGGCGTCGCCGGCGAGCGCTTCGCGGTGCGCAATTCCGGCGCGATCGCGGTGGTCGAGGGCACCGGCGACCATGGCTGCGAATACATGACCGGCGGCGTCGTCGTCGTGCTCGGCCAGACCGGCCGCAACTTCGCGGCCGGCATGTCGGGCGGCATCGCCTATGTGCTCGACGAGGACAAGAGCTTCGCCAAGCGCTGCAACCTCTCCATGGTCGATCTCGAGCCGGTGCCGGAGGAGGAGGAGCTGACCCAGCGCCTCTACCATCACGGCGGCGACCTCGAGTTCAAGGGCCGCATCGACGTCATGGCCAACATGTCGGGCTACGACGCCGAGCGCCTGCACCAGCTCATCGCCGACCACCTGAAATACACCGGATCGGCGCGGGCTCAGGCAATTCTGGAGAACTGGGCGGAGTACCTGCCCAAGTTCGTCAAGGTCATGCCGGTCGAATATCGGCGGGCGCTAATGGAAATCGAGCGGGCCCAGGCCGGCGTCTCGGTCGCGGCGGAGTGAGACGATGGGCAAGGTAACCGGCTTTCTCGAAATCGACCGGCGCGACCGGAAGTATCTCCCAGCCTCCGACCGGATCAGGAACTACAAGGAGTTCGTGATCCCGCTCGGCGCCGAGGCGACCCGCGACCAGGCGGCGCGCTGCATGAACTGCGGCATCCCGTATTGTCACAATGGCTGTCCGGTGAACAACCAGATCCCGGACTGGAACGACCTCGTCTACAACGACAAGTGGCGCGAGGCGCTGCTGAACCTGCACTCGACCAATAATTTCCCGGAGTTCACCGGCCGCGTCTGCCCCGCACCCTGCGAGGCGTCCTGCACGCTGAATCTCGAGGATACCCCGGTCACCATCAAGTCGATCGAATGCGCCATCGTCGACAAGGGCTGGCAGGAGGGCTGGATCAAGCCCGAGCCGGCCGCGACCAGGACAGGCAAGAAGATCGCCCTGATCGGCTCCGGCCCGGCCGGCCTCGCCGCCGCGCAGCAGCTCGCCCGCGCCGGTCACGAGGTCCATGTCTATGAGCGCCAGGCCCGCGCCGGCGGCCTGCTCCGTTACGGCATCCCCGACTTCAAGATGGAGAAGTCGCATGTCGAGCGCCGGGTGAAGCAGATGGAGGCCGAAGGCGTCGTCTTCCATTACGGCGTCAATGTCGGCATCGACATCGACCCGCAGGAGCTGCTCGCTGAGTACGACGCCATCGGCCTGACCGGTGGCGCCGAGAAGCCGCGCGATCTGCCGATCGAGGGCCGCGACCTCGACGGCGTCCAGTTCGCCATGGACTTCCTGCCGCAGCAGAACCGCCGCAATGGCGGCGAGCCGGAGACCACGGGCAATGCCAGGCCGATCCTCGCCGGCGGCAAGCATGTCGTCGTCATCGGCGGCGGCGACACCGGTTCCGACTGCATCGGCACCTCGGTGCGCCAGGGCGCGCTCTCGGTCACCCAGATCGAGATCATGCCGCAGCCGCCGGAGAAGGAGAACAAGCAGCTGACCTGGCCGAACTGGCCGCTGAAGCTGCGCACCTCCTCCAGCCATGAGGAAGGCGCCGAGCGCGACTTCGCCATCGGCACGCTGAAGTTCTCGGGCGAGAACGGCAAGGTGAAGCGCCTGCATTGCGCCAAGGTCGATGCCGGCTTCAAGCCGATCCCGGGCACCGAGTTCGACCTCAAGGCCGATCTCGTCCTGCTCGCCATGGGCTTCGTCTCGCCGGTGCATGACGGCCTGCTCGCAAAGCTCGGCGTCAAGCTCGACGGGCGCGGCAATGTCGAGGCCAACATGCTGGCCTACAAGACCTCGGTCGAGAAGGTCTTCGCCGCCGGCGACATGCGCCGCGGCCAGTCGCTGGTGGTCTGGGCGATCCGCGAGGGTCGCCAGATGGCGCATTCGATCGACAAGCACCTGATGGGCGAGACCATCCTGCCGCGCTGAGCGGCGGGTGCACTCACGAGAACCACGACGTCATGCTCGCCCTTGTGGCGAGCATCCACGTCTTGAGCATCGAGCCTGACCAGTGCAGCCAAGACGTGGATGGTCGGGACAAGCCCGACCATGCTGCGAATGGCATCAGTCGCAGCGGCTCACGCCCCGAGCAGATCGATCAGATGCGGGATCAGCGGCTCGTCGGCCGGCGGCATGGCAAGCTCGCGCAGCTTGCTCGCACGCAGCCATTTCAGCGCCTGGCCCTCGCGCGAGGTCACCGTCCCTTCCCAGCGCCGGCAGATATAGAGCGGCATCAGGAGGTGGAATTCGGGATAGGCGTAGCTGGCGAAGGTCAGCGGCGCGAGACAGGCTTCCTTGACCTCGATGCCAAGCTCCTCGGAGAGCTCGCGGATCAGCGCCGGCTCCGGCCGCTCGCCGGCTTCGAGCTTGCCGCCCGGGAACTCCCAGAGCCCGGCCAGGGCCTTGCCCTCGGGGCGCTGGGTGACGAGGACGCGGTTATCGGAATCGACCAGCGCGCAGGCGACGACGAGCAGCAGTTTCACGAAGCCTCATTTTCCCGAAAGGATGACCCGCACCGGCTCGGTTTCCCTGCCGGTCAGCGTCACCTCGTCATAAACCGAACCGCCCTCCCGGGAGAGCGCGTCCTCCTCGCCCCAGATCACCTGGGTGGTGACGAAATAGCGACCCGGCGCCACCTTGTCGAAGGCAAAACGGCCATTCGCCTCTGCCTTGGTGGTGCGCGTGTATTCGACGTAGCGTGGATCCGGTTCCTCTTGCGGATAGCTGGCAGCGGGGATGAACTTGGCGCGGCCATAGAGGCTGGCGAAGCGCTGGCTCGCATAGGCGGTCGCCGGCACCAACCGGACCACCTCGCCGGCCGCGTTGACGACCTGGCCCTTGGCGCGCGTGCGGAAGGCGTGCCCGGTGATCACGCCGGCTCCCGGCTTGCGGATATAGGCCGCCTCCTCCGGCGAGAAGGACGAGCTCGCTGTCGGACGCCGCTCGACGCAGGCCCCCAGCAAGGCCGTCAGGCCCAGCATGCACGCCGCAGCTTTCATCCCGTTTTCGCCCCCGCCGGCGCCGTCGTCACGAAGAAGACGCCTGCGAGGATGATGACGCCTCCGATGATCTGCCGCAACTCAAGCGTCTCGCCGAGAACCAGCACACCCATGACGGCAGCGACGACCGGCACGAGATAGCCGGTCATCGCCGCCCGGGTCGGCCCGGCCGCACGGATCAATCGCATGAAGAACGCCACCGGCATCGCCGTCGCGAACACGCCGAGCGCCAGCGCCGCCTGCCAATGCGGCGTCAGGGCCAGAAGCGCGCCCCAGCCGGAGAAGGTCAGCGTCAGCAGCAGTGCCCCGCCGCCGGAGACCACCTGCTGGCCGAGCGCCAACCGGATCGGATCGCCCGCGCGCGGCGGCACCGCGCGCGTATAGAGATTGGCGCAGGCATAGGACAACGTCGCGCCGACCATGGCGAGCAGGCTGAGCGCCGTGCCGCCGCCTTCGACCAGGCGCGGCCCGATCAGGATGGCGACGCCCGCCATGCCGACCAGTATGCCGCCGAGCCGGCGCCGGCTGAGATGCTCTTCCGAGAACAGGAAATGCGCGAACAGCGCCGTGACCAGCGGGCCCGCCGCCTGGATCATCGCCGCCGGGCCGCTGGCGAGCTGGATCAGCGCATAGGCGACGAGCACGTTCGGCAGCCAGCCATTGCAGGTGCCGAGCACGAGCCAATGACGGAGCTCGTGGCGGCGCGGCAGCGGGCTCTGGCCGCGCGCCGCGACGAACAGCGCCAGCGTCACAGCGCCGAGCAGGCCGCGGCAGGCTGCGATCGCCCAGGGGACGACGTCGCCGGCCATCAGCTTGATGAACAGGTAGCTCGAACCCCAGAGGAAGGAGCAGACGGCGAGGTTGCTGACGATGAACGTCTTGCTCGGCCCCGCCGGCCGCGCGGGCTCAGGAGCGATAGTCACCATTGATCTCGACATAGGCCTTGGTGAGATCACAGGTCCACACGGTGGACTTGCCTCGGCCAAGTCCGAGGTCGGTGGTGATGACGATGTGCTCGCCCTTCATGTAGTTGGATACGGCGACCTCGTCATAGGACGGTGCGCGGGCGCCCTGCTGCGCCACCATGATCCCGCCGAAGGAGATGTCGAGCCGGTCGCGATCGGCCGGCTCGCCGGCCTTGCCGACCGCCATGACGATGCGGCCCCAATTGGCGTCCTCGCCGGCGATCGCGGTCTTCACCAGCGGCGAATTGGCGATCGAGAGCGCGACCCTCTTGGCCGAGCGCGACGAGGCGGCGCCCTGCACCCGGATCTCGACGAATTTGCGGGCGCCCTCGCCATCCTTGCAGACGAGATGCGAAAGCTCGAGCAGGAGCGCGTTCAGCGCCCGCTTGAAGCCAGAGAGACGAGGATCGGCAGGATCGCTGATCGCAGGCACGCCGCGCGCCGCGGCCTTGCCGGTCGAGAACAGCATCAGCGTGTCCGAGGTCGAGGTGTCGCTGTCGACCGTGATCGCGTTGAACGAGCCCTTGACGCCCTTGCCGAGCAGAGCCTGCAGCACCGGGGCGGCGATCGGCGCATCGGTGAAGACGAAGGAGAGCATCGTCGCCATGTCGGGCGCGATCATACCCGCCCCCTTGGCGATGCCGGCGATGACGACCTCGTGCCCGTCGATCTTGGCCTTGCGCGACACCGCCTTGGGGAAGGTGTCGGTGGTCATGATCGCCTTGGCGGCATCGAGCCAGGATCCGTCGGCCACGCGAGAGGCACAGTCAGCCAGCACGCCCTCGAACTTGGTCGCGTCGAGCGGCTCGCCGATCACGCCGGTCGAGGCGATGAAGACTTGCTCGGGCTTGCAGCCGGCGGCCTTGGCCGCGATCTTCGCGGTCAGTGCGACGGAGTCGCGGCCCTTCAGGCCGGTGAAGGCGTTGGCGTTGCCGGAATTGACGACCACGGCCCGGGCCGTGCCCTGGGCGAGATTCGCCCGGCACCAGTCGACCGGCGCGGACGGGCATTTCGAACGGGTGAAGACGCCGGCGGCCTGAGAGCCCTCGTCGAGCAGCACCAGCAGCACGTCGGTACGGCCCTTATAGCGGATGCCGGCTTCCGCCGTGGCGAAACGCACGCCCGGCACCGCCGGAACCTTGGGCTGGCGCTTTGGCGCGAGCGGGGAAACGGGAACATCCTTGCCGGCCATCGGGGCGTCTCCTTTTGAGGCGCTTCGATGTGCCGCAGCAGCGTGCGGAAAACAAGCAGGCAATGCCGGCGTGCAGATCATGCCCGGGCCGGCTCCGGGGCATTTCGGGCGCCCCTCTTCCGAGGCGCCCGCTAAGTCTGCCTCAGGGCTTCTTCGGCTCGGCCGGCGTCGCCGGAGCCGGCGTCGCCGCCGGCTTGTCGAGGCGCTCGACCTTGGCCTTGTCGCGCAGCCCGACGATGATGTCCTGCTGCGCCTTGCGGACCAGGTACTGCTCGATCTGCGGCTTGACCTCGTCGAAGGTCGGCAGCGGCTTGGTCCGCTTGTCCTCGAGCTTGATCACATGCCAGCCGAACTGGCTCTTCACCGGCTCAGAGAGCTGGCCCTTCTCGAGCTTGAAGGCGGCCTCGGCGAATTCCGGAACCATCCGCTCCTTGGCGAACCAGCCGAGATCGCCACCTTCCTTGCCCGAACCCGGGTCCTTGGAGAGTTCGGCCGCGACCTTGGCGAAGTCCTCGCCCTTCTTCAGGCGCTCCAGCGCTGCCTTGGCCTGCGCCTCTTCCGGCACGAGGATATGGCGGGCGTGGACCTCCTCCTCCGGCTTCAGCGTCTTGACCGTGTCCTCGAACAGCTTCTTCGCAGCCTCGGGCGTCGCCGCCTTCTTGGCCTCGGTCGTCAGATACTCGTCGAGCAGGAGCTTGTTGCGATTATAGGCCACGCGCTTGGCGAAATCCGGCCCCTCGCCGATCTTGGCGGCGGCGGCGGCGCGGGCGCCGAGCTTGAGGTCGACCAGGAAGTTGATCAGCTCCTCGCGCTTGCGCTCCTCCGGCATCTGGGCGGTGCGCTCGCCGAGATCGTCGGCCGCGAGCGCGAGCTCGCTCTCGGTAATCTCGATGCCGTCGACCTTCGCGACGACCTTGTCCTGCTGCGCGAAGGCAGGCGCAGCTGCAGCCAGCACGAGGCCGAGCGACAGCGTGGCGAGACGGGAAACAACCATCGGGTGTTGGCCTTTCGATGAATGGCGCTAAAAACGGATCGGCTGGCTGAGTGCCAGCAGATCACGGCCTTGGCAAGGCACAGCGCGCGCGTCGCTGCGACCGGCGCGCTTCTGCGTCACCCCGCCGCCTCTTGGCAGGGCCGCGGCCGGACCCCACATGCGCTGCGTCGCATCGGCTGTCGCGACGACCACCTTCACAGCAAGCGCGCGCTGGACCGCGCGCCCGCACGCGTCTAAACACGCGCGTGATTTCAGGATTATCCGCTTTCGGCCGCGCCCGCCTCGTGCCGGGTCCTCCAGCCGGAAGCGCCCATGGAAAGACCGGACATGCTTGGCGCGCTCGCAAAGAAACTCTTCGGCTCGTCGAACGACCGGCGGGTCAAAGGCTACCAGCCCCGTGTCGCCGCCATCAACGCGCTCGAAGCCGAGGTCGCGAAGCTCTCCGACGATGAGCTGAAGGCCCGCACCGAGACCTTCCGCAAGCAGATCGCCGAAGGCAAATCGCTCGACGAGCTGCTCGTCCCCGCCTTTGCCACGGTCCGCGAGGCCGCCAAGCGCATCCTCGGCCAGCGCCCCTATGACGTTCAGCTGATCGGCGGCATGGTGCTGCACGAGGGCGCCATCGCCGAGATGAAGACCGGCGAAGGCAAGACCCTGGTCGCGACGCTGCCGGTCTATCTCAACGCACTCGCCGGCAATGGCGTGCACGTCGTCACCGTCAACGACTACCTCGCCCGCCGCGATGCGGAGTGGATGAGCCGGATCTACAATTTCCTCGGCCTCAGCGTCGGCATCATCGTGCACGGCCTCGACGACGAGGAGCGCCAGCGCGCCTATGCCTGCGACATCACCTACGGCACCAACAACGAGTTCGGCTTCGATTATCTGCGCGACAACATGAAGTACGAGGTCGCGCAGATGACCCAGCGCGGCCACCATTTCGCGATCGTCGACGAGGTCGACTCGATCCTGATCGACGAGGCCCGCACCCCGCTGATCATCTCCGGCCCGCTCGACGACAAGTCCGACCTCTACGTCTCGATCGACAAGGTCCTGCCGGGGCTGATCCCCGGCGATTACGAGGTCGACGAGAAGCAGCGCACGGTGGCGCTGACCGAGGCCGGCAACGAGCATATCGAGGAGCTGCTGCGAGCCGCCGACCTGCTCAAGGAGGGCGATCTCTACGATTCCGCCAACGTCACGCTGGTCCACCACGTCAACCAGGCCCTGCGCGCCCACACCCTGTTCACCCGCGACAAGGACTACATCGTCCGCGGCGACGAGGTCGTCATCATCGACGAGTTCAGCGGCCGCATGATGCCGGGGCGGCGCTATTCGGAAGGCCTGCACCAGGCGCTGGAAGCCAAGGAAGGCGTCACCGTCCAGCCCGAGAACGCGACGCTGGCCTCGATCACCTTCCAGAACTATTTCCGCCTCTACAAGAAGCTCGCCGGCATGACCGGCACCGCCGCGACCGAGGCCGACGAGTTCGAGCAGATCTACAAGCTCGAAGTGGTCGAAATCCCGACCAATGTCCCGGTCGCCCGTATCGACGACGACGACGAGGTCTACCGCACCTTCCCGGAGAAGGTGCAGTCGATCATCAAGGAGCTGGAGCGCGCCAGCGAGCGCCTTCAGCCCGTCGTGGTCGGCACCGCCTCGATCGAGAAATCCGAGATGGTCGCCGAGATGCTGATCGCCGCCGGCTTCAAGCAGATCGACTTCACCCAGCCCGGCGCGCTCGACAAGCTCTATTCGGCCGCCCGCTCGGGCAAGAGCGCCAAGCAGTTCGCCGTGCTGAACGCCCGCTTCCACGAGCAGGAAGCCTTCATCGTCGCCGAGGCCGGCGTGCCCGGCGCGATCACCATCGCCACCAACATGGCGGGCCGCGGTACCGACATCAAGCTCGGCGGTAATGTCGAGATGCGTGTCGCCCACGAGACCGCCGGCATGGAGGACGGGCCGGAGAAGCAGGCCAGGATCAAGGAGATCGAGGCCGAGGTCGCGCGCTTCAAGGAGATCGTGCTCAACGCCTCCGAGACTATCGAGCTCGAGCCGGCCAAGGGCTCGCGCCCGGCCAAGACCATGACCCGCCCCGGCGGCCTCTACATCATCGGCACCGAGCGCCATGAGAGCCGCCGCATCGACAACCAGCTGCGCGGCCGCGGCGGCCGCCAGGGCGATCCCGGTCGCTCCAAGTTCTTCCTGTCGCTGCAGGACGATCTGATGCGGATCTTCGGTTCCGACCGGATGGACGGCATGCTGCAGAAGCTCGGCCTTCAGGAGGGCGAGGCCATCGTCCATCCCTGGATCAACAAGGCGGTCGAGAAGGCGCAGGGCAAGGTCGAGGCGCGCAATTTCGACATCCGCAAGAACATCCTGAAATACGACGACGTCATGAACGACCAGCGCAAGGTCGTGTTCGAGCAGCGCCGCGACTTCATGCGCGAGGCGAGCGTGCGCGAGACCATCGACGACATGCGCCATGGCGTGGTCGAGGACACCGTCTCGCGCCGCATTCCCGAGGAGGCCTATCCCGAGCAGTGGGATGCCGCCGGCCTGCGCGAGGACGTCGCGACCTATCTCAATCTCGACCTGCCGATCGAGGACTGGGCCAAGGAAGAAGGCATCGCCGACGCCGAACTGCGCGAGCGAATCCGCAAGATCGCCGACGAGGACTATGCCGCGCGCATCGAGCGCAACACCGAAGAGGTGATGACCTATGTCGAGAAGCAGGTGCTGCTGCAGACGCTCGACCATCTCTGGCGCGAACACCTCGTCACCCTCGACCATCTGCGCCAAGTCATCGGCTGGCGTGGCTATGCCCAGCGCGACCCGCTGAACGAGTACAAGCAGGAGGCCTTCGAGCTCTTCGATGGCCTGATCGGCCGCCTGCGCGAGCAGGTCACCGGCAATCTGATGCGCATCGAGGTCCGCTTCGACGCGCCCGAGCAGGGCGGCGGCGGCTTCGATCAGCCCGGCGGCGAGCTCCCTGCGCCCCCGGCCGGCTTCTTCGGCGGCCAGTCGCAGTTCGCCGCGATCGAGGGTGACATCGCCGTCGCCGAGCGCGACCCGAACGACCCCGCGAGCTGGGGCAAGGTCGGCCGCAACGAGCTTTGCCCCTGCGGCTCCGGCAAGAAGTACAAGCACTGCCACGGCCAGTTCGTCTGAGCCGTCCCCGCAGGCGCTGATAGAAGCGAAAAGCTCCGGCCCATGGGCCGGAGCTTTTTTCTTGCGAGCAGCATCGGCTCCGCTTTTGGCTTAGGCGAAGCCCGATCAGGCCGCCATTCAGGCTCTGTGGCGCTGCGGCAAGCGCGGCAGCAGGATGGTCAGCAAGCCCAGCAGCGGCAGATAGGAGCAGATGCGATAGACGAAGCCGATGCCATGGGCATCGGCCAGGCCACCGAGCAGGGCGGCGCCGAGGCCCCCCGCTCCAAAGGCGAAGCCGAAGAACATGCCAGCGATCAGGCCGACACGGCCCGGAACCAGCTCCTGCGCAAAGACCACGATGGCCGAGAAGGCGGAGGCGAAGATCAGCCCGATCGCGACGCTCAGCACGCCGGTCCAGAACAGATTGGCATAGGGCAGCAGCAGCGCGAACGGGATGACGCCCAGGATCGAGAACCAGATCACGAAGCGCGCCCCGAATCGATCGCCGATCGGCCCGCCGACGAAGGTCCCGACCGCCGCGGCACCGAGGAACAGGAACAGCATCAGCTGCGCGTCCCGGAAGCCGAGCTGGAACTGCTCGATGACGTAGAAGGTGAAATAGCTCGATATGCTCGCCATGTAGACGTTCTTCGTCGCGGTCAGCAGCACGAGCACGAACAGCGCGAAGGCAACGCGCCTCCCCGGCAGCGGCAAGGCCCGGCTGACTGGCGGGCGTCCCGCCTGCGCCCGGCGATGGGCCGCATACCAGCGCCCGACCCGGGTGAGGATCAGCACGCCCGCCATCGCGATCACCGAGAGCCAGGCGACGCTGCCCTGGCCGAAGGGCAGCACGATGAAAGCCGCCAGCAACGGGCCCAGCGCCGAGCCGAGATTGCCGCCGACCTGGAACAGGGACTGCGCCAGGCCGTGGCGCCCGCCCGAGGCGAGCCGCGCCACCCGGGACGCCTCCGGGTGGAAGACGGCCGAGCCGAAGCCGATCAGGCAGGCCGCGACGATCAGCACCGCGAAATTATGCGCATTCCCGAGCAGGATCAGCCCGCCGAAGGTCGAGGCCATGCCGGCGGGCGCCGAATAGGGCATCGGCCAGCGATCCGTCACCATGCCGACGACCGGCTGCAGCAGCGAGGCGGTGACCTGGAAGGCCATGGTCAGCAGGCCGATCTGGACGAAGTCCAGGCCGTAATTCGCCTTGAACAGCGGATAGAGCGAGGCCAGCAGCGACTGCATGACGTCGTTGAGCAGGTGGCAGAAGCTGACGGCGAGCAGGATCGAGGTCGTCGCCTTCTCGAAACGCGGGCGGGCTTCCGGGGCAACTGCGACCATCGACTTGATCTCCTCGCGCGGATCGATCGCGCGAGGCTCTTCTACAGAGCTTGCCGATGACCTTCATTCGTGTTTCGGTCAAAAACTTTCGCGTTTGGGCCAAAGATGAAAGCGTTGCCACGCCAGAGATTGGAAGCACTCGACGAGCAACACCGCCGCAATCTCGGCTGGATCGCCCGCTCGGATTCCGACATCCTCGTCCACAGCTCGGACAACCCTGTGGGCTACAGGATCCCGCTCCACTGCCATCGCCACGACCAGTTGCTCTGTGCCTTCGCGGGCGTGGTGCTCGTCGAGACCGAGCGGGGCTGCTGGATGATCCCGCCCGGCCACGCGCTCCTCATTCCCGCGCAATTGCAGCACGCCGTCGAGATGCTGAGCGCTGTCGACATGAAATCGGTCTATCTCCTGCCCGGGCTCGGCGACCTCGCGGGCCGCATGCTGCAGGTGCTAGGGGTCACCGACCTTGCCCGCGCACTGATCGGCGAGGCGATCCGGCTGCGCGATGCGGCGCCGGGCACGCGCAAGGCCGTACTGGTGCTGGAATTGCTGGCGCAGGAGATCGCGACCCTCGAAGCACGGCCGCTCGGCCTGCCCTTCCCGGCGGACAAGCGTCTCGCCGCGCTCTGCCGGACCTATATGACCGCGCCCGCGGCCGATGAGCGGCTGGGCGACTGGGCCGGGAAGCTCGCCATGAGCCGGCGCACCTTCACGCGCTTCTTCCAGAAGGAGACCGGCCTCAGCTTCGTCGCCTGGCGCCAGCAGGCGAGCCTGTTCGCCTGCCTGCCGAAACTGGCCGAAGGCGCGTCCGTCACCGATATCGCCATGCTGGCTGGCTACGACAATGTCGCGGCCTTCACGACGATGTTCCGGCGCAGGCTCGGAACCGCGCCGCGCAACTATATGCGCGCCGCGACGGCGCGATAGTTGCTGCCTCGCGCATCTGGCGTTGCTGCCGCTCAATCCGCCGCAAACAGGGCCTCGACCGCACCCAGCGCCTCGATCTCGACCCTGGCGACGGCGCCTGGTGGCAGCCATTGCGTCTTCACCAGGCTGCCGAGCAGCACGGTCTCGCCGGCGCGCAAGGGCGCGCCGCGCGCCTGCGCATGCTCCGCCAGCCAGGCCAGCGCCGCATAGGGATGGCCCAGCACGTCAGCACCCACGCCGGCGCCGACCTCGACGCCGTCGACCAGCGTCCTGCCATGCAGCCCGGCGAGATCCGGCAGGGCATCCGGCGCAAGCCCGGCCCCGAGCACGCAACCGGCCGCAAAAAAGTCGTCGGCGATCAGCATCGGCGTGCCGATGCTCTGCCAGTCGACATAGCGGTCGTCGACGATCTCGATTGCCGCCATCACTGCGCCGACAGCGCCGCGCACGCTGTCGACGCCCGCGCCCTCCCCGGGAAGATCATGCGCCAGCCTGACCGCGATCTCGCATTCGACGCCGACACGGACGAAGTCGCCATGGCGCAGCACGGCTCCGCTCGCATGGCTCGTACCGGCGAAGAGCCCAGCGGCACAGGGGTGGTCGATACCGAGATAATCCTGCATCACCGGCGTGGTGCAGCCGATCTTCCAGCCGCTGCGCCGGCCAAAGCGCGAGGCGGCCAGTCGGCGGTGCACGGCGCCCTGCACGGCATAGGCCCGGGCGACGTCGGCCGGGGCCTCGCCCGCTTGCGCCGGCAAGGGCGTGCGCGCGAGCCGGGCGGCGGCGATCGTCTCCGCAAGGGCATCGATGGCTTTGGTCTCAGGCAAGGCGGGCTCCCGGCATTCTCCGGCCAAGCCTGCCATGGCAGCGCCTGATCTGGCCAGCATGGAGCCACAAAAGCAGAAAGCCCGCTGGCGCGGGCTTTCGAGATCGCTTCCGAAATTCAGGCGACGTCACTTCGGCGCAAAGATGCCGACGCTGCTCGCGGTGATGTCGAAGGAAAGCGTGCCGACCACGGTCGGGTTGCACCATTTCGAGCGGCCGGACCCGGAGACGATGCCGCGCGGATCGGCCGTCAGCGCGAAGCATTCGGTCTTCGACAGGCTGGTGTCATGATAGCGCACATCCGCCGTCAGGTTCTTCCAGGTGTAGGAGAGGCCGGCGTTCCAATAAGTGTAGTCGGGCAGATCGACCGGCGCCGCGAAATAGATGCTCGCATTGGGCGTGCCGAGCCAATAGCGCCCGACCTCGCCCGAGACCGAGAGCCCTTCGAGGAAGGGCAGGTTGTACTTGGCCGTGAGCGCGCCATAGGTGCCGGTCGCGCCGGTGCCGAGCCAGTCCCAGGCGTAGAAGAGGTTGGCGCCGACGATCAGCTTATCCTCGAAATTATAGGACAGCTTGCCATAGACCTCGGTAAAATCGGTGTTCTTCGGCGTCCAGTAGCCGCCGGCCAGGTCGATATACTGCTTCTCATTGGGGTAATAATACTGCCAGACGCCGGCATCGACGGTGAAGGGGCCGAATTTCGGCCGGATGCCGGCATAGAAGTCGATCTCGGCCGGCGGGCTGGTGGCGAGATCGACATTCGAGGCGTAGACGCCGGCATAGACCAGGTTGTCGTAGAACTGCAGCTCGGCGCCACCCTGGATCGCCGGCTTGCGATCGGTCTGCGAGATGCCGCGGAAATTATAGTCGGTCATGCCCTTGATGCTGACCGCAATGTCGAACCAGGTGATGCTCGGCGCCACCGGGGCCGGCGGCGGCGCCTTTCGGCTCGGCAGGTCGGAAGCCTGCGCCATGCCGGCGGCCGTCAGCGAGAGCGACAGCGCCGTGGCGGCCGTCGCGAGCCTGGAGATACCAAAGACCATCGAAAGCTCCGTCGAAGAGTTTCTGCCCGAAACAGCTCGCGCATTGGCCCGATTAGGCTTTTCTCCCTCCGGAATCGGCAAGACGAGGATTTCGGCAGGCCGCTCAGCAAACGAGCAAAGAGGCCCTTGCAGGCCCCAGGACTGCACAGCAAAACGCCCGCTGCGATCGAACGCAGCGGGCGTGATATTTTTGTATCAGCCGGGCCGGCGGGCGGCCTCGCGGGTCAGCGCGTCGCGGGCTTGCTCGCATAGGCGGCGTCGGCCTGATCCAGCTGCGAGGTGCGCAACGCCGTCGAACGACGCGGCGGCAGCGGCGCGACCATGCGCTGTGGCGTTTCCGGCACGACCGAGGCCACCGGCGCCGCCTCCGCCGGCTTCTCCGAAGAGCCACCGAGCAGCGGCACGAAGCTCAGCGCGCGCTGGTAGAAGGAAGGCTGCTCGGCGCTGGCGGTCTGGATCGGCTCGGCTGTCGCCGCGCCGGGCGAGACCTTGGCGAGCTGCGTAGCCGCGTCAGCCGGCTTGGCAGCGGCGGCAGGCTTCGCCGGGGCGGCCGCTACAGCGACCTCAGCAGGCTTGGTTTCCGCCGCCGGCTGCTCGGCCGCACCACGCACCGCCGCGAGGACGGCATCGTTCTCGGCGGATTCGGCCCGCACCGTCGCCTTCGTCCGGCCCTTGTCGTCGAGCACGACGACACGCGGCCCGATCAGGGAGTCGACGCGGCTGATGCCGACATTGCGCGACCCCCAGGCGACCGACCGGTTCAGCGCATCGGCGCCGGACTGCGCCAGCTGGCGCTTGAAGGAGGAATGCTGGTCGCCATCGTCATAGATCAGCTTGATCGCCGGCGTGCCCTTGGAGACCAGTGCAGCGACCTGGATGTCATCCTGCTGGCGCTTTTGCGCGATCGCCTGCGCGACGGAGGAATCGCCGCCCTTGTTGAAGACGTAGCGGCCGCCGGAAACCCCGACTGCCGGCTCGTCCTTGGCGATCTCGAAATAGTCCGAGCCTTCCTTGAGGTTCTTCCAGAACCCCATATTCGGGTCGAGCCGGTGCTTGGCGAGGTTCTCCGGCGTCATCCGGAACGGGAAGGCCTGCATCTGGACGGCACGCTGGCCGCCATTTTGGGCCTCGCGGACCAGGGCATAGAGCTCGCCGATCTGATCGTCGGTCATCGAATAGCAACCGGCCGAGGAGCAGGCGCCATGCACCATCAGATGCGCGCCGGTGCGGCCATGCGAGCGGTCATAGGCGTTGGGATAGCCCATGTTGAACGAGACATAGAACGACGAGTTCGGGTTCATCTGCGCCGGGGTGATGGCGTAGAAACCCTCCGGCGCCATCCGGTCGCCTTCGCGGACCTTGGGGCCGAGCTGGCCGGACCAGCGGCACATCGGGAAGGTCTTGAGCAGCGCATACTTGCCGTCGGCGCGCTTCTTCCAGATCTCGAGCTCCGACTCCTTCTTGTAGGAGCGAATCACGATCGGCTGGCTCTTGCTCATGCCCTTCTCGGACATCAGCGAATAGGTCGCGGACGGAATCGGGATGTTGTGGCGAGCCGAACCGCGATAGCGGTCCTCTTCGCAGGCGGCCAGGGTGAGGGCGATCAGGGCCGTCAGCGCGAGATGTTTCACTGCCACGTTGTCATTCCCATCGCTCGGCCGTCTGACCCGACCATGCATCGAGCATCGCGGCCAAATTATGCCGCTAGCCCGGATTTAGAACCGTTAGGCTTGAGCGTTCCTTACCACAGGCTTCCTCGGAATGGCCATATCTGGAACACCGAAGAATCAGGGCGCTCGCCCGCCCCCTCAGAGGGACCGGCCGATCGCCAGATATTTGTCCGCCCGCCGCTCGACGATCTCGTCGGCGCTCAGTCCGGCGAGATCCGCGAGCGCCGCGGCGATCGCGGCCCCGGCCCGCTCGATCGCCAGCTGCGGCTCGCGATGGGCGCCACCGGTCGGCTCCGGGACGATCTTGTCGATCACGCCGAATTTCAGCAGGTCCTGTGCGGTGATCTTCATGCCGGTCGCGGCATCCTGCGCCCGGGCGGTGTCACGCCACAGGATCGAGGCGGCGCCTTCCGGCGAGATCACCGAATAGATCGCGTGCTCCATCATCAGCACGCGGCTCGCCGCCGCAATCGCGATGGCGCCGCCCGAGCCGCCCTCGCCGATCACCAGCGCGACGCTCGGCGTGCGCAGGGCAAGGCAGGTCTCGGTCGAGCGGGCGATCGCCTCGGCCTGGCCGCGCTCCTCGGCCTCGATGCCCGGATAGGCTCCGGCCGTGTCGATGAAGCTCAGAACCGGCAGGCCGAAACGGTCGGCGAGCTCCATCAGGCGCACCGCCTTGCGATAGCCCTCGGGCTTCGGCATGCCGAAATTATGCCGGATGCGGGTCTCCGTCGAGTTGCCCTTCTCCTGGCCGATGACGCAGACCGGCTCGCCACGGAAGCGGCCGAAGCCGCCGACGATGGCCTCGTCCTCGCCGAAGGCGCGGTCTCCGGCCAGCGGGGTGAACTCATCGATCAGCCCGGCGCAATAATCGAGGAAATGCGGCCGCTGCGGGTGCCGCGCCACCAGCGTCTTCTGCCAGGGCGTCAGCGCGCCATAGAGGTCCTTGAGCGACTGACCGGCCTTGGCCTCGAGCTTCCCGATCTCCTCGGTCAGCGAATAGCCGTCGCCCTTGGCGTCGAGCGCCCGCAGCTCATCGGCCTTGGCCTCCAGTTCGGCAACCGGCTTCTCGAAATCCAGATAGCTTCGCATCGACATCCAGTTCTGGTCCCACATCCTGAAGGGAGACACATCCGCGCGACGGCGACGGTCGGGGAACCCACGAAAAAGCGGCGGACCTTGGCCGCGCCCCGCCGCGATTGTCAACCCGGCGGCGGTGACGCACCATGATCCCGGTTCAGCCGGCGCGACGGCGTCGGCTGCGGCAACAACACCGGCCGGAAGGCGAAACTACGGCGTGTCGCCCGCAAGGGCGCCTGGCGATAGAATTGCTTGGTGGCGTCGACGATATGCACCCCGGCGAAGGGCAGCGACAACCCGGCACCGAATTTTTCCCAGGCACCGGCCGAACGCAGGAACAGGCGCCGGCGCAGCGGAGGCACATAGAGCGCTTCACTCCAGCTCTCCGGCGAGAACATCGCCCGGCGCATCAGATTCTCGAGTTGGGTGCGGCTGAACGGCCGGCCATGCCCGAAGGGAGTCGTGTCCATCCGGGCCCAGAGCCCACGGCGATTCGGCGCGATCACGATCAGCCTGCCGCCGGGATTGAGCACGCGCGAGGCCTCCTCCAGCAGGTCCTCGGGGCTCTCCGTCTCTTCGAGCGCATGCACGATCAGCACGCGATCGACCGAGGCGGTGGGCAGCGGCAGCAAGGTCGGCTCGACCAGCGCGGAGGACGACAGCCCCTGGGAGGGCCAGTTCAGCACGCCCTGCGCCGCCGGCATGAAGGCGATGACGCGCTCGGCCTCGCCGCCGATCAAGGGCAGATAGGGCGTCGCGAAGCCGAGGCCGAGCAATCGCTGGCGCTGGCAATGCGGCCAGAGCCGCAGCACCACCCGTCCGACCGCCTGGCGCGCCACATGCCCGAGCGGACTGGCATAGAAGGCACGCAGGTCGACGACATCGAGAGCCATCCGACGGAGATGGCGCAGGCAGCGCACGAGTGCAAGGGTGCTCCTTGAAGAGGAGATTGGGCTTGGCCTGCCAAAGCCGCTATGAAGCGGCTCGACACGGCCGGCGTTAGGCCGCTGCTTCCGGAGCCTGCCATGCTTCTCGACATCCATGTCTTCCGCACGCTCAGCGACAATGCCGGCGCCCTGCTCCACGATCCGGCGAGCGGAGCCTGCGCCGCCGTCGACGTGCCCGATGCCGGCGAGGTCCTCGCCGCGGCCAGAGCCAAGGGCTGGGCGATCTCGCAGATTCTGGTCACCCATGAGCACGCCGACCATATCCAGGGCATCGCCGCGCTGAAGCAGGCGACCGGCGCCCGCGTCTACGCTCCCGCGGCCGCCCGCGGCGCCGCCCCCGTCGATGTCGTCATCGGCGAAGGCGACCATGTCGCGCTCGGCGGCGATGATTTCGAGGTCTGGGCGACGCCCGGCCATGCCGAAGGCCATGTCAGCCTGATCAGCCGCGCCTCCGCTCTCGCCCTCGTCGGCGACGTCGTCTTCGTCATGGGCTGCGGCCGCGTCATGCCCGGCCGGATGGAGGCGATGTGGACCTCGCTGTCGCGCCTGATGGCGCTGCCGGACGCCACCAGGCTGATCACCGGCCATGACTACACCTTGTCGAACGCGCGCTTCGCCGCGGCGATGGACCCGGGCAATCCCGCAGTCGCAGCCCGCTTCGCCGAGGCCGAGGCCGCCAAGGCTGCCGGCCGCTTCTGGGCGCTGACGACGATCGCTGAGGAAAAGGCGACGAATCCGTTCTTCCGCGCCGGTGAGACCGCGCTCGCCGCCACGCTCGGGCTCGTCGGCAAGCCGGCCGGCGAAATCTTCGCCGCGCTGCGCGAAGCTAAGAACAAGTTCTGAGCACCGGCTCTTTTTTGCCCTCATCCTGAGGAGCCGCGCAGCGGCGTCTCGCAGGATGCTCCAGAGCACGCTGGAAACATCCTTCTAGACGCGATCTGCGATCGCTCCTCAGGATGAGGGCTGAAGGACCCAGACATCACACAGGACCGCAACCATGAGCCCACGGCTGGACGGCCTCGATGCGGCCGGCATCATCGCGCTGCTCGAGCTGCAGCCGCATCCCGAGGGCGGGCATTACCGCGAGACCTTCCGCGACCCGCAGGGGCCGGAAGGCCGCGGCTTCTCGACCGCGATCTATTACCTGCTCGATGCCGGCGAGAGCTCGCACTGGCACCGTGTCGACGCGGTCGAGATCTGGCATCACTATGCCGGCGCGCCTCTGGCGCTCAGCCTGTCGCAGGACGGCGCCAGCGCCGCGACCCAGCATCTCGGCAAGGATCTCGCCGCCGGCCAGCGCCCGCAGATCGTCGTGCCCGCCGGCTGCTGGCAGAGCGCCGTCTCCCTCGGTGGCTGGACGCTGGTCGGCTGCACGGTCGCGCCGGGCTTCGCCTTCTCGACCTTCGAGATGGCGAAGCCCGGCTGGCAGCCCGGGGATCACTGAGCATGGACAAACCCGTCACCGACCTCGCGCTGGTCCGCGCCTGCGAAAGCCGCATCGTCAATGCCTGGCCCGCGCCCACGACCTTGGTCATCGACGACTGGGTGGTGCGCTTCGCCAATGGCTATTCCGGCCGCGCCAACTCCGCTTCGGCCCTGCAGGCCGACGCCGAAATGGACGATGACACCCTCGCATTCATCGAAAAGCTCTATGCCGAGGCCGGGCTGCCGCCGCGCGTCCGCTTCACGCCGCTCGTCGCCGAAGGCGCCCGCCGGCGCTTCGCTGCGCGCGGCTACCGGATCGAGACCGCCTCCTTCGGCATGGTCGCCGAGCTCGATCCTGCCCGGCATCCGGAAGATCCGGAGATGCTCGTCGAGCCGCTCGCGGCGGAAGCCTGGGTCACCGGCGTCTGCAGCCACCAGACCGGCAACAAGCGCAATCGCGCGCATCTCTCAGCCATCGTCTCGGGCGTGCGCCTGCCAGCCGCCTTCGCGACCCTGCTGCATGAGGGCCGCCCCGCCGCCTATGCGATGAGCGTCGCCGAGCGCGGTATGGCCGAGATCGGCGCGGTGATCGTCGACGAGAGCCTGCGCGGAAAAGGTCTCGGCAAGAAGCTGATGCTCGGCCTGATGGGCTGGGCCGCGGCGCAGGGCTGCAGCCTCGCCTATCTCCAGGTCGACCAGAGCAACGGCCTCGCCTTCGAGATGTATCGCCGGCTCGGCTTTCGCACGGTCTACGCCTACGAGACGCGCGTGCGGGACCGCTGAAGCGGCCTTCCGGCACCCGGGCCAAAGCTCGCGACCAGCGCTCCGACCGCGATCAGCACGCAGGCCAAAGCGAGCAGCCAGCTCGCCGCGGCATAGCCGGCGAGCACCAGGACGATGGTCGAGAGCACCGGAGCGGCATAGGAGGCGACGCCGAGCAGGGAGACGTCGCCCTGCTTCATGCCGATGTCCCAGCAGACGAAGGCGAGTCCGGTCGCGCCAAGGCCGAGCCCCAGCACGCCGCCCCACTCGACGAGGCTCGGCGTCCACAAGCTCTGCTCGAAGGCGAGATGGCAGGCCAGGGCCGCGACGGCGCAGCCGAGCATGGTGACGCCGAGGCTCTCGGAGGGAACGCCGGCGAAGCGGCGCGAGACCACCGAATAGCTCGCCCAGACGAAGGCGCCCAGCGCCGCCAGCACATGGCCGAGCTGAATACCGTCACCGCCGGCGCCGAGACTTCCCGAAATCAGCACCGCCGTCGCCATGAGGCCGATCAGGGCCCCGGCGAGATGGCGCAGCCTCAGCCCGCCGCCCGGCAGCAAAGCCGCGAACAGCACGATCAGCAGCGGCCAGAGATAATGGATCAGATTGGCCTCGGCCGGCGGCGCCGTCTTGACCGCGGCATAGTAGAGCGCGCTGTCGCCGAAGGGACCGTAGAGCCCAAGCAGGAAGGAGGCCGGCGTCGGCCGCGCCAGATGCAGCCGGCCCCGCGCCGCCGCGATCGCGAGGATGAACAGGCCGCCGATCACGAAGGTCATGGCGACGAGCTGGAAGGCCGGAATCCGGCCGCTCATCGCCGTGAACAGCGCCAAAGTCGACCAGAGCAGGATGGCGACGAGGCCGGTCGCGGTGGCGGTGCGGGAGGTCATCGGTGGCGCTCGGCAGAGGCGCGGCAGGGGCGCAGCAGCGGTTAGCAGAGCGGCCCCGCCCTGGCTATGCCCGCCTCGTCACCAAAGCAGAGACGGCACGCCGCCAAGCAGGCGGCGCGCCTGAAGACGTCAGGCCATGTACTGGCCGCCATTGACGGCGAAGGTCGCTCCGGTGGTGAAGGCGCCGGTATCCGAGGCGAGGAAGACCACGGTCTGGGCGATCTCCTCGGGCTTGCCGAGCCGGCCGACCGGGATGCCGGCGACGACGCGCTTCAGCGCCTCCTCCGGCATCGCCGCGACCATGTCGGTGCCGATATAGCCCGGCGTGATCGCGTTGACCGTGATGCCCTTGTTGGCGTTCTCCTGCGCCAGCGCCTTGACGAAACCAATATCGCCGGCCTTCGCCGCCGAATAGTTGACCTGGCCCATCTGGCCCTTCTGGCCGTTGATCGAGGAGATCACGATGATCCGGCCGAAGCCGCGCCCGCGCATGCCCTCGATCACCGGGCGGGTCATGTTGAACAGCGAGTCGAGATTGGTGCGGATGACGTCCGACCATTGCTCCTTGGTCATCTTGTGGAAGAAGCCGTCGCGGGTGATGCCGGCATTGTTGACGAGGATGTCGACCGGCCCGACCTCGGCCTCGACCTTGGCGATGCCGGCGGCGCAGGCGTCATAGTCGCCGACATCCCATTTATAGACGGGAACCCCGGTCTCGGCCTTGAACTTGGCGGCGGCCTCGTCATTGCCGGCATAGCTCGCGGCGACCTTGTAGCCGGCCTCCTGCAGCGCCTTGCAGATCGCCGCGCCGATGCCGCGCGTGCCCCCAGTCACCAAAGCAACCCTAGACATCCTCTGCTCCTCCCTTCGGGCCGGCCCCTCGGCCGCTTATTGTTGCGAGAGATCAAGACCGGGCTCGTAGGCCCGGTCCACATCCTTGATGATCGCCTGCCCGCAGATCACGCGCCCCGCCTTCTCGTCATCGGTCAGTGTCCGGGGGGCCGGAGCATGACGCCGAAAAGTGCGAAGCGGTTTTCGGGGCGACGTCATATTCCAGACGACAAGTTTGAGAGACCGATTCAGATGTCAGGCCATGATGGCCTGACATCATCGGGCTCTCGACCACCCAGCCACGGCTCAGCGCCTCCGAGACCCGGTGACAGAACGATGCGTCATCGGGTCCGGTCAGGTAGCGGTAGAGCGTGGTCTGCTTGGGCATGGCCGGCGGCTCAGCGCTCCACTGCCAGGGCGACGCCCATGCCGCCGCCGATGCACAGCGTGGCGAGGCCCTTCTTGGCGTCGCGCTTGGCCATCTCGTGCAGCAGCGTCACCAGGACGCGCGCGCCCGAGGCGCCGATCGGATGGCCGATCGCGATCGCGCCGCCATTGACGTTGACGATGTCCGGATTCCAGCCGAGGTCCTTGTTGACCGCCAGCGCCTGGGCCGCGAAGGCCTCGTTGGCCTCGACGAGGTCGAGGTCGCCGATCTTCCAGCCGGCTTTCTCCAGCGCCTTGCGCGTCGCCGGGATCGGCCCGGTGCCCATGATCGCCGGATCGACGCCGGCCGTCGCCCAGGAGGCGATGCGGGCGAGCGGGGTCAGGCCGCGCTTCGCCGCTTCCTTGGCGGTCATCACCACCAGCGCGGCTGCGCCGTCATTGATGCCCGAGGCGTTGCCGGCAGTGACGGTGCCATCCTTGGAGAAGGCGGGCTTGAGCTTCGCCATCGCCTCGATCGTCGCGCCATGGCGCGGATACTCGTCGGCATCGACGACGATGTCGCCCTTGCGGGTCGAGACGGTGAAGGGGACGATCTCGTCCTTGAAGCGGCCAGCCTTCTGGGCCGCCTCGGCCTTGTTCTGCGAACCGACGGCGAAGCGGTCCTGCTCCTCGCGGCTGAGCTGCCACTTGGTCGCGACGTTCTCGGCGGTGGTGCCCATATGGTAGCCGTGGAAGGCGTCCCAGAGCCCGTCCTTGATCATCGTGTCGATGAACTTGGTGTCGCCCATCTTGGTGCCGTTGCGCAGATGCTGGGCATGCTGCGACATCGACATCGATTCCTGGCCGCCGGCGACGATGATGTCGGCGTCGCCATTGGCGATCTGCTGGAGACCGATGGCCACGGCGCGCAGGCCCGAGCCGCAGAGCTGGTTCAGCCCCCAGGCGGTCGCCTCCTGCGGGATGCCGGCGATCATCGCGGCCTGGCGGGCCGGGTTCTGGCCCTGACCGGCGGTCAGGATCTGGCCCATGATCACCTCGTCGACCTCACCGGCCTCGACCTTGGCGCGCTTCAGCGCCTCCTTGATCGCCGCCGCGCCGAGATCGTGAGCCGGCGTATTGGCGAAGGCACCGTTGAAGGCGCCGACGGCGGTGCGCGCAGCGCCCACGATCACGATGTCATTGTCAGCCATGGGCTCGTCCTCCGGTTCTCTCATGCCTTCCGCGCCCGGCGGTCCGGCAAACTCTCCCCCGCACCTTCGAAGGGCGCGGCGACGCCGTCAAGACAGCCATCGGGCGAAGCCTATCATCGAGGCAGCGGCAGGCATCGCCGCCCTGGCGCTCAAAAAACTTGCAGCCGGTGGCCGACAGGCTATCGTCACGCTAGGGAACCGTTTCCGGCGCCGCTCCCATCCCGGGGCGGTCGGTCGGTGCAGGGCGCGTGGATATCTATGGCCAGCGACAAAGAAGCGACCGTCATCAAGAAATACGCCAATCGTCGGCTGTACCACACGGGCACAAGTTCCTATGTCACGCTGGAAGATCTCGCCGGCCTGGTGCGCAATGGCGAGGATTTCGTCGTCTACGATGCCAAGAGCGGCGAGGACATCACCCGCTCGGTGCTGGCCCAGATCATCTTCGAGGAAGAGAGCAAGGACGGGCAGAACCTTTTGCCGATCGCTTTCCTGCGCCAGCTGATCCGCTTCTATGGCGACAGCATGCAGGCACTGGTGCCGCGCTATCTCGAATTCTCGATGGAGAATCTGGCCAAGGAACAGAACCAGTTCCGCGAGCAGATGAGCAAGGCCTTCGGCGGCGGGACTTTCGGCACCGGCGCTCTCGACGCGATCCAGGCCCAGACCCGGGCGAACATGACCATGTTCACCGATGCCTTCCGGCTGTTCAATCCCTTCGCCGCGGCCGGCGCCAAGGCCCAGGCGGAAGCCCCTCCGGCCACGCCCGAAAATGCGGAACTCGGCGATCTCAAGCGCGAGCTTAACGAGATGCGCGAGATGCTGGACAAGCTCGCCAAGAGCAAGTGAGGCCGGACGAGCGAGGGCGGCTCTATAGCATCGGACCGAAAAGTGGATTCCACTTTTTGGAAAATTCCGATGCGGTAACAATGAGATAGATCACCGTAACCGCGTCCGAACGGACGCGCGGCGATCTAAGGCATCGACCTGGGGCCGGCTTCGCCCTGCGGTCCATGCCGAAGCCTCAGATCGCCTCGGAAAGCGGCGCGACCAGGGCCGGACTGGACTGCCAGAGTTCGGCCTTGCCGACCAGGTGACCTTGCAGATAGGTCACGCCCCAGTCGCGCAGCATCGCGGCCTGGAGATCGTCGTCGACCCATTCCGCCACCGTCTCGACCTCGAGATGGCGCGCGAGATCGAGCAGCGTGCGCACGAAGAAGCGATCATCGGTCGAGCGCCGCAGATTCTGGGTGAAAGCGCCGTCGAGCTTCAGGATGTCGATCGGAAAGGCGCGCAGATGCCGCAGCGAGGTATGGCCGGCACCGAAATCGTCGATCGCGACGCGCGCGCCCTGTTCCTTGATCCGCGTCAGCAGCTTCACCATCCGCGCGGAATCGGCGATCGTCGCCGTCTCCGTGACCTCGACGATCAGCCGCGACGCCTCGGAGCTGCGGCCTCGGGTGCAGGCGAGGAAGGCATCGAGCCATTCCGGGTCGGCGAGCGAGCGCGGCGAGACATTGACCGAAAGCCTCAACCGCGGCTGCTCGGCCAGCAGGGCCATCACGAGCTCGAGCACGCGATGATCGAACAATCGGATCAGTCCGCGCCGCTCGAGCAGCGGGATCAGCTCGGCTGTGGCGAGGAAGCCCTGTCCCTGCGCCCGCTCCACCCTGAGCAGCGCCTCGCTGAAGACATGGCTGCGCGTGACCGCGCTGACCACCGGCTGCAGGGCCAGCCGGACACGGCGTTCGTTGAGCGCCGTCACCGCCTCCAGATCATGGGCGGCCGAGGCGCCGACGCTCTTGCGCACGACATTACGCCGCGCGATCACCGCTTCGTCGACAGCGCCGGCCTTGGCGCCGGCGAGCGCGCTCTCGGCCGCGGCGACGAGGGCGCCGCCCTCACGCGCGAAATCCGGCGCGATCGCCGCCCCGAGCCGCAGCCGCGCCAGAGCGATGCCATGCGAGGTCTCGATCGCCGAACTCGCCACCGCCTTGATGAAGCGCTGCGCCGCGACTTCGACCTGCGCCGCCGGGCAACCTGCGAGCAGGATGGCGAAGCGATTGCCGGAATAGCGCATCAGCTGGTCGCGCCGGCGCATCACTGAACGCAGCCGCTCCTGCACCTCCTGGATGATCTCGTCGGTCGCCTCATGGCCGAAATCGTCATTGAGTCGGGCGAGCTCGTCGATCGCGCCGATAAGGACCACGAGGCCGCGCTCCGCCGGCAAATGCTCGGCCAGCGCCGCCTCGACATGCTCGACCATAGCGGAGCGGTCGCAGAGATCGTGGTGATCGACATCGAGTTCCTGTGGCCGCACCGCCCGCTCGAGGCGCAGTACGCCGCGTGCGCGCGCCGGGCGGCCATCCATGCCGGCGAACCAGCGCCCGGCATCCTCGATCCACATCTTGCGGCCGGCGAGGTCGACCGCATAGCGCGTGCGATAGGTCACCCCCTCGCCCGAATCCTGTGCGCCCGCCGAATGGATCGCATCATAGCGGCTGCGCCCGCTTCCCGGCTCGACCAGACCGGCAAAGGCGAGGCCACGCACCAGCACCGTCGGCGCGACCGGGCCGAGGACCTCTGCGACGTTCGGGCCCCAGTCCAGCGCATCGGTGGCGATGTCCCAGGTGTAGACCACCTCGCCGATCGAAGAGAGCAAGCTGCGCGGATCGACGATCTTCTCGTCGCGAGAGCCGAAAATGGAAGGCACGGGCATCGGACGACGGCCTCGGCGACGGGGGGGCCGTCGGACCCGGATTCGAGAGAGCGGAATCTGTCCCGAAACGATGCATCTCTCTGGCTTAACGGACGGTTAAGCCCGGCCTCGTGCTTGCAGCCTCCAGCCCCGGACAGTCCTGGCGTTTCGGAGCGGCACAATGAGCAAAGAGGTCTGGAACGGCTCTTCCGAGCGGCGCAGTTCCGAACGGCGGCGTCCGCATGCGCCGCTCGTGCCGGCCGCTTTCCTGGTGCAGCTCGCCGCCAGCCATGCCGGGATCGGCCCGTTCGCCAGGCGCAGCCTGGAGACACCCGCCGCCGCAGCCGGCCATTATCGCAAGGCGGCGGGCACAGCGTCCCGCACCACCCGCAGCGCGCCTCGCCTGGCCTGAGCGGCCCGCAATCAGGCCCGCTCGCACCCGCAAAACGAAAAAGCCGGCCTGACGGCCGGCGTTCTCAAATCACTCGGGACAAGCGGGCCGCGCCCGCTCGTCCTCAGGCCTCGGTCTTGGCCTTCAGGACCTGGCGGCCGCGATACATGCCCGACTTCAGGTCGACATGGTGCGGACGGCGCAGTTCGCCGGAGTTCTTGTCTTCGATATAGGCAGGCTGCTTCAGCGCGTCGGCCGAGCGGCGCATGCCGCGCTTCGACGGCGAAGTCTTTCTCTTCGGAACGGCCATGGTACTCTCCATCATGCCGCCGCCGGAGGCGCTGGGCTTTCGCCCGCACGACCTGTGCGACGACGTCACATTCGTAAGGTGGCAGGCCTTTACACGCTTGCGCGCGCTCTGGCTAGAGCTCCCCGCCGAAAATCTGGCAAGGCCGCCGCGCTCCGGCGCGGCAGCGCACAGTCGCCGAGCGGCCCGAGCTGCTGCATGCGCCGCTGCACGCGCCCTGCCGCGGCCTGCAGGGCGCGGTTCGGCCGGCCTGGATTGCGCAGGATCGGATTGGGCAACGCCCCGGCGAGGCGCGCCGCCTCCGCCGGCGTCAGCTTCGCCGCCGGCTTGCCGAAATAGCGCTGCGCCGCTGCTTCCGCGCCGAAGACGCCCTCGCCCCATTCGGCGATGTTGAGATAGACCTCGATGATCCGCTGCTTCGGCCAGGCGAGGTCAATCGACAGGGCGATGGGCAGCTCCAGCGCCTTGCGCAGATAGGAGCGCCCAGGCCAGAGGAAGAGGTTCTTCGCGGTCTGCATGGTCAGCGTCGAAGCGCCGCGGCTCGGCCCGTCCTCGTCCTGAAGCACGGCATTGAGCTCGCCCCAGTCGACGCCTGCATGGCTGCAGAAGCGCTGATCCTCGGAGGCGATCACGGCACGGACCAGATGCGGCGAGATCTGTTCCAGCGGTACCCAGTCGCGATTCACCTCGCGAAAACTCAGCCAGCGCCCGAGCATCAGTGTCGATGGCGCCGGAACGAAGCGGTAGAGCACGAGCGCCACGCCGAAGCTGATCGCCAGAGCCAGCATGGTCATCGTCAGGATGCGGATGATTCGCGTCGCGAGGCCGTTGCGCTTCGGTCCCGGATTGCCTGCCATTCCTGTCATGCCCCACGCTTGACGATGAAGCCCGCCTCCTGCAAGCCCCAAAACGCTGGGCACCGGCCCGGCAAGCGAACGCGAGAGGGCCTGATGAGTTCCGCAAAGACCGCCTCCGAGGAGGCTCTTGCCGCCGGCCTGGCCGAGACCGCCGATGCCATCGAGGCGCTGCTCGCCAGCCTGCTGCGCGATGAGCCGGAGGCCGGCGAGATCCATCGGCCGGCGCGTCTGCTGGCGGCGATGCGTCATGGCGCGCTCGGCGGCGGCAAGCGCCTGCGCCCCTTCCTGGTCGCCGAGACCGCCCGCATCTTCGGTGTCGATCGCGCGCAGGCCCTGCGTGCCGGCGCGGCCGTCGAGCTCGCCCATTGCTATTCGCTGGTCCATGACGACCTGCCGGCCATGGATGATGACGACATCCGCCGCGGCCGGCCGACCGTGCACAAGGCCTATGACGAGGCGACGGCGATCCTCGCCGGCGACAGCCTGCTGACGCTCGCCTTCGACGTCCTCTCTGACCCCGCCACGCATCGCCACGGCGAGACGCGCGCTGCATTGGTGCTGATGCTATCGCGCGCGCTCGGTGCCGGCGGCATGGTCGGTGGCCAGATGCTCGATCTGGCGGCCGAAGGGCGCTTTCCGGCGGAAGGCGCGCCTGCGCGCCTCGGCGAGGCCGCGATCCTGCGCCTGCAGGCGATGAAGACCGGCGCGCTGCTGGCGGCGAGCGTCGCGCTCGGCGCCCGTCTCGGACACGCCGATGCTGAAAGCATGACAGCGCTGACGGATTACGGCCGGGCGCTCGGAGCGGCCTTCCAGGTCGCCGACGACATTCTCGATATCGAGGCCAGCCCTGAGCAGATGGGCAAGGCGACCGCCAAGGACGATGCCAGGGGCAAGGCGACGCTGGTCGCCGCGCTCGGCCTCGAAGCGGCCAAGCGCGAACGCGATCGCTTCAGCGAGGCGGCCGTGGCGGCGCTGACCGAGTTCGGGCCGGAGGCGGCGATGCTGCGGGCGGCGGCGCGCTTCGCCGCCAACCGCAAGAGCTGAGCCCGCCCTGCCCGGGCGGGCGCCACGCCGCGACGAGGCTCGCCCCGCTCAGACCGTGACCTGCGTACCGACCTCGACCACGCGTCCCGTCGGGATCTGGAAGAAGTTGGTGGCGTCGGTCGCGCTCTTAGTCAGGCCGATGAAGAGATTATCCTGCCAGACCGGCATGCCCGAATTCGGCGAGGCCTTGATCGAGCGGCGCGACAGGAAGAACGAGGTCGACATGATGTCGAACTTGAAGCCCTGCTTGCGCAGGATGGCGAGCCCCTTGGGAATGTTCGGGCTCTCCATATAGCCGTAGACCATCTCGACCCGCCAGAAATCCTCGGTGATCCGCGACAGCCTGACCCGCTCGCTCTCGGCGACGCGCGGCGTATCGGCCGAGCGCACGGTCAGGATCACGTTGCGCTCGTGCAGCACCTTGTTGTGCTTGAGGTTGTGCAGCAGCGAGGCCGGCGCCGTCTCTGGATCGCTGGTCAGGAACACCGCCATGCCCTTGACCCGGTAAGGCGGGCTCTTGGTCAGCATGCCGACCAGTTCGAGCAGGGGCACGTCGGTCTTGCGCGTCTTGTCGAACAGGATCCGCGTGCCGCGCACCCAGGTCCACATCAGCACGGTCAGCGCGATCGCGAACAGCACCGGGACATAGCCGCCGCTGAACAGCTTAAGCAGATTGGCGGAGAAGAAGGCGATGTCGATCAGCAGGAACGGCACCAGCACCAGCGAGGTCGCCAGCAGGCTCCAGCGCCAGCCCCGCCAGATCACGATGAAGGCGAGCAGCGAATCCACCGCCATCGCGCCGAACACCGAGATGCCATAGGCGTGCGAGAGATTGGAGGAGGTCCTGAAGGTCCAGATCAGCAGCAGCACCGTCAGCAGCAGCAGCGTGTTCATCCGCGGGATGAAGATCTGGCCGGAGGTATGTTCCGAGGTGTGCCGGATCTCGAGCCGCGGCAGCAGGCCGAGCTGGATCGCCTGCCGAGTCAGCGAGAAGGCGCCGGTGATCACCGCCTGACTGGCGATGATGGTGGCGATCGTCGCCATGATCACCAGCGGCAGGGTGAAGCCCTGCGGCGCCAGACGGAAGAACGGATTCTCGATCGCCGAGGAATCGGAGAGGATCAGCGCGCCCTGACCGAGATAGTTCAGCCACAGCGCCGGGAAGACCAGATAGAGCCAGGCGCCGCGGATCGGCCCGCGCCCGAAATGGCCCATATCGGCATAGAGCGCCTCCGCCCCGGTCACCGCCAAGCAGACCGTGCCGAGCACGGCGAGCGACAGGCCCGGATGGTCGACGAAGAAGCGCAGGCCATGATAGGGATTGATCGAGGCCAAGACCCCGAGATCGTCGGAAATATGGTAGATTCCGAGCCCACCCAGGGTCAGGAACCAGAGCGTCATCACCGGACCGAAGAAATTCGCGACCTTGGCCGTGCCGCGGCTCTGCACCAGGAAGAGCGCGATCATGATCACTGAGGCGATGCTCACGACATAATCGTCGAGCACCGGCGTCACCAGCTTGATGCCCTCGATCGCCGAGAGCACCGAGATCGCCGGGGTGATCACCGCATCGCCATAGAACAGCGCCGCCCCCGCCATGCCGAGGAATAGCACCACGCCACCGCGGGACCGGCCGAGCGCACGCTGCGCCAGCGCGACCAGGGTCAGCGTGCCGCCCTCGCCGTTATTGTCGGCCCGCAGCAGCAGCACGACATATTTCAGCGTCACGACGCTGACCAGCGACCACAGGATCAGCGAGAGCACGCCGAGGATGACCTCGCGCGGCAGCGGGCCGGCGAGCGTGACGTCGACCGCACCGCCATGGCCGCCGGAGGCGGCGCCGGTCGCGGCCAGGATCGTCTCGCGCAACGCATAGAGCGGACTGGTGCCGATATCGCCAAAAACCACGCCGAGCGCGCCGAGCGCCAGCGCCGCATAGCTATGCGAGGAATGCCCGCCATTTACCGGCTCTTCGAGCCCGAAACGGTCCCCGTCCGGCTTGGCAGGGGCCGGATTCTGCTGGTCATGACCCATCAGGGACGCTCCGCGGATGCTGCGATGCAGCGAAAGGCCGGGGCCTCTAGCACAGCCCGTCTCGCCCGCCTAGGCGCAAGCCCAGCAAAGCCACAGTCGGCTCGCGGCTATTCCGCCGCCTTGCGCAACTCATAGGCCTGCCCGTAGCGCCGGCCGATATACTCGTCGACCATGGTCTTGAACTCGGTCGCGATGTTGGCGCCGCGCAGGGTCGTGACCTTCTTGCCATCGACGAAGACCGGTGCGGTCGGCGCCTCGCCCGTGCCGGGCAGCGAGATGCCGATATCGGCATGCTTGGATTCGCCGGGGCCGTTGACGATGCAGCCCATCACCGCGACGTTCAGCTCCTCGACGCCGGGATAGCGCAGTTTCCACTCGGGCATCGAAGCGGCGATCCAGTCCTGGATGTCCCGCGCCAGCTCCTGGAAAACCGTCGAGGTCGTGCGCCCGCAGCCCGGACAGGCGGCGACCTGCGGCACGAAGGCCCTGAAGCCCATGGTCTGCAGCAGCTCCTGCGAGGCCTTGACCTCGAGCGTGCGGTCTCCGCCCGGCTCCGGCGTCAGCGAGAAGCGGATCGTGTCGCCGATGCCGTCCTGCAGCAGCACGCCGAGCGCCGCCGAGGAAGCGACCAGCCCCTTGGAGCCCATGCCCGCCTCGGTCAGGCCGAGATGGATGGCGTAGTCGCCGCGCGAGGCCAGCATCCGGTAGACCGCGATCAGGTCCTGCACGCCCGAGACCTTGGCCGAGAGGATGATCCGGTCGCGCCCGAGCCCGATCTCCTCGGCGCGCTCCGCCGAGAACAGCGCCGAACGCACCATCGCCTCGCGCATCACGGCGCGCGCATCAATCGGCCGCGGCGACCTCGCATTGATGTCCATCAGCCCGGTCAGCAGCTCCTGGTCGAGCGAGCCCCAATTGGCGCCGATGCGCACGCTCTTGCCGTGTTTGATCGCGAGCTCGACGATCTGGCCGAACTGCCGGTCCTTCTTGTCCTTGAAGCCGACATTGCCGGGGTTGATCCGGTATTTCGCCAGCGCCTGCGCGCAGGCCGGGTGATCGGCCAGCAGCTTGTGCCCGATATAGTGGAAATCACCGATCAGCGGCACGTCGATGCCGAGAATGTCGAGCCGCTCTCGGATATGCGGCACCGCCGCCGCCGCCTCGTCGCGGTCGACCGTGATCCGCACCAGCTCGGAGCCGGCCCGCGCCAGCGCCGCGACCTGGCCGACCGTCGCCGGGATGTCGGCGGTGTCGGTATTGGTCATCGATTGCACGACGATCGGCGCGCCACCGCCGACCTTGACGTGCCCGACCATGACCGGGACCGTGCCCGCCCGCGGCGCGGGCGCGGCATGCGGACCTTCGGGCAGGCAGATCTGGAGCGGCTCGGTCATGAAGAAGGTCCGGATTTCAGGGCCGGGAACGGTTCACTGCGGCTGAACTGCGCCCTTGAAGGAAAATCGTCAAGCAGCGTCGGCATGACGACAATGCTCACAGCGTCCGACGATCTCCACGACCTGATAGGAAGGCTTGAACTGCCGGGCCTGCGCCATGCCGCGGATCGCGCCGCGCATGGCGGGCGAGGCATCCTCGTCGACCCCGCCGCAGACCTCGCAGATCAGGAAGGCGACCGCCTCGTCGGCGCCATGGCCGTGCGGGCAGGCGATGAAGGCGTTGCGCGAACTCAGACGGTGCACGAAGCCCTGCTCGACCAAGAAGTCGAGGGCGCGATAGATCGAGATCGGCGCCAGCCGGCGCCCGCCCGGCGGCGAAATCCGGTCGGCGAGATCATAGGCGCCGACTGGGCGGTGGTCGGCATAGAGCGCCTCGAGCGTCTTGCGCCGGATCGGCGTCAGCCGCAGGCCGCGCTCGCTGCACACCGCCTCCGCCCGGGCCAGCCCCGCCTCGGCCTGGCCGGCATGGTCGTGCGCATGCCGGCAGCCGCCCTCGGCATGGGCGTGCTCATGGCTGTGATCGTGCGCATCTGGCTGCATTTTTGTCATGTTGCGTTGCAATATCACATAAGGCACCGTCCGGCGACCAAGTCTCGCCGACTGGCGCGGCCGCCCTCGCCGCCTGTAAGCTAAGCAATTCCCCGCCCCTTGTCAGGAGCCGCCCGCAATGTTCCTCAAAGACCGCACCGCGCTCGTCACCGGCTCCACCTCCGGCATCGGCCTCGCCTATGCCCGCGCACTCGCCGCGGAGGGCGCCAATGTCGTGATCAATGGCTTCGGCGATGCCGCCGCGATCGAGAAGGAACGGGCCGGCATCGAGACCGAGTTCAAGGTCAAGGCGCGCTATTCCGCGGCCAATATGATGAAGCCCGACGAGATCGCGGCGATGGTCGCCGAGGCCGAGAAGGAATTCGGCGCCATCGATATCCTCGTCAACAATGCCGGCATCCAGCATGTCGCCCCAGTCGACGAATTCCCGCTCGAGAAATGGGACCAGATCATCGCGATCAACCTGTCCTCGGCCTTCCACGCCACCCGCGCCGCCCTGCCGAAGATGAAGGAGAAGGGCTGGGGCCGGATCATCAACACAGCCTCGGCCCACGCCTTCGTCGCCTCCCCCTTCAAATCGGCCTATGTCGCCGCCAAGCACGGCATCGCCGGCTTCACCAAGACGGTGGCGCTCGAGGTCGCGACCAGGGGCATCACCGTCAACGCCATCGCCCCCGGCTATGTCTGGACGCCTCTGGTCGAGAAGCAGATCCCCGACACGATGAAGGCGCGGGGCCTGACCAAGGAGCAGGTCATCAACGATGTGCTCCTGACCGCCCAGCCGACCAAGCAGTTCGTCACCGTCGAGCAGGTCGCGGCGCTCGCCGTCTTCCTGTGCACCGACGCGGCGAAGTCGATCACCGGCACGACCCTGCCGATGGACGGCGGCTGGACCGCCGCGTGACCGGCCGCCGCCAGCGCCGCGTCCCCCAGGTCAAGGGCCTCGCCGGGCCGAAGGCGGAGAAGTCGGTCAACCTCGCCCTGCAGGGTGGCGGCGCCCATGGCGCCTTCACCTGGGGCGTGCTCGACGCGATCCTCGCCGATGGAAGGATCGCCATCGAGGCGATGACCGGCGCCAGCGCCGGTGCGATGAACGCCGTCGTGCTCGCCGAGGGCTGGCTCGATGGCGGCGCCGACGGCGCCCGCACGGCGCTGGAGAACTTCTGGCGCCGGATCAGCGTCGACGGCAAATATGGCGGCTCCGAGCGCTCGCTGCTCGACACCATGCTCGGCGCCTGGAGCAATGGCCATCCGCCCGGCCTGATCTGGTTCGAGATGTTCTCGAAGATGGCGAGCCCCTATGACGTCAACCCGCTCAACATCAACCCGCTGCGCGGCGTCATTTCGGACCTTATCGACTTCGACAAGGTGCGCGGCTGCGCCGACGTCAACCTGTTCATCGCCGCGACCAATGTCCGTACCGGCAAGATCAGGGTCTTCACCCGCCAGGAACTCACCGCCGACCATCTGATGGCCTCGGCCTGCCTGCCGATGCTGTTCCAGGCCGTCGAGATCGACGGGCAGGCCTATTGGGACGGCGGCTATATGGGCAACCCGGCGCTCTACCCCCTGTTCTACGAGGCGCAGGGTGACGACATCCTGCTGGTTCAGATCAACCCGCTCGAGCGCAAGGAGCTGCCGACCAATGCTCGCGCCATCCAGGACCGGCTGAACGAGATCACCTTCAACGCCTCGCTCCTGCGCGAATTGCGCGCCATCGCCTTCGTCAACCGCCTGATCGATGCCGGCAAGCTTTCGACGGCCGATTACAAGCGCGTTCTGATGCACCGGATCGATGGCGGCGCGCCTCTGGCGCAGCTCACCAGCTCCTCGCGCCTCAGGGCCGAATGGGATTTCCTGCTGCGCCTGCGCGATATGGGGCGCAATGCCGCCAAGCGCTGGCTCAAGCGCAATTACGACGCGATCGGCAAGCAGGGCACGGTCGATCTCAAGGACGCGATCGACTGAGAGCGAACGGCAGCGCCGTCACGGTGCGCCCGCCAGCCGCCACACCGAGCTCTTCTTGATCTCGGCATCCTCCAGCGCCCGCGTCACCGGAACCTGATAGGTCGCGACCTCGACAAGCCGGTCCTTGGGCAGGTAGCTGCGGCCAGGATCACCGATCAGCACGGTCGCGCCGCGTTTCGACAGGGCTGAAAGCCAGTCGATCACCCGCCCCGCGAGCTCGCGCTCATAGCAGATATCGCCGGCGAGCACGGTTTCCCAGCCCTCGTCCCGGCCGATCAGATCCTCGTGCCGGGGCGTGACCGAAACGCCGTTCGCCTCGGCATTGAGGCCGATCGCCGCGGCGGCGAAGGCGTCGATATCGGCTGCCGCCACATCGGCTGCGCCGGCCTTGGCCGCAGCGATGGCGACGAGCCCGGAGCCACTGGCGAAATCGAGCACGCGCCGCCCGCTCACCACCTCCGGATGGTCGAGGACATAGCGCGCCAGCGCCTGCCCACCGGCCCAGGCGAAAGCCCAGAAGGGCGGCGGCAGGCCGATCGTCGCGAGCTCCTCCTCGGTCTTCTGCCAGAGCTCGGTCGCCTCCTCGGCGACATGCAGCGAGATCTCCGGCGCGTGCGGCACCGGCAGGAGACGCGTATGGGCGCGGATGAAGCCGAGCCGATCCTCCGTCGCGAGTTCCTCGCTCATGCGACGACATCCGCCTGCGGTTGCCCGAGCAGGCCGCGATAGAGCGCCTTTACGCCTTCCATCACGTCGCGCTCGGTATAGCCGGCGAGCAGCCGCTCGCGCGCGCTCAGCCCCATGCGCTCGACCATGCCGGGCGAGCCGGCGAGCGCCATCAGCGCCCTGGTCAGGGCCGCGACATCATTGGCCGGGACGACGAAACCGTCCTGGCCGTCGCGCACGAAGCTGCGGCAGCCCGGCACGTCGGTGGTCAAGAGCGCCCGGCCGCAGGCTGCGCCTTCGAGCAAGGTGCGCGGCAGGCCCTCGCCGCCGCGCGAAGGCAGGCAGCAGACATGATGGGCCCGCCAGACCCCCTCGATGTCGCGCGTCGGCCCGGCCCATTTGATGCCGGGGCGCGACGACCATTCGCGCAAGGTCGCTTCTGGGACCGCCTTGGGGTTGGACGGATCGGGCGCACCGTGCAGGGTGAGTTCGATGCGCGCACCCTGCTTGCGCGCCAGCGTCACCGCCTCGACGGCGAGGTCGGCCCCCTTCGACCAGAGCATGCGGGCGACGACGGCGACCTTGAGCGGCGGCTGCGGCAGCATCGGCTCCGGCATCAGGATCAGCGGATCGACGCCGGCACCGCCGACGATCGCGACCTTCGTCGCATCGGCGGGATCGAGGCCCAGCATGACCGGATCATCCGGGTTCTCGAACAGGAAGCGCACCTGCGGCCCGTCGATCGCCTCGCGCAACCAGAAGCGTGCCGCCAACCGCGCCGCCTGCGCCACTGCGCCCTCGCGGGCACCGAGGAAGCCGAGCCCGGTCAGCGCATAGACCCGCCGCTCGACCCCTGCGATCTTCCCGGCGAACCCGGCGAGCGCGATCGGCTTCAGCGCGATGCAATGCAGAATCTCCGGCTGCTCGGCGGCGATCAGGTGCTTCAGCGCCATAACCTGCCGGTAGAGCGCCTTGGGCGACAGGCTGCGGCGCTCAGCCTCGAGCGCTATCAGCCTGGCGCCGGCCGCCTCGATCACGCGCCGGTGCTGGCGTTCGCGGGCGATCACCGCGACGTCGAAGCCCATCTCGCCCGCAGCCCGCGCCATAGGCAGGAAATGCGAGGCGAAGAACCAGTCCTCGGTGGCGACGAAAAGGAGCTTGCGGCGAGCCATGCGCGCATCAGGCTGATGCCGCCCCGAAAATCAAGCGCCAAGGATAGCCCCAGACAGGACTGCCATGCCTTGCAGTTGCTGGACGCGAGGTCCCATGCTTGCGACAAAGGCCCGAAAGCTCACCGCAGAACGAGACCAGCAATGGACAACCGCAACGATCTCTGGCGCCATGTCGACGCCAGCAAGCAGCGCTTCATCGAACTCAGCGATCGCGTCTGGGCGATCCCCGAGGTGTGCTACACTGAAAAGCGCTCGGTCGCCGAGCATGTCGCCGAACTGAAGCATCAGGGTTTCCGCATCACCGAGAACGTCGCCGACATCCCGACCGCGGTGATCGGTGAAGCCGGCGAAGGCGGCCCGGTCATCGCCTTCCTCGGCGAATACGACGCGCTGCCGGGCCTCAGCCAGGAGGCCGGCGTCGCAGAGCATCGCGAGATCGAGGCCGGCGGCCATGGCCATGGCTGCGGCCACAACCTGCTCGGCTCGGCCGCCCTTTTAGCCGCGACCGCGATGAAGAACTGGCTCGCCGAGAACAAGCTGCCCGGCCGCGTGCGCTATTATGGCTGCCCGGCCGAGGAAGGCGGCGCCGCCAAGGCCTTCATGGTCCGCGCCGGCGCCTTCGAGGACGCCGATATCGCGATCTCATGGCATCCGAACAGCTTCTGGGAGGTGACGCCGCCGCTCTCGCTCGCCAATACCCGCGCCGACTTCACCTTCACCGGCCGCACCTCGCATGCCGCCGCCTCGCCCGAACTCGGCCGCAGCGCGCTCGACGCCGTCGAGCTGATGAATGTCGGCGTCAACTATATGCGCGAGCACATGCCGAGCGATGCGCGTGTCCACTATGCCCTGCTCGACACCGGCGGCATCGCGCCGAACGTCGTCCAGGCCCATGCCCGCGTGCGCTATTCGATCCGCGCCCGCGATCTGCCGGGCATGCTGGAGCTCGTCAGCCGCGTCAAGAAGATCGCCGAGGGCGCCGCGCTGATGACCGAGACCAAGGTCGAGGTGAAGATCGTCAGCGCCGTCTCCAACGTCGTCGGCAACGGCCCGCTGGAAAGCGCCCTTCAGGGCATCATGGAGGATCTCGGCCCGCCGCATTTCGACGAGACCGACCAGGAGTTCGCGCGCAAGATCCGCGCGACGTTGACCCAGAAGGACATCGACGCGCTCTGGCGCTCGATCGGCCTGCCCAAGACCGATGCGGCGCTCGCCGACTTCACCGTGCCGCTCGACGCCCCGCGCAACCCGGCGATCGGCTCGACCGATGTCGGCGATGTCAGCTGGGTCGTGCCGACCGTTCAGGCGCATGCGCCGACGGTCGCGATCGGCACGCCCTTCCACACCTGGCAGGTGGTGGCGCAGGGCAAGACCCCGGCCGCTCACAAGGCGATGGTCCAGGTCGCCAAGGCGATGGCCGCGACCGGCGCCGCCGTGCTGACCGACCCTGCTTTGATGGCGGCGGCCAAGGCCGATTTCCAGAAGCGCGTCGCCGCCGATGGCGGCTATGTCTCGCCGATTCCCGCCGAGGTGAAGCCGCCGCTGACCATGTCGACCGGCGGCTGATTCCGCGCGGAACCTCCGCCGTCATTCCGGGGCGGGCCGAAGGCCTGAGTCCGGAATGACGGTGCGGCTCGTTTCCAGCGCCACAAGCACGAAAAAGGCCCGCCATTCTGGCGGGCCTTGAAGTTTGGCCGGGGAGGACGGCCTCGGGAAAGCTCAGTAATAGGTGCGGCAGACGCGGCGGGTACCGATGACCTCGCCGTAATAGTTGACCCGATCGACCAGATGGCAGCGGCGGACGGGGCCGTAGGCATAGGCCGGCTCATAACCGTAACCATAGCCATAGGCGGGGCTGGCGGCCGCGGCGGCGAGGGCGCCGACGGCCAGCGCACCGACGATGCCGGCACCGATGGCTGCGCCGCGATAGCGCGGACGGGCTTCGGCATCGGAGGTGGCGAAAACGGAAGCGCCCAGCGCCAGGGCGGCGACGGCGGCGGCGAAGCTCTTCTTGGTGCGGGTCATGTTCGTTCTCCGATTGAGTAGCCGGGTGGCGAACCATTCGCCATGATCAGGCCTTGTTCGCCCCAGAACCTGAATCGCCGGGCACTCAAAAAAGAATCGAAGACCGCCCTTTCCGAGTTCGCGACGACAGTCGGCGGCCCGCTCTCACGAGACTTGCTTTCCGCCTTCTCTGGCGTTTGATGCAGGCAGCATCGCCGAAGAAGGGCCTGCCGATGAGGACGATCACATTCGGGCTCTGCCTGGCTCTCTTCGGCACCGCCGCGGCCGCCGAGCGCTGGACCAGCAGCTACACCAGCCATGACTACGGTAAATGCCGGAAGGCCAGACCCGACGATCAGGGCGTCTCGGTGCATCGCTGCGCCGGCAAGGCCGGCATTCCGGTGATCTGGACCGCCGGCGACGATTCCTCCTCGGTCGATTTCAGCACGCGGCCGATCGCCGAGACCGTCTCGGACAAGGCGGGCTTCTTCGAAGCCGGCCGGACCATTGAATGGCGCGGGCCCAGGGGCAGCCGGCCACAAGCCGCGATTCTGCGCTACGCCACCGGCCGGAATGTCGGCAGGCTCGATGGTAGCCGCCTCGTCGTCTACCGGCTCAGCCCGGACGGCGTCTCATGCGTCATCGGCAGTGTCGATGGCCGCAGCAGTGACGCCAATGAGCAAGCGCGCCGCCTCGCCGACGAGAAGGCTACAGGCTTCCGCTGCGGCCAGGACAGCCGCAGCGAGCGCTGACCCTCAGCCGTAGAGATATTTTGGCAGCCAGAGCGCAATGCCCGGGAAGACATAGACCAGCAGCATCGCCACCAGCACCAGGGCCAGATAGGGCATCACGCCCGAGAAGATCTGGTTGATTGTGACATGCGGTGGCGCGATGCCCTTGAGATAGAAGGGCGCCATCGCCACCGGCGGCGACAGGAACGAGGTCTGGATGTTCAAGGCGATCAGGATGCCGAAGAACAGCGGATCGATCTTGAAGAACTCCAGCAGCGGCAGGAAGATCGGCACGAAGATCACGATGATCTCGGTCCATTCCAGCGGCCAGCCGAGAATGAAGATGATGATCTGCGCGACGATCAGGAACATGGTCGGCGACAGGTTGAGCGCCGTGACCAGGTTCTTGATCGGCTCGTGACCGCCGAGAATGGCGAAGATCGACGAGAAGATGAAGGAGCCGACGAAGAGCCAGCAGACCATCGCCGAGGTCCGCGCCGTCAGGATCACCGAATCCTTGACCTTGCCGAAGCTCAGCGAGCGATAGGCGGCGGCGAGGATCAGGCTGCCGAGCGAGCCCACCGCCGCGGCCTCGGTCGGCGTCGCGATGCCGAAGAAGATCGCGCCGAGCACCGACATGATCAGCAATGTCAGCGGGAAGAAGCTCGTCGCCAGCGCCCAGGCCACGGTGGTCCAGGGCACGTCGGTCTGCTCCTTCGGCAGCTTCGGCGCCAGTGCCGGGTTGAGCCAGCAGCGGATCAGCACATAGAGCATGTACATGCCGGCTAGCAGCAGGCCGGGGAACAGAGCGCCGGCATAGAGCTTGGGCACCGAGACGCCGGCCGTCGCGCCATAGAGGATCAGCATCACAGAGGGCGGGATCAGAATGCCGAGGCAGCCGCCGGCACAGACCACGCCGGCCGAGAGCTTGACGTCGTAGCCGGCCCGCAGCATCGCCGGGAAGGCCAGCAGGCCCATCAGCGTCACCACCGCACCGACGATGCCGGTAGCGGTGGCGAAGATCGCGCAGGTGGCGAGCGTCGCGATGGCGAGCGAGCCGGGGACGTTGCCGAGCGCGAGCTGGATCGAGTGGAACAGCTTGTCGAGGATGTTCGCCCGCTCGATGATGTAGCCCATGAAGATGAAGAGCGGGATCGAGACCAGGACGTCGTTGGCCATCACCGAATAGGTGCGCTGGACGACGAGGTTGAAGACCGTGTCGCCCATCGCCCAGTAGCCGAAGCCGACACCCAGCGCCATCAGCGTGAAGGCGATCGGGAAACCGAGCATGATGAAGACGATGAACAGGACGAGCATCAGCACGCCCAGTTCGGGATTACCCATGCCAAGCAGCATCAGATCGCTTTCCCGGCGTCGGGCGCGTCCTGCGCGGCCGCGGCCTGTTCCAGAATGAGCTTTTCGGTTTCCTCGACATCGTGCAGCCGCGGCGGCCATTCGCCGGTGCGCAGGCAGATGACGCAGCGCGCGACCTCGGCCAGGCCCTGCACCGTCATCAGCACACCGGCGATCGGGATCAGCGATTTGAAATGGTAGAGCGGCGGGCCGTTCGGCGAATTCGAGGAATGCTCGCCGATCATCCAGGAGAAGGCCGCGAATTTGTATCCGGCCCAGGCCAGCGCGATGATGCCGGGGAAGAAGAAGAGGACATAGAGGGCAAGATCGAGCCGCGCTTGGGTGCGCGGGCTCCAGGCCCGATAGAGGAAATCGCCGCGGACATGGGCGTTGCGGGCGAGCGCATAGGGTCCGGCCAGCATGAACAAGGTGCCGTAGAGGATGTAGCTGACATCGAAGGCCCATTCGGTCGGCGCGCGCAGCACGTAGCGGGCGAAGACCTCATAGCTGATCGCCAATGTCAGGATCAGAATGGTCCAGCCGGCGAGCTTGCCGATGGCTGTGTTCACTTTGTCGATCGCCAGGATCAGTCCCATGCGTATCCGCTGCCTGCTGCTTGCAAAACCGGGCACAGGACACCCGCCACCGCGAAAGGCGGCGGGTGTCTTCTCATCGTGCGAGCGAGATCAGCTCTTGAAGAAGTGGTTGAAGGCGAGGTCGCGCGAGGGCTCGTTGAGCCGCTGGAAGGAAACGGTGCGCTTGACCCAGTCCTTCTGGGAATCCACCACCTTCTTGAAGAAGGCGTTCTCGCCCCCGAGCTTGTCCAGCACCTTGTCCCAGGCCGCGAGCTGCGCCTTCAGGATCGCCTCCGGCGTCGCAACGACATTGACGCCCTTGGCGCGCAAGGCCTCGATATCCTTGGAATAGCGGTCGAGCGCCTTCCAGTTCATATCGGAGGACGCGGCCTCGGCCGCGAACTTGACCATCGCTTTCAGCTCGGGCGCGAGCGCGTCGAACTTGGTCTTGTTGAAGAGCAGCTCGAAGCTCTCCGCCGCCTGATGGTAGCTCTGCAGCATGTAGACCTTGGCGACGTCCTGGAAGCCGAGGATCGAGTCGGAGGACGGGTTGTTGAATTCCGCCCCGTCGATCACGCCACGCTCCAGCGCCGGTACGATCTCGCCGCCGGCAAGGATGGTGACCGCGGCCCCCATCTCGCGCTTCAGATCGGCCGCGAGCCCGACGGTGCGGTACTTGAGGCCCTTGAAGTCGTCGGCGGTCTTCAGCTCCTTCTTGAACCAGCCCAGCGGCTGGCACGGCATCGGCCCCGAGAAGAAACCGACCAGATTGAGCTTGAGCTGGTTCTGGACGAGGTCGTTGTAGAGATCGTAGCCGCCGCCATAATTCATCCAGCCAAGGAAGTTGGTGGCGTCCCAGCCCAGCGCCGGCGGCGTGCCGAACAGCGAAAAGGCCTTGTTCTTGCCATACCAATAGGCCGAGACGCCGTGGCCGCCATCGAGGATACCGGCGGCGACAGCGTCCTGCATCTGGAAGGCCGGCACGACCGCACCGGCGGCGAGCACGTCCAGCTTCAGCCGGCCGCCGGACATGTCGTTGACGCGCTTGGCGAAGTCGCCGGCGAATTCGTGGAAGATGTCCTTGGTCGGCCAGGTCGACTGGAATTTCCAGGTGACCGTCTGCGCCCGGCTGACCTGGGGCATGGCGACCGCGCCTGCCCCGGCAAGCCCGGCGACCTTGAGGAAGTTGCGCCGGCTGGCGCGCGTCTTCGTCGGTTCGGAAGTCATGGTTCTCTCCCCAGAAGCTGCGCCGTTCGACCGGCGTGCATTTGATTGCGGCTCTGATGGCCTGAGACCAGAGTTTCGTGGTCTAGAGCGTAAGGCAAGGGGAAATTAGTCGAAGGACTAAAGCCGCCGGGGAATGAGTGCTGTTCCCACGCGGAAACAAAACACCTCGGGCGCATGTTTTACTGCAGGGCACATCCGAGACGCGCAAAGAAATCCTACAGGTCCTCACCATGAAAAAGACCCGCCCGGCTCGGCCGGACGGGTCTTTTTCATGAAACTTTCGAGGCGACGCCGCCTCAGCGGCGAGAGCGCTAACTCAGCGACGACCTTTGCCGGCGACGCGCATTTCCATGTACTGGACGGCCTCGAGCAGGACGCGGCGCGGACGCTCCGCATCGCGCTTCGCCTGCTCGGCCTTGCGGATCGCCTCGCGCTCGGCCTCGGCGATGCGCTCGGCCTCCTCGCGGGCAGCCCGCTCGATCGCCGCCAGACGCTCCAGCTCCAGGCGCTCGGCCTCCTTCTTGGCCTCGCGCTCGGCCCGCGCCACCGCGATCGCCTCGCGCTCGGCCCGACGCTGCACCATCACGGGATCGTCCGGGCCGGGGCGCGCCTTGAAGCGCTCCAGCAGGGCCTTCTTCGCATTCGCGGAATTGGCCTGGCGATCAGTGAAATGGCGGTCGTTCGGATTCTTCAAGGTTTCGCTTCTCTTTTGCTTACACGGGGCGAGGCTGCCGTAGGCGGGAGCCGCTTACGGCAAATCGCGGGAGATTTGTACTGAGATCAACGCGGGGCGGCTGCGACGCCAGGGCGGGGCCGCGGCACCTTCGGCTTCGGCGCGGCGATCAGGCCTTCGCGCTGAGCCTGCTTGCGGGCGAGCTTGCGAGCGCGACGAACGGCGTCGGCCTTCTCGCGGACGCGCTGCTCCGACGGCTTCTCATAGGCGGCCCGGCGCTTCATCTCGCGAAACACGCCCTCGCGCTGCATCTTCTTCTTCAGAACTCGGAGGGCCTGGTCGACATTGTTGTCGCGCACGAGAACCTGCATGCATTGCTCCTGACAAGAGACTGGATTGGAGGGGCCAAGCAGTCGGCAGGCCCGCGATCTGCGCGGTGCGGTAGCAGACTAAGACCGCAAACGCCAGTCCATCCTTCACTGGAAGTGGCAATTAGCCGCCTTTTTTGCAAGCTTCGCCCCGGAAGGAGCTCAGCGGAGGCGCCACGACCCGCCGGATCGGCGCCGCCAGCACCGGGTGACGCAGCGTCCGCGACACACGGACGTCTAAGGGCGAAACCCTTGTTCGCGCTGGATTACTCCGCCCGGACCCGGCTGCCCGACCAGCCCGCCCGCCCTCCGGCGGACCCGGCTGCGGCATGCTGAGCGGGCCTGCTTGCGCGATGTCGGAGCAATACCCGCCATGCGCTCGGCGCGGCGCAGCCTCCCGCAAACACCGGTCGCTAGCGCCGTCGCAGACGTCGTAGCGCTTTACAACCGCCGCGATTTCGCCAAGACGGAACCCGTTGGTACTCGTCCCCTCCTGTCCCGCCCGCCCCGGTCCACCCGCGTGAGCACTCCCGCCCTCCACCAGTTCCGCCGCATCGTCGTCAAGGTCGGCTCCTCACTGCTCGTCGATCGCGCCGGTGGCCGGCTGCGCCATGCCTGGCTCGCGGCGCTCGCCGAGGACCTCGCCGAGCTGCATGCGAGCGGCACCGATGTCCTGGTCGTCTCCTCTGGCGCGATCGCACTCGGCCGGACCGTACTCAAGCTGCCGGCTGGCGCGCTCAAGCTCGAGGAGAGCCAGGCCGCAGCCGCGATCGGCCAGATCGCGCTGGCGCGCAACTGGGCCGAATCGCTCGGCCATCACGGCCTCGTCGCCGGCCAGGTCCTGCTCACCCTCGCCGATACCGAGGAGCGCCGCCGCTATCTCAACGCCCGCGCCACGCTCGGCCGCCTGCTCGACCTGCGTGCCGTGCCGGTGATCAACGAGAACGACACCGTCGCCACCTCCGAGATCCGCTATGGTGACAATGACCGGCTGGCGGCGCGGGTGGCGACCATGGCCGGCGCCGACCTGCTCGTGTTGTTTTCCGATATCGACGGACTCTACACAGCCCCACCACAGTCCAACCCCGACGCGCAGCTCATCCCGGTGGTGCCGACGATCACGCCCGCGATCGAGGCGATGGCCGGCGGCGCCGCCTCCGAACTCTCGCGCGGCGGCATGCGCACCAAGATCGAGGCCGGCAAGATCGCCACCGCCGGCGGCGCCCATATGCTGATCGCCGACGGGCGCGGCAAGAACCCGCTCCGCCAGGTCGCGCAGGGCGGCCGCTGCACCTGGTTTCTCAGCGGCTCGACACCGGCGACGGCGCGCAAGACCTGGATCGCCGGGACGCTCGAGCCGCGCGGCGCGCTGCATGTCGACGAAGGTGCTGCCCGGGCCTTGCGCGGCGGCGCCAGCCTGTTGCCGGTCGGCGTCACCCGCGTCGAAGGCAATTTCAGCCGCGGCGACGCTGTGGTGATCCGCGCCGGCGACGGCAGCGAGCTCGGCCGCGGCCTCGTCGCCTATGATGCGGACGAGGCCGGACGCGTCCTCGGCAAGGCCTCCCGCGATATCGCCGCTGTGCTGGGCTATCCTGGCCGGGCCGAGATGATTCACCGGGACGACATGGCGCTGCGCCTCGGCTACGATCGCGCCGACTGAGTGGGCACCGGATCATGACCAGCAACAGCGCCACGCGCCGGCCCGAGGCGAGCAATGAAAACGGCGAGGTCGTGGCTCTGATGCGCGAGCTCGGCAAGCGAGCGCGGGCTGCCGCGAGACAGCTCGCCTCGGCTCCGGGTTCCCGGCGCGACGAGGCCCTGCGTGCCATCGCCACGGCGCTACGCGCGCGCTCGGCCGCAATCCTCGCCGCCAACCGGCAGGATCTCGACGAGGCCCGCGCCGCCGGCCAGAACGCGGCCTATCTCGACCGGCTCGCGCTCGACGAAGACCGCCTCGCCGCGGTCGCCGAGGCCGTAGCCGGCATCGCCGCCCTGCCTGACCCCGTCGGCCGCGTGCTGGCGAGCTGGACGCAGCCGAACGGCCTGTTCTTCGAGCGTGTCGCGACGCCGCTCGGCGTCGTCGCCGTGATTTTCGAAAGCCGCCCCAATGTCACCGCCGATGCCGGCGCGCTCTGCCTGAAGAGTGGCAATGTCGCGATCCTGCGAGCCGGCTCCGACAGCTTCCGGACCTCGAGTGAAATCGCCGCTGCGATGCAGGATGGCCTTGCCGCCGCCGGCCTGCCGCGCGATGCGATCCAGCTCGTGCCCAGCCGCGACCGCGCCGCCGTCGGCGAGATCCTCGCCGGGCTCGACGGCAATGTCGACGTCGTCGTGCCGCGCGGCGGCAAGAGCCTGGTCGCGCGCGTTCAGTCCGATGCGCGCGTGCCGGTCTTCGCCCATCTCGACGGCAACTGCCACCTCTATGTCCATAGCGCGGCCGATCTGCCGATGGCGGAGGAGATCCTGCTCAACGCCAAGCTGCGCCGCACCGGCGTCTGCGGCGCGGCGGAGACCCTGCTCGTCGACGAGGCCTGCGCCACCACGCATCTGAAGCCCTTGCTCTCCGAGCTGCTCGACGCCGGCTGTGCGGTGCGCGGCGATGCGGCCTGCCAGGCCGCCGATCCGCGCGTTACCCCGGCAAGCGAGGAGGACTGGGGCACCGAATATCTCGACCGCATCATCGCGGCGAAGGTCGTCCCCGGCCTCGACGCGGCGATCGAGCATATCGAGCGCTACGGCTCCCATCACACCGATGCCATCGTCACCGGGGACGAGGGCGCGGCGCAGCGTTTCCTCGCCGAGGTCGATTCAGCGATCGTCCTTCACAATGCCTCGACCCAGTTCGCGGATGGCGGCGAATTCGGCTTCGGGGCCGAGATCGGCATCGCCACCGGGCGCATGCATGCGCGCGGTCCGGTCGGGGTCGAGCAGCTCTGCTCGTTCAAATACCGGGTGCACGGCCGGGGCCAGACCCGCCCGTGAGCACCGAGGACCTGCGCCTGCCGCCCTACGCGCCCGGCCTGCGCATCGGCCTGTTCGGCGGCTCCTTCAATCCGGCCCATGACGGGCACCGGATGGCGAGCCTGACGGCCCTGCGCCGGCTCCAGCTCGACCGCGTCTGGTGGCTGGTCAGCCCGGGAAACCCGCTGAAGGACAATCGCGCCCTGCCGCCTCTGGCGCAGCGCATCGCCTTCGCCCGCAACCTCGCCGACCATGGCCGCATCCACATCACCGGCATCGAGGCCGGCCTGCGCACCCGCTACACCGCCGATACGCTGCGCGCCCTGAAGCGGCGCTGCCCGGGCGTGCGCTTCGTCTGGATCATGGGTTCGGACAACCTCGCCAGCTTCCATCGCTGGAACGAATGGCGCGCCATCGCCCGGATGATGCCGATCGCCGTGATCGACCGGCCGGGAACGACCCATCGCTCGGTGTCCTCGCCGGCCGGGAACTGGCTGGCGCGCTGGCGCCTGCCCGAGAATCAGGGCGGCGCGCTCGCCGTCAGAACCCCACCGGCCTGGATCTTCCTGCACGGCAGGCGCTCGGATCTGTCCTCGACGCAATTGCGCGAAAACGCCGAAAACAATTGAATTATGGGCGTTGCGCGCGTAGATTGGCCCAGTCGCGCCATGAGCGCGTCGTCATATGAGGACACGGCTCTGACCCGTCAAACCCTCGGCGAAACAGGCTCCGAGCCGCTTTCGCCGGCAATCGCAGTCGATCATCCGGCCGCTGCCGGCGTAACCCTCGCGCTCCAGGTCCTCGACGACATGAAGGCCGAGGACATCACGGTCATCGACCTCGTTGGAAAGACTTCCCTGGCCGACGCCATGATCATCGCATCGGGCACGGTCAACCGTCATGTCGCGGCAATCGCGGAAAGCCTCGTCGAGAAGCTCAAGCAGGCGGGCCATGCCACGCCGAAGGTCGAGGGCATGCCGGCCTGCGACTGGGTGCTGATCGACACCGGCGACATCATCATCCACATCTTCCGTCCGGAAGTGCGCCAGTTCTACAATCTCGAGAAGATGTGGGGCGCCGACCGGCCGCATGAGCGCTTGGTCGGCTAGAGCGGGATGCGAAAGATTGGGAACCGGTCTTTCTGATGAAACCCGCTCCAGTTCCTCGGAAAGAGACGGCTGCAGCTTTCAGCTGGCGGGGCTTCGGGCTGCCGGCTGAACGCTCCCGGCTCTGAAGCCGGCCTTTCATGCGCCTTTCGATCATCGCCGTCGGCCGTCTCAAGGACGGGCCCGAACGAGATCTCTGCACGCGCTATCACGAGCGCGCCACCGGGCTTTCGCGGAATCTGGGCTTCTCCGGCCCCGACCTCCTTGAGATCGCCGAAAGCCGTGGCCGTCGCAGCGAAGAGCGCCGCAGCGAGGAAGCCCGGCTGATCGGCGAGCGTCTGCCGGCGGGGCTGGTCATCGCGCTCGACGAGCGCGGCAAGAGCTTCGGCAGCGAGGCCTTCGCCGGACGTCTTGCCGCTGCCCGCGATGCCGGCACGCCGGCCGCCACCCTGCTGATCGGCGGCGCCGACGGGCTCGCCGAGGAACTGCGAGCCCGCGCCGGACTGGTTCTGTCCTTCGGCGCGCTCACCATCCCGCACCAGATCGTCCGCGCTCTGGCGCTCGAACAGCTCTATCGGGCGATGACGATCCTGTCCGGACATCCTTATCATCGCGCATGACCCGCCATCACCGGCCGATTCGTGACCGCTCCCGCCGGCAGACGCTCTGGCCGCTGCTGCTGAGTGCCTGCCTCGCGGCAGGGAGCGCCATCGGCCAGGAAGCCGAGCCGCCCGAGCAGCAGCAGCTTTCCCGGGAAGCCGAGCAGAAGCAGCTGGAAAAGCGCGCCCACGAAAGCGAGCTCAAGGCGATCGAGGAGCGGCTCGCCGGCAATGCCGAGGCCCGCGCCAAGCTCGAGGCCGAGATCGCCGGCATCCGAGCCGACCGCGCCCGCCTCAATGCCGCGCTGCTCGAGACCACCGCCAAGACGCAAGGCGCCGAGGCCCGCATCGCCGCGCTCGAGCAGCGGCTTGCCCTGCTCCAGAACAGCGAGGCCGCGATCCGGCGCTCGCTCGAGAGCCGGCGCGGGCTGATCGGCGAGGTACTCGCCGCCCTCCAGCGCATCGGCCACCGTCCGCCACCGGCCGTGCTGGTCCGACCCGAGGATATCCTCGAAGCCGTCCGCGCCTCAATGCTGCTCGGTGCGGTCGTGCCTGATCTGCGCCAGGAGATCACCATTCTCGCCACCGATCTCGGCGAGCTGGTCCGCCTGCGCGAGGGCATCGCCGGCGAGCGCAAGGCGATCGGCAGCGAGATGGAGCAACTGGCCGGCGAACGCCAGCGCCTCGCCTCCCTGGTAGAAGCCAGGCGCGAGCGCGAGACCAGCGCCGCCCGGGACATCGAGACCCAGCGCGGTGCCGCCGGCGCGCTGGCGGCGCAGGCCAAGACGCTGCGCGACTTCGTCGAGCGCATGGAGAAGGAGATCTCGGTCGCCAACCGCGCCGCGGAAGCGGCCCGTCAGGCGCTCGAGAACGAGACCCGCGAACAGCGTCAGCGCATGGCCGCACTCGCCTTCCGCGACCCGGCGCGGCTCGCCCCGAAAATCGCCTTCGCGGAAGCTCGGGGCATGCTCCCGCTGCCCGTGGCAGGATCACAATTGCGTGGATTCGGCGCTAATGACGAGCTCGGAGTCGCGACGCGGGGAATATCGCTTTCCACCCGCCCGAATGCCGTTGTTTCGTCACCTTCCGATGCCTGGGTGGTCTATGCCGGATCGTTCCGGTCCTTTGGCCAACTCTTGATACTGAATGCCGGCAATGGTTACTATATCCTTCTGGCGGGCATGCAGCGTATCGATGTATCGCTCAATCAGTTCGTGCTCGCCGGCGAACCGGTAGCGGTGATGGGCGAGACTGCCGAAGCGGCGGCGGCGAATGTTGGAGCGGGAGCCGGCGAGCCGGTTCTCTATGTCGAATTCAGGAAAGACGGCGTCTCGATCGACCCGACGCCCTGGTGGAAAAAACCGCAAAGCGAAAAGGTTCGCGGATGATGCGCAAGGTCTCTCTCGTTCTCGCAGGCGCGATCGCCGGCGCCGGCCTCACCGGCCTCGCGACGCAAACGGGCCTGCTCTCCTCGACCAGCGCGGTCGCGGCCTCCGCGGAGGTCTATCGCAGCCTCAACCTGTTCGGCGACATCTTCGAGAAGATTCGCACCGACTATGTCGAGAAGCCGGATGAGCAGAAGCTGATCGAGGCCGCCATCAACGGCATGGTCTCCTCGCTCGACCCGCATTCGGCCTTCCTGGACGCCAAGAGCTTCCGCGACATGGACATCGACATGCGCGGCCAGTTCGGCGGCCTCGGCATCGAGGTCACCATGGAGGACGGTGTCCTCAAGGTCGCCAAGCCGATCCGCGACACGCCCGCCTCCAAGGCCGGCATCCTGGCCGGCGACATCATCCGCCAGATCGACGGCGAGGAGGTCAAGGGCCTCAGCCTGAACCAGGCCGTCGAGAAGATGCGCGGCATCATCAACACCCAGGTCAAGCTCAAGATCGAGCGCGCCAAGTCCGAGCCGCTGGAGTTCACCCTAACCCGGTCCAATATCGTGGTGCCGGCGGTCGAGGAGCGCGTCGAGGGCGATGTCGGCTATATCCGCATCGGCACCTTCAGCGAACAGACCTATGAGGGCCTGCGCAAGAGCATCGAGAAGCTCAACGCCGAGATCGGCGCCGACAAGCTCAAGGGCTACATCATCGATCTCCGCAATAATCGCGGCGGCCGTCTCGACCAGTCGGTGCTGGTCTCGGACGCCTTCCTCGAGCGTGGCAAGATCGTCTCGACCCGCGGTCGCAACGCCGAGGAGACCCAGGTCTTCAACGCCAAGGCCGGCGACCTGACCAAGGGCAAGCCGGTCGTGGTGCTGATCAACGGCTCCTCTGCCTCGGCGGCGGAGATCGTCGCCGGCGCCTTGCAGGACCACAAGCGCGCCACCGTGATGGGCTCGCGCTCCTTCGGCAAAGGCTCGGTGCAGACCGTGATCCGGCTCGGCGACCAGGGTGGCCTGCGCCTGACCACGGCGCGCTATTACACCCCGTCCGGCAACTCGATCCAGGCCAAGGGCATCACGCCCGACATCGAGATCATCCAGGACGTCCCGGCCGAGTTGAAGGACAAGGTCGAGAACAAGGGCGAGGCCTCGCTGAAGGGCCATCTGAAGTCGGGTGACGGCAAGGAAGAGCAGTCCGGCTCGGCGTCCTACGTCCCGGCCGATGCAACCAAGGACACGCAGCTGATCGCGGCGCTGAACCTGCTGCGCGGGGTCAAGAAGGACGCCACCGCAGCTGCGCCCGCACCGGCACCCAAGGCCGAGCCCGCGCCGGCGGACGCGCCGAAGCCCAACTGAGCCTGGCCGGACCGTCATTGAACGCCGCCGCGCCGCAACCGGCGCGGCGAGGCTTTATGGCCGATGCGGCTGATTGCCGGTTGATTTCGCTCCGAATCATCCGACTCTGGGCTGCGGACTGATTCGCGTCCGCGCCCAATCAGCGAGGACGGCTTCTTGGCCGGAATGCCGCTCAGCGAACTCGACCAGCCTCTCGGCCGGAAACGGCGTGCGCGCCCGCGCCTGCCGGTTGGACGCTGGCTGTCGCTCGGGCTCGCGGGCACGCTGCTCCTGATCTTCACCGCCCTGACGCTCTACGCTGGCCTGCGCCGCGATCCCGATGGCGGCGAGCCCATGGCGACCGCCGCCATCCGCGAAAGGGCGCCGGCACCCGAAATCGCCGCAGCCATCCCCCAGAGCGGCCGCATGGAGGAGTCCCACGGTCCTGCCAGCGCCCGCCAGCTCGAGACCGAATCCGGCGTCACCGTGGTCAGGCCGGGCTCGGACGCGCCGGGTGCCATCGTCATCACCGTGCCCGACGATGGTGCGGTCAGGCTCGCCGCCGCGCCCGACAAGCGGCTGATCGAGCGAACCCGCCATGGCTACCTGCCCAAGGTCGGGCCCGATGGCGCGGCGCCGGCGCAGGTCTATGCCCGCCCGCTCGGCCCCGCCCCCGCAACCAAGCCCGCCGGCCGCATCGCGATCATGGTCGGCGGCCTCGGCATCAGCCAGAGCTCGACCAGCGAGGCGATCGCGCGCCTGCCCGGCGCCGTCTCCCTCGCCTTCGCGCCCTATGGCGCCGATCTCGAGAAGACCGCTGCCCGCGCCCGCGCCGAAGGCCACGAGGTCTTCCTGCAGGTGCCGATGGAGCCCTTCGACTATCCGGACAACGATCCGGGCCCGCACACCCTGCTCACCGGCCCGAAGGGCGCCGATAATCTCGACCGGCTGCAATGGGCGCTCGGGCGCTTCACCGGCTATGTCGGCATCGTCAATTTTCTCGGCGGCCGCCTGACGGCGGACGACGCCGCCCTGACGCCGCTGCTGCGCGAGGTCGCCGGCCGCGGCCTGATGGTGGTCGATGACGGTTCCTCGGCGCGCAGCCAGCTCGCCCCGGCGGCAACGCGGGCACAGATTCCGGCGCTGAAGGCCGATCTTGCCCTCGACGGCGCACCCCGTGCCGATGCCATCGACAAGGAGCTGCAGCGGTTGGAGACGCTCGCCCGCGAGAACGGCGTCGCGGTCGCGACCGCGAGCGCACTGCCGGTCACGATCGAACGCATCACGCGCTGGGCGAGAACCCTCGAGGCCAAGGGCCTCATCATCGTGCCGGTCAGCGCCGCGCGCGGCTTCCGCAACCCTTCGAGCACCGGCTCCCTGAGATGACCACCAAACCGCCCGCCGGCTACCGGCCCTGTGTCGGCCTTGCCCTGTTCAACCGCGAAGGCCTGGTCTTCCTCGGCCGCCGCGCCAATCGCAGCCAGCGCGAGCATGTCGCCCCCGGCCATGAATGGCAGATGCCGCAGGGCGGCATCGACGCCGGCGAGCAGCCCCTGCAGGCGGCCTATCGCGAACTGCGCGAGGAAACCAATGTCGCCTCGGTCACGCTGCTGGCCGAGGCGCCGGACTGGCTGAGCTATGACCTGCCGCACGAGATCGGCAAGGAGGCCTGGCGCGGGCGCTATCGCGGCCAGTCGCAGAAATGGTTCGCCTTCCGCTTCGAGGGCGAGGAAGACGAGATCGACATCGCCAATCCAGCCGGCGGCCACAAGGCGGAATTCGATTCCTGGCGCTGGGCGCCGCTGGCGGATACGCCCGAGCTGATCATCCCGTTCAAGCGCGAGGTCTATCGCGAAGTGACGCGGCTCTTCGCCGGTTTCACGCACGCCTGAGGCCGCCTCCCCTGGAAACAGCGCAAGCCCGGCGAGGTCGATGCCTTGCCGGGCTTTCGCTCCCAGCGCCCCGTCGGGCGAGAGAGCGGGTTTGTCCGCAGCGGCTTACTTGCGGGCCGAGTCGAGCTGCTCGTGGGTCTTCTCGACCTCCTGCGCCTTCAGATAGCTCTCGATCAGCAGCTGATAGGCCGGGAAGATCTTGGTGTAGACGCCGGCCCATTCCTGGGCGTCCTCGCGGTTCCAGGTCTTCTGGATCTCGGAGGCGACGGCCGCGGTGTCCATCGGCACGACACCCGCCTGGACGACCCGGGCCAGGGTGATTTCCTGCGCCATCTTGGAATAGGTGCCGGAGGCATCGATCACGGCGAAGACCTTGTAGCCCTCCTGCACCGCCGAGATCGCCGGGAAGGCCATGCAGACCGAGGTGATCGTGCCGGCGATGATCAGCGTCTTGCGGCCCGTCGCCTTCACCGCCGCGACGAAATCGGGATTGTCCCAGGCGTTGATCTCGCCCTTGCGCGCCACATATCTCGCATGCGGGGCATTGGCATGGATCTCGGGGATCAGCGGTCCGTTCGGGCCCTGCGGCACCGAGGCGGTGGTGATCACCGGGATGTTCGCAAGCGTCGCCATCTTGGCCAGCGCGGCGGCGTGGTTGCGCAGGACCGGCATCGGCATGTCGCCGACGGTCTGGAACAGGCCGCTCTGATGGTCGATCAGCAGCATCACCGCTTCATTGGGGTCGATGACCGGGCGCTGGCCGTTGAAATTGGCGACATTCGTATTGGTGGTCATGATGATCTCCTGTCTGCTCACCCTCGCTCAAGGACCGAAATTCACTTCGACGCCTTGGTCGTGGTGTAGCTGTTGATCAGGTTGCGGTAGTCGGGGATGTGGTTGGCGAACAAAGCGCCCAGCCCCTCGACATCGTTGCGCCAGTCGCGGTGCAACTCGCAGGCGACGCCGAACCAGGTCATCAGCTGCGCCCCGGCCTTGGACATGCGGTCCCAGGCGGAATGGCGGGTGACCTCGTTGAAGGTGCCGGAAGCGTCCGTCACGACAAAGACCTCATAACCTTCCTCGAGAGCCGAAAGAGCCGGAAAGGCGACGCAGACCTCGGTCACGATGCCGGCGATGATGAGCTGCTTGCGCCCCGTCGCCTTCACCGCCTTGACGAAGTCCTCATTGTCCCAGGCATTGATCTGGCCCGGGCGCGGAATGAACGGGGCGTTCGGCAGCTTCTCCCTCAGCTCGGGCATCAGCGGGCCGTTGGGGCCGTCCTCGAAGCTCGTGGTCAGAACCGAGGGCAGCTTGAAGTATTGGGCGATATCGGCCAGCGCCAGCACATTGTTGCGGAATGAATCCGGCTGGATATCGCGCACCAGGGATGAAAGACCGGCCTGATGATCGACCAGCAATACGGCGGCCTTGTCCTTGTCGAGACGGTTGTAGCTCATGGTCATGCTCCTTGCTTGACATCTCATCCGCCCGCTTGAGAACGCCATCACGCGATGGCGAGCGAAGGTCGCGCGCGGGCTCGGTCGCGACCTTCGTCAGGCAGAATGTTCCGGCCGAGCAGCCCTCAGGCGGGGATCGCCCCGAAGCGGCCGGCCCGGAAATCGGCGAAGGCCTGGTTCAGCTCCTCGGCCGTGTTCATGACGAAGGGCCCGCGCATCGCGACCGGTTCCGCAATCGGCTCGCCGCCGAGCAGCAGAACACTGGCATCGCTTTCCGCGGCGAGGCTGATGGCGCCGCCCTCGCGGTCGAGCAGGACGAACTGCCCCGCATGCGCCGTCGCAGCACCGTTGACGCGCACGGTTCCGCGCAGCAGGGCGAGCCCCGCCATGTGGCCTTCCGGCAGATCGAGCGTGACCGACTTGCCCTGCTTCAGCTGCAGGTCCCAGAGCGCGATCGGCGTGAAGCTGCGGGCCGGCCCCCGATGGCCCTGATATTCGCCGGCGATGACGCGCAGCCGGCCGGCGTCACCCGGCAGGGTTACCGCGGGGATGTCACGGTCGAGTAGCGTCTGGTAGCCCGGTTCGGCATTCTTGTGCTTCGCCGGCAGGTTCACCCAGAGCTGCACCATGTCGAGCGTGCCGCCCCGGCGGGTGAAGGCCTGCGAATGGAATTCCTCGTGCAGGATGCCGGACGCCGCCGTCATCCACTGGACATCGCCCGGACCGATCACACCGCCGGCACCGGTCGAGTCGCGATGCTCGACTTCGCCCTGATAGACGATCGTCACGGTCTCGAAGCCGCGATGCGGATGCACGCCGACGCCGCGCGGCCGCTCGGCTGGCGCGAATGCGGCCGGACCGGCATGGTCGAGATGCAGGAAGGGGCTGACATGCTCGCCCTGCACCGCATGCGAGAGCATGGAGCGCACCGGAAACCCGTCCCCAACCCAATGCGGCGCCGGACTGCTGTAGATGCCTCGAACCTGTCTCACGGTCTTTCTCCCTTTCGGCCGCCTGGGGCGTTCCATCTGAAGAGAAACCTATATCTGCGACAAAACTCGCAGTAGACCGAGGATTGGGATACAATGTCCTGAATTCAGGACATTGATCACGGGTCACGACATGCAGGACCTCAACGACTTCCGTCTTTTCGTCGATGTCGTCGAACAGAACGGCTTCGCCGCCGCGGCCCGCAAGCTGAACCTGCCGCGTTCGCGGCTCAGCCGTCGCATCGGCCTCCTCGAGGAGAGCCTCGGCGTGCGCCTGATCCAGCGTTCGACGCGGCAATTCATGGTCACCGAGATCGGCCGCGAATTCTACCGGCATTGCCTGGCCATGGTGGTCGAAGCCGAGGCTGCGAAGGAGGCGATCGAACGGATACGGGCCGAGCCGCAAGGCGTGGTGCGGGTCAGTTGCCCGGCTTCGCTGATCTATTTCCGGATCGCCGACATGATCGCCCGCTTCATGGGCAAGCATCCCAAGGTCACGGTCCATCTCGAAAGCACCAATCGACGCATCGACGTGATCCGGGAAGGTTTCGACATCGCGCTCCGCGTCCGCTTTCCGCCGCTGGATGATAGCGACCTGGTGATCCGCAAGCTGGCGACCAGCCGGCAGCGGCTGGTGGCGAGCCCGGCCCTGATCGCCGACTGCTTCTCGCGGCCGCTGGTCCCGGCCGACCTCTCGGAGCTTCCGAGCCTAGCCTGGGACTCGGCCCGGACCAGCCATGAATGGCGCCTGGACGGGCCTGGCGGCGCGACGGCCATCATCCCGCACAGGCCGAGATTGGTGACCGAGGACATGGTCGCGCTCCGGCAGGCGGCGCTGGCCGGTATCGGCGTCGGCCAGCTGCCGCTGATGGTGATCCCGCAGGATCTGAAATCCGGCCGGCTGGTCGACATCCTGCCGCACTGGGCGCCGCAGGCCGGCATCATCCATGCCGCCTTCCCCTCCCGGCGCGGCCTGCTGCCTTCGGTGCGCAGCCTGCTCGACTTCCTGGCCGCCGAATATCTCGCTCTCGGCGGGGCCGACAGTGAATATGAGAGCGCCGGGGAGACGATCTGACGGACACCATGCTTGACGCCCGCATGCCCCCGCGGCCCCGGCAGAGCCCCTTGACTTCGGGGGGCCCTGCTTACTCCGCGGCTGATTTCTGGGTGTATCCGAGTTTCTGGTTGAGTTCCTCGAGGAGCTTTTCGGCGGCGTCGGCGATGACGGTTCCGGGC
>NZ_JBSHIO010000019.1:0-62467 GCF_053618995.1 Allobosea sp. NPDC055594
CCGATCGGGGCCCTTGCCATATCCGCCGCTCCACGACGCCAGTGGCCTACTTTTGCTCCGCCACCCTGGCCTGGAATCCGACCGCCGTTGACACGACCAGCATGCCGGGGGAAGACGCCTCGATCCGACCGTCGTGGGGATACGAGACGAGCGCCCGAAAAGCCTGCCGCACGCTCTGCTTGTCGTCAGCCTGTATCGCTGCGGTTATTTCCTGTAGGCGGAAGACGGTGCGAGGAGGAAGATCTAGCGGCCTCATGGGACCACACTTCCCGCGAGCCGCTGCCGCGCCCGTAGCTTCAGCGTCAGATACTGAACCTGGAGGAGTAGGCGCTCACGCTGGACCAGGAAGGCAAAGAGTTTGGACCACGTCATGCCGTGATCCTCCGGACCGTAGCCGGCGTGAGACAGGCCGCGACCTGCAGCATCGCCGCGTGAATTCCCGCTTGCGTGCCGGCGTCGCCGATGAACTCTCGCCCGACATAGGCGAGGAAGCGAAGACGCCCGGCGGCTTCATCGAGGTTGAGGGGCTTCGTCCCGCACAGCACCGCGAAGGCAGCGTCATAGGCCTCCTGCGCCTGCGGATCATCGTCGCCGATCTCAGCCGCGACCATCACGGCCGCGAACTCGAGCTGGCAGCGGAGGACGGGGTCAAGCATGGCCGCCTCCTGCCCGCTTCGCCACGGCTCGCAGCATCTGTTTCCGGCGCGGCATGCCGGGGTGATAGACCTGACGCCAGGGGCCGCCGTCGGGCGTCGGATATCCTGGCTCGTACCATTCAACGACGTACCAGCCGGGGCGGCCGGCGAGCCCGGCATAGGTCGCGCCGCGCTCGTCGAACCATGCCAGGATGCGCTTCCAGCGGGGCGGCGGGCGCGCCGTCATGACCTCGCCCCGGCTTCAGCCGCGAGCGAGCCCGTCAGCGCTATGACGCGAGCGAAGCCGTCGAAACAGGCGAGCTCATTCTCGAGGAGGAGCCGAGCGCGGTACTCATCACCAGGTGGTAGGGCGCGGGCCATGTTGACGAGATGGTCCGCATACTCGAGCAGGCCTTCGCTCATCGCCGAGAGCGCTTCACCGGCAGCGCTGTAGCTGTAGCCTCCGGGCGCCGCAGCGAACCGCGGCTGGCTCATCAACCCGTCGACGACATCCATGATCGTCTGTACGGCCTGGTGCAGCGACCAGAGATCATGCGCGTTGGTGGTCTCCGGCAGGGGCGGCAGAGTGTATTCAGGCAAGGCGCTCCCAGCCGCCGCTTGATGCGTCGTCATGGTCTTCTCCAGGGTGATGAAATCAGGACCGGCGGCGATGCTGCTCGCCGGCGAATGCACTCGTTACGCGCACGCGGTCGTCAACAGCACTTCAACAGCAAATGTCATTTTGTTCTCTTCCTGGACCGCATGCGTTCTTGTTCAGGAAGATCAGAAAGTCCCGTATTTTTCGGGAAATCTACGATTTGACCGTCGTTGACATCGTAGGGGTCACAGGTTCGATCCCTGTCGCGCCCACCATTTTCGAGCCCGGAAGCTGCAAGAATATTGCAGCTTCCGGGCTTTTTTCTGTTTCGACAGGCTCCAGAAGCCTTCGTCGCCGAAAATTGGCGGCAAGTTGGCGGAGTGGAGCGAGGGGGCTCGGCCGCCGCGCTGTTTGTTCTGCCGCATATTGCGGCTTGCAGAGACATGCTATCGCTTCGAATCGAAGGAGCGAGCCGAGTGCCCGAAGACCGCTACCGAGCAGCGAGACGTCGATGGGTCGCCATTCTGGCCGCCTATCTGCTTGTGCTCCAGGCGGTCGTGACCGGCTTGGCGTCCGGCGCCTATGCCGCGGACAATGCCATCGCGCGCAGCATCGGCATGACCTTGTGCGCCCCGGTCGGGGATCACCAGCAGGGTGAGGGGGCCGATGCCGCCCATGCCGAAAGAATGGAGCGTTGCCTGATGGCCTGCGCTCTCGGCGCGGGCTTCGTCGGTGCGCCCTCGGCCGGGCATGAGCCCGTGATCTATCGCGCCGTCGACCGCGTCGCGTTCGCACGCCAGCTCGATACGCCTCAGGGCTATGTCGGGGGGCGCTCCCCCGCCAATCCACGAGCTCCACCCGTCCTGCATTGATGCCAGTCGAGCGCCAGTGCGGCGCTCGACGGGGCTGCGAGGATGGCTGGCCGGGTGCGCAGGACCTGACGCCCCCGGACCGATGTCGCGACTTGCTTTCAGCTTCGGTCGAACGGCGCCGCATGCGCTCGTTCACCCGCCTGCGCGACACCTTTCCCGCTGCCCTCCCGACCGAACGGCGCCTGCCGCTGACGGCGCGCCCCTGAGTCACGAGGACATCGACATGCTCAAGCCCATCAAATTCCTGCTCTGCGCCCTGGCGATGGCCGGGAGCTCCGCGGCGGCCCTCGCCGCGCCAACCGAGATCACCGACGCGCTGGGACGCAAGGTGACCGTCGACCTGCCGATCCGGCGCGTCGCGGTGAACTTCAATTTCGAGGAGTTCACTGCGGTCGCGGGCGTCGAAGGCTGGCAGAAGGTCGTCGGCATCTCCCGGGCTCTCTGGGAGGGGTGGCGGCCTTTGATCTTCAAGCGCTACAAGGACGTCATCCCGAACCTCGCCACCATGCCGGATATCGGCCACAGCGACGATGGCAGCTTCAGCGCCGAGAAGGTGATCGGTCTCAAGCCCGACGTGCTGTTGCTGTCGGACTGGGCCTACAAGGCGCTCGGCACGCAAATCGGGCAGATCGAGAGCGCCGGTATCCCGATCGTCATCATCGACTACAACGCCCAGCTACTGGATCGTCATCTCGCCTCGACGCGCGCGCTCGGCAAGGTCATGGGCCGGGAGCAGCGGGCCGAGGAACTCGCTAACCTCTATGAGAGCCAGCATCGCGACATCCTCGCCCGGGTCGCGAAGGCGAAGATGGCGGGTGCTCCGACCAGCAAGGTCTATGTCGAGCTCGGCCAGGCCGGCGCGGAAACGATCGGCAATACCTACAACAACACGATGTGGGGCAAGATCATCACCACACTCGGCGCGGCCAACATCGCCTCCGGCAAGATTCCGGGCGCATGGGGGCCTCTCAATGGCGAAGCGGTGATCGCCGAAAACCCTGACATCATCCTGATGGCGTCGTCGTCCTGGGTGGGGCGGGCCAAGGCGGTCCGGACCGGCTACGACGTTACGCCAGAGGAGACCCGGGCGACCCTGGAGCCCTATGCGGGGCGGGCCGGCTGGGCGGGGCTGAAGGCGATCCGCAACGGGGAGATCAGCGCCATCGAGCATGGCCTGTGCCGCACGCTCTACGACTTCGTCGCGATGCAGTACATCGGCAAGCGGCTCTATCCGGAAGCCTTCGCCGATGTCGACCCGGCGGCCAACTTCCGCGCCTATCACGAAAAATACCTGCCCATCACCTTCAGCGGGACATGGATGCTGCCGCTCAGGCCCTGACGCGCCCGGCCCTCCGGCGCGGCGCCGGAGGGCCATGTTCCGCCATTCGAGGACCCGCCCGATGTCCTTCAGCTCTTCCTGTCCTTCGCGGCGCCCGGCGCTCGCTCTTTCGAGAGCCCCTCGTGTCGAGCCGCTGGCGGCGCGCACGGCGTCCTGCGGCGCAGAGGTCCGGCAACAGGGCCTTGCCGAGCTCTACGCGGCGATGGCCTGGCGCCGGACCCTGGTCCTGCTCTGCGGTTCGGCCTGCCTACTGGCCAGTCTCCTGCTCGATGTCGCGACCGGGCCGGCGCTGCTGCCGGTGCGCGACGTCGCCCGCTCGATCTTCGGAACGGCGCAGGACGCCAGTGTCGATGCGATCGTCTGGTCGATCAGGCTGCCCACCGCGCTCGTGGCGCTCGTCGTCGGAGCGGCGCTCGGCCTCTCGGGCGCGATGATGCAGACGATCCTGAACAACCCGCTCGCTTCGAGCTACACGCTGGGAGTCTCGGCCGGAGCCGGCTTCGGAGCGGCGCTGGTGATCGTGCTCGGCGTCTCGCTGCCGGTGCCGGAAGCCTATGCGATCCCGCTGATGGCGTTCCTGTTCGCCTGCCTCGCCTGCGCGGGCGTCTATGGCATCGGCGCGACCCGCGATTCCTCGCCCGAGATGCTGCTGCTGGCGGGAATCGCGTTGCTCTTCCTGTTCCAGGCTCTGCTGGCGCTCCTGCAATTCGTTGCCTCGCCGGAGGCTCTGCAGCAGATCGTCTTTTGGTTGTTCGGCAGCCTGCAGAAGGCGAGCTGGGGCAAGTTCTGGATCATTGCCGCGGTACTCGTCGCCTGCATGCCCGTTCTGGCAGCGGATGCCTGGCGCCTGACCGCGCTGAAGCTGGGCGATGAACGGGCGCGCGGCCTGGGCGTCGATGTCCGCCGTCTCAGGCTCCGCTCCTTCTTCCTGATCTCGGCGCTCACCGGTGTCGCAGTCGCCTTTGTCGGCACGATCGGCTTCGTCGGCCTGGTCGCGCCGCATATCGCCCGGATGCTCGTCGGCGAGGACCAGCGCAGCTTCCTGCCGGCCTCGGCACTTTACGGGGCGCTCCTGCTCTCGGTCGCCTCGATCGCCAGCAAGACGGCTTTGCCTGGTGCGATCGTTCCGATAGGGATCGTCACCTCGCTCGTCGGCGTGCCCTTCTTCATCTGGCTCATCATGCGCAACAGGAGGGCCTTCTGGTGAGGCTCACGGTGAATGATCTCAGTGTCCGCTACGGCCCGGCCGCGGTGATCTGCGGCCTCGGCTTGGTCGCGGAGCCGGGCGAAGTGCTCGCGGTGATCGGGCCGAACGGCTCGGGCAAGTCGTCCTTGGTGAAGGCGGTCGCGGGCTTGCTGCCGCATGGCGGAACGATCGCCTATGACGGCCGGCGCGAGCGCCCTCGCAGCATCGGCTACATGCCGCAGGATATCGGCGCCCGCACCGCGCTGACCGTGCTTGAGGCGGTGCTGCTCGGGCGCTTCGGCAAGCTCGGGCTGCGGGTCGGCGCCAGCGACCTGGCGGCGGCAGAAGCCGTGCTCGTCGAACTCGACCTTGTGGCGCTGGCCTCGCGCTATCTCGGCGAGCTCAGCGGCGGCCAGCGGCAGCTCGTCTTCCTGGCGCAGGCGCTCGCATCCGAGCCGACGCTGCTGCTGCTCGACGAGCCGATAAGCGCGCTCGACATCCGTCACCAGCTGGAGGTCATGGAGACGATGCTCCGCGTGACGCGCGAACGCGACCTCACCACGCTGGTGGTCCTGCACGACCTCAACATCGCCGCTCGTTTCGCCGACAGCGTCGTGGCGATGCGGGGCGGCCGCGCCGTCTGCCACGGGCGGCCGGAGCGGGTGATCGAGCCTGCCATGGTCGCGAAAGTCTTCGACGTGCAAGCGGGCATGTCGATCGGAGCTGACGGCCGGCGCATCGTGACGCCGCTCAAGGCTCTCTAGGCGTGCCGATCGTCGGGGAACCGCCATCGTCCGCCAGGGCGCCAAGCGGTGTCCCGGGATCCATCATGGATTCGATGCCCTCTAATGGCTTCCGGGGCTGCGCGGGTTCGTCCCTTGTTCAGGGATGACGGCGTGATTCCGCGCGAAATCTGCATGTTTCAGGCGCGGGGTCGGTGCAAGAAGAAACCGTTGTATTGGCGAAAATGTCCGTGCAACTGGGAGGTGCGCGTCGTGGCCGATCTGATATCGTCGTGTTCGGGTCTCATTCCTGCGCATTTTGCCGAGGCGGAGAACTGACCATGCGAACGAAATGGTATGTCGCCGTGATTCTCGCCGCTGCGCTCGGTGGCTGCGTCACGCCGGCCGAGCAACGCGCCGCCGATGAAGGGCGCTGCCGGTCCTATGGCTTCCGGCAAGGCACCGACCCGTTCGCCAACTGCCTGATGGCGGTCGATCTCGATCGTTCAGCGTCGCAGCGTGCCCGGCTCGAGTCCAGCTTCTACGGGCCGGGCTTCTATGGGCCGGGCTGGTATCCCTATCGGCGCTGGTGACAGCGCCGCGCGATCCTCGGGCTCCGTGAGTCCGTCGCTTCTACCGTGCTGATTCGCCCTGCCCGTCGTTGCGCCTCATTCGGCGTCGGCCTGCCTTTCGGGAACCGCGTCGCGGAAGGCCGGCAAGGCGAGCGCCGCGGCTTCCGCTGCGAGCAGGCGCGGGAATTGCGCGACGTCGACCTTGAAGCGGCGCGCATTGCCGAGCTGCGGCACCAGGCAGAGATCGGCGAGGCCCGGTGTGGCGCCAAAGCAGAAGGGGCCCGCCGTCCTGGATGCCAGGCGCTCGCAGACCGAAAGCCCGTCGATATTCACAGCCGCGGCCCAGGCCAGCACCTCGTCGCCGGCATGGCCTAGCTCGCGCAGCCGGTTGAGCACCTTGAGATTCTGCACCGGGTGGGTGTCGCAGGCGATGATCTGGGCGAAGGCGCGCACCCGCGCCCGCTCCAGCGGATCCGCCGGCAACAGCTGGGGCTCCCGGTAGGTCTCGTCGAGCCATTCGATGATGGCGAGTGACTGGGTGAGGACCGTGCCGTCGTCGAGCTCGAGCGCCGGCACCAGCCCCTGGGGATTGAGCGCGAGATAGGCGGGCGCGCGCTGCTCGCCATGGCGCAGATGATGTGAACGATGCTCGACGGCGATGCCCTTGAGGTTCAGGGCAATGCGCACCCGCCAGGCCGCCGAGCTGCGGAAATAGCCGTGCAGTATCATGCTCGCCTCGTCCCTCGCCGCCGGTCGCTCCGGCGTCCTGTTTGTCGGGCATTCCGGGACGGATTGACAGGCGGGCTCGCCGAAATTTCTCAGCCGGCGATCGGACGCGAGCCGGTGACGGCGATCAGAAGGTGTAGCCGAGCTTGGCGCCGAAATTGGACGGGCCGCGCGGGCTGCTGGTGCCGGCGGCGAGATTGTCGGAGCAGTTCGATGTGCTGAAATGCTCCATCGTCGCAATCAGGCTCCAGCGGTCGTTGAGGCGGTAGCCGAGCGAGGCGGCGCCGCGTGCTCCGGTATTGCAGCCGAGGTTCAGCCGGTTCTCGGGGACGACGGCGCCGGTCTTGCCGTTGTTCAGCGCGGCGCCGAGGCTGGCTTCGACGAAGAAGGCCTGCGAGATGTCGATCGTCCAGGTGGCGCCGGCATAGGCGTATTGCGTGCCGTTGAGATTGAGGCTCGAGCCGAGATGGAAGCGCGGGACGAAGGCGTTGGCGATGCGATCGCTCAGCGTTGCGATGCGCGGGGTCAGAAACTCGCCGCCGAAATTCAGCAGCCCGCTTTCGCGCCCGCCGGGATCGGCGGCGCCGGCGCCGAAGCGCGCCTCCCAGGAGGCGGCGGGCGATTGGCCGGCCGGCGCATAGCCCAAGGCGCGGGAGACGTTGCTTTCGCTCTGCGCCAGGGCTGGCGCGGCCAGGAGGGAGAAGGCAACGACTATCGACGCGACGCGAACCATGGCGGGCAGAGGTTCTCTTAATCAGATGGTAAGCTAGTGAAGCACAGAGAGTGGTGGCCGCAATGTGACGGCGCGGCGCTGTCCAACGGATGCGTCAGCCGCTGCGCCACCATGCCACGCCCAGGATCACCAGAATCGCGATGAACTGCAGCACGACGCGCAGGCGCATCAGTTTCTGCGAGGTGCCGGCGCTGCCGCCGCGCAGCATGTTGATCAGGCCGAGCAACAGCACGACCGCAACGGCGCCGACCGCGACCGGAGTGAGGATGGACGAGAAGCTCATCGTCAGGGTGTAGTCCTGTCGGCTCGGCTTGGCCAGCGTCGCCACGGCGGCGAAGCGCCACAGTTCAGCGATAGCGGCGCTGCACGATCAGATTGGCGGCTAGGGTGAGCAGCAATGTGGCCGTCATCAGGATGAAGGAGATGGCACCGCCAAAGGGCCAGTTGTTCTGCTGGGCGAACTGGCCATAGACCAGCGGCCCCATCATCTGGAATTTCGGCCCGCCGAGCAGAACCGGCGTCGCATAGGCGTTCATCGCCAGGATGAAGGTCAGGATCGTGCCGGCGAGAATGCCGGGCAGAGCGAGCGGCCAGAGCACGCGCCGGAACATCGCCACCGGGCCGGCGCCGAGGCTGAAGGCGGCTTCCTCGACATTGCGGTCGATGCCCTCGATCACGCTCTGCAAGGTCAGCACTATGAAGGGCAGGTTGACCGCGACGATGCCGATCAGCACGGCATTCTCGGTGAACATGATCTCGATCGGCTGGTCGATCAGGCCGAGGCCGAGCAGCGAGGCGTTGAAGGCGCCCTTGTTGCCGAAGGCGGTCATCCAGCCGGCGGCGCGCACGGCATTGCCGACGAAGAGCGGCAGCACCACCAGCATGACCATGAGGTTCTTGAAGCGGCTCTGGGTGCGGGCCAGCACATAGGCCAGCGGAAAGCCCATGATCAGGCAGGCGAGGGTGCAGATCACCGCGACGCGGACGGTGCGCAGCAGCACGTTGAGGTAATAGGCGTCGGTGAAGAACTTGACATAGTTCTCGAGCGTCAGCCCGTCGACCATGAACTGGCCGGGGATGAACTGGTTCAGCGAATAGCGGAACAGGATCGCGACCGGGCCGATCAGCCCGATCGCGACCAGGATCGTCGCCGGCAGGACGAGCATGCCGGCGAGGCTGGTGCGGGCGCCGGCGACGGGTTCGGGGGCGGTCATGCTCATTGCGGTCTCACGCCTTGAAGACCTTGTCCCACCACTCCTTCATCGCCGCGTCGTTCTTGGCGAGGTAGCCGTAGTCGAGATCCTTGAGGCGCTTCTCCTCCTCGGACGTGAAGCCGATGCGCTTCTGCAGGTCGGGGGCGATGGAGAGGCCGGTGACGGTGCCGTTATAGCCCATGTCGACGGCGAAGGCCTCCTGGGCGCTCTTCTCCAGCATGGCGTTCATGTAGAGATAGGCGTTCTCCTTGTTGGGCGCGTTCTTGGGGATCGAGAAGCCGGAGATGTAGAGCGGGATGCCCTCGCTCGGCGCGGCGGATTCGACGGGGATGCCGGCGTTCTGCCACTGCACGGCGCGCGCCTTCCACATCACGCCGATGCCGATCTCCTCGGTCTTCATCGCCTGGGCGAAGGCCTCGTTGGTCGGGTAGATGCGGGCGCCGGCCTTCTTGGCCTCGAGCAGAACCTTCTTGGCGCCTTCGAAGTCGATCATGCTGGCGCCGCCGGTCGCGGCCATGGAGGCCGCCATGATCACATAGAGATACTGGATGTCGATGATGCCGATCTTGTTGCCGTGCCTGGGGTCGAAGGCGTCCTTGAAGCTGGTCGGGGCGGGGCTGATCAGCTTGGGATTGTAGACCACCACCTTGCCGGAATAGATCTGCCCGATGCCGTAAGGGTATTTCATCGTCGGCATCAGGTTCTTGGCATTGGGGATCTTGGCATAGTCGAGCTGCTCGACGACGCCGGCCTCGTTCATCTCGAACATGTTGGCGGAAGAGAGGCCCTGAATGTCGGTCGTGCCGCGCGGCAGGCGCCGTTCGGCCACCATCTTGGCACGCCGCGGCGAATCCGCGGCCTGGTCCTGCAGGATCTCGATGCCCTTGGGCTTGAGCAGGGGCTCCTCGATGTTCTTGGTCAGCAGGCGGGCATAGTCGCCGCCCCAGGTGCCGACCACGACCTTGCCGCCGGATTGCGCCAAGGCAGGGTTGCCGAGGGCGGAGGCGGCGGTGCCGGCGGCCAGGCCCTTCAGGACGTCGCGTCTGTCGATCGACTTCATGACTGTTCTCCCCTGTTGGACGCCTGCTCGGAAGCGCTGAGACATGGTCTGATCCGGAGAGCGGTCGCCGCCTTCCGGAGCCAGGTTTCAGCTCTCGCGCGGATAGACGAGCCCGGCGTCTTCGGCCCAGCCTATCGTGATCCAGTCTCCCGGTTTCGGCTCGACCGTGCCCTGCCGGTTCGGCAATTGCAGCAGCATGCGGTCATGCTCGGTCAGCCGGACATCGATGTCGAGCAGGGCACCGAGATAGGAAACATGCTCGACCCGGGCCTGGAACCGGTTGGTGCAGCTTTCCGCCTGCGCACCGATGGCGAGCCGCTCGGGCCGCAGCGCCAGTGTCGCCGAGCCGAGCACCGGGGCACTGCAGTCGATCTCGAGCCCGCCTCGGCTGCGGAAACGGCCGGGCGCCGCGATCTCGCCGTCGAGGAAGGCGCTGCGTCCGATGAAGCCGGCGACGAAGCGATCGGCCGGCTTCTCGTAGAGCTCGCGCTGGGTGCCGATCTGGCGGACCTTGCCCTTCTCCATCACCACCAGCCGATCGGCCATGGTGAGAGCCTCTTCCTGATCGTGGGTAACCATGATCGTGGTGAGGCCGAGCTTGCGCTGGAGATCGCGGATCTCGACGCGGACCTCCTGGCGCAGCTTGGCGTCGAGATTGGAGAGCGGCTCGTCGAGCAGCAGCACGTCGGGCTGCATGGCCAGCGCCCGGGCGAGCGCGACGCGCTGCTGCTGGCCGCCGGAGAGCTGGCGCGGATAGCGCTGGTCGAAACCGCTGAGCTGGACGAGGCGCAGGGCCTCGGCGACGCGCGGGGCGCGCTCCGCCGGCGCCATCCTGCGCATATCGAGGCCGAAGGCGACGTTGTCGGCGACGCTCATATGCGGGAACAGGGCGTAGCTCTGGAAGACCAGCCCGCAATTGCGTTTCCAGGGCTGGAGATTGGTGACATCACGCTCGCCGATGGTGATCCGCCCGGCGGTCGGCTGGATGAAGCCGGCGACCATGCGCAGGGTCGTGGTCTTGCCGCAGCCGGAGGGGCCGAGCAGCACCAGGAACTCGCCATCAGCGATGTCGATGCTGAAATCGTCGACGGCGTGGAACTCGCCATAGGTCTTGCGCAGATGCTCGATCGACAGACGCGCCATCAGACGACCCGACTCAGCTTGACGTAACGATCGGTGACGATCATCGCCGCTCCGATCAGGACGATCTGGATGACGGAGGCGGCGGCGACCGCCGGATCGATCTTCCATTCGAGATATTGCAAGATCGCGATCGGCAGGGTGATCCGCCCCGGTCCGACCAGGAAGAGGCTCATCTCCAGATTGCCGAAGGAGGTGACGAAGCCGAACAGGCCGGCGGCGACGAGGCCGGGCCGGATGCTCGGCAAGGTGATGCGCCAGAAGGTCGTCCAGGGATTGGCGCCGAGATTCTGCGCGGCCTCCTCGATGGTGCGGTCGAAGCCGACCAGGCTCGCGGTGACGAGCTTAACCACCCAGGGGATGACGATGAGGGTGTGGGCGGCGACGAGGCCGCCAGCCGAGCCCAGCACCGGAAGGCCGGTGGCGATCTCGGTCTCGATCTGGAAGACATAGGTCGCGGTGCCGAGCACGATGCCGGGCATCACCAGCGGCAGCAGCAGGAAGGTGTTGAGGGCCGGCCCGAGCACGATGCGATGCCGGACCAGAGCGAGGCTGGCGGGCACGCCGAGCATGAGGCCGATCAGGGTCGAGAGCACGCCGACCTGCAGGCTGAGCAGGAAGCCGTCGACGAAGGCCTTGTTGCCGGCGGCCGCCGAGAACCAGCGCAGCGAATAGCCTTCCGGCGGGAAGGAGGGGATTTCCTGGCGGAAGAAGGCGAGCCAGGTGACGAAGATCAGCGGCAAGAGGATGAAACCGAGCGAGAGCATGGCCGCGCCGTTGAGCGCGATGCGGCCGAGGCTCAGGCGGGCGGCAGTCAAGCGGGCTTCCCTATCATCGGCCGGCCATTTCCCTCACTGCAGCGTGTTCTTGTGAAAGGCGCCGCCCTTCATGATCACCGGCAGCTTCGCGCCCTGATCCTGGAACAGGCCGAAATCCTTCAGCGGGTCGCCGTCGACCAGGATGATGTCGGCGAAGGCGCCCGCCCGCAACGTGCCGAGCTTGCCTTCCATGCGCAGCAATTGCGCGCCGACCGTCGTCGCCGAGCGGATGATCTCGATCGGCGACAGCACCTCGCGGCGCAGCAGGAACTCGCGCGACTGGTCGACCTGGAGCTGGCCGAGCAGATCCGAGCCATAGGCGACGGGAACGCCGGCGCGCTTGCAGATCTCGAGCGATTTCAGGCCGCCCTCGATGACGAGATCGTTCTTGGCCAGCATGTCGCCGGTCATGCCGAATTCGGCGGCGCGCTCCTTCATCGCGTAATAGGCGACGAGATTGGCGGTGAGGAACATGTTGTTCTCAGCCATCAGTTTGGCCGAGGCCTCGTCGACCAGATTGCCGTGCTCGATGGCACGCACGCCGCATTGCGCGGCGCGGGTGATCGCTTCGGGCGTATAGGCGTGGGCGCAGACATAGCGCCCGAAGGCCTTGGCCTCGGTGACCGCGGCCGTGACCTCCTCGACGGTGAACTGCATGGAATCGAGCGGGTCGTAAGGGCTGGCGACGCCGCCCGACATCATGATCTTGATGTGGTCGGCGCCGAGCCGCATCTGCTCGCGCGTCGACTTGATCACCGAGGAGACGCCATCGGAAATGTTCATCGCATAGGCCATGGCGTTGCAGCAATGGCAGCGGGCGCCGAAATCGGTGCGCCGGCGCGGATCGCTGTGACCGCCGGTCGGGCCGATCGCGGCGCCGGCGATGAACAGGCGGGGACCCGGGATGTCGCCCTTCTCGACCGCCTCCTTGATGCCCCAGTCGGCGCCACCGGTGTCGCGCACCGAGGTGAAGCCGCGGTCGATCATGCCACGCATCAGGCGGGCGGCGCGGGCGGTGGCGAGCGTCAGCGGCACGCTCTCCAGGATGCGGATATAGACCTCGGAGAGCATGACATGGACATGGCTGTCGATCAGCCCGGGCATCAGGGTACGCCCGCCGCAGTCGATCACCTGCGCCCTGGCGGCCTTGATCGGCTTGTCGGAGACCTCGCGGATCAGCTCGCCCTCGACCAGGATCTCATGGCCGCCTTGCAATTCCCCGAGCGCGGGCTCCAGCATCGCGAAGTTGCGGAACAGGATCTGCGTCATGGCGGGCGGCCTCCGAGCGATCAGTCCTGATATATTATGGGCGGAAATTCACTTGTCCATCACGCCATGCGCGAGAACCGCCAGCTCTGCCTCCCGGCGGGCTCAGCCGGCCGCCATCGCGTTCTGGGCGAGGGTGCGCCCGCGGACCGGGCTCGCAAGATTGTCGGCCAGCGCCCGGCTGATGGCCGGTAGCCCGTCGAGCAGGTTCGGCAGGAAAGCCTGAGACGGTGGCTGGCGCGTCGGCAGCGCGCACAGGGCGCGCGCCATCTGCAGCGGGTCGCGCTGGTCTTCGCCGTTCTGGACAGGGTCGTGCAGCACGTCGATCAGGCGCAGGCTGTCGGCGCGCTCGGCCCTTATCGCCTGCTCCAGCCGCGGCTTGACGCGCGGCACGATCAGCGCCGGCTTGTCGAAGGAGAGGATCTCACAGAAGGTGTTGTAGCCGCCCATGGCGACGACGCAGTGAGCCCGGTTCATCAGCAGTTCGAGCCGGGGCTCGAAGCCGATGCTTTCCAGCTTCGGCAGACGGGCGATGCGGTCGGTGAATTCCTTGCGCTTTTCGCGCGACATGAAGGGGCCGAAGACGATGAGGGCCGGCAGCTCGATCGTCTGGTCGCTCTCATAGGCCGAGATCACCCAGTCGATCACGCCGGCGCCGTCGCCGCCGCCGCCCGGCGTCACCAGGATGAATGGGCCCTTGGTGATGCGCGGATGCCGGTAGGGCGGCATCGGCGAGGGCACGGCGCGCTTGAGATAGCCGGTATAGCGAATCTTGTCGGCGAAGAGTTGCTGGTTGGGCAGGCCGATGAGCGGGTTGTAGATGCCTTCGAGCCCGTAGACGAAAATGTCGTCATAGACATTGGCGAGCGCATCGAGCGCCCCGCTCTGGCGCCATTCGTCATGCACGACGGCCGGTTCGTCGAGCACGTCGCGCAGGCCGAGAACGATGCGGGCGCCGCGCCGCCGCAAGATCTCCAACGAAGGCAGCAGTTCGCCGCGTAGCCCGAGTGGCTCCTTGTCGACGATCACCACATCCGGATCGAAGGAGAGTGCGACCTGCTTGATGATCTCGGCGCGCAGCCGAAGCGTGTCGCCGAGATCGAGATTGAGATGATGCGGCGAATAGCGGCCGTCGCCGTGCTTCTCGACGCCGGGGATGCGGACATAGTCGACGCCGTCACCGAACTGGAAGCTCGAGATCACCGACGAGCCCGAGACGATGATCACTGATATATGACGATAGCTCGCGACCAGCGAGTTGGCGATCGCCCGGCAGCGGCGGATATGGCCCAGCCCGAAGGTATCGTGGCTGTAGATCAGGACCCGTGGTGCGTGCGGACTGCCGGGCGCGCGGCGCGCCCCGCTTTCATCGATGAGGCTGAGGGACATGCCGCGTCGCGTCCTCTGCTGGAAGGTCAGACGGCCTCCTGGGGACGGAGAACGCACCGATACTGGCTGAAACCATAGCGCCGCCCGCCGCTTACTCCAAGTCCGCTGGCCGCGCAAAAAGCGTCGCAGGGCTTACAAATTCGACGGCGGGATGGCGAGCGATTCTCCCGAGCAGGGTGTCGAGAAAGCTCCAGCAGGTCGCGTCATGGTCGCGGTGGTGGAGCAGCAGGCCGAACGTCGTCCGGGTTTTCGCCTGGTTGCGGCGCTGAATGAGCAAAGCGAGCATTTCCGCCAGCAGCTCCTCTGGATTGCGGCCGATCCGGCCGCCATGCCAGTCGATCAGGTCGAGGTCGCTGTTGACCAGAACCGGACCGGCGGGCGTGCCGAGGCTGAACTTGCGGAAGCAGGACAGGCCGGTCAGCCCGATTTCGGGCAGGGCCCGGGCAATGGCGGGGTCGATGCGGTTCCAGGGGGGCACGAAGACAGGGAGCGCGCGGGGGCCGAACAGCTCATGCAGGCGCTGCCAGCCCTGTGCGATGTCGGCGAGCACGACCTCTGCCGGTCGGTGGTCGCCGACCTCGGACTTCTTTTGCGATGCCGGTGCGTGGTTCTCGTGGCGGATGCCGTGCTGGCAGGGGAAAAGCAGCGGCGCGCCTTCGAGGCGCCGCGCCAGCGCCTGCTCGGCGAGGAACGGGATGGTTGCGAGCAGTACCGGCACGGCATGGCGCTCGGTCAAATCGATCAGGCGCTCGAACTGGTCGCTCGGGGCGACGGCATCGTCGTCGCGCAGCCACAGCGCTATGCATCGGCCGGCGAGAGCCCAGCGATCGAGTTCGGCGATGAGGTCATGCCAGTCGGCCGGCGCGTTCATCGGCGCGCTCCGTCACGGCGGGCGCGGTGGCGCTGCAGCGCGTTTTCCAGGGCCGTGCCGAGTATGGCACAGGCCGCCTCGCCATTACGCTCCTGGCAGGCGAAGATCCGGGCGGCGGCGCCGAGGCGCTCGCGCAAATCAGGCTGGTCGATCAGGGTTGCGATGGTCCCCGCCAGGGCGTCCTCGTCATGATTCGCGACGAGAAGGCCGGTCCGGCCGGACTCGACAACCGCCGGGACGCCGCCGCTGTGAAGCGCCGCGACCGGCAGGCCGGCGGCCTGCGCCTCCAGATAGACCAGGCCATAGGCCTCGTTGAGGCCGGGCCAGACGAAGAGATCATGGGCGGCGAGCTCGGCCCGGGTCTCGGCATTGCCGATTCGTCCGAGCCAGCGCAGCCGCTCCGACGGAAGGTCGGCGAAGGCGGCCTCGATGGCGGCGCGCTGGGGCCCGTCGCCGACCAGGGTGAGCGTCCAGGGCCGATCGGCGATCTGGGCGAGGGTCCGGGCCAGGGCGAAATAGCTGTTCTCCTTGGTGCCCTTGCGCATCATGGCGACGACGATGAGGCGAACCGGTTCGCCCGCAGGCCGCGCGGCGCCGGTTCGAGCCGGCCTCTCGCCATCGGCGAGCAGGAAGGGCGGCAGGTCGATCAGCGGGACGTCCCTAGGGAGCAGCTTGGCGAGGCCTTCGCGGTCGCGCGGCGTCATGCAGAAATGCAGGTCGGCCTGCCGGATGGCGGCGCGCGCCAAGCCCGCTGCCGGCGCCCATCCGGCTGCAAAGCGCTTGGGAGCGTCGCTGGCCTCGGCCAGGAGATAGGGCAGGTCGAAGCGTTCGACGAGGGCGGGGCCGATCAGGTCCGGGGCGCGGTAATGGCAATGATAGGTGAAGAACAGGTCGGGCCGGACGGCCGGCTCCTGCCAAGCGCGGGCAAGCTGTTCAATCACCTGCTGCGCCGCCGCCTGGTTGGCGACGAGCTCGGCCTCGCTCGGCTCACGCATGAAGCTGCGCTCGGCCGGCACGATCGCGACGCGATGGCCGAGGCGCTCCAGCAGCGTGACGAGCTGCCGGGCCATGCGCCGGTCGCCGGAGACGGCGCCGTCGCCATAGCGGTTGAGCGGCGTGTGGAAGGCGATCTTCAAGGCAGGCATAAAGGGCAGTCCGGCCGAGGCACGCGCTCAGCGATAGGGATCGGCTGCGTCGCGCAGGCCGTCACCGAGGAAATTGAAGGCGAGGATGATCAGGATGACCGGGACGCACGGATAAAGCAGCCAGGGATAGAGCGCCACCACGTTGATGTTCTGCGCTTCGTTGAGCAGCACGCCCCAGCTGGTGATCGGCGGCCTGAGGCCGAGGCCGAGGAAGGAGAGGGCGGTTTCGCCGAGGATGGTCTTTGGCACGGTGATCGTTGCGGCGGCGATCAGATGGCTCATGAAGCCAGGCACGAGATGCAGGCCGATGATGCGGGCGGGTTTTGCCCCCATCAGCTGGGCGGCGACGACATAATCCTCCTCGCGCAGCGAGAGCAGCTTCGAGCGCACGGCCCGCGCCAGCCCGGTCCAGTCCATCAGGCCGAGGATCACGGTGATGCCGAAATAGACCAGGAGCGGGCTCCAGGAGGCCGGCATGATCGCACTCAGGGCGAGCCAGAGCGGGATATGCGGCAGCGACTGCACGATCTCGATCAGCCGCTGGACGAAGAGATCGACCTTGCCGCCGTAATAGCCGGCGATGCCGCCGATGATCACGCCCAGCACGAAGGAGACCATGACGCCGAGCAGGCCGATGGTCAGCGAGATGCGCCCGCCATAGAGGATGCGCGAGAACATGTCGCGGCCGAGCCGGTCGGTGCCGAGCAGGAAGAGCGTGCCGCCCTCCGGCGGACAGAACAGCCGCAGATTGCCGGGGAAAAGGCCCCAGAAATAATAGTCCTCGCCGCGACAGAAGAAGCGGATCTGCTGCGGGCGCGAGGTGTCGACGTCGTATTCGCGCTTCAGATTCTCCATGTTGAGGCGCTGGGTATAGGGGTAGACGAAGGGGCCGAGGAAGCTGCCTTCGTGGAAAAGGTGCATGCGCTGCGGCGGGGCGCGGATGAAGTCGGTGTCGCGGGTCGTATAGTGATAGGGTGCGAGGAACTCGCAGATCGCCACCGAGAAATACATCACCAGGATGACGACGCCGGAGATCACCGCGAGCTTGTGCCGGCGGAATTTCCACCACATCAGCTGGAGCTGCGAGGCGAGATAGACGCGCTCCTGCTCCGGCGACATCTTCTCGACGGCATAGGGCTCGAACGGCGCCGTCGACCAGCGATGCGGCAGCGCGGCGGGCTCGTTGGCGGGGGGCGGCGAGGTCGTCACTTGGTCGCCGTTCCCTGCAGGCGGATGCGCGGGTCGAGGATCGCGAGCGCAATATCCGAGATGAGCACGCCGATCACCGTCAGGAAAGACAGGAACATCAGGAAGGAGCCGGCGAGATACATGTCCTGGCTCTGCAGGGCGCGGATCAGCAGCGGGCCGGTGGTCTGCAGCGAGAGCACGATGGCGACGATCTCGGCGCCGGAGACGATCGAGGGCAGGATGTCGCCGATATCCGAGATGAAGAAGTTCAGCGACATGCGTAAGGGGTATTTGCGCAGTGCCTTGCCGGGCGGCAGGCCCTTGGCGCGGGCGGTGACGTAATACTGCTTCTGGAGCTCGTCGAGCAGGTTGGCGCGCACCGAGCGGATCATCCCGGCGGTGCCGCCGGCGCCGATGATGATCACCGGTATCCAGAGATGCTCGAGCACCGATTTGAACTTCGCCCAGCTCATCGGCTGGTTGAGATATTGCGGGTCGACGAGCCCGCCGATCGAGGTGCCGAACCAGACATTGGCGAAATAGAGAAAGATCAGCGCCAGCAGGAAATGCGGCACGGCGAGGCCAATCAGGCCGATGAAGGAGAGCCCGTAATCGCCCCAGCTGTACTGATGCGTCGCCGAATAGATGCCGATCGGGAAGGCGACGATCCAGGTGAAGATGATGGTGAAGAAGGAGACCACCATGGTCAGGAAGAGCCGGTCGCCGACGATGTCGCGGACCGGCAGCTGGTATTCGAAGGAATAGCCCATGTCGCCGCGCAGGAGGCCGGTGACCCACCAGAAATAGCGCTCCAGTGGCGGCTTGTCGAAACCGTATTCCTTCTTCAGGAACTCGACGCGGCTCATGTCCGCCTTCTCGCCCTGGGCCTGCATCTCGGCGACCATGGTCTCGAAATAGTCGCCTTCCGGCAGGTTGATGACCGTGAAGATCAGGGCGCTGGTGATCAGCAGCGTCGGGATCATCACCAGGATACGCTTGAAGATGTAGCTCAGCAGCACGGCGTCACGGCTCCCGCTTTGCCGCCGGCGCGTCGGCGAACCAGAAGGTGTCCGGCAGATAGCGGCCGAAGAAGGCGCCGGGCTCGAAGCTGTAGAGCCCTTTCTCGGGGACGTTGCGCAGGTCCCTGGAAACCACGACCGGCTGAAGCGTGGCGTTGATCACGCCGATCGAGAAGAGCTGCTCGGCATTGATCCGCAGCATCTTCTGCCAGATCAGTCGGCGCTCCTCATGGGTCGTCGAGCGGCGCCAGGCGATGTAGAGCTCGCTCAGCTCTCGGGCCTCCGCCAGATCGGGCGCCTCGCCCTCGCGCCCGCCGGATTCGAAGAACTGGCCCCAGCGCGGCCAGTTGAACTGGCTGGACGAGGTTGGCGCCAGCGCGTCGGGCTCCATCTCGGCGGCGACCAGCGCATTGTCCATGCCGGTCCAGACCGACATCACCGTCTGGCCGGCGAGGATGCGGCGGCGGAAGACGTCGAGCTGCGAGGAGCGCGGGTGCATCTTCAGGCCGATGGCGCGGAAATCCTCCTTCAGCAGATCGAGGATGTCGGTCTCCTCGGTCGAGGCGCCGGCGGTCTCGATGGTGAATTCCAGGCGCCTGCCGTCGGGAAACAGCCTGATGCCCTCCGAATCGCGCTTGTCGAGCCCGATCTCGTCGAGCAGGCGGTTGGCCTCCGCCCGGTCCTGCTTCATCCACATATGGGCGAGCGAGCGGTCGTGGAGCGGGCTTTCGGGCAGGGCGGTGTTGCCACTTTCCTTGGCCAGGCCGAAGAAGATGACCCGGTTGACGTCCTTGCGGTTGATCGAGAGCGAGAGCGCTCGGCGCCAGCGCTGGTCGCGGTTGAGCGTGCGCCAGGCCGGATCGACGGCGTTGAGATTGGGCATCAGCGCGAAATAAGCGCCTTCCGCTCGCTTCCAGAGCCGGACGTCGAAATTCATCCGCTTCGAGGCTTCCTTGAGGAAGGTGTAGTTGTCGAAGCGCAGATAGCGAGCCTGCAAATCGGCCTCGCCGGCCGCGGTCTTGGCCGGGATCAGCGATGCCGTGCCGATATTGATCTTGACCTCGTCGACATAGGGCAATTGCCGGCCATTCTCGTCGACGCGATGGAAATAGGGGTTGCGGACGAAGATGAACTGCTCGGCCGGGATCGGCGTGGTGTTGCGCCAGGCATCGAGCGTCGGCAGGTCGGGGTTCTCCGGGCGGTACTGGCGCGAGAAGCGCTCGTGCAGGGCGCCCCAGTCCTTGACGCGGATCTCCCGGACCTTTTTCGCCAGCGCCTCCTTGTCGGCATAGCGCTCATGGAATTGCCGCAGATAATGGGCGGGCATGGCGATATAGAGCGGCTGCGCACCGGCCAGCGCCGGCAGGAAGACCGGGTTCGGCCTGGCCCAGGAATAGCGCAGCGTACGCTGGTCGAGGATTTCGAGTGTTGCCTTCTCGTCGGCGATGACCAGGGCCTGGGGCGGCCCGCCCGGCGAGAGCCGCTTGTTGTTGGCGACATCCTCCCACCAGTAGCGAAAATCCTCGGCGGTGAAGGGATGGCCGTCGGACCAGCGGTGCCCGGCCCGCAGCCGCAGGGTGAAGATGCGCCCCTGCTCGACCTCGACGGATTCCAGCAGGTCCGGCACGAGGTCGAGCTTTTCGTCATAGCCGACGAGACGGGCATAGCCGTAGATCGTCATCATGCGGATGTCGCGCTGGTCGCCCATCAGCATGCGCACCGTGCCGCCATGCCGGCCGGGCTCGCGCCCCATCGCGCCGACATCGATGACGCGTGGATTTTGGGGCAGGCGCTGGGCGAGCGGCGGCAGCTGCCCCGCCGCGACCTGGGCGGCGAGGGCGGGGCTGTCGATATAGTCCTGGGCCCGGGCGGCACCTGCGAAGGGAACCGTCTGTGCGGCCAGCGCGGCGAGCATCGCCAAGGTTTCGCGCCGCGTCGTCATCAGGCGAGCTCCCTGACGTCTGCGCCCTGGCGGGCGAGCACGAGATGGCCGGCGCCGAGATCGAGATGGGCGAGCCGCTCGCCATCGCCCTCCGGCTTGAAGCAGGCCGGCCAGTGCCGCATGTCGGAGGCACCGCCGGGCGCCGCCAGCTTGAAGTCGAGCTTGCGGTCGAGATCGGCGAAGGGGACCGATTTCAGCAGCGCCTTGGTGTAGGGGTGGACCGGCGCGCTGAACAGGGTGTGGCGCGGCGCGAGCTCGACGATGCGGCCATTGGCCATTACCGCGATCCGATCGGCCATGTAGTTCACCACGGCGAGATTGTGCGAGATGAACAGGAAGGTCAGCCCGCGCTCGGCCTGGAGATCCTTGAGCAGGTTGAGGACCTGGGCCTGGACCGAGACGTCGAGCGCGGAGACCGGCTCGTCGCAGATGATCAGGTCGGGATCGAGCGCAAGCGCGCGGGCGATGCCGATGCGCTGGCGCTGGCCGCCGGAGAAGGAATGCGGATAGCGGTTGAGGAAGCGCGGATCGAGCCCGACATCCTCCATCAGCGCCCTGACGCGAGCCTTCTGCTCGGCGCCGTCGCCGCGCTCATGGATGGAGAGCGGCTCGCGCAGGATGTTCATCACCGTCATGCGCGGCGAGAGCGACGAGACCGGATCCTGGAAGATCATCTGGGCGCGGGTGCGGAAGCGGCGCAGCTCCTCGCCCTTCAGCCCGAGCACATCGGTGCGCCGCTGGCCGTCGTCGAACCAGACCTCGCCGGAATCGGCGGTGACCGCCCGCATGATCAGCTTGCTGACCGTGGTCTTGCCGCAGCCGCTCTCGCCGACCAGGCCGAGGCACTCGCCGCGCCTGATGTCGAAGCTGACATCGTCGACCGCCAGCACGGTCGCTTTCGTGGACTTGCCGAAAAAGCGGCTGGAACCGGTGGTGTAGGTCTTGCGCAGATGGCGCACTGCGAGCAATGGCGCGTCCTGGCTGCCGGCGGGGCGCGGGGCCGGCTGCGCCTTGGCCGTGGCCGGCGGGCGCGGGCGCGCCTCGCGCAGCGCCACCAGCCTTTCGCCCTCCTGCATGTCGAAATGCGGCGAGGCGTTGAGCAGAGCCTTGAGATAGGGGTGCTGCGGACGGCGGAAGATATCTTCGGCCGTGCCGCTTTCCATGATCTCGCCATGGTAGATCACCACGACCTCGTCGGCCATGTTGGCGACGACGCCGAGATCATGGGTGATGAGCAGGATCGCCATGCCCATCTCGGCCTGGAGCTCGCGCATCAGGTCGAGGACCTGGGCCTGGATGGTGACGTCGAGCGCGGTGGTTGGCTCGTCGGCAATCAGCAGAGCCGGCTCGCAGATCAGCGCCATGGCGAGCATGGCGCGCTGGCGCAAGCCGCCGGAGAGCTCGAACGGGTAGAAGCCATAGGCCCGCACCGGGTCCTTGAAGCCGACGCGCTTCAGCATCGCGGCGATCAGCTCCCTGGCCTGCGGTTTGGGCATCGGCCGGTGCAGGAGCAGCGCCTCTTCGATCTGGTTGCCGATGGTGTGGACCGGCGAGAGCGAGGACATCGGCTCCTGGAAGATCATGCCGATACGCCCGCCGCGCAGTGCTCTGATCTCCTTGCCTTCCGCGGGCAGCGCGGCGATGTCGATCGCCGTCGCCTGATCCTGTGGATCGCGGAACAGGATCTGACCGCCGGTGACGCCGCCGGCCCGCGGCAGCAAGCCCATGATCGCCTGCGAGATCACCGATTTGCCCGAGCCGGATTCTCCGACGAGCGCCACGGTTTTGCCGGCGGGGATCCGGAAAGAGACGCCCTTCACGACATCGCGAGCGAGGCCGTGGACGGTGAAGCCGATACGCAGGTCCCTAATCTCAAGAATATCCATGAGCGGCGAACGCCGTAGCCCCTGTTCGGTTGCCGCCGGCAGGCCCGGCCCGCCGGCATTCTGGTACCATCTCCGGCGCCGATCCCCGATCCGTCAATCCGTCGCAGATTGTCCTGCCTCGATGACGTCCGCGCAACATGTCGGCAGCCGGAACGGGCGCGATTCCCGTCCTGGTCGGCGGGCTCGGCTTCCCCCCTGCGACGGAACTTGAAATAGTGGTTCTTGTCGAGTCCCTGGGCCTGCCTGCCGCGCATTGCACGACGACGAGAACTGACCACATATGAGCCCTGCGCCGGGCCGGCTTACCGGCGCTTGCGGCCTGAGGACGGGATCACCCCTTGGAGAGAAGCCTCTTCCGTTACGTCTGGCAGAAGAGCCGCGTCGAGCAGATCGTCGTTCTGCTGATCATCCTCGTTTCGATCCCGTTCAACTGGGCTTCGTTCGACGTGCCCAAGCGCATCGTCAACGACGCGATCCAGGGAGGAGCCTTCAGGAACGGCAGGACATCGGTGACGGTCTTCGACTGGACCCTGCACCTGCCCGATCTCCTCGGCGGCGGCAGCCTGCCGATCTTCGAGGGCTTCCAGGTCGGGCAGCTCGGCCTGCTGCTGGCGCTGAGCTTCTATTTCCTCGGCCTCGTGCTGATCAATGGCGGCTTCAAATACGTCATCAATGTACGCAAGGGCATTCTCGGCGAGCGCATGTTGCGGCGCATGCGCTACGATCTCTTCGCTCAGCTGATGCGCTTCCGTCCGGAGGATATCCGCGCGGTCAAGCCGGCCGAGGTGGCGAGCATGATCAAGGACGAGGTCGAGCCGATCGGCGGCTTCGTCGGCGACGCCTTCATCCAGCCGGCCTTCCTCCTCAGCCAGGCGCTGACGGCGCTGGTCTTCATCATGATGCAGAGCGTCTGGCTCGGTTCGATCGCGCTTTTGATCGTGCTGATGCAGGCGGTGATCATCCCGATCCTGCGCCGCGAGCAATTGCGCCTCGGTCGTGAGCGCCAGATCGCCTCGCGCCAGCTCGCCGGCCGGATCGGCGAGATCGTCGATGCCGGCCCGACCATCCAGGGCCATGGCGCGACCTCCTATATCCAGTCGGACATTGCCGACAGGCTCGGCACGCTGTTCGATATCCGCTTCGCGCTCTACAAGCGCAAATTCGCGGTCAAGTTCCTGAACAATCTCTTGGCGCAGATCACGCCGTTCTTCTTCTACGCGATCGGCGGCTTCTTCGCGTTGCAAGGCCGGCTCGACATCGGCCAGCTCGTCGCCGTGATCGGCGCCTATCGCGACTTGCCGCCGCCGGTGAAGGAGCTGATCGACTGGGACCAGCAGCGCAACGACGTCATGATCAAATACGAGCAGGTGATCGCGCAGTTCAATCCGCGCGAGACGCTGGAGCTCGAGGAGAAGGACGGGGTTGCGAGCCTGCCGAAGCAGGGCGAGATCCGGCTCGACAAGGTGGAGATGTCGGATCATCGCGGCCAGCCGCTGCTGCTGCCGCTTTCCTTTTCGGTGAAGCGCCCCGGCTGCATCGCCCTGATCGGGCCCGCCGGCGGCGGACGCGACACGCTCGGACGCATTCTCGGCCGGCAGAGCATGGGCTATGAAGGACGGGTGCTCATCGATGGCCGGCCGCTGAGCTCGTTCAGTGTCGAGAGCGCCAGCCATATGATCGGCTATGCCGGCCCGGATGCCGAGATCATCAATGGCCGGCTGCGCGACAATCTGCTGCTGCCGCTGAAGCGGCGGCGACCGACGATCCGGCCGGGCCGTTCGGTCGATCAGACCGAACATCGCCGCTTCATCGAGGCGCTGCGCGCCGGCAATACGCCGCTGCCCTTCACCGCCGACTGGAACGATTATGAAGGCGTCGGGCTGGAGGGGGCCGATGCCCTGGAGGCGCATGTGCTCGCCGTGCTCGACATGCTCGGCTGCTCCGACGAAATCTACGAGCTCGGCCTCGACGCCAAGGTGATCGCGCCGCTGCCGGAAGGGGCGGCCGAGCGCATCATCGAGGCACGCCGGGTGGTCACCGCCGAATTGGCGCGGTCGAATCTGGGCGGGCTGATCGAGACCTTCGATCCCGAGCGCTACAACGCCAATGCGACGATTGCGGAGAACCTGATCTTCGGCGCGATCCGCAACGGCCGCAGGCCGGCGGAGGTGCTGCTCGAAGATTCCTACGCCAGATCCGTGCTCCAGGCGGAAGCGCTGGAGGAACCGCTCACCGAGATCGGGGCGCGCATCGTCAACACCCTGGTCGAAATCTTCGCCGACATGGTCCAGGGCCAGGCGCTGTTCGCGCGCTATGGTTTCGGCGGCGACCTCGATATCGAGAAGCTGAACGAGCTCGCCGAGGCGCTGCGCCGGCACGATATGCGTGGGCCACTCGACCCGGAGACGCGACGCGAGGTCATGGGGCTGGCGCTGCGCTATATCGAGCCCAAACACCGGCTCAACCTGCTCGACGACGCCCTGCAGCGCCGCATCCTGCGCGCGCGCCAGACCTTCAAGAGCTATCAGCCGCCGGAGAGCAGCGAAGAGGTCGAGTTCTACGATCCCAACGACGTCATCCACGGTGCCAGCGTGCGCGACAACCTCTTCTTCGGCCGCCTCGGCTTCGGCGCCGATGCCGGGGAGAAGGTGGCGGCGATCGTCCGCAACGCCTTGTCGCGGGCGGGCCTGGACGCGGCCGCCTACCGTCTCGGGCTCGACACCGATGTCGGGCCGCGCGGCCGCCATCTGCCGCTGCGGCTGCGGTTGATGGTGCCGCTCGCCCAGGCGCTGATCAAGCGCCCCGACATATTGGTGCTCGATCTCGACGGCTTCCTCGCCGCGGGCAGCGATCCTGCCGGGCTGGTTTCGCGTCTCATCGCCCATTGCCGGGAACAGACGCTGTTCCTGCTCTTGACCGACCCCCACCTCGCTGCCGATATCTCGGAGAAGCTGGTTTTCCGCGGTCCGGCCGGCCAAATTCCGGGCGAAGACGAGGCCGAAGGCGAGGCCGATGAGCTCATCGCACCGCCGCCGCAGGACGGCGCCGGGCGGATCGAGGCGAGAACATGACGCTCGAGCGCGATATCAACTGCCTTAAGGAGGTTCCGCTTTTCCGGACCCTGCCGGCATCGCGCCTCAAGCTGCTCGCGCTGATGGGGGAGCGGCGGCATTTCCCGGCCGGAACCCTGATCAGCGAGGAGGGGCAGAGGCCGCAGGAGGTCTACTGCATCCTCCAGGGCGAGATCGAGATTTCACACCCGCTGGCGAGCGGTGAGGCGCATTCCTTCCGGCTGGCGACGGGAAGCCTTCTCGGCGACGTGCCGCTGCTCTCCAACGAGCCCACGGTCGGCCGGATCACCGCCAAGACCGATGTTTCGATGTTGCGGCTGCCGCGCGAATTGTTCTTCGAGCTGCTCGACAGCGTTCCTGAATTTGCGGTGGCGCTGTCGCGCGACCTCGCCACGCGGCTGTACCGGCTCGCCGGTGCCGTCCTGCGCGGCGAGAAGACGCAGTGATCTCGCGAGGGCAACTATGAGCTCGATTCCGAATTCGGGGCCGTCCACTCCGGGCGGCCGGGCCAGCGCCTCCAATTTCGAGCAGGTGAATTCCTGGAGCCGCGACGTGCGCTTCGTCTCGGGCTGCATCCTGATGCTGTTCGCGACCACGCATTTCCTCAATCACGCGGTCGGGATCTTCGGCCTCGCGGCGATGGAGACGGCGCAGCTCTGGCGGCATGGATTCTGGAGCAGCAAGCTCGGGCTCCTCCTGCTCTATGGCTCGCTGATCATCCATCCCGTCTTCGCGCTGCTGCGGGTGGCGCAGCGCCGGACCTTCCGCATGCCGATGCGCGAGGTGCTGCAGATCGCGCTCGGCGTGGTGATTCCGCTGCTGCTGATCGACCATATCGTCGCGACCCGTGTCCAGGGCGCGCTGTTCCTGCAGGACGAGAGCTATCACGCCGTGCTGCGCCGGCTCTGGCCGAATCTCGCGCTGACGCAGAGCCTGCTGCTGCTGCTGGTCTGGACGCATGGCGTGATCGGGCTGCACTTCACCTTCCGCACCCGCGAGAGCTATGCGCGCTGGCGCGACCCTTTTCTGCTGGCGGCGATCCTGGTGCCGCTGCTGGCGCTGATCGGCTTCGTCGTCGCCGGGCGCGAGGCGCGGCTGATGGCGCTGCCGCCGGAACTCTACACCACGCAGCAGGCCGATTCCTTCAACCTGCACGTCACCTGGGCGAAGCGGGCCTTCTTCGGCCTGGTCGGAGGCTTCGTGCTGTTCGTCGCGATCCGCGAGCTGCGGGCCCGGGCGCTGGGCGCGATCACCGTCCGCTTCGTCGGCCATGGCGTGCGCAAGGTCGTGCCGGGCTTCACCCTGCTGGAAATGTTCCGTCGCTTCGGCATTCCGCATGCGGCGCTGTGTGGCGGGCGGGCCCGCTGCGCGACCTGCCGCGTGCTGGTGCTCGACGGCGCCGACGATTTGCCGCCGCCCGGGCCGAACGAGGCACGGCTGCTGCGTCGCATCTCGGCTGGCGAGCGGGTCCGCCTCGCCTGCCAGATCCGGCCGAAGCACGACCTCCAGGTCCAGATCCTGCTCGCCGCCAGGCAGCGCGGTGCCGGTCCGACAGGGGCGCTCGATCCCGCTGCCGGTATCGCCAAGAAGGGGCTGACCGTGATGGTCGCCGATCTGCGCGCCTTCACGGCCCTGGCCGAAAGGCAGCTCCCACAGGAGCTGATGACCCTGCTCAACCGGTTCTATGACGAGATGTCCCAGGCGATCGCCGCCCATGGCGGCCGGATCGAGTCGATCTATGGCGACGGGCTGATGGCCATCTTCGGCCTCGAGACCACGCCCGCCCGCGCCGGCATGGCCGCGATCGCCGCCGCCGGCGACATGATGCGGGCCGTCGAGGCGCTCAACCGCGAATATGCGACGGCCCTGCCCTTGCCGCTGCGCATCGGCATCGGGATCCATGGCGGGCCGGCGATCATGGGCGCGGTCGAGAATGAGAGCATCGGGCGGCGCGAGATCACGGTCGGTGAAACCGTGATGATCGCCAGCCAGCTCGAGGCGGCGACGCGCCGGCTGCTTTCCGACATCATCGTCTCGGGCGAGACGGTCGCCGCCACCGGCCGCAGCTTTCCGGGGCTGATCTCCTACAAGATTGCGATCAAGGGCCGCGACAAGCCGATGCAGGTCTTTGGTTTCGGTGGCGTGCCGGAGAAAGCGCCGCCCGCCAAGGGCGAGCCGGCTGCGCACCGCGGCAAGCGCCCGGCCAAGGCCGAAGCGGAAGGCGATCCGGATTGACCGCCGCCGGCGGGACGGCTCAACGAGCGCTTTTCCCGTGCCTGTCGAAGACGAGGAAGCGTCGGCGATCGAAGCCGGCCGCGGCAAGGGCGGGGTCGTTGAGCTTGAGTTCGGCGTCGATCATGGCCGGCGCGTCGCGTGCCGCCAGCAGGGGCCCTATCTGTCCAAGCGCGCGCTCCAGCTCGAGGGCGTAGTCGATGACCATCACCTCGGCGTGGCGCGCCAGGGCGAGCAGTGCGTCGCCCAGCGCCGGCGCGCCGCCAAAGGGCTTCAGCGAGAGGCCGAGCAGGACCAGGCCGAGGCGGCCGGCTCCCTGATCGAGCTCGACCTGCTGCAGCTTGGCGGCGAGATGGCGGACGCGACAGGGCGCGCCGTTCAAGGTTTCGGCGGCAAAGGCCGGGATTTTCGGGTCGACCACGGTGACCGAGGCGGGGCGGTGGGTCAGAAAGCCGGTGATCGGCAGGCCGGCGCCGCCGATCTCCACCACATGCTCGCAGCCGCGCAGGGCGTGGGCGGCGAGCACCTGGCGCAGTTCGGCCGCGGGGCCGGCGAGATGCGGCAGCCTCGTGCCGCTCGCCGCTGCGCTGGTCTTTGGCGGTGACTGTGAATATGGTCCGGCGCGTTCCGTCACCTTCCACTCCCTGCCCTGCCGATCGCCCGCATGACCAGCGCGCTGCCCGCCGACGCTCTTTACGACATTCTGCGCGGCGTCGCCGCTCTGACCGACCAGCCGATCGTCGCTGATCTCGCCCGGCTGGTCGGCAAGGGCGCGCCTTCCGATCTCTCGATCGCCTTCAATCACAAGCAGATCGCCTCGAAGCGCTGGCTGGTCGACAGCCTGGCCGCGGTGATGCCGCGGCCGGATGGCCCGGTCTGGGTGCTTGGCGCCTGGCATGGCGTTCTTGGCGCCATGCTGCTGGCGGATGAGCGGCTTTCGATCCGGCAGGTGGTGAGCGTCGATTTCGACCCGCGCTGTGCCGAGATCGCCGAGGTGCTCAACCATCGGCACGTCGCTTCCGGGCGCTTCCGGGCGGTCACGGCGGATATGATGGCTCTCGACTTCACCGATCCCGCGGGCGGAAGGCCCGGCCTCGTCGTCAACACCAGCTGCGAGCATCTCGACGATGTGCCGGGTTGGCTGGCGAGCCTGCCGGCCGGATTGCCGCTGGTGCTGCAGTCGAATGATTATTTTCGCGAGCCCGACCATCGCAGCTGCGTCGCCTCGCTGGAGGCCTTCAGGGAGCAGGCGGGGTTGTCGGAGCTGAGTTTCGCCGGAGCCCTGCCGGCGAAGAACTATACCCGCTTCATGCTGATCGGCCGCAAATGAGTGCGGACAAGCCGGCCGGGCCGCCGCTCGCCATCGCCATGAAAGGCTATCCGCGCCTTTCCGAAACCTTCATCGCGCAGGAGCTGCTCGCCCTGCAGCGCTGCGGCCTGCCTTTCGCGATATGGTCGCTGCGCCATCCGACCGATGCTGCCAGACATCTGATGCACAAGGAGATCGCGGCGCCGCTGCATTATCTGCCGGAATACCTGCATCACGACTGGCCGCGCGTCCTGCGCGGCCTCGGTTCGGCCCTGCCGCGGCCGAGCCTGCTGCGGCTGCTCGGCGTCTTCCTGCGCGATCTTGCCCGTGATCCGACGCGCAACCGGCTGCGCCGCTTCGGCCAGGCCCTGGTGATGGCACGCGAACTGCCGCCCGGAACGCGGCATCTGCATGTGCATTTCCTGCACACGCCGGCTTCGGTGATCCGCTATGCCGCGCTCAGCCGCGGGCTGTCCTGGTCGTTCTCCGCTCATGCCAAGGACATCTGGACGACGCCCGATTGGGAAAAGCGCGAGAAGATCGCCGATGCAAGCTGGGGCGTGACCTGCACCCGGGACGGCCATGCCGAGCTCGCCCGGCTGGCAGATGGACCGGACAAAGTGGCGCTGCTCTATCACGGGCTCGATCTCGCCCGCTTTCCGCCGCCTCCGGCGAGGCCGCCGCGCGATGGCGGGGAGACCGGGGACCCGGTGCGCCTGCTCAGCATCGGCCGCGCCGTCGAGAAGAAGGGCTTCGACGATCTCCTGAACGCGCTCGCCGCCCTGCCGGTGGGACTCGCCTGGCGCTTTACCCATATCGGCGGCGGCGAAAGGCTCGGCGCGCTGAAGGCACAGGCGGAGGCGCTCGGCCTCGCGGGGCGGATCGAATGGCGCGGCGCGCTCGCCCAGGACGGCGTGGTGGCGGCGCTGCGCGAGGCCGATCTGTTCGTGCTGCCCTCCAAACAGGCCGGCGACGGCGACCGTGACGGGCTGCCCAATGTGGTGATGGAAGCTGCGAGCCAGGGGCTGGCGATCGTCGCGACCGATTTCGCCGGCATCCCGGAATTCGTCCGCCATGACAGCGAAGGGCTGCTGGTCGCGCCAGGCGATGTCGCGGCCCTGTCGGCCGCGCTCGGAGCCCTGGCCGGCGACCCGTCGCGGCGCGAGGCACTGGGCGCCGCGGCCCATGCCCGCCTCCAAGCCGATTTCTCGGCTCAGGCGGGGCTGGCCCGGATCCATGCCGCATTGCTGGCGGAGGTCGGGCGCGGGAAGGGGCCATGAGCGGCTGCGTCCTGATCGCCGTGACGCATCTGCTCGGCATCGGCCATCTGGTGCGGGCGCGGCATCTGGCCGGGGCGCTGGCCCAGGCCGGATACGAGGTCGTGCTCGCCAGCGGCGGCATGCCGGATGGCAGGGCTGCGAATGGCTATCATTTCGTGCAATTGCCGCCGGTGCGGGTCGTCGGCACTGATTTCCGCAATCTGCTCGACGAGGAAGCGGAGCGGGCGACGCCGCAGCGTCTCGGGGCGCGGGAGGCGGGGCTGGCCGCGCTGGCGCTGGCGCTGCGGCCCGACATCGTCATCACCGAGCATTTTCCCTTCGGTCGGCGTCAATTGGCCGGCGAGTTCCTGGCGCTGATCGAAGCGGCGCGTGCGGCGCGGCCGCAGGTGGTCGTCCTCTCCTCGATCCGCGACGTGCTGGTCGCACCGCTGCGGCCGGAGCGCCTGGCAGAGGCGCATAGGCGCCTCGAAGACCTGTTCGACGGGGTGCTGGTCCATGGCGACCGTGCATTCCTGCCGCTCGAGGCTTCCTGGCCGGTGCCTCCGGCGCTCGCCGAGAGGCTGCACTATACCGGCTATCTCGCCGCTCCGGCGACGGTGGCCGAGGCGCCGGCCGCGTCCGGCGGGATCCTGGTCTCCGGTGGCGGCTCGGCGGCGGCGCTGCCGCTCTTCCGGCTCGCTCTGGCGGCGGCGGAGCTGCTGCCGGCACAGGATTGGCGCCTCCTCGTCGGCCATGGTGTGGCGGAGCCGGACTTCGCCGCTCTCCTGCGGCAGGCGCCGGCGAACGCGATTGTCGAACGGGCCCGGCCGGATTTCCCGGCCCTGCTGCGCAACTGCGCGCTCAGCCTCAGCCTGGCCGGCTACAACACCGTGCTCGACCTGGTGCAGGCAGGGCCGCGGGCGCTGGTCGCGCCCTTCGATGCCGGCAACGAGACCGAGCAGGCGATACGCGCGGCCGCGCTCGAACGCGCCGGGCTGGCGCGCCTGCTGCGGCCCGAAGCCGGCCCCGGGGTGCTCGTCGCGGCGATCGACGAGGCGCTTGCGGGCGGGCGCCCGGAGCGGGTTCCGGTCGATCTCGACGGCGCGGCGGGGGCGGTCGCGGCGGTGCAGAGGCTCGCGACGAAACGACGCTAGGGCAACGGGGTGATGGCCAGCCGCGAGCCGGATGAGACCGGTGCCGCGCAAGGCGAGCCGCGCGGGAGGGCCGAGTGGATCGCGATTTCGCGACCGGTCATGGGCCATGTGATCCGCCCTGCGCAGGAATGCGCCCCGGCGAAGTGCCGGCATGCCTCCGGCGAATACCTCATGCGAATTGCCGCTACGGTGCTTTCGCTCTAATGAGATTGCACACGCCTCCCTTTCGGTCGGCTCCAGGACACCGGGTGTTCGCCGGGCCTGTCCTGCGCCCGGAGAAGAATGATGACAGCAGCGACTACCGCCGCCCCCGGCATGCCGGACATGAAACTGTCGGTTCGTCAGGTCTTCGGCATCGACAGCGACCTGGAAGTGCCGGCCTATTCGCAGACCGAGGCGCATGTGCCGGATCTCGATCCGGATTACCGATTCGACCGCGACACCACGATCGCCATCCTCGCCGGCTTTGCCCATAACCGCCGCGTGATGATCTCCGGCTATCACGGCACCGGCAAGTCGACCCATATCGAGCAGGTCGCGGCCCGGCTGAACTGGCCCTGCGTGCGCGTCAATCTCGACAGCCATGTCTCCCGCCTCGATCTCGTCGGCAAGGACGCGATCGTGCTGAAGGAAGGCAAGCAGATCACCGAGTTCCAGGACGGCATCCTGCCCTGGGCGCTGCAGAACAACATCGCGCTGGTCTTCGACGAGTACGATGCCGGCCGCCCGGACGTGATGTTCGTGATCCAGCGCGTACTCGAGCAGTCGGGCAAGCTCACCCTGCTCGATCAGAAGCGCGTTATCCGCCCGCACCCCGCCTTCCGGCTGTTCGCCACCGCCAACACGGTCGGCCTCGGCGACACTTCGGGCCTCTATCACGGCACCCAGCAGATCAACCAGGGCCAGATGGACCGCTGGTCGATCGTCACCACGCTGAACTATCTGCCGCACGACAACGAGGTTGCGATCGTCCTCGCCAAGTCGAAGCACTACCAGACCTCGCCCGAGGGCAAGGACATCGTCAACAAGATGGTGCGCGTCGCCGACCTCACCCGCAACGCCTTCATGAACGGCGATCTCTCGACGGTGATGAGCCCGCGCACGGTGATCACCTGGGCCGAGAACGCGGCGATCTTCGGCGATATCGGCTTCGCCTTCCGCGTCACCTTCCTCAACAAGTGCGACGAGATGGAGCGGGCGCTGGTGGCCGAGTTCTTCCAGCGTTCCTTCGGTAAGGACTTGCCGGAGAGCGCCGTCAACGTCGTGCTGAGCTAGGCGAGGGGCAGTCCGGACCGCCGCCGCGGGGCCGCGGCGGAGCAGGCCCAAGCGGAGGAGGCAGGTGATGGCGCGCTACGAAGGCAGCTGCCATTGTGGACGGGTGGCCTATGAGGTCGAAGCCGATCTCGGGCAGACGATCACCTGCAACTGCTCCTATTGCCAGCGCCGAGGCTCGGTGCTGGCCTTCACCCCAGCGCAGAACTTCACCCTGACCAAGGGTGAGGACGCGCTGACCGAGTACCGCTTCAACACGCAGAAGATCCAGCATCTGTTCTGCGGGAGCTGCGGCATCGAATCCTTCGCGCGCGGCGAGATGCCGGACGGCACGCAGATGGTCGCGATCAACGCCCGCTGCCTCGCCGGCGTCGAGCCGACCGAGCTCAACAGCACCGCCTATGACGGGCGCTCGCGCTGAACCCAGCCAGGGAGACCGCAAGGCCTTGTCCATCTCCAACCGCAAGCCCGGCACGCCCAAGGAAGCGCCAGCCGAACCGCTGAAGCGTGCCGTCTCCGGCGCGATGAAGGCGATTGCGCGCAAGCCGGAGATGGAGATCGTCTTCGCTGCCGACAAACCCTCCCTGGTCGGCGAGCGCGCCCGCCTGCCCGAGCCGCCGCGCAAGCTCACCGCCCAGGACGTCGCGATCCTGCGCGGCCATGCCGATTCGATGGCGCTCAGGCTCGCCTGCCATGATGCCTCGATCCATCGCCGCGCCGCGCCCGAGGGCGACGCCGCCCGCGCCGTGTTCGACGCCGTCGAGCAGGCGCGCGTCGAATCACTCGGCTCGCGCCGGATGGCCGGCATGGCCGGCAATATCGGTGCCATGCTCGAGGACCGCTATCACCGCGGCGGGCGCTATGAGGAGATCACCGACCGCGCCGACGCGCCGCTCGAGGACGCGCTCGCCCTGATGGTGCGCGAGCGCCTGACCGGGTTGAAGCCGCCCAAGGCGGCGCAGAAGCTGGTCGAGCTCTGGCGCGAGGAGGTCGAGGGCAAGGCCGGCGCCGATCTCGACCGGCTCGCCAGATCGGTCGAGGACCAGCGCGGCTTCGCCCGTACCGTCCGCGACATGCTGGCCTCGCTCGACATGGCCGAGCAGACCAGCCAGGGCCAGGACGACGAGGAGGACGAGGACGAGAACGACCAGTCCTCGGAGGACCAGGAGCAGCAGGAAGGCGAGGCCGAGCAGGAGAGCCAGGGCGAGCGTTCCGAGACCGAGGTCAGCGAGGACGCCGCAGAGGAGATGCAGGAGGGGGCCTCCGAGGCCGCCGACGCACCGGCCGGCGACTGGGACGAGGAGGATGACAGCTCCGAGGCCGAGGAAGCCGGCGAGGCGCCGCGCCCGCGCGACAGCCGCGCCAATGAGCGGCCGCAGACCGACTACAAGGCCTATTCGACCAAGTTCGACGAGATCGTCACCGCCGAGGAACTCTGCGATGCCGAAGAGCTGACGCGCCTGCGCGCCTATCTCGACAAGCAATTGGCGCATCTTCAGGGCGTCGTGGCGCGCCTCGCCAACCGGTTGCAGCGGCGCCTGATGGCGCAGCAGAACCGCTCCTGGCAGTTCGATCTAGAGGAAGGCGCGCTCGATCCCTCGCGCCTGCCGCGCATCATCATCGACCCGTTCCAGCCGCTCTCCTTCCGGCAGGAATCGGACACGAATTTCCGCGATACGGTGGTGACGCTGCTGATCGACAATTCCGGCTCGATGCGCGGCCGGCCGATCACGGTCGCGGCGACCTGCGCCGACATCCTGGCGCGCACGCTGGAGCGCTGCGGCGTCAAGGTCGAGTTGCTCGGCTTCACCACGCGCGCCTGGAAGGGCGGGCTCTCACGCGAGGCCTGGCTGCAATCGGGCAAGCCGGCCAATCCCGGCCGTCTCAACGATCTCCGCCATATCATCTACAAGGCGGCGGATGCCCCCTGGCGCCGGGCGCGTAAGAATCTCGGGCTGATGATGCGCGAGGGGCTGCTCAAGGAGAATATCGACGGCGAGGCGCTGGACTGGGCGCATAAGCGCCTGCTGGCGCGGCCGGAGCAGCGCAAGATCCTGATGGTGATCTCGGACGGCGCGCCGGTCGACGATTCCACGCTCTCGGTCAATGCCGGTAGCTATCTCGAGCGGCATCTGCGCCATGTCATCGCCGAGATCGAGACCCGCTCGCCGGTCGAGCTGATCGCGATCGGCATCGGCCATGACGTCACCCGCTACTACCGCCGCGCCGTCACGATCGTCGATGCGGAGGAGCTCGGCGGGGTGATGACCGAGAAGCTGGCGGAGCTGTTCGAAGAGGATGCCGGCGCCGCCACGGGTGGGCGCGTCTCCCGCCGTCTGCAATGAGCCTCAGCCGACGCGGCCTGCTGGCCGGTCTTGGCGCGGCTGCGCTGGCGCCGGCCGTGCGCGCCCAGGCGATCGAGCCTGGCCGCTCCTCGCTCAACGTCTCGGCCCGCCCGCTCTCGGTCTTCGAGCCGGGCAATCCGACGAAGACCCGCTTCGGCCAGCTCGTCTTCCGCAGCGGGCTCGTGCTCAGCGCCAGCCATCCGCGCTTCGGCGGCTTCTCCGGGCTCTGGCGCTCGCCTGACGGCACGCAACTGGTAGCGGTGAGCGACAAGGCTTCCTGGCTGACGGGACGGCTCGTGCGGCGTGACGGCCGCCTCGTCGGGTTGGAGCAGGCGGAGATCGCTCCGGTGCTCGGTGTCTCGGGTCGGCCGCTCGCTCGCTCGCGCTATTACGATACCGAAGCGCTGGCGATCCAGGACGGCATCGCCTATCTCGCCGTCGAGCGCACCCATGACATCCTGCGCTTCGACTGGGCGAAATATGGCGTCGAGGCGCGGGCGCGGATCGTGCAGGTACCGCCGGCGGCGAAGCGCCTGCCGAGCAATCGCGGCATGGAGGCGCTCGGCGTCGTGCCTTTGGGGCATCCGCTCGCCGGCGCCCTGGTGGCGATCTCCGAACGCTCGGGCAAGGAGGACGAGCCGACCAGCGGCTTCATCATCGGCGGGCGCCAACCGGGGACCTTCCAGGTCATTCGCCGCGACGGCTACGACATCACCGATCTCGCCTTCCTGCCGGGCGGCGACATGCTGCTGCTGGAGCGCTGGTACCGGCCGCTACGGGGCGTCGGCATGCGCATCCGCCGAATCGCCGGAGCCTCGCTGCGGCCGGGTGCCCGGCTCGACGGGCAAATCCTGATCGAGGCCGATCTCGGCCAGGAGATCGATAACATGGAGGGGATGGCCGTCCACCTGGAAGGTGGGCGGACCATCATCACCCTGATCTCGGACGATAATTTCTCGACCTTCCTGCAGCGGACGGTGCTGCTGGAGTTCGAACTGGCGCAATAGCGGCGCTCGTCATGCCCGGGCTCGATCCTGCCCTTCTCCCCTTGCGGGAGAAGGTGGCCCGAAGGGTCGGATGAGGGGTCGCGCAGGACTTTTGGAACTTCGAAAAATATCGCGCCGGCATGCGATCAGTGTCGCGCGACCCCTCACCCCAGCCCTCTCCCGCAAGGGGAGAGGGGGCAGGTCGCCCAAACGAAAAAAGCGGCCTTGCGGCCGCTTCATTCGATCGGGAAGGAGAGTCCGCTCAGTTGGCGGCGAGCTTCTTCTCGATGTCGCGCTTCAGCGCGAGCGCGCCGGTCGACAGCTCGCCGGCCGGAGCCTTGACGAGGAAGGCGTCGAGGCCGCCGCGGTGATCGACGGTGCGCAGGGCGTTGGCCGAGACGCGCAGACGCACCGAGCGGCCGAGCGTGTCGGACTGCAGGGTGACGTTGACGAGGTTCGGCCGGAAGACCGTCTTGGTCTTACGGTTCGAGTGGCTGACGAGCTGGCCCGTCAGGGTGGCTTTCCCGGTCAGTTCGCAACGGCGAGCCATGATCTCATTCCCAAGCTTTCCAGGACGCCAACGCAAAACGCCGACACACGACGTGCCGGCAGGCGAGCACCGGAAGTCAAATTGAAGTGGCGGGTCTATAGCCAAGCCCCGAGCGCCCGTCAAGGCGAACTGCACGATAGGGCGCCGGAAACATCTCGGTAACCTCCTCTCGTCAGACTCCGTTAATCAGGTCACGATTCGGACCGATTCGCAGTGCAAGCGAGCTGTCGAACGGTCGCGCCGCCCGGAGCATCGAGATGAAGCCCGCCCTCACGCCGTCCCTGTCCGGGCTCGCCCTCGCGGCAGCCCTGCTCGCGGGCGCGTTTCCTGCCGGCGCCGCCTCGCTCGATGCCGCCTATGACGTTTCCCTGCTCGGCATGACCTTCGGCAAGGCCAGTCTGAGCGGCGACATCGAGGGCAGCCGCTACAAGCTCGATGTCCAGGCCAAGCTGACCGGGCTCGTCGGCGGTTTCACCGGTGGGCGCGGCTCCGGCGCCGCCACCGGCAATCTCAATGCCGGCAAGCTCTCGCCGGCGACCTTCGCGATCTCGTCCGCGAGCACGAGCGAGAGCCGCACCGTGCGCATGGCGCTCGAGCGCAATGCCGTGCAGGCGGTCGAGATCGAGCCGCCGATCGATGCCAAGCCCGACCGGGTGCCGATCAGCGACGCGCATCGGCGCAATGTCATGGACCCGATCAGCGCTTTCCTGATGCCGGTGGAAGGCGGGCGCAACTCCGGCGCTGCCGCCTGCAACCGCACTCTGCCGATCTTCGACGGCGCCGCGCGCTACGACATCAAGCTGAGCTATGCCGGCACGCGCGAGGTCACGCTCGACGGCTATAGCGGCCCGGTTTCGGTCTGCCAGGCGCGCTATGTGCCGATCTCCGGCCACAGGGCGCTGCGGCCGAGCACCAAGTTCATGGCCGAGAACAAGGAAATCTCGACCTGGCTCGCGCCGATCGCCGGCACGACGATGATGCTGCCGGTGCGGATCTCGGTGAAGACGATGATCGGTACCGCGGTGATCGAGGCCTCGCGTTTCAAGGTCGATCCCGGCGTGACGGCGGCGACCTCGCGCAACTGAGCCCGGCGCGGCCGGCCGCCGATCGACGCCGGCCCGTCCTCGCCGCGATGCGCGGCCCTGGTGGCGGCATTGCCGCTGAGGTTGCCGCGGGGCTAGCCTTTCCGCTGCGATTCGACCTTGGAGCCGATATGCCCGGCGATTTTGCCTTGCCACCCGGATTGCGGCGGCGCGACGTGATGGTGCGCGACACCGTGCTTCATGTCGCCGAGGTCGGCGACGGGCCGACCGTGCTGCTGCTGCATGGCTGGCCGGAGTTCTGGATGACCTGGCTGCCCTTGATGAACCGCCTGCATGGCGAGTTCCGGCTGGTCGCGCCCGATTTGCGCGGCTTCGGCGACAGCGCCAAATCGCCCGCGCCACGCAGCGATGTCGGGGCCAACAGCCATGCCGACGACATCGCCGCCTTGCTGGAAGCGCTGGGGACCGGACCGGTCGGGGTCGTCGGCCATGATGTCGGCGCCTATGTCGCCCAGGGCCTGGCGCGGCGCCACCCGCAGCGGGTCGAGAAGCTCCTGTTCTTTAACTGCCCGACGCCGAGCGTCGGTTCGGCCTGGGTGCGCGAGGGCCATGTCAACGAGATCTGGTACCAGTCCTTCCAGCAATTGCCGCTGGCCGAGCAGCTGATCGGCTCCAGCCGCGAGGCTTGCGCGCTCTATCTCGGGCATTTCCTGACGCATTGGTGCCATCGCAAGGATGCCTTCGCGCCGGTCTTCGACCGCTGGGTCGAGAACTTCCTGAAGCCCGGCAATCTGCGCGGCGGCTTCGACTGGTACCGCAGCCAGAATGCGGCGCGGGTCGCGGCGATCGACGGTCATCCGACGCCTTCCGTCTCGATCCACCAGCCGACGCGGGTGCATTGGGGCCGGCACGACCCGGTCCTGAAGGCCGAATGGAGCGCCTTCCTGTCCTATTATTTCGACGATGTCGAAGTGACCTATTGCGAGAACGCCGGCCATTTCGTCCATGTCGAGGCGCCGGACGAGGCGGCCGAGGTGTTCGCCGAAGTCTTCGCCGACTGAACTGACGGGGTGCGCGACTATTTTCGCCTTTGCCTCTCGCCTTCCCGTGCAGGAGGCCTACATGAGCGAAAGCGGCTCTCTCGCGTGCAAGTCGGCGAAGGACGGAAATCGAGGGCGATTCAAAATCTTGTGGTTATTGAATCGCTTGCCGCGATATCTCGCCGTGAACGAAACCTGATTCTGCGGGAGTCAGCGATTCGGCCTCGCTTCGTTCCGGACTCGTTCTGTTCACGGCGCGGGTTGCCCTTGGGGCGCCCGACCCGGTAGGGCTGGCTCGGTATTTCGCCGCGCAGGCTGCAGGAAAGCTCCAGCGTCTTGATCCAACCCCGCTCTCTTCCGCCCTCGCTCCGCGCACGCGGTGTCACTGCGGTGCTCGGCCCGACCAATACGGGCAAGACCCATCTCGCCATCGAGCGGATGATCGCCCATCCCACGGGGATGATCGGCCTGCCGCTGCGTCTGCTGGCGCGCGAGGTCTACCAGCGCGTCGTCGAGAGGGTCGGCCCGGAGGCGGTGGCGCTCGTCACCGGTGAGGAGAAGATCAAGCCGGAGCGGCCGCGCTTCTGGGTCTGCACGGTCGAGGCGATGCCGCGCGACCTTGCCGTCGATTTCGTCGCCGTCGACGAGATCCAGCTCGCCGCCGATCTCGACCGCGGCCATGTCTTCTCCGACCGGCTGCTGAACCATCGCGGCCGGGCCGAGACGATGCTGATCGGCGCGGGCACGATGCGGCCTCTCATCGAGCAGCTGATCCCGGGCGCCAATGTGGTGACGCGGCCGCGGCTCTCGAACCTGACCTTCGCCGGCGACCGCAAGATCACCCGCCTGCCGCGGCGCTCGGCGATCGTCGCCTTCTCGGCCGAGGAGGTTTACGCCATCGCCGAGCTGATCCGCCGGCAGAAGGGCGGGGCGGCGGTGGTGCTGGGAGCGCTATCGCCACGTACGCGCAATGCCCAGGTCGAGATCTACCAGTCCGGCGATGTCGACTATCTCGTCGCCACCGACGCGATCGGCATGGGGCTCAATCTCGACGTCGACCACATCGCCTTCGCCGGCGACAGCAAGTTCGACGGCCATCATTTCCGCAAGCTGCATCCGGCCGAGTTCGGCCAGATCGCCGGCCGGGCCGGCCGGCATCTGCGCGACGGCACTTTCGGCACCACCGGGCGGGCGCCACCCTTCGATGCCGAACTGGTCGAAGCGATCGAGAATCATCGGTTCGAGCCGATTCGCCAGCTGCAATGGCGCAACTCCGATCTCGACCTGCGCTCGGTCCAGGGGCTGCTCGACAGCCTCAACCAGCAGCCGCAGGAGCAGGGAATGACCCGCGCCCTGATCGCCGAGGACATGACCACGCTGGAAATCCTGGCGCGCGACCATGATGTCGCGAGGCTGGCGCAGGGCAGGCCGGCGGTGACGCGGCTCTGGGAGGTCTGCGGCCTGCCGGATTATCGCAAGATCGCGCCCATGCAGCATGCCGACCTCGCGACGATGCTGTATCTTCGGCTGATGCGGCACGGCCGTCTCGATCCGGACTGGTATCGGCGCCAGCTCGATGCGCTCGACCGCACCGATGGCGAGATCGACACCCTGTCGGCGCGCATCGCGCAGGTCCGAACCTGGACCTTCGTGGCGAACCGTCCCGACTGGTTGCCTGATCCAGAGCATTGGCAGGGGGTGGCGCGTCTTGTAGAGGACAAGCTGTCGGACGCTTTGCACGAAAGGCTCGCCAGCCGTTTCGTCGATCGGCGCACGAGCGTGTTGATGCGTCGCCTGCGGGAGAATGCGATGTTGGAAGCTGAGGTCACTGCGGCGGGCGACGTGCTCGTCGAGGGCCAGCATGTCGGGTTGCTGCAGGGATTCCGCTTTACGGCGGATCCCAAGGCCGGCGGCCCCGAAGCCAAGGCGCTGAACGCCGCCGCGATGAAGGCGCTCGCCAGCGAGATGGAGGCGCGCGCCTCGCGCGTCGTGCTCGCCGGCGACGAGGCCTTCGTCCTGTCGCATGACGGTTTCATCCGCTGGGTCGGCGAGCCGGTGGCGCGCCTCGTCGCCGGCGAGAAGGTGCTGGAGCCGCGCCTGCGCCTGCTGGTCGAGGAGCATCTGACCGGGCCGGCGCGCGAGCAGGTCGAGAATCGGCTGACGCTCTGGCTGAAGAATCACATCACCAAGCTGCTCGGGCCGCTGCAGGTGCTCGAGGAGGCCACGAGCCTGACCGGCATCGCGCGCGGCATCGCCTTCCAGGCGGCCGAGGCGCTGGGCGTGCTCGAGCGCGCCAAGGTCGGCGAGGAGATGAAGACCCTCGACCAGGAGGGGCGGGCGGGCCTGCGCCAGCTCGGCATGCGCTTCGGCGCCTTCCATCTCTATGTGCCGGCCCTGCTGAAGCCGGCACCGCGGGCGCTCGCCGCCCAGCTCTGGGCGCTGAAGCATGACGGGCCGGAGCAGGGCGGGCTGGACGACATCGCCCATCTCGCTTCGTCCGGCCGGACCTCCTTCCCGGCCAACAAGGACGTGCCGAAGGGGCTCTATCGCGCCGCCGGCTATCGCGTCTGCGGCGAACGGGCTGTGCGCGTCGACATTCTCGAGCGCCTGGCCGATCTGATTCGCCCGGCTATCGCCTACCGCCCCGGCGTCACGCTCGGTCAGCCGCCGGCGGGCGCCGCCGATCAGGACGGCTTCGTCGCCACCGGCGCGATGACCTCGCTCGTCGGCTGCGCCGGCGAAGACTTCGCCTCGATCTTGCGCTCGCTCGGCTATGTCTCGGTGAAGCGGGCAGGGCCGGCGATCACCGTGCCGCTCGCGGCGACGCCGGAGCCTATCGTGGCGGCCCCGGCCACTGAGGTCGAGGCTGCGCCTGCGGGTGAGGGCGAGGTCGCAGCCGAGACGGTTGCGGCCGAGAGCCCCGACGCCTTGGATGCAGAGGCCCCGTCCGAAGCTCCGGCTTCCGAGGGCGAGGCGCCGGAAGCCACGCCGAGCGAAACGCCGGATGCGCCTGTGCTCACCGAGGCCGAGCTCGCGACCGCGCCTGGTGAGGCGATCGCGGCCACCGCTGAGGCCGAGGCCGAGCAGTCCGACATGTCCGAACCGGCTCCGGCCGAGGCGGCTGCTTCGGAAGCGCCGGCGAGCGCAGCTCCCGCCGAGGAGCCTGCCAAGTCGGCCGAACCGGAGCTGATCGAGGTCTGGCGCCCGCATCGGCACCAGGGCGGAAGGCGGCCGGAGCAAGGCGCCCGCGGGCGTCGCCCGGAGCGTCGCCCCGGCCATCAGGGCGCAGCGGCGCCGGCTGGAGACGCCGGAGGCGGACCGCGTCCCGAAGGTGGCCAGCGGCCGAATCGCAATCGCTGGCGCGAAGGCGGCTGGAACGGCCAGCGCCCGGCGGCTGGCGGGCAGGCTCCCGCTGCGGACGCGGCGGGCGGTGCGCCGGAGCGGCAGGGACGCGGCGGCCGGCCGGAAGGCGGCAACCGACCCGAGCGCGGTCCGCGGCCGGAGTTCAGGCGCAATGAGGGGCGGCCGGGCGGTGGTCCGCGTCGCGACGAGCGCGGCGGCAAGGAGCAGCGTTTCCAGGCGCCGGCCAAGCCGCGTGCCGCCGAGCGCCAGCCGGATCCGGATTCGCCTTTCGCCAAGCTGCTCGCCCTGAAGGCGCAGCTCGAAGGTGGCGACGGGCGCAAGGGCTGAGGCATCAGGGCGAGGGCCGCGATTGCGCGAGGACCGGCAACGTCTCGACAAATGGCTCTGGTTCGCGCGCTTCGCCCGCAACCGCCCCGCCGCCGTGCGTCTGGTGGAGGACGGCCATGTCCGGGTCGCAGGCAAGCGGATCGAGAACCCGGCGCTCGGGCTCAAGCTCGGGGATGTCCTGACGCTGGCTCTCCCGCATGCGACGCTGGTCGTGGCGTTGCGTGCGCTCGGCGAGCGCCGCGGCTCCTACGAGCAGGCGCAGACGCTTTACGAGGTGCTCGGCGGCGACCAGCGCGGCGATGCGTCGCTTGCGCCGGGAGAACCGAAGGGATAGATCGCGAGAGTTGTGCGGCCGGCGTTGGCGCGGCCCGCCAGAATGTTTCCGGAACGCCCGTTCCGGCAGAATTTCTATCCCGTTTCCGGCCGGATTCCGGCCTTGAAACACTCTCTCGCCCGGTTCTAAGGATGCGCCGGTCGATCGGAAGGACAGCGCCATGACCTATGTGGTCACCGAGAACTGCATCAAGTGCAAGTACATGGATTGCGTCGAGGTCTGTCCGGTAGACTGTTTCTACGAAGGCGAGAACATGCTCGTCATCCACCCCGACGAGTGCATCGACTGCGGCGTCTGCGAGCCGGAATGCCCGGCCGAGGCGATCAAGCCCGATACCGAGCCGGGCCTCGACAGCTGGCTGCAGCTCAACTCGAAATATGCTTCGAGCTGGCCGAACATCACGCAGAAGAAAGAGCCGCCTGCCGACGCCAAGGAGTTCGACGGCGTACCCGGCAAGCTCGACGCGCATTTCTCGCCCAACCCCGGCGAAGGCGACTGAACCTGCCGTTTGGGTAGGTCGATGGCAGGGCTGCGGATGGCGGGTCGATCAGGCCCGCTGACGCGGCCATAAACCGTTTACCTTTGATTCGGCGCGTTTTTTGTGGTATCCATTTGCCACAGTCGAGTTCGTTCCGCTTGCCCCTGCGAGAATTCATGATCGGGGCGCCCCCTTAAACGCAGCGAGCAAAGCTACCGGTGCCAAGTCCGGGGCTGTGCGAACTTCGTGTCTGGTGGCCATCAAGAAACAATCGGCTGAGGGAGCGTGTCGCGCCGGGAGATGACTGTCAAAGTCGCATCCGTCGCGTCCGGCAGAGTGTCGCTGGTTATTCCGACCAGCGACTGAAAGTCGCGTCTCCGCTTATAGCGGACCGATGAGGAGTTGAAACGGCATGACCACTGCGAAGAAAGCTGCTGTGCGCCTGGGTTTCAAGACTGGCGAGTTCGTCGTCTATCCGTCCCATGGTGTCGGTCAGATCACGGCGATCGAGGAGCAGGAGGTTGCCGGCTTCAAGCTCGAGCTGTTCGTCGTCAGCTTCGCCAAGGACAAGATGACTCTGCGCGTGCCCACCGCCAAGGCCGCCAGCGTCGGTCTGCGTAAGCTCGCCGATGGCGAGGTCGTCGCCAAGGCGCTGGCGACGCTGACCGGCCGCGCCCGCGTCAAGCGTACCATGTGGTCGCGCCGCGCCCAGGAATACGAAGCGAAGATCAATTCCGGCGATCTCGTCGCCATCGCCGAAGTGGTGCGTGATCTCTACCGTTCCGAGGCGCAGCCCGAGCAGTCCTATTCCGAGCGCCAGCTCTATGAGGCCGCGATCGACCGGATGACGCGCGAGATCGCCGCCGTCGACGAGATCACCGAGACCGAGGCGCTGAAGAAGATCGAAACCCAGCTCGCCAAGTCGCCGCGCCGCGCCAGCAAGGCCGAGGCCGTTGAGGCCGAGGACGGCGACGAGGACCTGCAGGAGGAGGCCGCCTGAGGCGGTTTGCATGACCGGATATCGAGGCCCGGCGGAGCGATCCGCCGGGCCTTTTTCTTGGACAGCCCCGACGGAGCGCGGCACCGGGCCGTCAGGCCGCCCCGGTCTCGGCGGCGAGGAAGGCGACGGTTCGCTCCCAGGCGAGCCTGGCGGCGGCGGCATTGTAGCGCTCGGCGCTGGTGTCGTTATGGAAGGCGTGGTCGACATCCGGATAGATGATCGCCTGGTAGCGGATATGGGCGGCCTTCAGCGCGGCCTCATAGGCCGGCAATGCCTCGACCAGGCGGGTGTCACGCGCCGCGTGCTGGATCAGCAGCCGGGCCTTGATCTGCGGCACCTTGGCGAGGTCCGGCGAGCGGCCGTAGAAGACGACGCCGGCGCTGAGCTCGGGTGCCGCCACGGCGAGGTCGTTGACTGCGCCGCCGCCCCAGCAGAAGCCGACTGCTCCCGTCTTGCCGGTGGCGTCCGGGCGGGCGGCGAGCAGGGCGAGAGCGGCACGGCCCTGGGCGACGACGTCCTGCGGCTTGAGCTGGGGGAAGAGGGCGCGGGCGGCGTCCGGATCAGCCGGCGTGCCGCCGAGCGGGGTCAGGAAGTCGAGCCCGAGCGCGGTGAAGCCGGCCAGCGCCATGCGGCGGGTGACGTCCTCGATATGCGGGTTGAGGCCGCGGTTCTCATGGATGACGAGCACGCCGCCGCGCCTGACCGGCGTCTTGGGCGCGACGAGATAGCCCTTCAGCGCGACGCCGCCTACGGTCTCGGCGATGTACCGGGCCTCGAGCCGGGCATCATCGGGAGCGACTTGCCGGGCCTGCGCATAGTTCGGCTCGAGCAGGGCGAGCGCGGCTTCCGCAGCCGCGGCCGAACCGGCGAGCCCGACGAGCCGGTTCATGAAGCTGCGGCGGTCGAGCGGCTTGTGGGTGTACTCGTCGTAGAGTTCGACGATGCGACGGTCGAGTGCCATGGTCGCCCTCTGGTCGGGCGGCGCTCGGCCGCCATGTTCCACCTTCCGGGCATTCCATTCGGGTGATGGGCAGCCCATGGCGCGGGACGCTAGCACGAGGCGGGATGGCCGGTCAGCGGCGCAAGGCCGCGCGACGCCGGGCTATTCGGTCACGATCTTGTAACGCTGGCCCGGCGTCAGCCGGCCGGAGCGGTCGAGCCCGTTCAGGATCTGGAAGAGTTCGAGCGGCCGGTCATGCGTCGCCATCCGGCCGGAAAGGCTTGCCGGTGTGTCGCCTTCCGCCGCGGCGACCAGTCTGATCTGCATGGGCTTGACAGACTGGGCCTCGGAGGGGGAGAGGCTGCGGAAGCTGTCGAGCACGGCGCGCATGCCGCGTTCGGGGTCGGTTCCGCCCTTGGCGGCCAGGATGAAGCGATAGACGCGCTGGCCGGCCTGGATGGCGGCGAGCCGGAAGCGCCAGTCCGTGCCCTTGCCGGTGGTGACCGCCGCCGGGAGGCCACTGATCGTCACGGATTCGACCTCGCCGGTGGTGACACCGTCGATCCAGCCGGAGGCGACATAGGATTCGAGCGTCTGCCCCGGCTTCAGCGCGACGGAATCAAAACGCAGGGCCTGGGCGCCGTCGCGGCTGACGCCGACCACCATTTCGCGGGCCGCCTCGAGCTCGAAGCCATCGGGCGCGGTGAAGGCGATGCGCAGGGCGCTGTTGAGATAGCGTCGGCCACGGACGACGCCGTCGGCCGGGTCGTCGCCGAAGGCGATGCCGTCGATCGCAGTCAACCAGCGTCCCGCCTCGCGCTCGCCGATGCCGGGCGCGCCGATCTGCCGCGCGGCGGAGGTGACGGCTGCGATGCGCTCCGGGGTCGAGGGGTGGCTGGAGAGAATGTCGAGCTTCTTGTCGCCACCGCCCTCGCCGCCGGCGCGGAAAGTCGTGTTGCGGCCGAGCGAGACGAGGAAGCGGCCGGCGCCGTAGGGGTCGTAGCCGGCGCGGGCGATGTTGCGCACGCTGATCTGGTCGGCGAGCAGTTCCTGCTGCCGCGAGAACTTGGCGAGCGTCAGCTTCGAGCTGGCCTGGACTGCCGCCCCGGTCGTCGGGTCGTTCAGGACTTGAGCCACGACCTGGCTGACCAGGGCCGATTCGAGCTCCAACTCGGCCCTTTCGGTGGCGTGGCGCGCGGTGACATGGGCGATCTCATGCGCCATCACCGAGGCGATCTCGGAGGTGTCGTTGGCGAGGGCGAGCAGGCCGCGGGTGACATAGAGGCGCCCGGTCGGCAAGGCGAAGGCATTGACGATCGGCGAGTTCAGGATGGTGATCTCGTAATTGCCGATCTGGCCGTCGCTGGCTTTGGCGAGGCGCGTGACGATCTCGTCGAGCACGCTGCGGACATTGGAGGCGCGATACTCGCCCCCAAAGGCCTGGAGCAGGCGCAGATGCTCGCGGTCGGTGCCGCGCTGCAGGCTGGCGACGCGCGGCGCCGACTCGCCGCCGGGCTGATCGAGCGGCGGCAGGAGGGAACTCTGGTCGCCGAAGCATGCGGCCAGCAGCAAGGCCGGCAGCGCCATGGCGACGAGGCGCCCCCGGGCGGGCTGTCGATATCGCTGCATTGCCTGAAACAACCTAATCGACCATCTCCAGGGCGGCGCGCGTCTCGATCGTAACGAGGAGGCCATCTCGCCCCTCGATCACGCCGCGTACGCGCACGCGTTTACCGGTCAGCGTGGACGCGGTCCAGCCGACGCTTTGCAATTCCCGCCAAAGGGCGCGCGACAGCACGATGCTGCCGCCCGCTCCGCGGCGGCGCGTGAAGTTGAGATAGGTTCGCCGAGCCCGTTCGCCAACTGCCGCGATGCGCCCCTCAACCAGCACGATCCGGCCCGCCTGCGCCCGCATCGCGGCGGGATCGTGACCGTCGATGACCGGCAGGCCCGCAAGGGCGCGGTTCGTCGCGGGCGTTGCCGAAACGGCACGTTCGGCGACCGTCTTCGCAGACCGGCGGGCTTCGGCGGCGCGCCAGACAGCGTTGCAGCCGGCGAGGCCTGGCTCCGGAAGGTGAAGCGCCGCCCCGGCCGCGAGCAGGAGGGCGGCAAGGTCATGCCCGGCGATGTCGCCTGCAGGACCGTCGGGGAGCAGGAGCCGCGCCGGAATCCGGCCCCAGCGATCGGTGCCACCGAGTGCGACCAGTTCAAAGCCCTGGCCGAGCCAGGGACGGAGGGCGGCGGCAAAGCGTTCCCGCTCGGCTTCGTCCTGTCGCGGCGCGAGCCCGGCGAGGCGGAGCAGGCTGCCGTCTTCCAGAACGAGGTCGCCATGGCGCTCGAGGCTGGCGAGTCGGACCTTGCGGGTTTCCTCGGGCGCAGCACAGTCTTCGGCAGCAGCGGGCCGCGCCGTCGCCGAAATCGCAGCAAGCCCCGCAAACACGATAAAGGAAGGCTTCACCCGCATGCGCTTTATGCTAAACGCATTCCGGTGCGTCCCGGTAGCTCAGCAGGATAGAGCAACGGTTTCCTAAACCGTAGGTCAGGGGTTCGAATCCCTTCCGGGACGCCAGATCTTCCAGCAAGATACCGAAACCGGGCGATATTCTGGTTTTCCGGGCCCGAGATGTCCGGCCCGGCCTCTTCAGCGAAAACAGCGCAGGCGTGTGGTGGCTATGCTCGACGTATCCGCTTGCTTCCCGAGGCGATTGCTGCGGTCCATGCGATGCTCGGGGCGTCGGAGGCGCGCCGCTTCCGGCAGCGCCCGTCAGTAGCCCTGCCAAAGCACCTTCGCCGAAACGATTCGTCAGCCGGTCGATTGGTCGCTAGCGTATCAGCCAGAGTTGCGTAGCGATGAGGTGGTGTCATGCCTGAGATCGCCGCTATGACGATCACGTCCTATGAAGAGCGCAAGGCCGCCGTGTTGCGGGCCGCGCAGCTGATCTCATCCCCGGACGTTTCCGAAGGCGCGCGTGAATTCGCGCTGCTGACCGAGGCGATCGCGGATTTCGACATCCGCCAGGACGCCGAACCCGTCATCGAGATCCCGCCCGGGTTCATGCAGTTCCTTGCCGGTGGGCATCGCGGTCAAGCTCTGACCAAGCGTCGCTGATCGCGACCCGCCGGGGCGGCGCGATCGCCTGCGAGGCCGCCGCCCTGCATGGTCGGGACGATGAGAGCGACGGCGCCGCGATGCGCTCAGGATTCGGCGGCGAGCTGCGAGGAGATCGTCGCGGAGGTGCGACGCAGGGCCGGCAGGATGCGGTCCAGCAGGCGCTGACGCGGCCCGGCCCCGCGCAGGACGAGGCTGCTCAGGGCCGCCACCGTCTCGCCGTCCACGATGATCGGTACGGCCACGGCCCAGATCTGCGACTGGTAGACCGCATCGAGATAGCGCTCATGCGCGAAGGCGAAGCCATTCTGCCGGGCCGTGGCGAGCCGTTCCTCGAGCCCCTCCCATAATTCGGGCGAGGCGTCCCAGATCTCCTTGGACTGCCGGAGACGCTCGAGCTGGGCTTGCAGCGCATCCGGGGCCAGCCCGGCCAGCTGCATGATGCCGACGCCGGTGGCGAGCAGCGGAATGCGCGCGCCGAGCCGGCCGGGAATGGAAAGGCCCTTGGCGTTGCGGTTGGTGTAGACGATCACCATCGCATCGTCCTCCAGCGTTGCCAGATTGGATGGCCAGCCGATCTCGGCTCGCAGGCTCTCGATCAGCGGCTCGGCGAGCTGGAGCAGGCGCGAGGTGCCGTCATAGCCATTGCTCAGCAGCTTTGTCCGCGCGGTCACGCCGAAGGTCACGCCATCCGCGCGGCGATAGACATAGCCAGCCTCGATCAGCGTCTCCAGGATCCGCACCACCGTCGGCTGCGGCAGCTTGGCGGCCCGCGCCAGATCGGTTGCCGTGATCGGGCTCTGTTCGCTGACGAGACGAAGGACCGTCAGGCCGCGCGTAATGGCGCGAACGGGCTCAAAGGAGGCCATGGAAGCGTTGTCGGGCCCTGTGATGCATCGGGGTGGCCCCCGGCTGGCGGTGGGAGGGAGAAAGGGGCGCCTGCGCGCTGCGCCCCACTTCAGGCATTGCCTCTCGTGAGGTCAAGCGCTTGCCCGATCAGGGCGGCCTGCTCGCCTTCATGCCGCTCGATCGAGCCGCCGGCCGCGACCGGCAAGGGCGGGCGGGCGACATGCGCCAGTGTGCGGCCGCCGAAGCGCGGATCGCAGCGGAGTTGCTGTGCGACATGGGCGAGCGCGCCCTGGTTCTCCGGCTCCTCCTGGCACCAGACCAGCTCGGCGCCGGCATGCCGGGACAGGGCCTCGGCGAGTTCCTCGGCCGGGAACGGGTAGAGCTGGTCGAGCCTGATGATCGCGACCTCATCCTCCAGGCCGAGCCCGGCGCGCGCGGCGGCGAGCTCGTAGCCGATCTTGCCCGAACACAGCACGACCCGCCGCGCCGGCTTCGCGGCCGCCTCGAAGACGACCGGGCGGAAGGAGGTGCCGGCGGCCATCTCCTCCAGCGCCGAGACACAGGCTTTCTGCCGCAGCAGCGCCTTCGGCGCGATCACGAAGAGCGGCTTGCGCCAGGGCGCCTTCACCTGCCGCCGCAGCAGATGGAACAGATTGGCCGGCGTCGAGGGATTGGCGACGATCATGTTGCCGCCGGCGCAGAGCTGGAGCAGACGCTCGATCCGGGCCGAGGAATGGTCCGGGCCCTGGCCTTCCAGCCCATGTGGCAGCAGGACGACGAGGCCTGACATCAGCTCCCATTTCGCTTCCGCCGAGACGATGAACTGGTCGACCATGATCTGGGCGCCGTTCAGGAAGTCGCCGAACTGCGCCTCCCAGAGGACCAGCCGGTTCGGGGCGGCGAGGCTGTAGCCATATTCGAAGCCGAGCACGCCATATTCGGAGAGCGGGCTGTTCACCGCCTCGAAACGGGCAGCGCCTGCGGCAAGGCCCGCCACCGGCATGAGATGCCGGCCGGTCTCGACATCGTGTACGCCGAGATGGCGCTGGGTGAAGGTGCCGCGGGCGCAGTCCTGACCGGAGAGCCGCACCGGCACGCCCTCGGCCAGCAGCGAGGCGAAGGCGAGGGCTTCGGCGGTCGCGAAGTTGATGTCGCTCCCGCTCTCGATCGTCTCGAGGCGCGTCCGATAGAACTGGGCGACCTTGGCGTGGGGCTTGAGCTCCGGCGGAATCAGACTGGCCTCGCGGCCGATCGCACGCAATTGCTCGATCGGCAGGCCCGTCTCGATGCGGTCCAGCATCTCGGCCGCGCCCGCTCGCGCGATTCCGGCCCAGCCCTCTGGCCGCGCCGAGGCGGCGTTCGGGCGCAGGCTCTCGATGGCGGCATAGCCCTCCTGCATCTCGGCCTTGAAGGCTTCTGCCAGCTGCGCCACCCGCTCCGGCGCCGCAGCGTCGAGGCCGGCGACCACCGCGGTGAAGCTGTCGCGCAATGAGGGGCGGGCGTCGATGGCGGCCCAGATCTTCGGCTGGGTGAAGCGCGGCTCGTCGAGCTCGTTATGGCCGTTGCGGCGATAGCAGACGAGATCGATCAGCACGTCGCGGCGGTAGCGCCGGCGCCAGGCCAGAGCGAGCGCGGCGACCCTCGCGACCGCGACCGGGTCGTCGCCGTTCACATGCAGCACCGGCGCGCCGACCATCTTGCCGATATCGGTGCAATAGCGCGAGGTCCGGCCTTCCGAGGCGTTGGTGGTGAAGCCGATCTGGTTGTTGACGACGAGATGGACCGTGCCGCCGACCTCATAGCCGGCGAGGCCGCCGAGCTGCAGCACTTCGCCGACCAGCCCCTGTCCGGAGAAGGCGGCGTCGGTGTGGAGCAGCAGGCACAGCACATCGTCGCCGGTAGTGCCGCGCTTGCCGCGCGCCAGCCCGGTGACGACGGGCGCGACGGTCATCAGATGCGAGGGATGTGGCGAGATCGACAGCTTCATCTGCCGTCCGCCATGGCTGACCTCGCCGGCATAGCCGAGATGATAGGGCACGTCGCCGGTGAAGTCGGGGCCGCCATCGGTCAGGTCCCGGCCCTTGATTTCGGCCAGCAAGGTGCCGACCGGCTTGCCAAGGACGGTAGCGAGCGTCGCGAGGCGGCCGCGATGCATGCCGCCGATCGCGGTTTCATCGAAGCCGGAAAGGCAGGCCTCGCGCAGCAATTCGCGCAGGAAGACGATGGCGCCCTCGGCGCCCTCGACGCCAAAACGCTTCTTCGAGGGGAACTTGACCTTGATGAAGGTCTCGAACGTATCGGCGAGCACGATCGCGTCGAGCGCGCGGTTGGCGAGATCGACCGGAGCCGGCGCCGCGAACAGCGCTTCGAAGGCGCCGTAGAGCCAGTCGCGGGCCTCGTCATCCTCGACCTGCTGCGCTTCGAGCCCGACCTTGCCGGCATAGAGGCGTTGCAATTCGGTGGCGAGGCTTGCGAGGGGAGTCTCGCAGGTCTCGCCGGAGAGGGTGACACGGGTCATCAGGCCCGGCTGCGCCGCCACCTCGGCGCGCAGGCGCTCGAGCGGCACGGCAGGCATGCGCGCCGCGAGATCGAGCGGATCGAGCGCCGCTTCGCGGTGCCCGAAGCGGCGATAGGCTTCGACCAGCCGCAGGCCGAGCGCTTCGCCATTGCCGCGCCCGCCCGCCCGTTCCGGCTCCATCTCCTCGAAATGGATGCGCCAGTCCGCCGGGACCGAAAGCGGGTCGCGCCGGTAGCGCGCATAGATGTCGAGGAGATACGCGCTTTCGGTCGCGACGGGCACGGTCATGGCGGCAGCTTTCGGGAAGCGCTATCGGCTTCGGCTACGGAAGATCGGGTCTTGATCAGGTCTTGGACGGCAGGCGCGGAGCCTCGACGCCGGCAAGGTCGCACCAGGCGTCGAGCAGCGCCGAGAAGTCCTTGCCGCCGAAGCCGCGCGAGCGGGCGAGCTGCAGGCATTCGCGCGCCGCCGCGCCCATGGCGAGCGGCACCTTCATCGACGAAGCCGAGGTCAAGGCGAGGCCGAGATCCTTGTGGGCGAGGTCGATCTGGAAGCCGGGCTCGATATCCCCGGCCAACACCTTGACCGGGAAATTGGTCTTGAGATGGCCGTTGGTGGCGGTGGTGCCGTTGAGGATGTCGATGGTGCGCTCGACATCGAGGCCGAAGCGCGCCGCAAGGGTCAGGGTCTCGGCGTTGAGCTGGCAGGCCGCGATCGCCAGATAGTTGTTCACCACCTTCATGCGGATGCCGGCGCCGGCCGGGCCGCAATGATGGATCGTCGTGCCCATCGCCTCGAGCATCGGCTTGACGCGCTCGAAATGCTCCTGGGAGGCGCCGACCATGAACAGGCATTCGCCGCGATCGGCATGGATCGCGAGCCGGCCGACCGGCGCGTCGACGAAGCCGAGGCCGGCGGCCTCGACCGCCGCCGCGACCTCGTCGGTCGCGAGCGGGTCGATCGTGCTCATGTCGACGACGAGCGTGCCGGGCCTGGCATTGGGCACGATCCCGTCGAGCACCACGGCGCGCACTTCGGGATGGGCCGGCAGCATGGTGAAGACGATGTCCGATTCGCGCGCGACATCGGCGATCGAGCCGGCGGCGCGGCCGCCGAGCTCGACCAGGGCCGCGGTGCCCTGCGGGTTGACGTCATAGGACAGCGTCGCGAAGCCCTTGCGCTGCAGGTTGGACGCCATCGGGCGTCCCATCCTGCCAAGGCCGATGAAGCCGATTTTCGGGTTGCTCATGAGCGTTTCCTCCGGATTGGTCTTGTCGCTCAGGCCAGCAGGTAGCTGGTCTTGATCTGGGTGTAGAACTCGACGGCGTAGCGGCCCTGCTCGCGCGGCCCGTAGCTCGAGGCCTTCCGGCCACCGAACGGCGTGTGGTAGTCGACGCCGGCCGTCGGCAGGTTGAGCATGGTCATGCCGGCCTCGACATTGCGCTGGAAATGCCGGGCATATTTCATCGAGGTCGTGCAGATGCCGGCCGACAGCCCGTAATCGGTGTCGTTGGCGACAGCGAGCGCCTCGTCATAGTCGGCGACGCGGATGACCGTCGCGACCGGGCCGAACACTTCCTCGCGGTTGATGCGCATGGCGTTCGTCGTGTCGGCGAACAGGGTCGGGGCGATGTAGTAGCCCTTGGTGTCGAGCTCGAGCGCTTCGCCGCCGGCGGCCAGGCGCGCATTCTCGCCTTTGGCGATGTCGATATAGCCGAGATTCTTCTGGAACTGGCTGTCGTCGATCACCGGGCCGATCTGGGTCTCGGCCTTGAGCGCATGGCCGACGCGGAGCTTGGCGACGCGCTCGGCGCAGGCCTTGACGAAGGCGTCATGGATACCGCTCGTCACGATCAGGCGGCTCGAGGCCGTGCAGCGCTGGCCCTGCTGGAAGAAGGCGCCGTTGACGGCGAGGTCGGCGGCGAGCTCGAGATCGGCGTCGTCGAGCACGACCAGCGGGTTCTTGCCGCCCATCTCCATCTGGCAGCGGATCAGCCGCTCGGCGCAGGCGACGGCGATGCGCCGGCCGGTCGTCGAGGAGCCGGTGAAGGAAATCGCGTCGGCATTGGCGATGACGGCGGCGCCGACATCCGGCCCGGCGCCGATCAGCAGGTTGAAGACACCGGCCGGAATCCCGGACGCGGCGACGATCTCGGCGATCGCGACGGAGATGCCCGGCGTCTTCTCGGACGGCTTCCAGACCACGCCGTTGCCGAAGGCGAGCGCCGGCGCGATCTTCCACATCGGCGTCGCGACGGGGAAGTTCCACGGCGTGATCAGGCCGACGACGCCGACCGGGTCACGGGTGATCTCGACATCGACGTTCGGCCGCACCGAACCGAGCTTCTCGCCCGGCATGCGCAAGGCTTCACCGGCAAAGAAGCGCGCGATATGGGCCGCGCGCGTCACCTCGCCGAGCGCGTCAGGAACGGTCTTGCCGCCCTCGCGGGCGAGGATCTGGGCGAGCTTGTCCTTGTTGTCGAAGATGCCGCGGGCGATCGCCTCGAGCACCAGCGAGCGCTGCTCCAGCGTCGCGCGGCCCCAGGCCGGCTGCGCCTTGCGGGCGGCGGCGAAGGCCGCCTCGACCTCGCTCTTGCCGGCGAGGCCATAGGTCGCGATCACGTCGCTGAGATCGGATGGGTTGCGGATTTCGAGAGCCTGCGCGCCGCCGACCCAGTTTCCGCCAATCAGATTCTTCTCGAGCATCGCAGCAGCACTCCATCGATCGTTTCATCGTTCGCCCGCACCTCGCGCGGCCGGTAATGAATTTCGACTAGCACCATCCGAGGCGTCATGCTAGATTTGAATTATAAATTCATACAATGAATTAAACCTGCTCGACCATCGAGAGGTATCCGGAGGAAGCAATGAGGAAACGCGACTTTCTGAAAACGGCTGCGGCCGGTGCGATCGGCAGTGCAGCGATCGCGGCGCCGGCCATCGCGCAGAGCGCGCCCACGATCCGCTGGCGGCTGGTTTCCAGCTTCCCGAAGAATATCGACGTGCTCTATGGCTCGGCCGAGGTGATGGCGAAGAACCTCGCCGAAGCGACCGACGGCAAGTTCCAGATCCAGGTCTTCGCGGCCGGCGAGGTGGTCCCGGCGCTCCAGGCGCTCGATGCGGTGAGCAACGGCACCGTCGAGATCTGCCACACCGCGGCCTATTACTATGTCGGCAAGGACCCGACCTTCGCGATCGGCACCCATATTCCCTTCGGCCTGAATACGCGCCAGCAGAACGCCTGGGCCTATCATGGCGAAGGCAAGGTGCTGCTCGACGAGTTCTTCCGCAAGCACAATGTCGTCGGCCTGCCGGGCGGCAACACCGGCTGCCAGATGGGTGGCTGGTTCCGCAAGGAGATCAAGAGCGTCGACGACCTCAAGGGTCTGAAGTTCCGCATTTCCGGCCTCGGCGGCAGCATTCTGGCCAAGCTCGGCGCGGTGCCGCAGCAGGTCGGTGGCGGCGACATCTACCCGGCGCTCGAGCGCGGCACGATCGACGCGGCCGAGTTCAACGGCCCCTATGACGACGAGAAGCTCGGCCTCTATCGCGTCGCGCCGTACTACTACTACCCCGGCTTCTGGGACGGCACCTCGCTGGAGCACTTCTTCATCAATGTCGAGCAGTGGGAGAAGCTGCCGAAGCACTACCAGGCAGCGCTGACCGCTTCGGCTGCGCTTGCGAACGTCGACACCGTGGCGCGCTACGACGTGCTGAACCCGCCGGCCCTGCGCCGCGTCGTCGCCAGCGGCGCCAAGCTGCGTCCGTTCCCGGCCGAGGTCATCGACGCCGCTCACAAGGCGGCGATGGAGCTCTATGACGAGCTCTCGGCCAAGAACGCCGATTTCAAGAAGCTCTATGACAGCATGCGCCGCTTCCAGACGGAATCGGCGACCTGGAACCAGGTCTCCGAATACTCCTACGACACGGTCGCCCTGCGGGCGATCCGGCGCTGAAAAAGCCCCGGCCCGGGCAGCGTAGGCTGCCCGGGCCGGGTGCGGATGTCGGAACGAAGATGGAGCAGGCTGCGGTGCAGCCTGCTTTTCTTTTGCCCGCGGCGCTTCAGTTGGCGCGGCTGAGCAGGCCGCGCGCGATGACCTGGGCCTGGATCTCGGCCGCGCCCTCGAAGATCGACAGGATGCGGGCGTCGCAGAGCACGCGGCTGATCGGGTACTCGAGCGCATAGCCGTTGCCGCCATGGATCTGCAGGGCGCAATCGGCATTGGCGAAGGCGACGCGGGCGGCGAGCAGCTTGGCCATGCCGGCCTCGATGTCGCAGCGCCGGTCGGCATCCTTCTGCCGCGCGGCGAAATAGGACAGCTGCCTTGCCATCATCGTCTCGGTCGCCATGAAGGCGAGCTTGGCATGGACGCGTGGGAAGGCGAGCAGCGCCTTGCCGAACTGGACCCGGCTCTGCGCATAGGCGAGGCCGAGCTCGAGCGCATTCTGGGCGACGCCGAGCGCGCGGGCCGCCGTCTGAATCCGGGCGCTCTCGAAGGTCTCCATCAACTGCTTGAAGCCCTGGCCCTCGACACCGCCGAGCAGGCTCGAGGCCGGCACCTCGAAACCGTCGAAGGAGATCTCGTATTCCTTCATGCCGCGATAGCCGAGCACGGGAATCTCGGTGCCGCTCATGCCCGGTGCCGGGAACGGGTCGGCCTCGCTGCCGCGCGGCTTCTCCGCCAGCAGCATCGACAGGCCGCGATAATCCGTGCTCTGCGGGTCGGTGCGCACGAGCAGGGTCATCAGGTCGGAGCGGGCGCCATGGGTGATCCAGGTCTTGGCGCCGTAGACGCGATAGACATCGCCCTCGCGTACCGCCCGCGTCCGCAGGCTGCCGAGATCGGAGCCGGTGTTCGGCTCGGTGAACACCGCGGTTGGCAGGATTTCGCCCGATGCGAGGCTGGGTAGCCAGCGCGCCTTCTGCTCCTCGGTGCCGCCGAGCCTGATCAGCTCACCGGCGATCTCGGAGCGGGTGCCGAGCGAGCCGACGCCGATATAGCCGCCGCTCAGCGCCTCGGAGACCAGGCACATCGCCACCTTGCCGAGGCCGGTGCCGCCATAGTCCTCCGGGATCGTCAGGCCGAACACGCCCATATCGGCCAGCTTCTGCACAAGCTCCAGCGGGATCAGCTCGTCACGGGCGTGCCAGCCCGGCGCATGCGGCGTGACCTCGCTCGCAGCGAAGCGCAGGAACTGCTCGCGCGTCGCCTCGAGGATCTCGTCATCGAGGCCGAGCGTCCCGAACCTGCCTTCGGCCAGCTCGCCGGAAAGCGTCCGCCTCGCCGCTTCGAGCGCCGGGGCATGCGCGAGCTGGGCCAGCGCCGGCTCGGCGGCGAAGGCTGCGACGACATCCGCCGCCACGCCCATATCCGAGGGGCGCACGGTTTCGGTCTGGCTCATGGCGATGCCGCCGGCGAGCTGGGCGCCGTATTCGGCGAAGCCGAGATGCAGCATGGCCGCGTCGGCCGGGCTGAGACGGCCGTCGGCGGCGAGGCGCTCGGCCCAGGCGAGGGTCTGGCGCAGCGCCTCGACATAGGTGCCTTGCCAGGCGAAACCATGGGCGGCGAACTGATGCGCCTCGACGAGGTCGGCATCGACCCGCCCGCTCGGCGCCAGCGATTGCGCGACCGCGGCACGCGTCGCCGCATGCAGGGTTTCGGCGGCGGAAAGCAGGGAGGCGCAGCTCGCGAGCAGCGCATCGTGGTCGGTCGTCTTGGGCATGATCGATCCCGAAATCAGGCGGTACGGGGACCGGCGACGATGCCGGTCTGGAGAAGCTTGCCGATGGCGGCGGTCGAGAGCCCCAGCCTGTCGGCGAGCACGGCCTCGGTATCCTGGCCGAGCTGCGGCGCGGGCAAGGGCGGGCGGCGCGCTGCGGCCGAAAAGGCCAGAGGCGAGCCGGGAGCCAGGATCGGGCCGGCGCCGGGCTGCTCGATCGTGCCGAACATCGGGTTCGCCACCGAGCAGCGTGCATCCTCGCGGACCAGCTGTCCGAAGTCCCGATACGGGCCCCAGAGCACGCCGGTGCCGTCGAAGGCGGCTTCGATCTCGGCGAGGCTGCGCGCGGCGCACCAGCGTTCGAGCACGGCGAAGATCGCGGCGCGCGCGGTGAAGCGGCCGCCTTCGGTGTTGAGATCGGCATCCATCATCGGGCCGATCATGGCGAGCTTCTCGGTCAGGCCGGTGGCGCGGCCGATCGCATGCCATTGCCGGTTGGAGATCGCGACGATCATGACATGCCGCCCGTCGGCGGTGGCGAAGTCGCGGCCGAGGGCGCCATAGAGATCATTGCCGAGCGGCTGGCGCACCGCGCCATTGACCTGATAGTCGGCGATGTAGCCGAGATTGCCGACGCTCGCGAGCATCACGTCCGAGAGCGCGAGCGAAACCTGCCGGCCCTTGCCGTCGAGGCGCCGCGCCCGCTCCGCCGCGAGCAGCCCGGTCGCGAGATAGAGCCCGGCCGCGATGTCCCAGGCCGGCAGGACATGGTTGACCGGCTCGGTGCCGACGCCGGTCGCCAGCGGAAAGCCCGAGGCGCAGTTCACCGTGTAGTCGACGGCGCCGCTGCCATCGTGATTACCCGTCAGCCGCAGGCTGATCAGGTCGTCGCGGCGCTGCGACAGGACATCGTGCCCCATCCAGCCGCTGGCCGGCAGATTGGTCAGGAGGATGCCGGCATCCTCGCCGGGCTGGGCGATCAGGGCACTTGCCAGCTCCTGGCCCTCCGGCTTGTCGAGGGCGATCGCGATCGAGCGCTTGCCCTTGTTGAGACTGGCCCAATAGAGGCTGGCGCCTGAGGGGGCGAGCGGCCAGCGGCGATAGTCGATATTGCCGCCGATCGGGTCGATGCGGATCACCTCGGCGCCGAGCTGCGCCAGCGTCATGCCGCCCAGCGGGGCTGCGATGAAGGCGGAGACCTCGACGACGCGAAGTCCGTTCAGGATCGTGCTCATCGCGTCAGAGACCCGGCGAAGAGCAGGGGCTCTTGGCCCTTGGAGAGGCAATCTGCCGGCAGGCGGGGCGACATCCCAGGTCTTCCTCCTCTTTCGCCGCTCCCTTGCGCTCAGGTTCACGGGCAGGTGCGGTCACTTCGGCCCGCAACCTAGCGATCCCAGCCGGATCGGCCATGCAGTCTGGTAGATAAGAGCTATAACCGCTACCAGAGAGGCGGCACGAAGAGACCGCAGCGATGGACCTCCAGCAGATCCGCTATTTTCTCGAAACGGTCGCGGCAGGCAGCCTGTCGCGGGCGGCGGTCCGGCTCGGCATCAGCCAGCCGGCGCTCAGCCGCCAGATCGGCAATCTCGAGGCCTCGCTACAGCAGAGCCTGCTTTATCGCCATGGCCGCGGCGTCTCTCTCACCGATGCCGGGCGCCGCTTCGAGGAGGTGGCGCAGGACGTGATGCGGCGCCTGGCCGATGTCCGCACCGAACTCGCCGCAGGAGCGATCGACAACACCGGCAGCGTATCGCTCGGCATGCCGCCTTCGCTCTCCGCCAGCATGGGAGCCGATCTCGCTTTGCGCTTCGCCGCCGAATTCCCGCGCGCACAGCTGCGACTGCGCGAGGCCTTCAGCGCCGTGCTGCTCGAATGGACCGAGGCCGCGCGGGTCGACATCGCCGTGCTCTATGACGCGCGCAGCAGCCGCAGCCTGATCGCGACGCCTCTGATGCTCGAGGACCTGTTCATGGTCGAGCCGCCATCGACGCGCGCCGACGCCACGCTCGAACCGGTGTCGCTGCCCGAACTGGCGAGCCGCGCCTGCGTCCTGCCGGGACCGGAGAACGGACTGCGCCGGGTGGTCGATGCCGCCTGCGCCGCCGAAGGCGTGCGTCCGCGCGTGCTGACGGAGGTCGACTGCGTCGCGGCGCTGAAGCAGTTGGTCGAGCGCGGTGTCGGCCCGACCGTGCTACCTTTTGGCGCAGTCCACCGGGAGGTCCGGGACGGAAGGCTCCGCGTGCGTCCGTTCCGCTCCTCCGCGATGCGCGCGCTGCTCGTGCTCGCGACGCCGGCGAACCAGCCGATCACACCGCTGACGCGCGCGGTGATGCGAATCGTGCAGGATGAGGTGGCGCGCCTGGTGCCGCTCGACATTCTGCGTGGCGTCACCCGCAATCTTGAAGGCCCTCGCCCGCGGCCGCGTCCCGATCGGGAGAGCCCCGAAGCGGTCGGCTGAAAGCACCCCTGCCTTTTTGCTTATAGCTGCTATGCGCCAGGCTCGGCTGGCCCGAGGGTGGTGACCTCCGCCAGATGGAACAAACGCGGGTGCGACGATCAGGCGAGCCTGGCCGTCGAGGCCCCTCCAACGGCCCGGACAAGCCGGGAACCGCCTGTGGGCGGAAGGAAGGAAACGTCGATGCGTCTGAAGGATCGCGTCGCGCTCGTGACGGGTGCGGCATCCGGGCTCGGCCTGGCCATGGTCGAGCGTTTCGTGGCGGAAGGCGCCAGGGTCGCCGTCGTCGACTGGAACGGGGATGCTGCGGCTGGGACCGCCGCCCGCTTCGGCGCTGCCGCCATCGCGATCCGGGCTGACGTGACCAAGGCCGACGAGGTGCAGGCTTCGGTGGCCCGGACCGTCGAGGCCTTCGGCCGGCTGGACATCCTGATCAACAATGCCGGTTCCAGTCACGCCAAGGGGCCGTTCGAGGCCGTTTCCGAAGCCGAGTTCGATCGCGTCTTCGCCGTCAATCTGAAATCGATCTTCCACTACTGCAACGCGACCGTCCCGGTGATGCGCAGCCAGGGCGGTGGCGTCATCCTCAATGTCGGCTCGACGGCGGGGAACCGGCCGCGCCCCGGGCTCGCCTGGTACAATGCCAGCAAGGGCGCGGTGCATAACGTCACCAAGACGCTGGCGCTCGAACTGGCGCCCGATCGCATCCGTGTCTGCGCGCTGGCGCCGGTCGCGACGGAAACGCCGCTGCTCGCGACCTTCCTCGGCACGGATTCCCCTGAAATGCGCGACCAGATGCGCGGGATCGTGCCGCTCGGCCGTCTCGGCCAGCCCGAGGACGTCGCCAATGCCGCGCTCTATCTCGCCTCCGACGAAGCCTCGTTCCTGACCGGGGTGGTCCTCGACATCGATGGCGGCCGCAGCGTCTGAAGCCGCTTCGGGCCTGAAGCACTGCAACGCTTCCGCCCTTCATCTCGGGCTGGCCGGCCATGCCGACCAGTGCCTGCGTTTCCCTGCGAAGGAGGACGAATATGGCTGAGAACTCGAGCGACGCCGGCGCCGGCGGCTTGCTGCGTGATCCCGCCCGCTTCGCAAGGGAGCTTCTCGAGCCGATCCGCGCGATTGTCGGCGAGCGCGGCGTGATCACCGACCGCGACCAGATGCAGCCGCTGATGGTGGCCTGGCGCGACGGCTGGCAGGGCCGCGTTCCGCTCGTCGTGCAGCCGGCGAACACGGCCGAGCTCGCCGCGGTCGTGGCGATCTGCCACCGCACCCGCACGCCGATCGTCCCGCAGGGCGGCAATACCGGCCTGACCGGCGCGAGCCAGCCGCATGGCGACGATTCCGAGATCGTGATCTCGACGACGCGGATGAACCGCATCCGGGCCCTCGATCTCGACAACGATACGATCACCGTCGATGCCGGCTGCGTGCTGGCGAGCATCCAGGACGCGGCGCGCGATGCCGGCCGGCTCTTCCCGCTCAGCCTCGGAGCCGAAGGCAGCTGCCAGATCGGCGGCAATCTCTCGACCAATGCCGGCGGCGTCCAGGCGGTCCGTTATGGCACGGCCCGCAATCTCGTGGCGGGCCTCGAAGTCGTGCTGCCGGATGGACGCATCTGGGACGGGCTGCGCGGCTTGCGCAAGGACAATGCCGGCTACGATCTGAAGCAGATCTTCATCGGCGCCGAAGGCACGCTCGGCATCATCACCGGAGCCACGCTGAAACTCCTGCCCTTGCCGGAAGCGACGGCCACCGCCTTTCTCGCGACGAACTCGCCGGCGCAGGCCGTCGCCTGGCTGCGCCGCGCCAAGGCCGCGCTCGGCGAGTCCATCACCTCCTGCGAACTGATGGAGCGCGCCTGCGTCGAGATCGCGCGCAAGCACAACAGCCAGATCCAGGACCCGTTGGCGCAGGCCTATCCCTGGTATCTGCTGCTCGAACTCGCCGGCCAGGGCGCTGCCGAAGCGCTGGAAGCGCGGCTGCTGCCGGTCTTCGAGGCGGGGCTCGAGGCCGAAGAGCTGCTCGACGGCGTCATCGCCTCCTCGGCCGCCCAGGCGGCCGCACTCTGGCGCATTCGCGAAGGCGCTCCGGAGGGGCAGCGGCTGGAGGGATCGTCGTTCAAGCACGACGTCTCGGTGCCGATCTCCCAGGTCGATCGCTTCATAGCGGAAGCGAATGCCGCGCTGTCGCAGCGCTTTCCCGGCATCCGTTCCTTCGCCTTCGGCCATCTCGGCGACGGCAACATCCACTTCAACCCGATTCAGGCCGAGGGCGAGCCCGCCGATCTCTGGCAGGCCCGGCTGCCGGAAGTGAACCGGATCGTCCATGACATCGTCTCGCGGCTCGGCGGCTCGATCACTGCCGAGCATGGCGTTGGACGCCTGCGGATCACGGAACTGCAGCACTACAAGAGCGCGGTCGAGCTCGAAATGATGGCGCGGCTGAAGCGCTGCTTCGATCCGCTGAACCTGATGAACCCCCAGAAAGTGCTGAGGAGCGATCTCCTCGACAACCTGTCGGAGATGGCATGAAACAGCTCCTCGCGATCAGCCGGGTCATCGAAACGGTCAACGGCCAGATCGGCAAGAAGATTGCCTGGCTGATCCTCGTTGCGGTGGCCGTCGCGACGATGAATGCCATCGTCCGCAAGCTCTTCAGCGTCTCCTCCAATGCCTGGCTCGAGCTGCAATGGATGCTGTTCGGTGCGGTCTTCCTGCTCTGCGCCTCCTGGACGCTGCAGGTGAAGGAGCATATCCGCATCGACATCGTGAACAGCATGCTGCCCAAG
>NZ_JBSHIO010000020.1:0-59433 GCF_053618995.1 Allobosea sp. NPDC055594
AGCAATTCGCGCAGGAAGACGGTCTCGCGCTTGGTGTTGGGCAATTCGATGCCGATCGCGTTCTTGCCCTGCACCACCGCGACGCGCGCCGAGATTGCGCTCATCGAGCGGGCGATGTCGTCCGCCAGCGAAATCACCCGCGACGACTTGGTCCCCGGCGCAGGCTCCAATTCGTAAAGCGTCACAACAGGGCCGGGGCGAACCTGCGAGATCTCGCCGCGCACGCCGAAATCCTCGAGCACGCCCTCGAGCAAGGTGGCGTTCTGCTCCAGCGCGTCGGTGGAGATGGCGTTGGCCGGGATCTTCTTCGGCTCGGCCAGATAGGTCAGGGGCGGCAGCTCGAAGCTGTCGCGGTCGAGCAGTGAGGGCTGCGCTTCGCGCGACAGGCGCTTGCCGGGCTTGGGCGCGGTCAAGGGCGGGGCGACGCGCGGTGCGTTGAGGTCGCGCAGATCCTGCGCCTCGCCATGGTCGTCATCCATGTCGGCGGCCGGGCCGGCGGCACGCGAACGGCCGGGGCCGGCAAAGGAATCACGTGCCACCACCGGCGGAGCATAGGGGGCTGCGCCCTCGGCGAATTGTGGTTCGCGGCGCACGCGACCGGCAGGAGCCGGGGGCGGGGCGGCGGAGGACGGAGCGCTCGGCGTCGCCGAGGCGCGGGCGAGCGAGGGCGGTTGCGGCAGGCGGCGCAGGATCGCGCCGCGCAGCGCCATGGCGCCATGGGCGAGCCAGCCGACCAGGATGACGCCGAAGCCGGGCTCGTCATCGCGGCGGTCGTCGGCATCGGACCAGGCGGCATCGTCTTCGGCATCGCTCTCGGGGTCTTCGTCTACGACGAAGCCGAAGCCGGCCGCGGCGGTGACGGCGAGAATGGCGATGCCGGCATAGACGAAGGCGACGAGTCCGCCGAGCGCGGTGCCGGAAATCCCGACGAGGTTGCGGGTGCCGTGCAGCAGGGCATCGCCGATCACGCCGCCCATGCCGGTCGGCAGCGGCCAGCGCGGCGTCGCCGGCAGGGCGCTGGCGACAGCGGCGGTGGCGACGATGCCGGCGACCCAGAGGGCGAGCTTGAGGGCGCTGCGGTCGAAGAGATGGACGCGGATCAGGCGCAGGGACCAGAGCAGCGGCGGCAGCAGCATGGCGATGACGCCGAGGCCGATCAGCTGCATGGCGAGGTCGGCAACCATCGCGCCCGGCCGGCCGAGCAGGTTCTGGACCGCGCCGCGGGTGGCGTTGTTGAGGCTGGGATCGTCGACCGACCAGGTCGCCAGCGAGATCGCGACGGCGGCGGTCAGGGCGAGGAGCACGAGGCCGACGATCTCGGCCGCCCGGCGCGAGAGGAAGTCGCGTACGGGATCGGGCAAGCGGTCGATCAGCGAGGAGGAGCGTCGGATCGTGCGCATGCGGGTGGGCCGTGATTCCGGATGTCTGGAAAGGCGATGGCCGCCGGGGCCCGCCCTCGAAACAGCAGGTTAGGAAGGCGAGGTTAAGACCCGCTTAACCTTGCGCGCCGGAATGGGGAGGAAGCTGCGCAGCCGGGGCCGAGGCCGGAAAAAAGCCCCGGCGGTGGTCCGCCGGGGCGATTGTTTCATGTGGAACGCCGGAGCGGCGGCTCACATGTTGTAGGCGCGTTCGCCATGCTCGGCGATGTCCAGGCCCTCGCGCTCCTGGTCGGAGGTGACGCGCAGGCCGATGACGGTGTCGACGATCTTGAACAGGACGAAGGAGCCGATGCCGCACCAGATGACGGCGACGAGGACGGCGACCGTCTGCTTCCAGACCTGCGCGCCCATCGCGTAGTCGGCGACGCCGACGCCGCCGAGGGCCGGCGAGACGAAGATGCCGGTGCCGATCGAGCCGATGATGCCCGCGACGCCATGGATGCCGAAGACGTCGAGCGAGTCGTCATAGCCGAGCGCGTTCTTGATCGTGGTGCAGAAGAAGAAGCAGACCACGCCGCAGATCGCGCCGAGCACGATGGCGCCCATTGGGCCAACCAGGCCGGCGGCCGGGGTGACGGCGACGAGGCCGGCGATGATGCCCGAGAGCATGCCGAGCAGCGAGGGCTTGCCCTTGATCAGCCACTCGATGAAGAGCCAGCCGAGCGCCGCGCCGGCGGTGGCGGTCAGGGTGTTGATCATCGCGAGGGCCGCACCGGCCGTCGCCTCGAGGTTCGAGCCGGCGTTGAAGCCGAACCAGCCGACCCAGAGCAGCGAGGTGCCGATGAAGGTCATGGTCAGCGAGTGCGGCGACATCAGCTCCTTGCCGTAGCCGATGCGCTTGCCGAGGACGAGTGCGCCGACCAGCGCGGCGATGCCAGCATTGATGTGGACGACCGTGCCGCCGGCGAAATCGAGCGCGCCGAGGGCGAACAGATAGCCCTCGCTGAACCAGACCATATGAGCCATGGGGAAGTAGACGAAGCCGCTCCAGAGCACGACGAACAGCAGCAGCGCCGAGAACTTCATGCGCTCGACCAGGCCGCCGACGATCAGGGCGGGGGTGATGATGGCGAAGGTCATCTGGAAGCAGATGAAGACGTATTCGGGGATGACCACGCCCTTGGTGAAGGTATCGGTCGTCGTCTCGGTGCTGACCCCGGCGAGGAAGGCCTTCGAGAAGCCGCCGATGAAGCTGGTCAGCGAGCCGCCGCCGGTGAAGGCGAGGCTGTAGCCATAGACCACCCAGATGATGATCATGATCGCGGCGGTGGCGGTGATGTGGCTCATCACCGAAAGCATGTTCTTGCTGCGCGCGAGGCCGCCATAGAACAGCGCCAGGCCCGGCAGGGTCATCATCAGCACGAGCAGGGAGGATACCAGCATCCATGCCGTGTCGCCCTTGTTGGCGACCGCGGCGGCCGGGGCCGCGGCGGGTGTCTGCGCCAGCGCCGCGACGGTGCCGGCCGCGAGCGCCGTCCCGACCATCCCGGCCCGGGTGAGGGTCTTGAAATTCATCGTCAAACTCCTGGGCGAAAGGTCTAGGATCAAAGGGCGTCGCCGTCGGTCTCGCCGGTGCGGATGCGCACGGCCTTCTCGATCGACGAGACGAAGATCTTGCCGTCGCCGATCTGGCCGGTGCGGGCTGCGGCGGTGATCGCCTCGATCACCTGGGGGGCGAGCTCGTCGGTGACCGCGACCTCGATCTTGATCTTGGGCAGGAAGCTCACGGCATATTCGGCACCGCGATAGATCTCGGTATGGCCCTTCTGGCGGCCATAGCCCTTCACCTCGGTCACGGTCAGGCCGTGCACGCCGATGGCGGTGAGTCCGTCGCGCACCTCCTCCAGCTTGAACGGCTTGATGACGGCCATCACGATCTTCATGGCTGGGTTACCCCCGGTTGCGCTGCCGGAAGCAAAGCTCCGGCGAGCTCGTTAGCGCCGCGCGGGGCGGAAGAGCTCCGCGCACGTCGCTTTTCGCCAATCAAGCCGCGTGCCAACTGCCGGACTGCCCTGAAGAGAGGCAATGCCGCGGTTCCGCCATGATTTTCCGGGTCGGATCAGGAGGGTTTGCCCATTGAATGGGCAGGTGCGAGAAAAGCGGGCGCGTCGCGGCCATGCATGGCCGATCGCTCGCCGACCGGGAAAGCCCGCGGGGCTCCCGGCTCGCCGAGTCCGGTCCGAGATGCGCGAAGAAGACGGGCCGAGGGTCTAGCCGCGATCCGGCCGAGGCCGGATCAGGCCTTCCTGGGCCACCGAGGCGACGAGCCGGCGCTGCCGATCGAAGATCAGCCCGCGCGAAAAGCCGCGGGCCCCGGAGGTCGAAGGACTGTCCTGCGCATAGAGCAGCCAGTCATCGGCGCGGAAGGGGCGATGGAACCAGAGCGCGTGGTCGAGACTGGCACCCTGGATGCGGTTGTCGAAGACGCTGGTGCCGTGGGCGACCAGGCTGGAATCGAGCAGCATCAGATCGGAAGCATAGGCGAGCACGCTCTGGTGGATCGCCGGCTTGTCCGGCAACGGCCTCATTGCGCGGATCCAGATATTGAACCTGGGATCGCGCTTGCCGTCGGAACCGTAGCGGTCGAGCTCGACCGGGCGGACCTCGATCGGCCGCTCGCGCAGATAATAGGCGCGCACCGATTCGGGCATGTGCGGCAGGATGTCCCGCGCCATGCCGTCCCGGTCCGGTAATTCCTCGGGCATCGGAACGTCCGGCATCGGCATCTGGTGCTCGTAGCCTTCCTCCTCGACCTGGAAGGAGGCCGACATGGCGAAGATCGCCGCGCCGTTCTGCAGGGCGAGTACACGGCGGGTGGTGAAGGAGCGACCGTCGCGCAGCCGGTCGACCTCGTAGACGATCGGCGTCTCCGGATCGCCCGGTAGTAGGAAATAGGCGTGCAGGGAATGCGGCTGACGGCCCTCGACGGTCTTGCAGGCGGCATAGAGGGCCTGGCCGATGACCTGGCCGCCGAAGACACGCTGCCAGCCGACGCGGGGACTGCGACCCTGGAACCGGTTGCTTCCGAGATCCTCGAGGTCGAGGATCGAGGTCAGGCTGTCGGGGACGCTGGTCATCGGTTGCGGTTCTTGGCCGGGCAGGCTTGCGCGGACGAGGCTGAGGCTTGCAGCCCGGCCGGGCTGCGGGCAAGACACAAGCTGCATCAGCAACGAGCTGTCGGCCAGCGTCAAGCACCGCGGCTCCAGCAGGCGGAGAGCGGGATGGACCGGAACCCGGAAGGCGCAGGCTCGCGCATCGTGATCGCCGGCGGCGGCATCGCCGGGATGACGCTGGCGCTGGCGGTGAAGCAGGCGCTGGGCGAGGCGTTCGACGTCATGCTGGTCGATCCCGCCGTGGCGGCGAGGCCGCGCATCGACAACCGCGCCTATGCCCTCGCCGCCGCGGCGCGCAACATGCTCGACGCGCTCGGCGTCTGGCAGCAGGTCGAGAGCGCCGCTGCCGCGATGACGGAAATGCAGATCACCGACAGCCGCACGCCAGATGTGGTGCGGCCGGTTTTCCTGACCTTCGAGGGCGAGGCCGAGCCCGGCCAGCCCTTCGCCCATATGGTCGAGAACGGCGCGCTGGTCGCGGCGCTGCTGCAGGCGGCGAAGGCGGCCGGGGTCACGCTGCGCGCCGAAGGGGTGCGCTCGGGTGATTGCGGCGATGGTGGGCCGATGCAGGTCGTGCTCACCGGGGGCGAGACGGTGCAGGCCGCGCTCCTGGTCGCGGCCGACGGGGCGCGCTCGAAGCTGCGCGAGAAGGCGGGGATCGGCTGGGTCGGCTGGTCCTATGCCCAGTCCGGCATCGTCGCGACGATCGGCCATGAGCGGCCGCATGACGGGCTCGCGGTCGAGCATTTCCTGCCGTCCGGCCCCTTCGCCATGCTGCCCTTGCCGGATGGCGGCCGGCTCGGTCACCGTTCCTCGATCGTCTGGACGGAGCGCAGCGAGAATGTCGAGGCGCTGCTCTCGCTCGACGAGGCCGATCTGCTCGCCGAGATCGAGCGGCGCTTCGGCCTGCAGCTCGGCGAGATCGCGCTGGAGAGCCGGGTCAGCGCGCATCCTTTGTCCTTCGGCATGGCGCGCCGCTTCGTCGGCGAACGGCTGGCGCTGCTCGGTGACGCCGCCCATGTCATCCACCCGATCGCCGGGCAGGGGCTCAATCTCGGCCTCAAGGATGTCGCCGCCCTGGCCGAGACGATCGTCGACGCGGCCCGGCTCGGGCTCGATCCCGGCGCCGAGGACGTGCTCGAGGCCTATGAGAAGGCGAGGCGCTTCGACACGGTGGCGATGGGCGTCGTCACCGACGGGCTGAACCGGCTATTCTCGAACGATTCGACGCCGCTGCGCCTGGTGCGCGATCTCGGTCTCGGTGTGGTCGAGCGCCTGCCCGGGCTGAAGCGGATGTTCATCCGCGAGGCAGCGGGGCTCTCCGCCGAGGCGCCGCGCCTGCTGCGCGGCGAGATGCTGTAAGTCCGGGAAACGTCATGCCCGGGCTGACCCGGGCATCTCTTCGAGGAGGTTCTCGGGTCGGCGCTTCGCTTCGCCCGAGAATGACGCAGGGCACTACCGGCACTAGCCTTCGAGCTGGCGCGCCTCTTCCGGCAGCATGATTGGGATGCCGTTGCGGATCGGATAGGCGAGCTTCGCGGCGCGGCTGATCAGCTCCTGCCGGGCCGCATCGTATTCGAGCGTCGTCTTGCTGACCGGGCAGACCAGGATCTCCAGCAGCTTGGGGTCGATGCGGGGCGCCGTCGCGGCGACCCCTGACTTGTTTTCGGTGCTCATCAGGATCTCCATCAGGCCGGCCGGCGCGGCAGATCGGCCAGCATGCCGGCGGCTACCATCAGCTTTGGCAAAGACAGGCCCGACATGGCAATGGCCGAAACGGTGGCGCGGGTGCGCTCGGCCTCGGTGCCGCGCAGTTCGAGCCAGGCCTGAAGCGCGTCCGCCCCGCTGGCGCTGGCGGCGATCTCCTGGGTCAGCCCGGCATGAGCATCGGCCAGAGTCTCGACGGCGCGCTGGCGGGCCATGCGCTCGTAATCATCGGTGGCGGGTACACTCGTGGCCGCTGTCGCGAGGCTCGACAGGCCGAAGACCGAATCGGCTGCGAAATGAATCCGCGCAACCTCGGTGACGTCGCCGCCGCTGCGGCTGGCGATGTCGACGATGTCGGTCGCCTGGGCGAGCCAGGGCAGGCTGGCGACGCTGGCGGCGAGCGCCTCGGGCACCTGCTCGGCGACCAGGGCCGCGATTGCGGCGTTGCGGGCCTGTGCCGCCGCTTCCGGCAGCAGGCTCGGCAGGGCGGAGCCGAGCGCCGCGACGCCTTTAGCGTAATGCGCAACGATCTGCTCGATGGCGCCCGGCCTGGCGACGCCGCGGCGCAGGAACCAACGCATGCGGTCGACGACCAGGTCCTGGGTCGCTGCATAGAGGCCGAGCTGGGTCTTGCCGGGGATTTTCGCATCAAGGGCGTCGATACCGGCATTGAGGCCCATCACGTCGAAGGCGTCGCGGGCGATGGCGTAGGCCGCCGCGATCTCCGGCGCTTCGGCGCGAGTCTGGTCGGCCAGCATGGTGACGATGGCCGGACCGCCGCGGTTGACGATGGCGTTGGCGAGCTGGGTCGCGACGATCTCGCGGCGCAGCTTGTGGTTGGCGATTTCGGTCCCGTAATGATCGCGCAGCGGCTGCGGGAAGTAGCGGACGAGTTCGCCGGCGAGATAGGGATCATCCGGCACCGGCGATTCGAGCAGGTCGTCGTGCAGGGCGAGCTTGGCATAGGCGAGCAGCACGGCGAGCTCGGGCCGTGTCAGGCCCTCGCCGCGCTTCTCGCGCTCGATCAGGACGGCATCCGGCGGCAGGTTCTCGACATTGCGGTCGAGCCGGCCCTCGCGCTCGAGCTGCACCATCAGCCGGCGCAGATGCGGCGTCGCGCCGATGCCCTGGATCTGCGTCAGCGACAGTGCCAGCGACTGCAGATAGTTGTTGCGCAGGACGAGCAGGCCGACCTCGTCGGTCATCTCGGCGAGGAGCTTGTTGCGCTCCGCGTCGGAGAGGCGGCCGCTCGCCACCGCGCCGGCGAGCGCGATCTTGATGTTGACCTCGAGGTCGGAGGTGTTCACCCCGGCAGAATTGTCGATCGCATCGGTATTCAGGCGCACGCCCTGGCGCGCCGCCTCGATGCGGCCGCGCTGGGTCATGCCGAGATTGGCGCCCTCGCCGATCACCCTGGCGCGGACTTCGGCGCCGGCGATGCGGATCGCGTCATTGGCGCGGTCTCCGACCTGGGCGTCGCTTTCCTCGCCGGCACGGACATAGGTGCCGATGCCGCCGAACCAGAGCAGGTCGACCGGCGCCTTCAGGATCGCGGTCATCAGCTCGGCCGGGGTCGCCTGCGCCTTCTCGAAGCCGAGCACGGCGCGGATCTCGGGCGAGAGCGCGATGCTCTTGGCCTGGCGCGAGAATACGCCGCCGCCCTTGGAGATCAGGGTCTTGTCATAGTCCTGCCAGGAGGAACGCGGCAGGGCGAACAGCCGCCGGCGCTCGGTCAGGCTGCTGGTGGGGTCCGGATCGGGATCGAGGAAGATGTCGCGATGGTCGAAGGCGGCGACGAGCCTGGTCGCCGGCGAGAGCATCATGCCGTTGCCGAAGACGTCGCCCGACATGTCGCCGACGCCGGCCACCGTGAACGAAGTCGTCTGGATGTCGATGTCGATCTCGCGGAAATGGCGCTTGACCGCTTCCCAGGCGCCGCGCGCCGTGATGCCCATGCCCTTGTGGTCGTAGCCCTGCGAGCCGCCCGAGGCGAAGGCGTCGCCGAGCCAGTGATGTTTCTCGGCCGAGAGCGCGTTGGCGGTGTCGGAGAAGGTCGCGGTGCCCTTGTCGGCGGCGACGACGAGATAGGGATCGTCGCCATCATGCCTGACGGTGTCGGCCGGAGGCACGACCGTCTCGCCGTCGAGATTATCGGTCAGCTCGAGCAGGGTGCGCACGAAGATCCGGTAGCTCTCGGTGCCTTCGGCCAGCCAAGCCTGGCGGTCGGAGGCCGGCGGCAGCAGCTTCGGCACGAAGCCGCCCTTGGCGCCGACCGGGACGATGACGGCGTTCTTGACCTGCTGCGCCTTGACCAGACCGAGCACCTCGGTGCGGAAATCCTGCGGCCGGTCGGACCAGCGCAGGCCGCCGCGCGCGACCTTGCCGAAGCGCATATGCACGCCTTCGACGCGCGGCGAATAGACGAAGATCTCGTAGAGCGGGCGCGGCAGCGGCATGCCCTCGACCTCAGCCGAGGCGAATTTGAAGGAGATCGTACCGCGCGGATGGCCATCGGCGCCGACCTGGAAGAAATTGGTGCGCAGGATTGCGTCGATCAGGTTGACGAGACGGCGCAGGATGCGGTCCTCGTCGAGGCTGGTGACGTCGGAAAGGGCCGCCTCGATACGCTGGCGCTCGGCGGTCATGCCACTCTGACGGGCCGCTTCGCCGAGCCGAGGATCGAACTTGGCGGCGAAGAGCTTGACCAGCATCGCCGCGATGCCGGCATGGCGGGCGAGCGCGTCGGCAATGTAGTCCTGCGCATAGGGCGCGCCGACCTGGCGCAGATAGCGCCCGAGTGCGCGCAGCAACGCCGCCTCGCGCCAGGCGAGGCCGGCGGCGAGCACGAGCTGGTCGAAGCGGTCGGATTCGCTGAAGCCGCGGAACTGGGCCATCAGCGCCGCCTCGATCGTCGGATCGAGACGCTCTATGTCGATGGCGCTGCCATCGGCGCGCTCCAGCGTCATGTCGTGCAACCAGACGCGGGCCTCGGCGCTGTTCTCGCCGGCCTGCGGCTTGATGTTGAAGGTGCGCTCGTTGACGACGCGGAAGCCCATGTTCTCGAGCATCGGCACGCGCTCGGAGAGGGTGATCGCGGCGTCGCGGGAGAAGATCTTGAGATTGGCGCGGGTCGCGCCGTCGCCCTCGCGGCGGTAGAGATTGACCGCCCGCGGCCGCGCGGCCGAGAGCTTCTGCAGCATGTCGATGTCGATCAGCGCATCGGTGGGTTCGTAGCGCTCGCGATAGGCGGCGCCGAAGGCCTCGGCATAACGCTCGACCAGAGCACGGGCTTTCGGGCCGGCCTTCCGGGCGTCGAGCGCGTCGCGCAGCCCGTCGGCCCAGGTGCGCACGATCGCGCTGATCCCGGCCTCGAGCGTGGCGCGGTCGATCTTCGGGGTTTTGCCCTCGTCGCGGCCGATGATGTAGTGGGTGCGGGCGAGCGGGCCCTCCGGATAGGCCGGATAGGCGGCCGAGATGCGGCCCTGGTAGATCCGGGCGAGGAACTCGCCGACACGGCGGCGCACCGTGGTGTCGTAGCGGTCCTTCGGAATGAAGACGAGCACCGAGACGAAGCGGTCGAATTCGTCGGCGCGGGCGAGCGCACGGATACGCGGCCGCTCGGTCAGCTGCATGATGTCGAGGGCGAAGCGCTCCAGCGTCTCGACGTCGATCTGGAAGAGCTCGTCGCGCGGGAAGGCGTCGAGCACATTGTAGAGCGCGCGGCCGGAATAGCTCGACGGATCGAAACCGGTGCTCTTGAGCACGCGCGCGACCTTGAGACGCAGATAGGGAATGGTCCGGGCGCTGCCGGTATAGGCGTTGGAGGTGAGCAGCCCGACGATCCGCAATTCGCCGTCGAGACGGCCATCGGCCGTGAAGAGCTTCACCCCGACATAATCGAGATGGACGCGGCGATGGACGCGGCTCTTGACGTTGGCCTTGGTGATGATCAGCGCCTGCGGCTTGGACAGGAAGGCGCGGATCTCCGGCGTCATCACCACGAGCTCGCGGTTCTTGCGCAGCACCCGGACGTCGGGATCGCGCAGGATGCCGAGGCCGGAGGAATCGATCGGGTCGGCGGCGGTGTCGCCGCCGGCGAAGCGGTAGGCTCGCACGCCGAGCAGAGTGAAGTTGTCGCTGGCGATCCATTCGAGGAAGTTCAGCGCCTCGGCGACCTCATCCTCCGGCAAGGGCGGCGGGTTAGCGCGGTAGGACTGGATCACCTCGGTGATCCGGCCGCGCATCGCAGCCCAGTCATCGACGGCGAGGCCGACATCGACATAGACGCGGGCGAGCCCGGCGCTGAGCCTTTCGCGGGCCTCCGGGCTGTCGATCCGGTCGAGATGCAGATGGATCAGGCTTTCGCGGCGCGTGCCCTCCTGGGTCCGCGCCACCGCTTCGCCGGCGAGCGACTGGAAGCTGCCATCGGACGAACGCGCGACGGCGAGGATCGGATGGGCTACGAGGCGCGGCTCGTAGCCCTGCTCGGCGAGCTCGGCCAGGGTCGAATCGAGCAGGAACGGCTTGTTGTCGTTGACGACTTCCAGGATCGTGATCTGGCGCTCGCGCCCGGCCTCGTCGACGGTTTCGTCACGGAAGCGCAGATTCGGCTCGCCGGGGCTGCGCCGGCCGTTCAGATGGGCGTAGGCGGCTTCGGCGGCGCGGGCGAGCAGCGCAGGCGAAAGGGCGGTGAGATCCTCGGCCACGGTGCGGCCGTAGAGCAGCTTGGGAAATTCCGGCGGCATCGCCGAGCCGAGCTCGCGGGCAGCGGCCTCGATTGCGCTGACGGCCGCAGCCGTGGCATTCGCTTCGCGCTTGGCCATAATCGCCTTCCCCCTGCTATTTTGCCGCAGCGATGACATAGCTGACCTGCCGCTGCAACTTTCGTCGCATGGCAGCAGCCAGATTGCACCAATGTGGCGCAGGAGCGGCAAATCGTGCCTGATCCGCGCGGAAATCAGCGCAAGGAGTGCAGAGATGACGAAGAAGCATGACAAGCGGATGGTGGGCGAGGTTCCGGCGAAGCAGGATGCGCCGCCCGCCGTGATGGCGCTGGCACTGCCACAGGCCGAGCTGTCGCAGGAGATGCAGGCCTTTTTCGCCAAATGCGAGGAGAAGCTCGGCTATGTCCCGAACGTGCTGCTCGCCTACGCCCATGACGACGCCAAGCTCGCGGCCTTCGCGACGCTCTACAACGATCTGATGCTGGCGCCGTCCGGCCTGTCGAAGCTGGAGCGCGAGATGATCGCGGTCGCCGTTTCGAGCGTGAATCGCTGCTATTACTGCCTGACGGCCCATGGCGCGGCCGTGCGCCAGCTTTCGGGCGATCCGGTGCTGGGCGAGATGCTGGTGATGAACTATCGCGCCGCCGCGCTCTCGCCGCGCCATCGCGCCATGCTGGATTTTGCCGAGAAGCTGACCGAAGTCCCGCATCTGGTCGAGGAGGAGGACCGGCAGTCGCTGCGGGATGCTGGCTTTACCGAGCGCGACATCTGGGACATCGGCGCCGTCGCGGCCTTCTTCAACATGTCGAACCGGATGGCCTCGGCCGTCGATATGCGCCCCAATGCCGAGTATCACGGGTCGGTGCGGTAGCAGGACGGTCTCTCGCAGCGCAGGCAGCCAAGAAAAACGGCCGGCGTGACCGCCAGCCGTGAGTTGGCCTCGACTCGTTGGCCCAGCCTGCCGCAGCGCCGGAGGGGCTGGGGGGCTGACGTGTCCGGTACCGCACAGGCCGGGCCGCCGAGGCAACGAGGAGAGTTGAGACGGGCAACAGGGCAGCCGCTTGGCGCAAGCGCGGCAAAATCATGGCGGTGGCGATGAAGATGATCACGGTCCCGAGCGAGCGTGCGATCGCGCTTGTCAGAGCCTGAAGGGCGGGCCATCATCGCCACAGATCGAAGTCGATGGTTCAGCCATCGTCAGGCAGGAGTCGCGATGAGCGAGAGCGAAACTCCGCCAGCGCAGCGAGCGGGCGCGGTGGTCGCCTTCCCAGGGGCGGCCGCCCCGCCCTCCGTCACCTTCGACCGGCGCGAGCTCAACGAGCTGCTCAATCTCTACGGCCGCATGGTCGCGGCCGGGGAATGGCGCGACTACGCCATCGATTTCCTGCGCGACAAGGCCCAGTTCTCGGTGTTCCGGCGTTCGAGCGAGGTGCCGCTCTACCGCATCGTCAAGGATCCCTCGCTGGCGCGGCGTCAGGGCGCCTATTCCGTGGTCAGCGCGACGGGGCTGATCCTGAAGCGCGGCGCCGAACTCGGCCGCGTGCTGCGGGTGCTCGACAAGCGCCTGAGCGTGGTGAGCTGACCGGCTGTTCCAGCGGCTCTTCTGCATCGACATCCGGAGGGCAGCCGGTTTCCTGGCCGATCCCCGCGGCTATGGCTAGGCGCCGCGCGTTCGTTCGGACGCGGTTGCCGTGATCTATCTTTTTGTTATCGCATCGGACCGAAAAGTGGATTCCACTTTTCGGTCCGACGCTCTAGGCGCCGCGGATGACGAGAGCGGCGAGAAACATGGCGTCACCAGTGGTGCGCGCACCGGCAAAAGAAAAGCCCCGGCCTTGCAGCCGGGGCTCGATATCCGCGCCTGGGCGCTTGATGCTTACTCGCGGTTGCCGAGCAGCGAGAGCAGCATCTGGAACATGTTGATGAAGTTCAGGTAGAGCGACAGAGCGCCGTTCACCGAGAGCTTCGCAGCCGATTCCGAGTCCAGGTTCGAGTAGAGATACATCTCCTTCAGGCGCTGGGTATCCCAGGCGGTCAGGCCGGCGAAGACCAGCACGCCGATCACCGAGATGCCGAAGGACAGGGCGCTCGAAGCCAGGAACAGGTTCACGACCGAGGCGATCACCAGGCCGATCAGGCCCATGATCAGGAAGGAGCCCATGCCCGACAGCGACTTCTGCGTCGTGTAGCCGAACAGGCTGAGGCCGGCGAAGGCCGCCGCGGTGATGAAGAACACCTTGGCGATCGATTCACCCGTGAAGACCACGAAGATCGACGACATCGACACGCCCATCACCGCCGCGAAGGCGAAGAACATGGCGCGCGCGGTCGAGGAGCTCATGCTCTCGGCCTTGAACGAGAAGAACAGGATGAAGGCCAGCGGGGCCAGCATCACGACCCATTTCAGCGGGCTGAGATAGAGCGCCTGGCCGAGCGGCGTCAGCGCCGCGACCTTGCCCGTCGGCGTATAGCCGGCGATGGCGAGCATCGAGATGCCGATCGCGAACAGGCCGGTGATGGCCAGGCCGATCGTCATGTTGTTGTAGACGCCGAGCATGAACGAGCGCAGGCCCTGATCCATCTCGACGGCGCTGGTCTGCTGTGCGCGGCCCGCACCCCAGACCGGAGCATTGCGGTCGAAGTTGCTCATGCAGAAAGTTCCCCTGAAACCGTTGGCAAAGGCGGACATCGCCCTTGCGAAGGCCCACCATCGTCCACCTTCGTGGCGACAGTGCGGAATATGAGGGGGAATGCGCCGCCTTACAAGGGGCGGCCATGGTTAATCGGGCCGGCGCGATAGAACTGCGCCGGCGTTTCGATGCAACATTACCCTTTGTTCATGTTTACGACGCGCCGCGGACGTAACGAACTCATAAATTGCGTAGATGAGAAGCGGGCGCTTTCGAAAGTATCTGCAACGTCCCGATCAATCCGAACATGACGGTGACGGCGACCGCGGCAGTCGCAGCAAGAACAGCGCCGGTCGGGTCTGGAACAAACTCGATCTTCATCACTTGCGTGACGACCCCCCAGCCGGCCGCCGCGCCGGCGACGAGCCCGAAAAGGGCGGAAACGACGCCGATCCCTGCGTATTCGAGGGCGTACGACGAAAGTATGAAGCGGCGGGTGGCGCCCAATGTTTTCAGGATCATTGCGTCGTAGAGCCGCGCCCGCTGCCCGGCCGCCAGCGCCCCGGCCAGAACCAGCAGGCTCGCCACGATGGCGAGGCTGGAGGCACCGCGAATCGCGTTGGCGAGCTGGGCGACGATGACGTTTACCGCTTCCAGCGCGTCCTTGACCCGCACCGCCGTCACCGCCGGGAAGGCGATGGCGAGCTGGCGCATCAGCGCGGCGTCGCCGGACGGCGAAGCTGCGTCGGTCACGGTGACGGTGGCGAGGTTGGTGTGCGGGGCGCCGGCGAAGGTGTTGGGCGAGAACACCATGACGAAATTGATGCCGAGCGAGCGCCACTCGATATTGCGGAAATTGCTGACCCGGGCCGTGATGTTGCGGCCGAGCACATTGACGGTGAGCGTGTCGCCGAGCTTGAGGCCGAGACCGTCGATCGCGCGGGCGTCGAAGGAGACCAGCGGCTCACCCTTGTAGTCGGCCGGCCACCATTCGCCGGAGGCGAGGCGCGAGCCTTCCGGCATGGTGGCCGCGTAGGTGATGCCGCGATCGCCCTCCAGTACCCAGGCCATCTGCTCGCTCGCCTTGACCTGCTCGGCCGGCACGCCGTTCAGGCTGGTGATGCGGCCGCGCATCATCGGCACGCGCTCGACCGTGGCGCCGGGGCGCTGCTTGGCGAGGAATTCGTCGAAGGCACCGGCCTGGGCGTTGGGGATGTCGAGGAAGAAGAAGCTCGGCGCCGTCTTCGGCAGCGACTGGGTGAGCTGGCGCGAAAGGCTGACATCGATGAAGGCGAGCGCCGAGAGCAGGGCGACGCCGAGGCCGAGCGAGAGCACCAGCGAGGGCGTCAGCGCGCCCGGCCGATAGATATTGGCGAGCGCCATTCGCAAAGACGGGCGGCGCGGCCGCGGCGTGCGCCGTGCCAGCGCCATCAGCCCCCAGGCGATCAGGCGCAGCAGCAGGAAGACCGCGCCGGCGACGCCGATATAGATCAGGGCGATGCGCCGCTCATAGGCGAAGGCGAGCGCGACGCCGACAAGGCCGGCGAGCGCGGCGCCGAAAATGGCGAGGTAGATCCAGCGCGGGCGGCGGCGGTCGGGCTCGATCTGGTCGCGGAACAGCGCCGAGACCGGGACGTCATGGGCGCGGCCGAGCGGGATGATGGCGAAGACGAGCGCGGTCAGAAGCCCGTAGAGCGCGGCGATGGCGAGCTCGCCCGGTGCCAGCGTCGCCTCGAAGGGCAGCGGCAGGCTGTCGGCGAGCGCATAGGCCAGGGCGAAGGGCGCGGCGGCGCCGAGCGCGAGGCCGATGGCGATGCCGAAGGCGGCGACCAGCATGACCTCGGCAAGATGGATGGTGACGACCCGGCCGCCGGTGGCGCCGAGCGCCTTCAGCGTGGCGAAGTCGAGCTTCTTGGCCTCGACGAAGCGGCGCACCGCATTGGCGACGCCGACGCCGCCGACGAGCAGGGCGGTCAGGCCGACCAGCGTCAGGAACTGGGTGAAACGCTCGATATTGCGCTGGAAGTTCGGGGCAGCGTTGGAGCGCGAGCGGATCTCCCAGCCGGCCTGGGGCTGCTCGCGGGCAGCGTCGGCCAGCAGCCGGTCGAGAGCGGCATCGGAGGAAGCGTTCTCGGGGAGCGTCACCCGGGCGGTCCAGCGCACCAGGCTGCCGGGCTGCAGCAGGCCGGAGGCGCGTAGGGCGTCCTGCGAGAGCAAAAGCCGCGGGCCGAAGCCGACGCCGGCGGCGATCTTGTCCGGCTCAGAGACGAGGCTGGCGCGCAACTGCACGCGGGCCGAGCCGATTTGGACGATGTCGCCGGGCTTGAGGTCGAGCCGGCCGAAGAGGACGGGATCGGCGATGCCGCCGAAGACGCCGTCGCGGGCCGCGAGCAATTCCGTGGCCGAGCCGGCCGGGTCGCTGCGTAACTCGCCGATGGTCGGATAGCTGCCGTCGACCGCCTTGATCTCGACCAGGGCCGCGCCCTTCTCGCCGGCATTGGCCATGCCGCGCAGGGTCGCGATGGTCGAGACCGTGCCATGGCGTTCGAGGAAGGCACGCTCCTCCGGTGTCGGCTCGCGATGTATCAGGCTGAAGGCGGCGTCGCCGCCGAGGATCCGCCTGCCCTCGCGGCCGAGCCCCTCGCTGAGGCCGCGCGAGGCCGAGGAGACGGCGGCGATCGCCATGACGCCGAGCGCGAGACAGGCGATGAAGACGCCGAAGCCGCGCAGGCCGCCGCGCAGATCGCGCCAGGCGAGGCGCAAAGCGAGCTTCAGTCCGGTGCCGCGCGGCGCCGGGACGGGGTCGGTTGCGACCGGCTTGACGGGAGCATGCATGGTCAAGCCGCCGGCGCCGTCTGCGGGGCCTCGGCCGGGGTCTCGATCCGGCCGGCGCGCAGCCTGACGGTGCGGTCGCAGGCGGCTGCGAGCGAAAGGTCGTGGGTGACGAGCACCAATGTGCCGCCGCGCTCGCGCCGCAGCCCGAAGATCAGATCGACGATCGAGCGGCCGGTCGCCTCGTCGAGATTGCCGGTCGGCTCGTCGGCGACGAGGATCGCCGGATCGGTCGCGACGGCGCGGGCGATGGCGACACGCTGCTGCTCGCCGCCCGAGAGCTGGGCCGGGTAATGGTCCATGCGGTGGCCGAGGCCGACATTGCGCAGCTCGGCGGCGGCGCGCTCGAAGGCGTCGGCCGCACCGGCGAGCTCCAGCGGGAGGGCGACGTTCTCGCGCGCCGTCATGGTCGGCACCAGATGGAAGGACTGGAAGACGATGCCGATGCGGCGGCCGCGGAACAGGGCGAGCTCGTCCTCGCCGAGGGCGCCGAGATCCTGGCCGGCCACCCTGACGAGGCCGGAATCGGGCCGTTCCAGCCCGGCCATGGTCATCAGAAGGGTCGACTTGCCGGAGCCGGACGGGCCGGTGAGGCCGGTGGCCTGACCCTGGGCGATGGCCAGCGAGACGCCCTTCAGGATATGGACGCGGGCGGCGCCTCGCCCCAGACTGAGTTCGACGTCGCGCAATTCGATCGCCGAGGGGCCCTGCTCGCTCACCGCCATGTTTCCGCTCTCATCCCGTCCGATGCCGCTCCTACGCGCCGCTTCCGGAGCCGAAGGAGAAAGACCCGCCATGACCGCTGCCTGCAAGGCCGGCGCCGCCAACCGATATGGGCGCTCCGGCGCCCGAATCCAGCCATTGCGCGGATTTTGGGCCGCGACCCTGCTGATTGCCTTCGTTTTGGGTTTCCATGCCATGACCATGCCGCTCCAGGCCCAGACGCCGCCGCTCAAGCTCGTCGCGCTCGGCGACAGCCTGACCGCCGGCTACAATCTGCCCGGCAGCGCCGCCTTCCCGGCCGTGCTGGAGAAGCTGCTGCGCGAGAAGGGAATTCCCGCCGAGATCGCCAATGCCGGCGTCTCCGGCGACACCTCGCAGGGCGGGCTCGAGCGGCTCGACTGGTCGGTGCCGGACGGGACGGACGGGGTCATCCTCGAGCTCGGCGCCAATGACGCCTTGCGCGGGATCGATCCCGGGCTGACCGAGAAGGCGCTTGACGCGATCGTGACCAGGCTCAAGGCGCGCGGCATCCCCGTGCTGCTCGCCGGCATGTATGCGCCGCGCAATCTCGGCGCCGATTATGCGGCGCGCTTCGACGGCCTCTATCCCCGCCTCGCCGAAAAGCATGGGCTCATCCTCTATCCGTTCTTCCTGGACGGCATCGCCGGTGACCGGGTATTGAACCAGCCCGATCTGCTGCATCCGACGGCGGAAGGGGTGCGCGTCATCGCGACGCGCATCCTGCCGACGGTGGAGCGCTTTCTCGCCACCCTGCGCCCGCGCTCCTGAGCGCTGGCCTTTCCCACTTCCTTTCAATCTGTCCGCGGCGCGCCCGGTGCGCCCGCCTCCGGAGCCTTGCGTCATGGAATACCGTCAACTCGGCCGCACCGATCTCGAGGTCTCGGCGATCTGCCTGGGCACCATGACCTGGGGCCAGCAGAACACCGAGGCCGAAGGCCATGAGCAGATGGACTATGCGCTCGACCAGGGCGTGAACTTCTTCGACACGGCCGAACTCTACTCGATTCCGCCCAAGGCGGAGACGCAGGGTTCGACCGAGCGGTTCATCGGCAGCTGGTTCAAGGCGCGCGGCAATCGCGACAAGGTGATCCTTGCCTCGAAGGTGATCGGCCGCTCGGCCAATGACTGGTTCCGCGACGACAAGGGGCCGACGCGGGTCAACCGCCAGCAGATCGGGGAAGCCGTCGACAAGAGCCTGAAGCGGCTGCAGACCGACTATATCGACCTCTACCAGATCCATTTCCCCGATCGGCCGATGGCCTGGGGTTCGAACCCGACCCGCTTCGGCAAGGCCGCCTTCGAGCCGGCGGCGGACGAGACGCCGATCGCCGAGCAGCTCGACGCCTTCGCCGATCTCGTCAAGGCCGGGAAGATCCGCCATATCGGCCTCTCCAATGAGAGCGGCTGGGGCACGATGCGCTTCCTCGCCGAGGCGCAGACGGGCGGGCGCCCGCGGGTGCAGTCGATCCAGAACGCCTACAATCTCCTGAACCGCACCTTCGAGACGGCGCTGGCCGAGATCGCGCTGCGCGAGCAGGTCGGCCTGCTCGCCTATTCGCCGCTGGCACAGGGCTATCTCACCGGGAAATACCTCGACGGCGCCCGCCCTGCCGGGGCGCGCACCACCCTGTTCGCCCGCGGCCAGCGCTATGAGACTGCTGGCGCCGAGGAGGCGATCCGGGCCTATGTCGGTCTGGCGCGTGAAGCCGGGCTCGATCCGGCGCAGATGGCGCTCGCCTTCGTCACCTCGCGCTGCTTCGTCACTTCGAACATCATCGGCGCGACCAGCATGGCGCAGCTGAAGATCGCGATCGGCTCGGCCGCTGTGACGATTCCGGCCGAGCTCGAAGCCAAGATCGACGCGATCCACCAGCGCTTCGGCAATCCCTGCCCGTAAGGGTGTTAAAGCCCATCGTCATCCCGGCGCCACGGCCGGGATGACGATGTCGTGAGGGAGGGCAAGAGGGGCCTGTTCGGAGCCGGCTTGCTGTGTCGGGCTGGCAATGCGAGGCTTCGTCTCGCCAGAGTCACAAATGCTTGGCACTGATAGAGCTATGCCGCGGCTGTTCACTGCCCTGGAGATTCCCGCCGAGGTCGCCTCGGCCCTGACGCTGCATCGCGGTGGGCTGATCGGTGCGCGCTGGATCGAGCCAGCCGATTACCACATCACTCTGCGCTTCCTTGGCGATATCGACCGGCGCATGGCCCATGACGTCGACAGCTTCCTGCACGATGTCCGGGCGCCGCCGCTGACGATCACGCTCGACCAGCTCGGCAGCTTCGGCGGCGACCGGCCGCGGGCAGTGTTCGCGCGGGTCCAGCCGACACCGCAGCTCAGCGAGCTCCAGGCCGATATCGAGCGACTCATGCGCCGTCTCGGGCTGCCGGCGGAGGGGCGCAAGTTCATGCCGCATGTCACTTTGGCGCGCCTGCGCGACGCCTCGCCGCTCGAGGTGGCGCATTATCTTGCGACCCATCCGATCGTACGACCGATCAGCTTCACGGCGCGTCGCGTCGCGCTGTTCTCCTCGCGCGAATCGATCGGCGGCGGTCCCTATGTGCTGGAGGCGGCCTATCCGCTCGGCCCGGCCTATCCGAACCGGCCGAGCCGCATGGCTTCCGAGCGGAGATGAGAGGATGAACGATCGGCCCAAGCGCCTCAGCCCCGAGGCGAGGCAGGAAGCGCTGGCGGTCCTGGCCGGCTGGAAACTGGTCGAAGGCCGCGAGGCGATCACCAGGCGTTTCGTCTTCCGCGACTTCAGCGAGGCCTTCGGCTGGATGAGCCGGGTGGCGCTGCTGGCCGAGAAGATGGACCACCATCCGGAATGGTCGAATGTCTACAAGAGCGTCGAGGTGACGCTGGCCACCCACGACGCGGGCGGGCTGACCGAGCTCGACATCAGGATGGCGCGCGCCATGGATGCGATGGCGAGCTGAGGCCGCCGCGGCCTGATCGTGGCCGGCTGGTCAACCGGATCGCCGGGTGACTTTGAGCCAGCGGCGGACCCAGGCTACGGGCAGGCGCTTCGCCATAGTCTTCAGGTGCGGGCGCAAGCGCGGCAGCGCCAAGGCGCAGACGAGGCGGCCGCGCCGGCTCAGCGGCATGGCGAGATCGTAGACCGCGACCGAGCCGTCGGCGTGCTCGAGCTTGTAGGGATCGGCCGGCGCGAGCAGGTCGAAGACGGCGCTGCCGCGCGCCCTGGCTTCGGCGAAGGCGCGATGGATTAGGATGCGGCCGATGCCCTCGCGCTCGAAATCGGGGTCGCTGGCGATGACATGGCCGAAGCTGCGGCCAAGGCAGTCGAACGAGATGTCGATGCCGATCGGCCGGCCGGCACAGGTGACGATCGACAGGCGCAGGCCGGCCTCGTCGGCCTCGTCGCCGGCGAGTGCGGCGAAGAGCTCCTGAAAGCGCGGATCGGCGACCGTCGGCGCGAGGATGCCGTGCCGGGCGAGGGCGCGGCGCTTCATCGTCACGGCTGTCGTTGCAAGTTTGCGCGCCTCGGCGCCCGGCCTCAGCGCGCCGAAGCCGAGCTCGCCGCGCTCGGCCAGGCGACGCAGGCGGCGGCGATAGTTCGAGCGCTCGCGAGCCGGATAGGCCAGGCTCGGGCCTTCAGCCGAAACACGACGCTCCAGCTCGGTGAAGGGCGCGTCCTGCCGCTGCACCAGCAGCGCCGCCTTCGGGCGAGAAAGGGCCGCGTCGGCCCGCAACTGCCGGATCTCGAAGAGATCGGCGCCGAGCCGGTCGAGCGCCTTCCAGCCTGCATCGAGCCAGGCCTGCCGGTGCGGGCCGGGCTCGATCAGGACGTCGCCGAACTGGGCGACCGGTGCTCCCATGAACTGCAGGATGTCGAGGCCGAGGCTGCGCCGGCGCAGCAATGGCCAGAGCATCACAAGCCTGCCGGAGCTGCGTCCGCCGAGGATGCAGATGCGGCTCCCAGCATCAAGGTAATGGTCGCACCAGTGCCGCAGGAAGGCATGGCGCAGGAAGAGCTGCTGCGGCATGCCGGCGCGGGCAAAGAGGCCGTCCCATTCCGGCTTCAGCGCCTCGAAGGCGGCACGGTCGGTCAGGAGGTCGAGCGCGAGCGGCGCCATCGCGGCGTCGTCGCTGGGAGGCCGGCTTCCCGCCTCCGCCATCGCAGCCCGCGCGGGCATGGCTCAGGCCTGGCCGCGCAGATGCTGGATCAGGCGCCTGGCTCCGGTCAGTCTGAAATGGGCAAGATAGGGCAGCAGCAGCAGCGGGTGGCGCACCGCGAAGGGCGCGTCGTGCTCGACGAGATGGCGGATGGCGAGCACCGGCAAGGGCGAGCGCAGGGGTCTGAAATCGGGGTTCCACAGGCCGGGCGCATCGGATTCCGCATGCATCAGGCCGATCATCCTCCGGCGGCTGAGCGAATGGAACTTGTTCCGCTTCTGCACCCGCTGGAGCATGGCGAGGCCGGCCGCGCCGCCGCAGCGCGGAAAGCCGATGATGATCGTCCGGAAATGCTCCATGCTGGGCTTGCAGGAGATGGCGTCGAGCGCGGCGAAGCTGCTGCGGGTCAATGCGAAGGCGCGCTCCTCCTCCTCCGGCTGCGCCTCGCAGATCGCGAGCCGCGCCGTGTCGATGCGGGCCGCCTGGCGGGTGAAGGGGCAAACGGCGCCGGTGCGGCCGAGTTGCGGATGCTCGCGCATCAGGTAGCTCTCGACCCAGTCGGCGAGCGTCGCCAGCGCGGCATTGGCTTCCGGCCGGGCCGAGATCTCGGCGCGTGCCTGCGCGAAGCTCAGAAGCGCGCTGCGCGTCTCGGCCGTCCTCGCCACCTGCTCCAGCATGATCCCGCGCTCCGCGCCTCTACAACCAGCGATAGCAGGCGCGGCTTAGGGAATGGTTGACCGGACCATCGGGCAAGGCCGGTTCGCCGTTAGGGTTTAGGAAAGGTTTCGCCCGGCGCCCAGCCGCACGCGGAGAGCGCGGCATGCAGATGCGGCGGCGGCGGCGCCTCGACCCGGATCGGAGCGCGCTTCGGATAAAGCGGCAAGGTCAGGTCGTGGGCATGCAGATGCAGACCGGGGCCGCCGCTGCGCGGTGCGGTGCCGTAGATCTCGTCGCCGCGGATCGGCCAGCCGCTGGCGGCGCAATGCACCCGCAGCTGGTGGGTACGGCCGGTCAGCGGCTCCAGCGCCAGCCAGGCGAGCGGCGCCTCGTCGAGCCGGCCACGGCCGAGCACGCGATAGCGCGTCTGTGAGGGCAGGCCGGCCGGATCGGGCTTCATCCACCAGCCGCGATCTGGCGAGAGCTTTGCCAGGGCAAGGTCGATCAAGCCTTCTTCCTCGGTCGGCTCGCATTCGACCACGGCCCAATAGGTCTTGCCGATGCGGCCATCGCGGAACATCTGGTTGAGCTGCGCCATGGCGCGCGGATGGCGGCCGAGGACGAGGCAGCCGGAGGTGTCCTTGTCGAGCCGGTGCGCGGCTTCCGGGCGACGCGGCAGGCCGAAGCGCAGCGCGTCGAGATGGTCGGTCAGCACCGGGATGACACGGCCCTTCGCCTGCGGGCCGCGATGCACCGGCAGACCGGCCGGCTTGTCGATGACGAGCATCATCGCGTCGCGATAGAGCAGGGGAACGGGCGGCTCGGAGGGCTGCTCCCCTGGCGCGGCTTCTGGCGAAAAGACTGGTCGGTCCGGCTGGCTCATGGCATTGCGCTAACGAAGGCCGCAGGGCCATGCAACCGGAAGTGTCGCCGCATGGGGCGTCAGGACGAGCGATGAGCGAGACCGAACCGAAAAAGCGCGGCTTCTTCTCGAAGCTGTTCGGGCTGGACGAGAAGCAAAGGCCGCAGGAGCCGGCGGCTCCGGTGGTCGAGACCGCGCCGGCCCCGGAGCCGGTCGTCGAACACGTGGCGGAGCCGGAATCGGAACGCCCGGTCGATGTCGTCCCGGAGCTTCCAGCCGAGCCGGAGCCCCAGCCCGAAGCCGAGGCGCTGCTCGCCCCGGAGGTGCTTTTCGGCGAGGAGGCGCCGCTGCCGATCGTCGCAGCCGAGCCGGTGCAGCCGAAGCGGAGCTGGTGGCGGCGGCTGGCCGATGGCCTGTCGCGGACCTCCTCGGCGCTGACCACCGGCATCGCCGACCTCTTCACCAAGCGCAAGCTCGACGCCGCGACGCTCGAGGACCTCGAAGACATCCTGATCCAGGCCGATCTCGGCCTCGCCACCGCCGCGCGTGTCGCCAAGGCGGTCGGCGAGGGGCGCTATGACAAGCAGATCGAGCCGGACGAGGTGAAGGCGATCCTGGCGCGCGAGGTCGAGGCCATCTTGACCCCTGTCGCTAGGCCGCTGGTGCTCGACGCCACGAAAAAGCCGTTCGTGATCCTGATGGTCGGGGTCAACGGCTCGGGCAAGACGACGACGATCGGCAAGCTCGCGGCAAAATTCCGAGCCGAAGGCAAGTCGGTGATGCTGGCGGCGGGCGACACCTTCCGAGCAGCCGCGATCGAGCAGCTCAAGGTCTGGGGTGCCCGGACGGGAACCGAGGTGGTCGCCGGCAACCAGGGCGCCGATGCCGCGGGGCTCGCCTTCGAGGCGCTGCAGAAGGCGAAAGCTGCGGGAACCGACGTGCTCTTGATCGACACCGCTGGCCGGCTGCAGAACAAGACCGGGCTGATGGCCGAGCTCGCCAAGGTGGTGCGGGTGATCCAGAAGCTCGATGCGCAGGCGCCGCATGCGGCGCTGCTCGTGCTCGACGCCACGGTCGGCCAGAACGCGGTCAGCCAGGTCGAGGCCTTCCGCGAGACGGCCGGGGTCACCGGGCTGGTGATGACCAAGCTCGACGGCACGGCGCGCGGCGGCATCCTGGTTGCCCTGGCGGCGCAGTTCGGGCTGCCCGTGCATTTCATCGGGGTCGGCGAGAGCGTCGACGATCTGGAGCCGTTCCAGGCGCGCGATTTCGCGCGGGCCGTGGCGGGATTGGGAGAACTGGCATGAGCGAAACGGCGGCGAGCGCGACGGAGGCGGGCAAGGCGAAGCCGATCAACCCGCTGCTCAAGCTGGCGCTCGAATTCGGCCCGCTCGCCGTGTTCTTCTTCGCCAATTCCTATGGCGACCGGCTGTTCGGGATCGAGTCGGACCGGCGCATCTTCGTCGCCACCGGCATCTTCATCGCTGCCTCGCTCCTGGCGCTGGCGCTGTCGAAGATCCTGATGAACCATCTGCCGCGCATGGCGATCGTCAATGCGGTGGTGGTCACGGTGTTCGGCGGCCTGACCATCGCGCTCGACGATGCCTTCTTCATCAAGGTCAAGCCGACGATCGTGAACACGCTGTTCGGCTGCGTGCTGCTCGGCGGGCTCTGGTTCGGCCGCTCGCTGCTGGCGCTGGTGCTCGACAGCGTGCTGCAGCTCGACGATGCCGGCTGGCGCAAGCTGACGCTGCGCTGGGGCCTGTTCTTCTTCGTGCTGGCGGCGCTGAACGAACTGGTCTGGCGGACCCAGAGCCAGGATTTCTGGGTTGCCTTCAAGGTCTGGGGCGTGATGCCGCTGACCATGATCTTCGCGCTGGCACAGACGCCGCTGATCCTGAAGCACGAGATCAAGCGCGAGGGCGCGGCGGAGTAAAGCTTCTGCACTGTCATTCCGGGGCCTCGCAAAGCGAGGAGCCCCGGAATGACAAGCGGGGAGCGGCCCTACTTCGGCGCGAGGCGGATCGCGCCGTCGAGGCGGATCGCGGTGCCGTTCAGCATGTCGTTCTCGACGATGCTCTTGACCAGCGCGGCGTATTCGGCCGGCCGGCCGAGGCGCGAGGGGTGCGGCACCGAGACAGCGAGCGAGGCGCGGGCATCGTCGGGCAGGCCGGCGAACATCGGCGTCTCGAACAGGCCGGGCATGATCGTGACGATGCGGATGCCGACCCCGGCGAGGTCGCGGGCGACCGGCAGGGTCAGGCCGACGACGCCGGCCTTCGAGGCGGCATAGGCGGCCTGGCCGATCTGGCCGTCCTCGGCGGCGACCGAGGCGGTGCAGACGAAGACGCCGCGGCCGCCATCCGGGGTGACCGGTTCGAGCGCCGCCAGCGCCACCGCCGATTTGGCGATCAGGCGGAAGGTGCCGGTCAGATTGATCGCGACCGCCTTCTCGAACGTGGCGAGGTCATGGGCGATCAATTCGCCGGTCTCGCGCTTCTTCGAGACGACGCGGCGGCCGGGCGCGATGCCGGCGCAGTTGACGACGATGCGGGCGACGCCATGGGCGGCGCGGGATTTTTGCAAGGCGGCGTCGACGGACGCCTCGTCGGTGACGTCGCAGGCGACGAACAGCCCGCCGATCTCCTTGGCGATCGCTTCGCCGCGCTCGGCATTGAGATCGAACAGCGCGACCTTGACGCCATGGCTGGCGAGCATGCGCGCGGTGCCTTCGCCGAGACCGGAGGCGCCGCCGGTGACGATGGCGGCAAGGGACGAATCGAGCTGCATGGCGCGTTCCTCAAGCTTTTGACATTGCTGCAAGGGGTTTAGAGGCGCGATGCTCCGGCTCCAAGAGGGTTCGACGTGCGATTCTGAGTCGATCCCTTGTGCAGCCCTTCATGCGGGGCCACATTTTCGCGTCGACGGCGGGCTAGTGTTGGCGCGCCAAGGGAGAGAGGAATGAGCGACAGCTTCAGCTTCAGCCAGCGCTTCACCGCCGAGGAGATGGCGGCGATCCGCCGGAGCCTGCGCGACGAGGAACGCTTCGGCTCGGAGCTCATGGCTCTGCTCCGGCGCGTGGCCAAGCGCATCCCCTTCGCCGAGGACGGGCTCGCCGCCTGGTTCTGCGCCCGCGATCCGGCAACGCCGCGGCGCGTGCGCTACACGCTGCTCGGCGCGCTCGGCTATTTCGTGCTGCCGGTCGACGCGCTGCCCGACATCATGCCCTTCCTCGGCTTCACCGACGATGCGGCCGTGTTGGCGGCGGCGATCGCGGCCGTGGCGGGCTCGATCACGGTCGAGCACCGCGCCAGGGCGAAGAAGGTCCTCGCCGAGCTCTAGAGCCGGATCCGATCGGATTGGATGAATCTGATCGGTAAAACGGGCTCCAGTGCCTCAGGGCGTCAGCACCACCTTGCCTTGGGCCTTGCGCTCCGCGATCAGCGCGAGGGCCTCGGCGGCGCGCTCGAGCGGGAAGGCGGCGTGGACATGGGCGCGGATCCTGCCCTCCGCCGCCCAGCCGAGCAGGCGCTCCATATTGGCGCGGTGTGCGGCGGGCTCGCGCCGGACGAAATCGCCCCAGAACACGCCACGCAGATCGCAGCCCTTGAGCAGCAGGAGGTTGAGCGGCGGCCTCGGAATGGCGCCGCCGGCGAAGCCGACGACGAGATAGCGCCCGCCCCAGCCCATCGCGCGCAAGGCCGGCTCGGCGAGATCGCCGCCGATCGTGTCGTAGAGCACGTCGACCCCGTCCGGGGCGAGACGGCGCAGTCCGGCCCGCAGATCGTCCGCCGCATAGTCGAGCCCCTCCTGCGCGCCATGCTCGCGCGCCAAGGCGAGCTTTTCCGGCGAGGAGGCGCAGGCGATGACGCGCGCGCCGAGAAGGGCGCCGATCTCGACAGCCGCGAGCCCCGCCCCGCCGGCGGCGCCGAGCACCGCCAGCGTCTCGCCGGCTTTCAGTTCGCCGCGCTGGATCAGCCCGTGCATGGCGGTGCCATAGGTGACGAACAGCCCGGCGGCCTGCCGATCGCTCAGCTTCTCGGGAATCCGGATTGCCGCTTCGGTCGGAACTACGACGATCTCGCGGGCCGCGCCATGGCCGAGCCAGGCGGCGACCCGCTCGCCGAGGCGCCATTGGGTCACCCCCTCGCCGAGCGCGCTGACGATGCCGGCGCATTCGGCCGAGGGCGAGAAGGGAAGTGCCGGCTTGACCTGATAGCGCCCCTGGATGACCAGCGTGTCGAAGAAATTCAGCGCCGCGGCGCTGACCCTGATCGCGATCTCGCCCGGCCCAGGTTCCGGTTCGGGCAGATCGCGGATGACGAGGGTTTCGGCCGGGCCATGAGCCTCGCAGAGCAGCGCCTTCATCGTGTGTCGGTTCCTTCTGGGGCTTCGTTCGGCCGGCAGCCTCGCTCAGCGTCAAGCTGGCACGGCGCGGTCGCGGGGGAAACCGCGCGGGAAGCCTGGCGAATTATTCGCATTTTCGCCAGGATCGTGACATTCTATGCGTCGTGGCGCGCTGTCCGGATCGCCGATCTCGCATGGCCTCCATCTGGCGTTAAGATTTCTGATGATTAGTGGCGATCCATGATTCGCAAGCCGGCTCCCTTCTCCGCCCGCCGCCCGCTCACGGCGGCTGCCCTTTTCAGCCTGACTGCGCTGGCGCTGCTGTCGCCCGGTGCGGCCCAGGCGCAGCGCGCCTCCAGCGGCCAGGGCCAGGCGCTCCTGCTCGAGACCGCCGGCAAATGGCAGGCCTTCTCCTCGCAGCAGGGCCGCTCGAAGATCTGCTATGCGCTCTCCAAGGCCGAGAGCCGTTCGCCCGCCAATCTCAAGGACGTCGATGGGCTGCTGTTCATCTCGACCCGTCCGACCGAGGGCGTGCGCAACGAGATCAGCCTGGTGATGAATTTCGACCTCAAGGAAGATGTCGAGCATCAGGCGATCATCGGCAATGAGCGCTTCGTGCTCGTCGCCAAGGGCCAGAACATCTGGCTGAAGAACCCGGCCGAGGAAGGCCGCATGCTCGACGCGCTGCGCAAGGGCTCGGCGCTCGAGATCAAGGGCACCTCGAAGCGCGGCAACCCGACCAGCGACAAATATTCGCTCGCCGGCATCTCGCAGATCGTCAAGCGGGCCGAGGACGCCTGCAAGTAGCGCCTGCTCTGCTCGGCGAGGCCGGCGCTTCCACCGATATGGCCGCCTCGTCGCGGCCTTTCCGCTTCCTGCCGATCGCCTCCGTGCCCGAGGGCCGGACCCATATGCATGCCCGGCTGCTCGCTCGTGATTTCACGATACCGGGTTTTCATGCTATGAGCCGCGGAAATTCAGGGCCCGGTGGCCCATTTCGAACCGAGTTCCGATGACCGTTACCGCCCCTTCTTCCACCGCTCCGGCGGTCGAACCTGCTTTGCGGCGCCCTTCGCTGGTCGGCCGCACGCGCGCCGGCATGGCCGAGGCGCTGGCCGAGATCGGCGTTCCCGAGAAGGAGCGGCGCATGCGCGTCGGCCAGCTCTGGAACTGGGTCTATCACTACGGCGTCCGTGATTTTTCGGCGATGACGACGATCGGCAAGGGCCTGCGCAGCGCGCTCGCCGAGCGCTTCACGCTCGATTTGCCCGAGGTCACCGCCGAGCAGGTCTCGAGCGACGGCACCCGCAAATGGCTGCTGCGGATGGCGCCGACCGGCCCGCGCGACCGCGGCGCCGAGATCGAATGCGTCTATATCCCCGAGGTCGACCGCGGCACGCTCTGCGTTTCGAGCCAGGTCGGCTGCACGCTGACCTGCACCTTCTGCCATACCGGCACGCAGCGCCTGGTGCGCAACCTCACCACCGAGGAGATCGTCGCCCAGCTGATGGTGGCGCGCGAGCGCCTCGGCGATTTCCCGAACCGCAGCGCGCCGGACGGCGCCTTCGTGCCAAATGATGGTGGGCGCTTCGTCTCCAACATCGTCTTCATGGGCATGGGCGAGCCGCTCTACAATTTCGACGGCGTGCGCGACGCGATCGACGTGATCGCCGACAATGAGGGGCTCTCGCTCGGTCGCCGCCGCATCACCGTCTCGACCTCCGGCGTCGTGCCGCAGATCGGCCCGCTCGGCGACGATATGGGCACGATGCTGGCGATCTCGCTGCATGCGGTGCGCGACGAGCTGCGCAACGAGCTGGTGCCGCTCAACAAGAAGTACCCGATCAAGGAGCTGCTCGAGGCCTGCCGCAACTATCCCGGCCTGTCGAACGCCAAGCGCATCACCTTCGAATATGTGATGCTGAAGGGCGTGAACGACAGCGACGCGGATGCGCGCGAGCTGGTCCGGCTGCTCAAGGGTATTCCGGCCAAGATCAACCTGATCCCGTTCAATCCCTGGCCCGGCACGAAATATGAGTGTTCGGATTGGGAGCGGATCGAGCGCTTCTCCGAGATCGTCTTCCGCGCCGGCTATGCCTCGCCGGTGCGCACCCCGCGCGGGCGCGACATTCTCGCCGCCTGCGGCCAGCTCAAGAGCGAGACCGAGAAGCTCTCGGCGAGGGCGAGGCTGATGCTGGAGCAAGGCGAGGCCGAGCAGCCGGCGGCGCTCGCGGGCTGACATCATGCTGCGCTGGCTGTTGTTGATCCCGTTCGCGCTGCTTTTCGCGGTCGGGGCCGGGATGTTCGCTTTGCTGATCGCGGGTGTCGTCTCGCCGGATCTCGGCCTTTTAATCGGCGGTGGCTTCGAACGGCTGATCGCGGCCCTTTTCGACATGGCGGCGCAAGGCTTCGATCCCGGCCCCGCGGCGGATGCGGCGTTCTCGCTGCTCGGCCGGCTCGGCTTCGCGATCCTGGTGGCGCCGGTGCTGCTCGTCGCCATCGGCTCCGAGCTCTTCCGCCTGCGCAGCGGGCTGATCCAGAGCGGGCTGACCGGCGTGCTCGCGGCGCTTTTGCCGCTCGCCATGCTCGGACTCGCGCGCGCGCCGAGTGCCGCTGAACTGCAGATCATCTCCGCCCTGTTCCTGGTGGGGGCGGCGACGGGCTTCGTCTACTGGCTGATCGCCGGGCGCGGCGCCGGCGGCGAGCGGGCGGATCCAGCCTGATTCTGAAAAGGGCTCGGGCTGCGCCCGTCGGCTCTGCGCATCGTCATCCGGGCAAGCGGCCTAGCCGCGTCGCTCCGGCGCTCTATCGCTGCGCACTGGCGCCGCCTGATGGCTTCCGGCGTTCCGCGACCTTTATCCCTGTGCCGGCCAAAGGCCGGGCCTGAGGGCCCCAGCCGGAATGGCGCTGAACGCAAACCGCAAGCTACTCGACAGTGCGGCTTCGTCTCTTGTTCGCTGATCTCCAGATGTCCTGATCATTACAGAACATTAATGGAACGGTTCAGATTTGGTTCATCCCTGACGGCTAAATTCTACCTATCGAACAACGGAGTTTAGTCATGTTCAAGCGTACTATTATTCTCGCTTCTAGCTTTGTCGTTATTGCTTCTTCTGTTGCCGTTGCTCAGCCGCGCTACCATGGGCCGAGCTCCAATTCCTATTACGTCGAGAAAAGAGTGATTCATGCTCCGGCTCGCGGTCATGTCCGCCAGAAGGAAATCCGCCACCATCGCTGGGCGAAGGGTCAGCGCATGAACGACTGGCGCCGGCACGGCCAGGTGCGGGACTACCACCGCCATGGCCTGCGCACGCCGGGCCGCGGCCAGACCTGGGTCAAGGTCGACAATAACTACCTGTTGCTGAGCATGGCGACGGGCCTGGTCGCGGCGGTGACCGCGGCGCGCTAGAGTATTTCCAGCGAAATAGATATCGGTTCGCGTGAAGAAAATGCGATAAAACAGAGCGTTAGAGCCTTTTCGCGATTTCGGAGAAATGCGGAAAGGCTCTAGAACTGCTACGCTGCGAACCGTTCAAGAAGCTACCAGTAGGCGTCGCGTCACCATGCTCGAATAAGCGTGCGCGTCGACCACCGCCGAACGGCAGATCATTTCCGCGCTGTTCCTGCTCCGGGGAGCTTCCGGCTTCCTTTCCGGCCTGATCGAGAGCCGTGGATCTGACGGGAAGCAGCCCAAGGTATCCTTGTGATCTTATTTGCCTTTTGCCTTGTCAAACACCGCCTTCCAAAAGAAGCCGCTCTGAAACGCAATAAGATTAGTTAGGAAGCTAATTTTCTCATCATCTATATTTGGATAGAAGCTATAAATTATAATTGGAGATATCAGTAACGGTGCTATTACATCATTATAATCTACCACCAAAAAATTTCCATTCTGATTATAAATACTCCAAAAATAATTGCTTATTATTCCGAGTATCATCCAGCAGATTGCATGTATAGAAACAATTGGTTTAAAATATGCTCTTATAAACGGACTCGGGTCTGATGAGCTTAAATGGATAACTAATATCCCTGTTGTTATCATTATAATCGCGAGGGCGTAGATAAAAAATATAAATGGCCTCGGCATCTGAAACTCTCCAGACTCAGAATCTCAGCGATAATATCAGTCCCCGATCGCCACGCCCTCGCGCCTGCCGTCGGCGCCGCCGAGATAGCCCGCCGGCGTCTTGACGATGGCCTGGATGCCCGAGGTCATATCGAGCAGGCGGACCTCGTGGCCCCTGGCTTCCAGCGCCGCCTTCCAGGCTTCGGCCTCGGTGCCTTTTTCAAGCTCGGTTGGACCGTTGCGGCTGCCGAAATTGCCGAGATCCGCCGCCTGTTGCGGGTCCATTTTCCAGTCGAGCAGGGCGATCAGGGTTTTTGCGACATAGCCGATGATCTGGCTGCCGCCGGGCGAGCCGGTGATGGCATAGAGCCGGCCGAAAGCGTCGAAGACGATGGTCGGCGCCATCGAGGAGCGCGGCCGTTTGCCGGGCTCGACGCGGTTGGCGACCGGCTTGCCGTCCTCGATCGGCGCGAAGCTGAAATCGGTCAGCTCATTGTTGAGCAGGAAGCCGCCCTTGGTCATCAGCCGGGCGCCGAAACCGTCCTCGATCGTCGTGGTCATCGAGACGGCGTTGCCGGCGGCGTCGATCACCGAGATATGGCTGGTGCCGTTCTCGATCCCGTCGGACGGGGCGAGCAATTGCGCGCGCTTGTGCGGAGGATCGCCGGCAGTCGCCTTGCCCATCGATTTGTCGGGCTTCACCAGCCCGGCGCGGCCGCGCAGATAGCCCTCGTCGATCAGCCCGGAAGTGGGGACGCTGAGGAAGGCGGGGTCGGCGAGATAGAGCGCTCGGTCGGCGAAGGCTAGGCGGCCGGCCTCGGCGATCCAGTGCGCCGCTTCCGGCCCGGGACCGAGCCGGGCCATGTCCGCGCGCTCGACGATGCCGAGGATCTGCTGCACGGCGATGGCGCCGGAGCTCGGCGGGCCCATGCCGCAGAGCGTGTAGACCCGATAGCGGCCGCAGACAGGAGCGCGTTCCTCGACCGCGTAGCCGGAGAGATCCTCGAGCGTGATGTCGCCGGGATTGTTCTTGTGGCCGGTGACGGCGGCGACGATGTCCTGGGCGATCTCGCCCTCATAGAAGGCATCGGCGCCGCGCCCGGCGATGGCGCGCAGCGTCGCGGCGAAGGCCGGATTCTTGAGGATGGTTCCAACCGCCTTGGGCCGGCCATCGGCCTCGTAGAAATAGGCGGCGGCGCGCGGATCCTTAACCAGGTTCTTTTCCAGCGCCAGCAGGCCGGCGAGGCGGGGCGAGATCGCAAAGCCCTGCTCGGCCAGCTTGATCGCCGGCGCGAACAGCTCGGACCAGGGCAGCTTGCCCCAGCGCTCATGCGCCTCCTCGAGCAGTCTGACCGTTCCGGGCACGCCGACGGAGCGGCCACCGACCACGGCATCGGCGAACTTCATCGGCTTGCCGTCGGGGTCGAGGAACCGCTCGGGTCTCGCCGCCTTCGGCGCAGTCTCGCGCCCGTCCAGCGTGGTCAGGCGCTTTCCCGCCTCGTCCCAATGCACGAAGAAGGCGCCGCCGCCGATGCCGGAGCTCTGCGGCTCGACCAGGTTGAGCACCAGCTGGATCGCGATCGCCGCGTCGGTGGCGCTGCCGCCGGCGCGCAGGATCTCGCGTCCTGCCGCAGCGGCGAGCGGGTTGGCGGCGGCCGCCATGTAGCGTTGTGCCGTGCCCATCGTCCGGGCAGTACGGCCAGTCGCGGCCTCCGGAGCCGGGGCGAGCCCCTGCTGCGCCGCGGCGGGGGCGCCCAGTGCGAGCCAGAGCCCGGCCGCGGGCAGCGAGAAACGAGCTATGAAGGACAGGGTACGCAGCATGGGCATTCCTCTCGCCTTGCCGGCGAAGACTAGTCCCAATCGCCCCTGTCGCGCCATGCTCGGCGTGTCTTTGATCTGACTCGCGGCGCAGCTATGCTCGGCCACCGGGTTCTTCCGTTCCAGTCAAGGTTTCCGCCCATGGATCTCCTCGCGCCTTCGCCGGCCCTGCGCCGCTCCTTCGCCCTGCTTCTGGTCGGGATGCTCGGTCTCGCGCTCGCCGGCTGCGGCTACAACAACGTGCCGACGCTCGAGGAGAAGGCGAAGGCGGCCTGGGGCGAAGTGCAGAACCAGTATCAGCGCCGGGCTGACCTGATCCCCAACCTGGTCGAAACGGTGAAGGGCTATGCCCAGCAGGAGCGTGAGGTGTTGACGCAGGTGATCGAGGCCCGCGCCAAGGCGACGCAGGTCAAGGTTGACGCCTCGACCATCACCGACCCCGCCAAGTTCAAGGAGTATCAGGACGCGCAGAATCAGCTTTCCGGTGCGCTCGGGCGCCTGATGGTCACGGTCGAGCGCTATCCCGATCTCAAGTCGAACCAGAACTTCCTCGCTTTGCAATCGCAACTGGAAGGCACCGAGAACCGGGTGACGGTTGCGCGCCGCGACTACATCCAGGCGGTGCAGGCCTTCAACACCGAGATCAGGACCTTTCCCGGCGTGATCTGGGCGCGGCTGTTCTGGGGCGCCAAGCCGATGGAGAGCTTCTCGGCGACGGCCGGGGCGGAGCGGCCGCCGGCGGTGAAGTTCTGACTTTAAAGCCTTCAATGGACTCTGCCGATCGTGGGCAAGCGCGGGGAACCCCTCTCCCGAGTGGGAGAGGGGCAGGGGTGAGGGCCTGCCCTTTCCGGAAGAGGAGCAGCGGCGTGGTTGTGCCTTCTGCGGAAACGGCAGGCCCTCATCCGGCGCTCCGCGCCACCTTCTCCCATCGGGGAGAAGGAAAGAAGCCGGCCCGCCCTGTCATTGCGGCATGGCTTTCCCTGCTGCTTTTCCTCCTCGTCCCATTTCTCGCCGCCGCAGCCGAGCCGAGCTATCCCGCCCTGAGCGGGCGGATCGTCGATGGCGCGAAGCTGCTCGATGCCGAGGCCAGCGCCCGCATCGCCGGGAAGCTGAAGGCGCATGAGGAGAAGACCACCGACCAGGTCGTGGTCGCGACCGTGCCCTCGCTGCAGGGTCTCACCATTGAGGACTACGCCAACGGGCTGTTCCGGGCCTGGGGGCTCGGCGACAAGGCCAAGAACAATGGCGCGCTGCTGCTGGTTGCGCCGAACGAGCGCAAGGTCCGCATCGAGGTCGGCTATGGGCTCGAGGGGGCGCTGACCGACGCGCTCTCCAAGGTGATCATCACCACCGCGGTAGCGCCGAAGTTCAAGAACGGCGATTTTTCCGGCGGGATCGAAGGCGGGGTCGACGCGATCCTGTCGATCCTGACCGGCGATGCCGAGGAATGGCAGCGGCGCGCCCAGGTCAGGGAGGACGAGTCCTCCTGGGCCGAGGATCTCGCCGTGATCTTCGTCATGATCATGGTGTTCACCCTGATCGTCAGCTTCATGCGCGAGCTCGGCCGGGCGAGCGGTGGAGCCCGCCGGCATCGCATGCGCGACGGGCGCTGGGTGACGCTGCCGCCGTCCAGCGGCTCGGGCTGGGGTGGAGGGTCTTCGTCAGGCGGCTGGAGCTCGGGCAGTTCGGGCGGATTTTCAGGCGGTGGCGGTTCGTCCGGTGGTGGCGGGGCGTCGGGAGATTGGTGAGATGCTGAATTCCGGGGATCGCGATGCCATCGCCGAGGCGGTGCGCGAGGCCGAGCGCCGCACCTCCGGCGAGATCGTGGTGGTGATCGACCGTGCCGCCGGCAGCTATCTCGCCGTGCCGGTGGTGCTGGCGTTGACTGCCGCCCTGTTCGTGCCCTGGCCCTTGCTGGCGCTGACGATGACGAGCGCGCCGCGGATCTTCCTGCTGCAGCTGATCGCGGCGGCGCTGCTGCTCGCCGTCCTGCTCTGGTATGGCCGCGGCGGGCGCTTCGTGCCCGGTTTCGTCAAGCGGCGGCATGCGCATGAGACGGCGCTGCGCGAGTTCACGGCGCGCGGGCTGACGCTGACGCGCGGCCGGACCGGCGTGCTGCTCTATGTCGCCGTACAGGAGCGCTATGCCGAGATCGTCGCGGATGCGGGAATCGACGGCAAGGTCGATGAAGCCAGCTGGAAGGGCATCATCGAGCCGCTGCTCAGCGCGGCGCGTGAAGACAGGCTGCGCGAGGGGCTGGAGCTGGCAGTCGGCGCGATCGGGGAGGTGCTGGCCGCGCATGCGCCGCCCGTCGCCGACGATGTCGACGAATTGCCCAACAAGGTGGTGATTCTCTAGGCGACGTCGGTCAGCCGTCCGCTCAGCGCGCCGCGCCCAGGATCGTGCCGGCGAGAACCGGGCCGCCGCGCTGGTGCTGGTCAGTCTGCACCAGAACGACATAGCCGTCGGCATTGGGCTGCTGTGTGACCGCAAGCGGCGCCGTCAGCGACACCGCCGCACCCGACCAGTCTCCGACGCGGGTGACGGCGCGCACGACATTGGCATAGGTCACGGTCTTGCCGGAATTCTCGCCGCGCTCGATCGGCACCAGGGTCTTGCGGCTGAACGAGACGACCCAGACGCCGGCAGGCTTCTCACCCGTTACGATCTCGCTCGCCGAAAGCGCGATCGTCAAGGCGCCATCCGCCTCCTTGACCGCGATCTTGACGGGCAGGCTGGTCGTGGCCTGCTCGCGGACCATCGCCTCGATGCCGGACTTGTCGGAGCCGACGATATGGCTGGTGCCGTTGACCACGGCCTGGGGCGTGTAGACCTGGCCGTCGCCGCGCGCCTTGGCATAGAGCTTCTGCCGCTTGGTGAAGGCCGGCTGGCCGAGCGTGTCCTTCCAGCCGAGATAATCCCAATAGGTCACCGGGAAAGTCAGTGCGATCAGGCTCGGATCCTTGGCCAACTCGACGAAGAGCGCATCGGCGGCCGGGCAGGACGAACAGCCCTGGCTGGTGAAGAGCTCGACGACCGCTCGCGGCTGCACCGGCGCCTGTTGCGCATGGGCCGGCATCCCGGCCGAGAGCAGGGTGACGAGTGCGGTGAGGAGACGATAGCGAACGGACATCGGGATCAACTCGAGGCCAGATACAAGCAGGCCGCTACCAAAAGCGCCAGTGCCCGCTCACTTGGAAATCACTTTGCCTTGAAAACCGGGGTGATCGGTGTCCTTTCCCCAAAATGTCGCAGGGCCTCGGTGCCGATCATGTTCGGGCGCCAGCGCCGGTGCATCCAGAGCCACTGCTCGGGATGCTCGCGGACCCAGCCGTCGACCACGGCGGTCATCATCGCCATGGCGCCGGTGACGTCGATCTCGCCATTGGCGTCGCGCGGCAGGTCGAGCGGTGGCGTCAGCTCGATGCGGAAGCGATGGTTCGGCAGGCGGATGACGCGCACCCCATGCACCGGACATTCGAAGCGCCGGGCGAACTTGCCGAGGATCGGGTTGGTCAGCGCCGGCCGTCCCAGGAAGGGAACCACGACGCCGCGGGTGAAATGCTGATCGATCAGCATGCCGAGATGGCCGCCCTTCTCGAGCACGCCCTGCATGGCGAAGGCGGCGCCTTGCTTGGCGGCGGCGAGCCCGCCCATGGCGCCGGAGCGGATCTCATGGACGACGGCGGCGATCGCCGGATCGTTCGGGGCGCGGAAGACGGCGGTGGTGTCGAGATCGTAGGTGGCGGCGCAGATCGCCGGCAATTCCCAGTTGCCCAGATGGGAGGAGAAGATCAGCCCCGGCTTGTCGTCGTCCTTCAGCGCGATGAAGTGCTCGATGCCGACGACCTCGACCCGGCCATTCGGGTCGGGGTTGGCGTAGTCATAGTCGAACAATGTCTTGAGATGGGCGTATTCGGCGACGGTGCGGCCAAGATTCTCCCAGCCGCCGCGGACGAGGCGCCTGGCCTCGGCATCGGCGATGCCCGGGAAGGCGGCGCGGACATTGGCGTAGGCGACGCGGTTGACCGGGATCAGCGGGCTCGCGCTGCGCAGGAGCCAGCCGCCGAAATTGGAGGCGCGCTCCGGCCCGAGCGCGCGCAGGAAGGCGAAGAACGCGCGCACCAGCCCGATCATCAAGCCTGCGCCGATACGCGTCGCGAACTGCTTCAACCGCTTCAAGCTAGGATCCCGGCCGGTCAGGCGCGGGTCGGGCCCGCCGCCGGATCACGCTGCGTTCGGCAGGAAGCGCCCGAATGCGGGTACGTGATCGATTTCCAATATCCGGCGTCCTGCTTTAGGCGACGATCGCTCGCCGCCGTTCATGCAAGACACCGGGGCGCGACTTGCGGGATCGCAGCCGGCGCGTCAAGCCATCGCCGCAGATCGGCCGGGCTTCAGAGCGTGACGATGACCTTGCCGAAGACCTTGCGGCCCTCGATCCGGGCGAGGCCCTTCTCGAACTCGGCGAGCGGGAAGACCGAATCGATCACCGGCTTCAACCCGGCCGCCATCTTGTCGAGCGACTGGCTGATGTTCTCGATCCGGCAGCCGAAGGAGCCGAAGATCCGGTATTGCTGCTGGAAGAGTTGCATCAGGTTCATCGTCGTCGAGGGCCCGGAGGTGGCGCCGCAGGTGACGAGCCGGCCGCCGCGCTTCAGGCAGAGCAGCGAGCCGTTCCAGGTGTCGGCTCCGACATGCTCGAAGACGACGTCGACGCCCTTGCGCTTGGTGAGCTGGCGAACCTCGCCCTCGAAGCGCTCGGTCTTGTAGTTGACGACGAAATCGGCGCCGAGCGCCTTGGCCTTCTCGCCCTTCTCGTCGTCGCCGACCGTGGTGTAGACGGTGCAGCCGATCGCCTTGGCCATCATGATCGCGGCCGTGCCGATGCCGGAGCCGCCGGCATGGACGAGGATCGACTCGCCGGGCTCGAGCTTGGCATTGTCGAACAGCATGTGCTGGACGGTGCCGAAGCCGATCGGCGCGCACGCCGCCTCCTCGAAGCTGACGCCCTTCGGCGCCTTGATCACCAGGCGTTCGGGCCGGTTGATCAACTCGCGGGCGAAGCCGTCGATATGGAAGCCCATGATTCCGGCGACGTTCTCGCAGAGATTGTCACGGCCCTCGCGGCAGGCCTTGCAATGGCCGCAGGTCTCCGCGCCGTACATGGTCACGGTGTCGCCGACGGCGAATTTCGTCACACCCTCGCCGATGCAGACGATCTCGCCGGCCGCCTCGACGCCGGCCGCCTGCGGCATCTTGCGCTTGGCGAAGGCCATGCCGCGAAAACCCCAGAGATCGAGATAGTTCAGGCCGACGGCGCGAACCCGAATCTGGACCTCGCCTGGAGCGGGCGGCGGCGGCGGATCGATCTGCTCGAGACGGAGGTCGCGGTCGCCATGGAGCTGGAGGGAGAGCATGGGGCTTCGTCTTTCAGAACTGGTCCGGCCATTGCCGGGAGGCATGCAAGGCAGCGAGGATTTCAACGCGTTCGTCACGAACGCGGTAGGGAAGAATATAAGGCGTACCCGTCACCACGAATTCGCGGGTGCCGTCAACGCGGCCGGGGCGGCCCATGCTCGGTTGATCGATCAGCGATTGGGCCCTGGCCTCGATCAGAACCGCTAGCCGCTCCGCCGCCGATGGGCTGTCAGCGGCGACATAGGCGAAGATCGCATCGATCTCTGAGAGAGCCCGCGCGATCCAGAAGAGCTTCACGCCTTGGTCCGGTATTTGGCAAAGACGGCCTCGACTTCCTGGTCGGTGGCGAACTTGCCGCGATCCGCCTCGGCGACGCCTTCCTTGATGCGGGCAATCTGCCAGGCATTGAGTTCGACATAGTTCTCGATCGCCTTGGCGGCGAGCCAGTTGCGCGAGCGGTCGGTGTCTGCCGCCAGCGCGTCGAGCTTGGCGAGGGTTTCGTCGTCCAGGCGGATGGTGAAAGCAGCCGTCATGATGGTTCACTCCGGTTCAGGGTGAACATAGGCACTCCCCAGCGCAGCGCCAAGCGCTGCGCGTTTGCCATGTTTCACGTGAAGCGTTCGTGCAGAACTCAGCGATGGACGCCCATCTGCGCCATCAGCCCGCCATCGATCGGCAGGACGGTGCCGGTGATGTAGGCGGCCGGCGGGCTCATCAGGAAGGCTGCGAGACCGGCGACCTCGTCCGGCCTGGCGAAGCGGCCGGCCGGGATCTGGGCTTCCATCTTCTCGCGATAGGCAGCATAGGGCGCCATCATGTCGGTGTCGACGAAGCCGGGCGCGATCACGTTGACGGTGACGCCGCGCTTGCCGGTCTCGACCGCCAGGGTGTTGGCATAGGAGATCAGCGCACCCTTGGAGGCGGCATAGGCGGCATTGCCGGGGTTGCCGCGCAGGGCCGCGACCGAGCCGATCGCCACGATACGTCCGGCCCTGGCGCGGATCATGCCGCGCACCAGGCTCTTGGCGAGGCGGGTGAAGGCCCAGAAATTGACCTGCATCGCCGCCTCGGCCTTATCCTGCACCATCATCGCGGCGAGCGAATCATAGGGCTGGCCGGCATTGTGGACGAAGCCGAAATAGGCTTCGTCCTCGGCCCTCTCGCAGAAGGCATCCAGCGCCGGCTTGTCAGAAAGATCGAGTGGCAAAGCGCGGATGGTGCGGCCGGGCTGTGCCTGCGCGATTTCGGCGGCGAGCGCCTGCGCCTGTTCGCCCGAGGAGCGATAGGTGAAATCGACGTCGTGGCCGGCGCCTGCCAGCGCGCGCACGATCGCGGCGCCGACACCCTTGGCGCCGCCGGTGACCAGGATCCGCGTCATGATGCTTTCGGCTCCGCGGTCAGGACGAGGCAGGTGTTCTGGCCGCCGAAGCCGAAGGAGTTCGACAGCACGGTGCGGACCTTGGCGTCGCGGGCCTGGTTGGGCACGACGTCGAGCGCGATCGCAGCATCGGGCTGCTGGTAGTTGATGGTCGGCGGGATCCGGCCATTGGCTATGGTCAGAAGCGAGATCACCGCCTCGACGGCGCCGGCGGCGGTCAGCGTATGGCCGAGCATCGACTTGTTCGAGGAGATCGGCAGGCTGGCCATGCGCTCGCCGAACACGGCCGAGCAGCTCATCGCCTCCATCTTGTCGTTTTCCGGCGTCGAGGTGCCGTGGGCGTTGATGCAGTCGACGTCCTCAGGCGTCAGGCCGGCATCGGCGAGCGCGTCCTGCATGGCGAGGATCGCGGGCTTGCCGTCCGGGCTCGAACGGGTGCGGTGGAAGCCGTCGCCGCGCTCGCCGCAGCCGGCGACGATGCCCAGAATGGTCGCGCCGCGGGCCAGAGCGTGGTCGTAATCCTCGAGCACCAGCGCGCCCGAGCCCTCGCCCATGACGAAGCCGTCGCGGTTCTTCGAGAACGGCTTGGAGGCCGCTTCCGGCGGGTCGTTCTGGGTCGAGAGCGCCGAGAGCAACGAGAAGCGGATCAGTGCCTCGGCATGGACCGAGCCGTCGGTGCCGATGCACAGGGCCGCCTGCGTCTCGCCGCGGCGGATCGCCTCGACGCCCATCTGGATCGCGGTGGCGCCCGACGAGCAGGCGGTCGACAGCGAGATCGGCGAACCTCTGGTGCCGAATTTCTCGGCGATGTGCTCGGCGACGCCACCGAACAGGAAGAGCTCGTGCATCGCCTTGTATTTATGGGTCGCGGCGGCGCGCAGCAGGGCGTCGTAATCGGCCTCGCCCTCGATCGCCTGCGCCATTTCCTGCTTCTGCGGCCATTCCATCTCGACCGGCGGCACCGCCATGAAGAGCTCGCCCGGGAAATCGCCGGGCGTGCCGAGGCCGCTCTGGGTCACGGCCTCCTCGGCGGCGAGCGTCGCCAGCTTCTCGGAGAGCTCCGGCGCGGCAAAGGGCCGGTCGAACAGGAAATCGACGGTCGCGGCGATGGTGGTACGCAGTCCCTCGGTCGGGAAGCGCTCGATGCGATGGATGCCCGAGCGGCCGGCGGTCAGCGCCTGCCAGTTGGCGTCCTTGCCCTGACCGAGCGAGGTGATGATGCCGATCCCGGTGACGGCGACGATCGGGCGGCCCTGGCTGTCGCGATGGCTAGCGCTCATGTCCTGGCTCCTCACGCCTTGACCAGTCGGGCGGCGCCTTCGCCACGCCAATGGGCGGCTCCGGTGACGATCGCTTCTTGTGCCGCGTCGGTCGAGAGCGCGGCGGCGGCGAGCGCCACCGAAACCGGGAAGGCGGCCTCGACGGCGTGGCCGACGAGGTCTCCAGTGGCGATGCGCTTCGCCTTCGGCGCGGCCGCAGCGATGGCGGCGGCCTCCTCGGCGGTGATCCCGGCGCAGCCTGTCGCGGCAGAGATGGCGAGCGCGCCGGTCGTGGCCGGCCCGAACCCGCCGAGCAACTGGTCGAGCCCCTTGGCGACCGAGCCGGGCTGGCGCCGGCTGCGATGCGCGCCGACATGGCTCAGCCTTGCGTGGGCATGGGCGCCGCGCGCCTTGGCGTGCTCGGCCGATTCCAGCACCAGGAAGGCGGCGGCGCTGCCGGTGATCAGGCCCGGCGCGTCCTCGCGGGCGAAGACCGGCGCGAAGCTGCCCGTGCGCAGGAAGCCACCGAGCTCGAAGAGCAGCAGCATGTCGCGCCGTTCGGCATTATAGGCACCACCGACCAACATCACCTCGGACTGGCCGGCCGCGATCCGGGCATGAGCAGTGCGGATCGCATCGACGCCGGCCTGCTCCTCGCCCATGAAGGTGCGCGAAGCGCCGGTGACGCCGTGGACGATCGCGATATTGCCGGCGAGCAGATTGGAGAGCTGGGCGAGGAACAGTGTCGGCCGGAGATCGCCCATCAGGCGCTCGTTCAGGAAGGGGCCGGGCTGGTTGGCGCCGCGCAATCCGGTGAGGATCGCGCTGTCGACGGCGTGGTCGCGCTCGCCGCCGCCAGCGGCGACGATGACCTGCAGCCTGCTCTTGGTTTCGGCATCCTCCTTCAGACCGGCGGAGTCGAGGGCGAGGCCGGCGGTGTAGACGCCGAGGCGCTGCCAGGGCTCCATCTGGCGCTGGTCGGACTTCTTCGGGATCTGGCGGTCGAGCTCGAGCGGCTTCAGCGGATGGATCGGATAGGGCGCGAAGCTGGTCTCGTCGACGATCGGGGCCGTGCCCGCGGCGAGGGCCCGGGCATGTGTCTCGATGCCTTCGCCGAGGCTGGAGGCAAGGCCGATGCCGGTGATGAGGACGTCATGTGCCATGGTCAGGCCGCTTCCGGGTTGAGGCCGATGGCGGCGATGCGCGCCTCCATCAAAGCGCGCATGTCGGCGGGGAAGGGCATCAGGCGGAAGCGCAATTCGGCATCGCAGATCGGCTTGCCGTCGATCGTGATCTTCGCCTTGGTCGCGGCATAGCCAGAACCCTCATGGACGAGCTCGGCGCTGACATCGAGCACCGCATCGGGCTCGACGAAGGTACGGAAGCGCGCCTTGTCGACCATCATCAGGAAGGGCATCTGCGACAGCCCGTTGAGGGCGAGCAGGAGATAGCCCGAGGCCTGGGCCATGGTCTCGGTCAGGAGCACGCCGGGAACCAGCGGGTGGCCGGGAAAATGGCCCTCGAAGACCGGGCTCTTCGAGGGGACGGTCGAACGGGTAACGATGCGCTTTTCCGCCGGAACGAAGCTCGCGACCTGATCGATCATGTCGAAATATTCGAGGCGCATGCAATTCCAACCGGTTGGAGGCGGGCGCCTCGGGAGAAGCGCGCGCGGCGCTCATCCGGGGGCAGGCCTGTCTCTCATTAAGGAGCTGGAGCAGGATGCGAAAAGCCGGGCTGCGCCTTTTCGCATTCTGCACCAGGCGCCGCGTTGGAGAGTTCATCCTCCGCGCCGCGGCGCTTCAGCGTCCTGCTGTATCGGTTGCGCCGGCCGCGCTCAAGGCCGCCGGGCGGATCGGCCGCTCCGGCAGGACATCTATCGGACCGATCAATGTGGTGTTCGGCCGGTCAGGCGGCCTTGGCGGCGACGAGGTCGTCGATGCGCTTGCAGAGATTCTCGAGCACGAAATACTGCTCGGCCGGCGCCTTGCCCTCGTTGACCTCCTGGGTCCACTGCTCGAGCGGCAGCTTGATGCCGAAAGCCTTGTCGATCGCGAAGGCGATGTCGAGGAAGGCGAGCGAGTCGATGCCGAGATCGTCGATGGCGTGGCTCTGGGGCGTGATCTTCTCGCGCGGAATGTCGCAAGTTTCCGAAATGATGCCGGCGACCGTCTCGAACGTGGCGGACATGCGGGTGCTCCCGTCGTTTTCAATGATGAAGGCGGATGGCATCCGAGCGCGGAAAGCTCCCGCGCCTGCCCCAAGCCCCCCGCCGAGGAATGGCTGTGATCGCCCCCTTACACCTCGGTGCAGAATTGGACAACCGTGAGGCGCTGCAAGAACAGAACGCCCGGTCTGCAAACCGGGCGTTCCGAGGGGCGGGCAAGTCGCCGCCAAGTCTTTGCCGAGAAGTCTTCGCCGAGACCTTGCGGTCCCGGCGTTTCGGCTCAGGCGGCGATGCCGCGCAGCACGTAGTGCAGGATGCCGGCGTTCTTGAAGTAGTCGAGCTCGTCCAGCGTATCGATGCGGCAGAGGATCGGCACCTTCTTGACCTTGCCGTCGGCCGAGGTGATCTCCGCCTCGAGCATCTGGCGCGGCTTGACGGTGGCGAGGCCCTTGATGGTCACGGTCTCGTCGCCCTTGAGGTCGAGCGAGGCCCAGCTCGTGCCCTCGGCCAGGGTGAACGGGACCACGCCCATGCCGACCAGGTTCGAGCGGTGGATGCGCTCGAAGCTCTGGGCGATCACGGCCTTGACGCCGAGCAGGTTGGTGCCCTTGGCCGCCCAGTCGCGCGAGGAGCCGTTGCCGTATTCGACGCCGGCGAAGATCACCAGCGGCACCTTCTCGGCCGCATAGCGCATCGCCGCGTCGTAGATCGGCAGCTCTTCCTTGCTGGGATAGTGGATGGTGTAGCCGCCTTCGCGCCCGTTCGGCCCCATCATGTGGTTGCGGATGCGGATATTGGCGAAGGTGCCGCGCATCATCACCTCATGGTTGCCACGCCGGGTGCCGTACTGGTTGAAGTCGGCGACGGCGACGCCGTTGTCGATCAGGTACTTGCCTGCCGGCGAGGCGGCCTTGATCGAGCCGGCCGGGGAGATGTGGTCGGTGGTGATCTTGTCGCCGAACAGGCCGAGGATGCGCGCACCCTGGATGTCGGTGACTGCCGCCGGCTTGCGGCTCATGCCCTGGAAATAGGGCGGGTTCTGCACATAGGTCGACTTGTCGTCCCAGGCATAGGTCTGGCTCTTGGGCGCATCCACCGCCTGCCAATGCGCGTCGCCCTTGAAGACGTCGGCATATTTGGCCTCGAACATCGCGCGGGTGACGTTCTGCTGGATGAAGCTCTGGATCTCCTTGTTGGAGGGCCAGATGTCCTTGAGATAGACCGGCTGGCCGTCCTTGCCGGTGCCGAGCGGCTCCTTGGTCAGGTCCATTTGCACCGAGCCGGCGAGGGCATAGGCGACGACCAGCGGCGGCGAGGCGAGATAGTTCGCCTGCACGTCGGGGGAGACGCGGCCCTCGAAGTTGCGGTTGCCGGAGATCACGGCGCCGGCGATCAGGCCCTGCTCGTTGATCGCCTTGGAGATCGGCGCCGGCAGCGGGCCGGAATTGCCGATGCAGGTGGTGCAGCCGAAGCCGACCAGGTTGAAGCCGAGCGCGTCGAGATCGGTCTGCAGGCCGGACTTCGCGAGATATTCGGCGACGACCTGCGAGCCGGGCGCCAGCGAGGTCTTGACCCAGGGCTTTACCGAAAGCCCCTTCTCGACCGCCTTGCGGGCGAGCAGGCCCGCGGCCATCAGCACCGACGGGTTGGAGGTATTGGTGCAGGAGGTGATGGCGGCGATCACGACGTCGCCATGGCCGAGATCGAAGGGCTTGCCCTCGACCGGGACGCGGCGGGCGATCTCGGCGGCCTTCTTGTACTCGGTCTCCATGGCGGCGGCGAAGCCGGCCTTGACGGCGGAGAGGTCGACGCGGCCCTCGGGGCGCTTCGGGCCGGCCATCGAGGGCTGCACCGTCGAGAGATCGAGTTCGAGCGTGTCGGTGAAGATCGGATCGGCGGTCTCGGGCGTGGCGAACAGGCCCTGCGCCTTGCTGTAGGCCTCGACCAGGGCGATCCGGTCCGACTTGCGGCCGGTCGTGGTGAGATAGTCGATGGTTTCGCTATCGACCGGGAAGAAGCCGCAGGTCGCGCCGTATTCCGGGCCCATATTGGCGATGGTGGCGCGGTCGGCCAGCGTCAGATTGTAGAGGCCGGGGCCGAAGAACTCGACGAACTTGCCGACGACGCCCTTCTTGCGCAGCATCTGGGTGACGGTGAGCACGAGGTCGGTCGCGGTGATGCCCTCGCGCAGCGAGCCGGTCAGCTTGAAGCCGATGACCTCGGGCAGGAGCATGGACTGCGGCTGGCCGAGCATGGCGGCTTCCGCCTCGATGCCGCCGACGCCCCAGCCGAGAACGGCGAGGCCGTTGACCATGGTGGTGTGCGAATCGGTGCCGACCACGGTGTCGGGATAGGCGACCTCGACCTCGACGCCGTCGATCGTCTCGGTGCGGGTCCAGACGGTCTGGGCGAGGTATTCGAGGTTCACCTGGTGGCAGATGCCGGTGCCGGGCGGGACGACGCGGAAATTGTCGAAGGCGCCCTGGCCCCATTTCAGGAACTTGTAGCGCTCCTCGTTGCGCTCGTATTCGAGCTCGACGTTCTGCGCGAGCGCCTTGGGGGTGCCGAACTCGTCGACGATCACCGAATGGTCGATGACGAGGTCGACCGGGACGAGCGGGTTGATCTTGGCCGGGTCGCCGCCGAGCGCCACGACGCCGTCGCGCATCGCGGCGAGATCGACGACGGCGGGAACGCCGGTGAAGTCCTGCATCAGCACGCGGGCGGGGCGGAAGCCGATCTCCTTGCCGGCCTTGCCCTTGTCATCGGCCCAGGCGACGAAGGCCTCGATATCGGCCTTGGTGACGGAGCGACCGTCCTCGAAGCGCAGCAGGTTCTCGAGCAGCACCTTCATCGAGAAGGGCAGGCGGGAGATGCCGGTCAGGCCGTTCGCCTCGGCGTCGGGCAGCGAATAATAGGTGTAGGTCTTGCCGCCCGCAGTGAGCGTACGACGACATTTAAAGGAATCGAGCGAGGCCATATCGGCTTACATCCTGATCAAGGGGTTGCGGTCGCGAGCCGGAGACCCTTGCGGAATCAGCCGGTCGAAGGCCTATTGCGCATGACGCGCGCGCCGCCCCGGGAGTGCCCGAGCCCCGCGCCGGATCGGCGTGCGGCGTAGCCACGGGTTCTATAGATCAATTCCAAGAAGGCCGCTACAGGGTCGATGCGCGCTCCGCGAGGGCCGGCATGTTCGAGGAAAAGCGCGGGTTTCGTGACGCAGATTTCGCATCAGACCCTGACATTGAGCGCCGAGGGCCTCGTCTGCCGGCGCGGCGGGCGGCTGATCTTCGAGGGAGTCGGCTTCCGGCTCGGCAATGGCGAGGCGCTGGCGCTGACCGGGCGCAACGGCGCCGGCAAGTCGAGCCTCATCGCCATGCTCTGCGGCCGCCTGCGCCCGGAGGCGGGTACGATCCGGCTCGAAGGGCTGGACGAGACACCGCTGACCGAGGCGGCCCATCTCGTCGGCCATCGCGACGGGCTTAAGAGCGCGCTGACGGCGAAGGAGAATCTGCGTTTCGCCCAGGATCTGCTCGGCGGCGCGGCCGCGACGCCGGAACAGGCGCTGGAAGCGGTAGGTCTGCCGCATGTCGGCGCGCTGCCGGTCGGTTATCTCTCGGCCGGGCAGAGGCGGCGTGTGGCACTGGCCCGGCTTCTCGTCGCAGCGCGGCCGCTCTGGCTGCTCGACGAGCCGGCGGCGGCGCTCGACGTCAATGCGCAGGCGATGCTGGTCGGGCTGATGCAGGCGCATCTTGCGGCGGGCGGGGCGATCCTGGCGGCGACGCATGGGCCGCTCGGCATCGATGCCGCGCGCGAACTCAGGATCGGGCCGTGAGGCGGGCTTTCTTCGCCGTGCTCAGGCGCGACCTTGCTCTGGCAGCCCGGGCTGGCGGCGGCGGCGAGCTCGCATTGGTCTTCTTCCTGACCATGGTCGTGCTGGTGCCCTTCGCGCTCGGGCCGGATCTCAACCTGCTCTCGCGCATCGGCCCGGCCATTCTCTGGCTGGGAGCACTGCTCTCAACCCTGATCGGGCTCGACCGGCTGTTTCAGGCCGATGAGGAGGACGGCTCGCTCGAACTGATGCGGGCCTCGCCGCTGCCGCTCGAGCTTAGCGTGTTCGCCAAGGGACTGGCGCATTGGCTGACCACCGGGCTGCCGCTGGCGCTGGCCGCGCCGCTGCTCGGCCTGCTCGTCGCCTTGCCGGCCGAGGCGATCCTGCCGCTGGTCGCGAGCCTCATAGTCGGAACGCCGGCGCTGAGCTTCATCGGCGCCTCGGCCGCTGCTTTGACCGCGAGCCTGCGCCGCGGCGGGCTGATCCTGCCGGTGATCGTCGCGCCGCTGACGGTGCCGGTGCTGATCTTCGGCGTCTCGGCGGTGGATGCCGCGCGCGGCGGCCCGCTGCCGGCCGGCACGCCGCTGCTGATCCTCGGAGCGATCACGCTTTCTGCGATCGTGGTCGGCAGCATCGCCGCCGCGGCTGCGCTGCGGCAGTCGGAGTAGCCCTGCAAAGGGCTCGGCGGTCAGGCTTCGTCGAGCTCGAGCGCGCAACCGCTCTGGGCGGCGAGCTGCATGACGACCGCGGCGATATCCTCCAGCGCGACATTATCGCCATTGAAGCGCAGCTGTACTTCCTCGGCGACGGCGAAGACGTCGAGCACTCGGGATTCACCAGCCCGCAGGCGAACGGTCGCCTCGACATCGCGCTGCATAGGCGCGGAAAGCTTCATGAGCATGGGAACACCCTCCTGCCGGCAAGGCTAGGCCACTTTGGCGAGAGGTGCAATAAAAATGAAATATTTCAAATGGTTAGTAGGTTGTGCCGACGCTGCCTTGCCAGTATGAGCCACCGCTGCTGCCGATTGCCCTTCTGGTTGTGAATGTGCATTCTGCGCCTATATCGTCAGTTACTCATTCGTAGCGTCGCGGGGGGCGCCATGTCGGATCTCGAACGCGGCGAGCGGCTGCAGATCATGCTCAGCGCCGAGGAACTGCGTGCCGTCGAGAATTGGCGCTTCGAGAAGCGCATGCCGAGCCGAGCGGCCGCAGTGCGCGAATTGCTGCGCCGCGGCCTGCTCGCCGAGGGCTTTACCGTCGCGGGCGAAGGCGTGCGTTCCGGCAGTTTCGGCGTGGTCGACAAAAGCGGTGCCAACGATTCACTGGACAAGGACGAGGCCTAGCCGCCGGCCCTAACGTCGCAGGCTGCTAGGCCGGATTGTGAGCCGGGCCGGCGATTGCTACATGCTCTCTGGTCGAAAGAAGAGCATCGTCCTCTAGCGCGAGCCCATGGCAAGCCTGATCGAACTGGCCAATCCGGCGCGCTTCATGCGCCTTTCGAATGTGCTGCTGCCCTGGGTCGCCGGCATCGCGGTGCTGTTGCTGCTCGTCGGCTTCTATCTCGCCTGGTTCGTCGCTCCGGCCGATTACCAGCAGGGCGAGACCATCCGCATCATGTATCTGCATGTGCCGGCCGCCTGGCTGGCGATGATGTTCTATTCGATGATGGCGTGCTCGGCGCTCGGCGTGCTGATCTGGCGCCACCCGCTCGCCGATGTCGCGCAGCAGGCGGCGGCGCCGATCGGGGCCGCCTTCGCGCTGATCTGCCTGCTCACCGGCTCGTTCTGGGGCAAGCCGATGTGGGGGACCTACTGGGTCTGGGACGCACGGCTGACCTCCATGCTGGTGTTGTTCCTGCTCTATCTCGGCGTCATCGCCCTCAGGCGCGCCATTGACGAGCCCTCGCGTGCCGGACGCGCGGTCGCGATCCTGACGCTGGTCGGCAGCGTCAACATCCCGATCATCAAGTTTTCGGTCGACTGGTGGAGCACCCTGCACCAGCCGGCCTCAGTGCTGCGGCTGAGTGGGCCGACCATCCATACTTCGATGCTCTGGCCGCTGCTGATCCTGGCCGTCGGCTTCACGCTCGCGGCGCTGTGGCTGCACGCGGTGGCGATGCAGGCGGAACTGCTGCGCCGGCGGGTGCGGACCCTGAAGATCCTCGAGGCGGAGCGCCTTGACCGGTTGTCCCTGCAGGCGGCGGAATGATGCTCGAACTAGGCCCTCATGGCGGTTTCATCCTCGCCGCTTATCTGGCCTCGGGCCTGATCCTGTGCGGCCTCGCCGCCCTGATCCTGCTCGACCGCCGGGCCCAGCGCCGCGCGCTGGCGCTGCTGGAGCAGCAGGGCATCGGCCGCCGCTTAGAACGGAAGACGTCATGAGCGAGACCTCCGCTGAAGCTCCGGCCAGGCGCTCGCCCTGGCTCTTCGCCATACCGCTCATCCTGTTCGGGGCGCTGGCGCTGGTCTTCCTGGCGGGCCTGTTCTCCGGCGATGCCAGCAAGGTGCCCTCGGCGCTGATCGGCAAGCCGGCGCCGGCCGTAACGCTGACCGAGCTGGAAGGGCTGCAGCGCGACGGCAAGCCGGTGCCGGCCTTCGGCATGGCCGACCTCGCCAAGGGCAAGGCGACGATCGTCAACGTCTTCGCCAGCTGGTGCGCGCCCTGCCGGGTCGAGCATCCCTTCCTGGTCGCGATGGGCGAGTCGCCTGCGGTCAAGCAGGGCAAGGTCGTGCTGGTCGGCATGAACTACAAGGACGAGGCCGAGAATGCCCGACGCTTCCTCGGCGCGCTCGGCAATCCCTATTCGGCCGTCGGGGTCGATCGTCCTGGCCGCGCCGCGATCGAATGGGGCGTCTATGGCGTGCCCGAGACCTTCCTGATCGGCCCGGACGGCCGCATCGTCGACAAGCATGTCGGGGCGCTGACCGGCGAGAGCGCCGCCCGGCTGCTGGCCAAGGCGACTGCTCTGGCGAAGTGAGGCGCGTCAGCGCCGTGGTTCGCGCCGGGCTGCTGAAGCCTGCCTTGAAACGAAAAAAGCTGCGACGAGCGCAGCTTTCTCGAAACAACGGTCTCCATGGGGCGCGGCTCCGTGTCCTCGCTCCCCCTGGATTATGATGCGAGGCGTCAGGCCGCCTTCCGGCCGTTGACCAGGCTCTCGAACATGCCGCGCCCGTCGGTGCCGCCGACCAGCCCGTCGATCAGGTTCTCCGGATGCGGCATCAGGCCGAGCACATTGCGCTTCGGCGAATAGATGCCGGCGATGTGGTTGAGCGAGCCGTTCGGATCCGCCTCGGCCGTGATCTGGCCCTCGGCATCGCAATAGCGGAAGGCGACGAGGCCCTCGCCTTCGAGCCGGGCAAGCGTCTCGGCATCGCAGATATAGTTGCCTTCGCCATGGGCGATGCAGACATCGATCACCTGCCCCTTGGCATAGGCGGAGGTGAAGGCGGTGTCGTTGCGCTCGACGCGCAGATGCTGGCGCTTGCAGACGAATTTCAGATTGGCGTTGCGAGCGAGCACGCCCGGCAGCAGGCCGGATTCGCAGGCGATCTGGAAGCCGTTGCAGATGCCGAGCACGAGGCCGCCGCGCGCCGCATGGGCCCGCGTCGCGTCCATGATGTGGGCGCGGCCGGCAATGGCGCCGCAGCGCAGATAGTCGCCATAGGAAAAGCCGCCGGGCAGCACGACGAGGTCGGTCCCGGCCGGCAGCTCGTGGTCGCCATGCCAGACATGCGCGACGCTGGCGCCGGCCTGCTTCAGAGCCTTGGCGACGTCGCCATCGCGGTTGGAGCCCGGAAAGGTGATGACGGCGGCTTTCATCGGCTCAGACCCCGATCTCGACGCGGTAGTTCTCGATCACCGTATTGGCGAGCAGCTTCTCGCAGGCGGCCTTGAGGGTCTCCTCGGCCGCGGCCTTGTCGGTGTCGGCGAGCTCGATGTCGAAGACCTTGCCCTGGCGTACCGAGCCGACGCCGGCGATGCCGAGGGATTTGAGCGCACCCTCGATGGCCTTGCCCTGCGGATCGAGCACGCCGGTCTTGAGGGTGACGGTGACGCGGGCTTTCATCTTGATCTCCGGTCGGAAGTTTGGCGGTGGCTTAGCCGTGAATCGGCGCCGGCTCAACTCTTTGCTGGTCCAGGACGCCGCTTCAACGGCTTTCCCAGGTGGCGCGGGCATAGTCGCGGGCGGCCTGCGAATCATTGGTGACGGCGATGGCGAGCGACAGCACCTTGTCCTTGCGGGCATAGAGGATCGCGGTCGAGGCGAGGCGGTGGCCCTCCCTGGCGCGGATCTCGACCTGGATGCCGCTGGTGCCGTCGAGCTTGAAGCGCGAGACGGTGGTGGTGCTCGCCGGCCTGGCCGGTTTCTTGTCCTTGCCGCGCGTTGCCGAGGCGGTGAAGGCCCGCGCCAGCCTTGCTGGGTCCGATGCCAGCGCGCGCTCGATCTCGACGGCGCGGCGCCCTTCGAAGCTCAGCAAGGCGGCGACGCCGGGGCGGATGCAATCCTCCGGCGGGCAATAGACGATCGCCTTCGGGGTAATGCCGTCATTGACGACCCAGCTCTGGATCGGCAGAGGCTCCCAGCCGCGGCCGGCAGCGAGCTGGACCAGGCCGGGCCCGAAATGGTCGGCACAGCCGGCGAGCAGCACGACCGCCAGTGCCAGGGCGCCGAAACGCAAACGGGAGCGCAAGCGCCCCCGTTTCGATGTCGGTTCGACAGCGATCCCGGCGCTCACTGCACCAGGCGCGGCCCGGCCGGGCCGGTTTTCTCGTTCTCGCCCATGATGCCGAGGCGGCGGGCCACCTCGGTATAGGCCTCGATCAGCCCGCCCATGTCGCGGCGGAAGCGGTCCTTGTCCATCTTGTCCTTCGACTTGATGTCCCAGAGCCGGCAGGAATCCGGGCTGATCTCGTCGGCGACGACGATGCGCATCATGTCGCCTTCCCAGAGGCGCCCGCACTCCATCTTGAAGTCGACGAGGCGGATGCCGGCGCCGAGGAACAGGCCGGAGAGGAAATCATTGACGCGGATGGCGAGCGCCATGATGTCGTCGATCTCCTGCGGCGTCGCCCAGCCGAAGGCGGTGATGTGCTCTTCCGAGACCATCGGGTCGTTCAGCGCGTCGTTCTTGTAATAGAACTCGATGATCGAGCGCGGCAGCTGCGTGCCTTCCTCGAGGCCGAGCTTGGTCGACAGCGAGCCGGCCGCGACGTTGCGGACCACGACCTCGAGCGGAATGATCTCGACCTCGCGAATCAGCTGCTCGCGCATGTTCAGCCGGCGGATGAAATGCGTGGGGACGCCGATATCGTTGAGGTTCGTGAAGATGTACTCGGAAATCCGGTTGTTCAGGACGCCCTTGCCGTCGATCACTTCATGCTTTTTGGCGTTGAAGGCGGTCGCGTCATCCTTGAAATGCTGGATGAGCGTTCCGGGCTCAGGTCCTTCGTACAGGACCTTCGCCTTGCCTTCGTAAATGCGACGGCGGCGGTTCATCGGGATATACCGTGGCTTGAGGAAATCCAATGGGTCGGCCTCTCTCTGGTCGCGGTTTCCCGCGGCGGGATCTTGGCCCTGTTCAGCACGCTGTCGCGCAATCCCGTGGCTCTTTCGAGTTCGATCCTAACGCGCCGGTCCGGCTGGTTCTCGCGCGCTCGCTTCCTGAGGAGTCTGCCGCGCTTCGCGCTATATGGGCCTTTCGCGCCGCAAACGCAACAAAGCGCGCCGGGGCGTCTCGAAATCTGTGCGGCCGGCCCGCGGCGCGCTCGCCCCTAGCCGCATCGGCTGGCGCATTCTATATGGCGAGGAAGGCCGAGATCGGCCGATCTGCCGCAAACCCCGCGATTCCGGAGAGGACCAGAACCGTCATGGCGACATTCGACCAGCGCAAGGATGCTTTCGAGAACAAGTTCGCGCATGACGAGGAACTGCGCTTCAAGGCGATGGCCCGCCGCAACAAGCTGCTCGGCCTCTGGGCCGCCGACAAGCTCGGCAAGAGCGGCGCCGACGCCGAGGCCTATGCCAAGTCGGTCGTTCTGGCCGATTTCGAGGAGGCCGGCGACGAGGACGTGGTGCGTAAGGTCAAGGCCGATTTTGCGGCCGGCAATGTCGCGGCCGGCGACAGCGAGATCCGTCAGGTCATGCAGGATCTGCTGCTCCGGGCGGCCGAAGAGATTCAGGCCGGGCGCTGAAGCGCCTCGCCACGGCGCCGCGCCGGGCAGGCGCGGCTGCCGGTGGGGAAAGGCGCGCGATTCGCAAGGCGTCCCCGAGCCGGGCGCATGCCGGATGGTTTGCCTTTGGCCTGCGATTGGGTCCAGTTTCAGCGTGCCGCCGACGAAGAGCGGCCGCAACCGGATGAAGCTGCCCGATGACCGCCACCAAGCCGACCGTGCTCTCCTCGCTCGCAGACCGTCTCGCCAAGGGTGAGACGCTGCTTTCCGCCTGGTGCGGCCTGCCGGACCCGAGCATCGCCGCGATCCTGGCGCAGGAAGATTTCGATGCGGTCACGCTCGACATGCAGCACGGCCCGATCACGCTCGGCGAGGTCATCCGGGCGATCCCGCTGATCAATGCCGCCGGCAAGCCCGCTCTCGCCCGCATCGCGGTCGGCGAGTTCCAGAACGTCTCGAAGCTGTTCGATTCCGGCGCGTCCGGCGTGATCGCGCCGATGATCAACACGATCGAGGATGCCCGCCGTCTCGCGGCCTATGCCAAGTATCCGCCGCTCGGCGAGCGCAGCTGGGGCAGCTATGGCGGCCTCGGCGCCTCCGGCCTCGACCAGAACGGCTATCTCAGGCAGGCCAATGATTTCTCGCTGACCTTCGCGATGATCGAGACGCGCGAGGCGATGGCGATCGTCGACGACATTCTCGCCATCGACGGCATCGACGCGCTCTTCGTCGGCCCGTCGGATCTGTCGATCGCGCTATCGGGCGGTACCTCGGTCAACGCCTCGGCCAAGGAGGTCGACGACGCGCTGCGCCATATCGTGGCGCGGGCGAACGCGGTGAAGAAGCCGGTCGCCTTCTATGCGGCGAGCGCCGAGCGCGCCAAGCAGGGCGTCGAGCTCGGTGCAAGACTGGTGACGGTGATGAGCGATACCGGCCTGCTGCGTGCCGCCAGCCAGGCGGCTCTCAAGGTGATCAAGGGCTGAAAGCCCGACCACTCCCGCGCCTCGAACAAGCGCGGGAGCGGTCCAGGTTTCTGCTCATCGCTTTCTCGTCACGCGAGCCGGCGGCCACTTCGCTCGAAAACACGCCTATGGCATCGGACGGAAAAGTGGACTCCACTTTTCGGAAAATTACGATGCGATAACAATGGGATAGATCACCGTGGCCGCGTCCGGACGGATGCGCGGTGATCTAGGCGTTGACGCCTTCGCGCGCCTTGAGCGCGGCGTAATAGGCCCAGAGCAAGCGGGCCGCGACGCCGCGCCAGGGCCGCCAGGCCTCTGCCAGAGCGAGGAGCTCGGTCGGTTTCGGCCGGACGGCCAGCCCGAAAGCGAGCTTCGCCGCTTCCTGCACGGCGAGGTCGCCGGCGGCGAAGCCGTCACGGTGGCCGAGGCAGAACAGCAGATAGACATCCGCCGTCCACGGCCCGATGCCCGAGACGGCTGTCATGTGCTCATGCACGAATTCGGGCGTCGCCGTTTCTAGTCCGGCGAGGTCGAGGCGGCCTTCGGCGATCGCGGCGGCGACGGCGCGCAAGGTCTTCTGCTTCGGCCGTGACAGGCCCGACAGCCGCATCTCCTCATCGCTCGCGAACAGGACTCGCTCCGGCGTCAGCGGGGCGAACACGCCTTCCAGCCTTGCCCAGACGGCGCGGGCGCTGGCGACCGAAAGCTGCTGCGAGACGATGATCGAGGCGAGGCTGGCAAAGCCGCTCTCGCGCCGGCGTAGCGGCGGGATGCCGGTGCGCGCAATGATCGGCTCCCAGGCCGGGTCGAGGGCGGCGAGGGCGGCCATGCCCTCTTCGAGATCGGCGTCGCAGGTGATTCTCGGCATGGTGGGCAATCTAGGGTGCAGGCTGGCGCCGATCCTGTCAGGAGGGTGCGGGCTTGGCGACGCTCGGCTCCGACCATAGACAGGAGGCGATGGCGAAGTCCCCTCCCGTTTTCCGTTTCGCACCGAGCCCGAACGGGCGGCTGCATCTCGGCCACGCGCTCTCGGCGCTGACCAATGCCCGCCTGGCCGCCGCTTTCGGCGGGCGGCTGCTGCTGCGGATCGAGGATATCGACCTCGCGCGCTGCCGGCCGGAATTCGAGCAGGGCATCCATGACGATCTCGCCTGGCTCGGCCTGCATTTCGACGGCGCGGTTCGGCGCCAGTCGGAGCATTTCTACGATTACCGCAGCGCGCTGGCACAGCTGCAGGAGATGGGGCTGATCTATCCCTGCTTCTGCTCGCGGCAGGATGTGAAGCAGGCGGTCGCCCGGCGCGAAGCCGAAACCGGCGAGCCCTGGCCGCGCGATCCCGATGGCGCGCCGCTCTATCCCGGATGCTGCCGCAACCTGTCCGGAGCGGAGCAGCGTGGGCGGATCGCGGCCGGCGAGCCGCATGTGCTGCGCCTGGCCATGGATCGCGCGCTCGCATGCACGGGCGCGGATCTCTCCTATTCCGTCTTCGATGCCGAAGGAGCAGTGCGGCGGATCGCCGTGGATCCGGCGCGCTGGGGCGATGTCGTGCTCGCCCGCAAGGACGCACCGACGAGCTATCACCTCGCCGTCGTGGTCGACGATGCGCTGCAGGGCGTCAGCCATGTCGTGCGCGGCCGCGATCTCGAGGCGGCGACCGCGATCCATCTCATGCTGCAGCGCCTGCTCGGCTTGGCCGTGCCGCTCTACCACTTCCACCGGCTTCTGGCCGACGAGACCGGTCAGAAGCTGGCCAAGAGCCGGCAGTCGCCGGGGCTCGCCGATCTGCGGGCCCAAGGGGTGACGCCTGCCGCGATCCGCCGGCAGCTCGGTTTCACGTGAATCGCCGACCGGCCGAGATCATCCGAGCGCTCGCCTCAGGTCGCGCCGAGCCAGCTCAGCCAGAAGATCGTGGTGAAGAGCGAGAGCGCGGTCGAGAGCGCGATGGCACTCGAGGCATCGGCCATGCCCTGGCGATAGCGCTCGGCGAAGAGATAGGCGTTGACCCCGCAGGGGCAGGCGGCGAACAGCACCGCGACTCCGGCCCAGACCGGCGGCATCGCAAAGACTTTCGTCGCCAGTATCAGCACGATCAGTGGATGCACGACCAGCTTGAGCCCGCTCAGGACCACCGGCAGGCCGATGCCCGAGGCCAGGCCGTAGCGGTGGAGCGCGATGCCGAGGCTGATCAGCGCGCAGGGAACCGCCGTCGCGGCAATCAGATCGATGATCGTCCAGAGCGGTGCCGGCACATGCGTAACGACCGGGCGCACTGCGGCGCCGAGCAGGATGCCGAGGATCAGCGGGTGCATGAACAAGCGTCGGAGCATGAGGCCGAACGAGGCTGCGCGTCCCTCGGCCAGCACGGTGGCGACGGTCATGGTCACCGGCAGATGGATGACGAGCAGCAATCCGAGCGGCACCGCGCCGGCCTCGCCATAGGCTTTCAGGATCATCGGTATGCCGACGAAGACCGTGTTCGACTGGGCGGCGGCGAAGCCGGAGACGACGAGTTCGGGGCCTTTGCGCCCGAAGACGCGGCTCGCCACCAGCTGGGCGATGAGCCAGACGACGGCAAGCCCGGTGAAATAGGAGATCCAGTAGCCCCAGGGCTGCGCGGCGGGGATCGCCGCGGTCGCCAGCGTCTTGAACAGCAGGCAGGGCACGGCGAGGACGAAGACGAAATCCGAGAGCCCCTCGCCGGTGCTTTCGCGCAGGATCCGGGTCCAGCGCGCGCCATAGCCGAGCGCGATCAGGCCGAAGACGGGCAGGACGGTCAGCAGCGCGGCGAGCATCGGCGTCAGGCCCCGGAGCCGGCTCAGCGCGCCTGCGCGGTCTGGCCTCCGGCCCGCACGATCAGTCCCAGGACTTCGTCGCGCTGGCGCTTGAATTCGGCGAGCGCGCGGCCGTCGAGCTCACGCCCGCGGGGCACCTTGATCTTCATCGGGTTGACGAAATTGCCGTTGACCATGACCTCGTAGTGCAGATGCGGGCCGGTCGAGAGGCCGGTGTTGCCGAGGAAGCCGATCACCTGGCCCTGGCGGACCTTGACGCCGGGCGCGATGCCCTTGGCGAAGGCCGACTGGTGCGAATAGCTGGTGACGTAGCCATTGGCGTGCTGGATCTCGATGCGTCGGCCATAGCCGGAATCCCATTCGGCCTTGATCACCGTGCCGTTGCCCGCCGCCAGGATCGGCGTACCGATCTTGTTGGCCCAGTCGACGCCGGTATGCATCTTCGAATAGCGCATGATCGGGTGGTAGCGCATGCCGAAGCCCGAGCGCATCTCGGCATCGCTGATCGGCTTGCGCAACAGGAACTTCTTCAGCGAGCGTCCGTCCGGATCGAAGAAGTCGATCAGCCCGTCCTCGGGAGCCTGATAGCGGAAGACCTGCCGGGTTTCGCCGCCGATGGTGAGCGAGGCCGAGAGAATTTCGGCGCGCTCGCCCTCGTCCTCGTCGGTGAAGATCACCTCGAGGCTGTCGCCGCCGCGGACGCGCTGCTGGAAATCGAGATCATAGGAGAAGATGCGGACGAGCTCGTCGATCAGGGCGCGCGGCAGGTCATGGCGCAGCCCGGTCTCGTACAGGCTCTCATAGAGCCGGGCGCCGGTGCCGCCGCTGTCCTCCTCTTCCTCCTCCTCCTCGTCATTGCCGGTCTGGGCCTTCTGCTGCGGGCCGAGCGTCTCGGCCTTGGGCAGTGCGACGGGGGTGAAGACGCCCTTGTCGTTGATCGCGACCATCGCGGCCGGGCGGCCATTATCGAGCAGGGCGATGCGGACGATCTGGCGCGCGTCGCCCGGCCGCGGCCCGGGTGCGAACAGGGCCTGCAGGACCTGGCCCTCGGGCAGCGCGGCGATCTTCACCTTGCCGCCGAAGGCGTTGATCATCGAGATGATCTGGTCGCGATTGGCGCCGGCATTGCGGACCACGGTCTCGAAATTCTCGCCGCGGCGGGTGATCAGCAGCTTCTCCTCGACCAGCGGTTCGCGTGTCGCGGCGATCGGCGCCTTCAGCGCATTGGTGACGTTTTCCGGGACGACGCGGACCTCGATCCCGGAGAAGGAGGTGTCGGTCGCCGGCGCATAGCCGAGTAGATCGGCGCTCGCAGCGGCGGCGCCCTGGCCGAGGGTCCGGCTGAGCATCAGCTGCGGCGGGATCGGCAGGGCGGCGCGACGGTCGCTGGCGGCGAGGTTGGCGCGCTCCTCCTCCATCTGTGCGATCACCTCGGCGTCGCTCAGATTGGCCTTGCTCGCCTGGATGGTCAGCTCGGCGAGATCGCGCTTGGTGATCGAGACATCGGCATCGGGCAGGTCGGTCACCGGCTCGGCATAGCGCTCGCTGCCGGGTGCGCCCTCGGCGAACAGGCGCAGCGGATTGAAGGGCGGGATGTTGGTGGCATAGACGCCAGTGGTCAGCGAGAGATTGGAGGCGAGGCGCACATAGGGGCGGACCTTGATCACCTCGCGATCGCCGACGCGCTGGGACATCGGCGCGCGCGCGCTGTGCCTGGCCGAGGCGATCGGCTGTTCCGCCACGAGCTTGTCGCCCTTGCGGGCGCCGCCGCCGAGACCTGTGACCTGGCGCGTGGTCACCGTCTCCGGACGTTCGGCGAAGCTGGTGTCGCCGCGCATCGCGACGAGGATCGCGCCACCGAGCAGGGCCGCGCCGCAGGAGCCGACCAGCATGCAGGCCGACAGCCAGCGCAGCGACACCCCGCGCCGGTCCAGGCCGGCCGGCGAGGCGCCCGCCGGCTGGATCGGCGGATCGATGCCGAGATCGACGAGCAGCGCCGCCGCTTCCGGCGTCAGCGGCTCATGCGGGGATCTCAGTTCGGGGGGAGCATTCATGAGGTGAGCTTGGCCGAGTCCATCGATCGCCCGTCGGGCTGGTGCCGCGGGCGGCAGATTCTCCGTCGAATTCCAGGCCGAGCATGCCCGCCTCGCGCGTGGGAATCAAATCTATCCCCGGCGGACGGGCCGGCAGCCCTGCTTGAAAGGGCAGTGCAGGGGGAATGCGGCCCTTTGCGGGCGAGGCCGAGTGTTCGGCATTTTGGCTTTCTGTGCTGAATTTTGGGTTGTGAGTGGCTGTTGTGTTGTTTCCGGGTGTTTGTTGATTGTCTTAAGCTGTTGTTTTTGTGGTGTTTTTTGTTGTTTGGGTGTTTT
>NZ_JBSHIO010000021.1:0-52064 GCF_053618995.1 Allobosea sp. NPDC055594
CTCAAGACCCTCAAAGGCCTCACGCCCTACGAGCTCATCTGCAAACGCTGGACCATCGAGCCCGAAACGTTCAAGCTCAACCCGATCCATCAAATCCCGGGACTAAACGACTAGCATTGGGGCGCTTGGCTCACCTTGCTCCACAGCGAACTGATTTGGGCCAGCGACATCGCAGCCGGACGAAGGCCCGAGCGCCCGGCAACGACGACCAGTGAGATCCCTACGTCGCTGCCGCAGCCGCCAGCGACGTCCGTGCCGATACGCTCCAAATGGTCGACGGCGTCCTCGCAAATCGCCGAACATGATCTGGAGGTGCAGGGAAACCGTGAGGAAGATCTCACGGTCGCCGGTCGAAGATGCGCTCACCAGAGCGGCAGGCTTTGCATCATCGCGTGAGATATGTCGCTGCCGTCAGCGCGTGGACTCGAACGACGTGGAGGAAATCCTCGATCGAGCCCGATTCGTTCGGGGCCGCGATATTGCGCGAATTCGGCCCATAGACATAGGCGGGAACGCCGGCCTCCCGCCAGAAGCGGCAGTCCGAACCCGCGAGCATCGGCAGGAGAACCGGTTTCGGCCGATCGAGCGAGACGACGGTGTCGGAGATGATGTCGATTATCTCGTGCTGCGTCGCGCTCCAGTTGGTGGGCGATCCGCCGATCTCGAACACTTCGGCCCCCGGGGTCCTCTCGACGATCTCGATCGCGCGGCGAAGCGTCTCATCCTTCGGAGTTCCGACCGGCTCGCGAATATCGACATGAAACTCACAATAATCGGCAATCATGTTAGCGGTCGTTCCACCGCCGATGGTGCCGATGTTCACCGTGTACTGCTTGATGACGTCCGCGGTGCCGACGCCCATGATCTTGTCGATGAGTGACCGGACGTCGGCCTTGTTGAGATGATCGAGAATCTCGACCGGGATGCCTTCGCCCTCCGAGCCCGCCATCGTCTTCAGCGCGAGGATGATCTCACAGGCCTTGTCGATGGCGCTCGGGCTCAGATGCGGATAGGGCGAGTGCGCGCCGCGCGTCTTGACCCGCACCTTGAAGCGGATGATGCCCTTTTCGCCGAAGCGGATCGTCTCGACGCCGGTCGGTTCGCCGTTCAGCAGGCAATCGCCACGGACCCGCTCCGGCATCGTCTCGAACAGATAGCCGGCGCCCCAGCGCCCGCTCGTTTCCTCGTCCGAGACCACCGTCAGCGTCAGCCTACCTTTCAGCCTGTCGCGCAGGCGGTCGAGGTAACGGTAGCAGTAGATGCTCGCGGTCGTACCGGGTTTCATATCCGTCGAGCCCCGCCCGAACACGCGGCCGTCGACGACATCGCCGCACCAGGGATCGCGCTCCCAGGAATCCGGATTTCCGATCGGGAACACGTCGGCATGGCCGTTCAGGACCAGGTGCCGTCCGGGCTTCCCGGTGTCGAAATCGGCGACGATGTTCGGCAGGTGCTCCTTGTCCTTCGCGAAGACGACATCATGGCCGATCTTCCATTCGGTCAGCCGGTCGGCAACGAAGCCGATCGCCTCTCGAGTGTCGCCCGGCGGGTTCGGCGAGCGCGCCTTGACGAAGTCGCGGTAGAACTGGACGAGCTCGTCCTCGTCCTGCTTGATCCAGTCGAGAATGGTCGTTCTCAGATCGCTCATCTCATCATCTCCATATCTCACGCCGTTGGTGCATCACGCGCGCGACTTCTGCGACGAAGCGGATCGCCCCCAGGCCGGCCTCGGCCTCGTCGCCCCGGACCACAGCTTTCAGCATGCTGAGCTGGGCCCGCACGACATCAAGGTCGGGAGCGGAACGCTTGCGGAAATACAGGGCTCGTGACAGGCCATGGACCGGAGCGATCGCGTCCGCCAGGAAGACGTTTCCAGCAGCCTTCAGGAGCAGCGTCTTGGCACTCTGGTCGAGCGTAATGGCCGAGCCGTTCTGGTAATCGGTCACGCCGTCGATGCCTTCCACCACCTCCGCGAGCCGCTGGCGGTCCTCGCGGCTGGCATGCCGTGCAGCCAGCCGGCAGAGCATGCTTTCGAGCGGGCGGCGTGCCTCGGTCAGGCGCGACAGATCGTAGGCGTCGAAATTCGTGACCAGGAGCCCGCGCCGCGGCACGATCGTCACGAGCCGATGCGCCGCGAGGCGCTGCAAGGCCTCGCGCACCGGCGTCCGTCCGAGCCCGAGCTCCTGGCTCAGCTGCCCTTCGCTGAGGAGCTCGTCGACGGCGTAGGCGCCGGTGACGATCTTCCATTCGATCAGGTCGTAGGCCTTGTCCGCCAGCCGGAGCTCGATATCGGCGATCTCGGAGTGTTCATCCGCGCGTGCGCCGACCGGCTTGCCAACCTCCGCTCCGAACCGTGCCAGCGCTTCGATGAAGGCATCGCTGGCTCTTCCCGCGGCATCCGCATCGCCCCGCGCGATGTGGTCGATTAGAGCCGCCTGGGCCAGGCCGACCGCGCGTACCGGCTCGACAGCCTGCGCGAAATAGAAGCGACGGGCGAGGCCGTAGAGCGGCCGCACGGCGGCGCTCAGGAATTGGTTCTCGCAGATGTCCATCTCGAGCAGCTTGAAGCGCCGGTCCATCTCGAGCGCCTTGGCCAGATCGCCGGATTCCATCGCCTCGCGAAGCCCCGCGGCCAAGCAGTGCAGCGACTGGCGCTGAGGCCAGCTGGCAGTCAGCGCGACATTGCTGACGATGACCCGCTCGACCTCACGGCGCAGGCTCAGCCCGGCCATGTACTGGTCGATGTCGATCGCGCTGACGCGGGCGCCCTTGCGCTGGATGATCGTGACGAGCCTTTCCCGAGCCAGACGCTGGAGCGCCTCGCGCACGGGGGTGCGCCCGATGCCGATCGCCTTGCTGAGCGACGCCTCCGAGAGCAGGGCACCGGGCGGGATCTCGCCGACGATGAGCTGCTTCTCGATCAGGTTATAGGCGACCGTCGTCAGCGACGTGCGGGGCTCGGGCTCCTCGCCGGCGAGATCGCCCGCCTGATCGACCATTCTCTGGCGGGGCTTCGTCACCGTCAGAGATCGCTGCAGGCGTAGGTTCTCGGCGAGACTTCGGCGGCCGTACGCTGCCGGCGGTCCCGGTTGGGCATGTCCGCGACCACGCGTTCCTGGATTTCCGCTACCGTTTCCGCCTGCCGCTTATGGTCGATCGTCAGAACCTCGCCATCTCCGACCACCTTCCTGCCGCCGACATACACGTCCTTCACCGCCCGATCGCAGGCGCTGAAGATCAGGCTGCGGAGCGGATCGTAGAGCGGCTGCATGATCGGATTGGTCAGGTCGACGACGACGATGTCCGCTTTCGCACCGACCGCCAGACGGCCGATATCGTCGCGCTGCAGCGCCCTGGCGCCGCCGATGGTGGCGGCATCGAAGACATCGGCGGTGGTCGCGGAGAACATGTGCTGGTCCGCGACGCGGGACATGATCGCCGCCTGGCGCATCTCCTCCAGCATATTGTGCGGGTCGCAATCGGTGCCGATGCCGACATTGATGCCGGCCCGGCGGTAGCGGCCGAGGCTCTCCAGCGTGACGCCCAGCCGGCTCAGCACCACCGGGCAATGCGACACGGACGATCCGGAACGCGCCAGGATGTCCAGATCGGTGCGCGTGTGCCAGTGAACCCAGGAGTGATGGTCGAGGATCGCGCCATGCCCGATGATGGTGGTCGGTCCCAGGACGCCGATCGTCTCCAGCCACTGGATCGATGTCAGCCCGGTGCGGCGCACCATCTCGTGGAATTCCATCACGGACATCGCCGCGTGCAGATGGTAGGGCCAGCCCCGTTCCCCTGCCAGCTGATGGGCCTCGCGCAGCAGTTCCGGCGTGCAGGTGTCGACCGACATCGGCGACATCATCGGCGTCAGGCGTCCGGAGCTGCTGGCCTCTGTCTCAGCCAGGACCTCCTTCGCCTTCCGGTAGGCCGACTGCCCGCCATCGGGCGCCCAGCGGTATTCGAGCTGGTGCGGGCTGATCGCCGCGATCGAGGCGCAATCGAAGAGCGGCGAGATCGAGGCGCGGATGCCGGAGCTTTCGACGCCCTCCACCCAGCCCGGGAAAGGGTAGGACATGTCGACATAGGTGGTGACGCCGCTCAGCAGCAATTCGCAATGCGCGAGCTTGCTGACATGCCGCCGCGTCTCGGCGGGCGGGATGAACAGACCCCACCCCTCGTAGAGCCCGCTGAAGAAGAAGTTGGGATTGCCCAGTTCCTCCCGTACGCCGCGATAGGCCGGCATCGTCGAGGAGTGGTTGTGGATGTCGACCAGCCCGGGCATCAGGCACAGGCCGCTTCCGGGCAGCTCCTCGTCGCAGTGTCCCTCGAAGCGGCCGGGACCGGCGAACAGGATCGTATCGCCTCGAAACGCGACGTCGGCGTTGCGATGATAGCGATGGCCGGCAGCGGTGGAATCCCAGCCGATTACCCAGTCGGCTCCACGAAAGCAAACGGTCTTTTCAGTCACGCTCCGTCCTTCCTCGCTCAACTGACGCCGAGAATCGCGCATGCATCGCGGGCGACCGTGATGAAGACCCTTGTGCCGGGCCTCAGCAGGTCCCCGGCTCCGGCTCCGTCCTCCCGGGAGGTCCGTTGCGAGAGCTTGAAATTCGTACCGCCGACATCGACGACATATTGCGTGTCGTCGCCGAGATAGCTGGAGTCGACGATGCTGCCCGCAAGGCGATTGCCGGGGAGCGCCGCGTCGCGCGGCTCGCTGACGCTCAATTTCATGTCCGAACCGCGGATCACGACATCGGCCCTGTCGCCGGCGCGTACCGGCATCTGGCGCGTCTCTCCGCCGGGAACCGCCCACAGCTCGGTGCCGTTATCCAGTCGAACGCGCCATTGTCCGCTCGTATCCGCGGCGCTCTCCAGGACCTCGCAGCCGCAGATGTTGGCCTGGCCGAGGAAGCCGGCGACGAAGCGGTTCCGCGGAAACCGATAGACCGATTTCGGATCGCCGATCTGCTGAACCACGCCCTGGTTCATCACGACGATCTCGTCGGACATCGCCAGTGCTTCCTGCTGGTCGTGCGTCACCAGGATCGTCGTCAGCCCGAGGGCCTTCTGGATCAGCTTGATCTCGACGCGCATATTGTCGCGCAAGTTGGCGTCGAGCGCCGAAAGCGGTTCGTCGAGCAGCAGGACGTCCGGCTCGAAGACCACGGCGCGCGCCAGCGCGATGCGCTGCTGCTGGCCTCCGGACAGCTGGTTCGGATAGCGCTCCTCCATTCCCGGCAGACGGACGACGTCGAGGGCCCGTTTGATTTTCGCCGCCATCTCCGCCTTGGCGACGCCGCGATATTTGAGGCCGAAGCCGATATTCTCGGCGACCGTCTTGTGCGGGAACAGCGCGTAGTTCTGGAAGACCAGCCCGATATTGCGCTTGTGGATCGCGACATTGCCGACGGAGCGCCCGTTGATCGCGATCTCTCCGCGCGACGCCGTTTCCAGGCCGGCGATCAGGCGCAGCAGCGTCGTCTTTCCGCAGCCGGACGGCCCGAGCAGGCTGGTCAGGCTGCCCTTGCGCAGCGAGAGGTTCACGTCGCGCACGGCGACGAACGAGCCGAAGGCCTTGGCGACGCCGTCGAGCCTGACGGCGTCAGGGGTTCCATCCGCAAACTGCGACACAGCAGGTGGGCTCGTGCCCACCTGCGTCCGGTCGCGCGGGATCTGCGCATTCATCAGAAGCCCTTCTCGATGCGGGAATACATCGGCTTCCAGGACTTCTCGTTCTTCGTCCAGTAATCTGGATCGGAAACGGCGAACTTCGACAGGGTGCCGGTGGGGTCGAAATTCGGCAGCGCCTTGACCGCATCCGGCAGCGCGACCTTGGTCGGATCGAGCGTCGGCGGATAGAGCTGGGCCTCGGCGACGGCGATCAGGACCTGCGGATCGAGCAGGAAGTTCAGGAACTGCTCGCACGCCTCCACCGGCGCGCCTTTCAGGACCAGCAGGTCGGAGCCCCAGCAATACCCCTTCGAGTAATCGACGTAGCCGATGTCGCTGTTGCGCGCCATCAGGGCGGCGGCGCGGCCGGACCAGATGTCACTCGCGTAAACCTCTTCCGATGCGAGCAACTCCGTCGATTCAGCTCCTGACCCCCAGTATTTCTTCACGAGGGAGCGGCTCTCGCGAACCTTCGCCCAGATCGCATCCATGTCCTTGATGTTGTTCGGATCCTGCTTGGTCTGGAGCGCCGCCGCCCAGATCCGGGTCTGGAAGTCGTTATGCCCGCTCAGCTTGCCCTTGAGCTTCGGGTCGATCATCAGCATCTCGCGCTCGGCGCTGGCGCGCTCGGGCGAGATGTACTTCTTGTTATAGGCGATGCCGGTGTTGCCATAGCTGTAGGGGATCGCGGACAGGCCGTTCGGCGTGACCTTGCGGAATGGGTCGATGGCCGCGGCCATGACATGCTTCAGATTGGGAATGTTGTTCTCGTTGAGAACCACGCCGAAGCCCGCATCGGTCCAGCGCTTGTACCAGGCGATGCCGGCCGAATTGACCACGTGGAAGTCGCCGGGACGTCCGGCCCGTGCCTGGGTGAGGATCTCTTCCTCGAGGCCGAAGGTGCCTTCGACGATCTTGATCTGCGTGGCCTTCTCGAATTGCGCGATGCCGGTCTTGCGCATCGCCTCCTGGGCGACGCCTCCCCAGGCGTGGAACTTGATCTCCTTGACCCCAGCTTGAGCCATCGCGCGCAAGGGCCCGCCGGTGACGCCGGCTGCGAGCCCGGCAATCCCGACGAGTCCGAGGAAGCTCCGGCGATCGAGATCGCCGGCGAGAAAGCGGCTCTTGAGATGGTCCAGTTGCCGATAGTCCAACGGCTTGCTCATCCTCGTCCCCTTTTGTTTCTGGTTGGCGTCCTATGCGTGGGCAGCGGGCGCGGCCCTCGTCTGCCCGGCCAGGCGGTTCCCGATCGCGCCGGCCAGAACCGAAAGTCCGATCGTGATCACGATCATGACGGTTCCCAGGGCGTTGATCTCGGGACTGACCGAGTCCTTCAGCATCGCAAAGATCTGGGTCGGCACGGTCTCGATCCCGGCCGGCCGCCAGAACAGCGATGCGGTCAGGTTGTCGAAGGAGATCGTGAAGGAGAACAGCAGCGCCGCAACGATCGCGGGCAGGCTCAACGGCAAGGTCACCTCGCGGAACACTGCGAAGGAGGATGCTCCGAGACTTGCCGCAGCCTCCTCATAGGTCCGCCCCAGGCCTGCGAGCCTGGCCTGCAGGACCAGCACGCCGAACGGCAGCGTCAGCAGCACATGGCCCATCAGGAGAAGCAGATAGGTCCGCGGCAGATCGAGCGCGCGCAGCAGCAGCAGCAGCCCGACTGCGAGAACCGTCTCCGGAATGAGCAGTGGCGCGATGACGAGAATGCCCATGGCCTTGCGGCCGGCCATGCGGTGGCGGGCGAGCGCCATGGCCGCGAGCAGCGCCACCAGCGTGCCGATGAAGGCGGTCAGCACGCCAAGAGTGAAGGACGTGACGAAGGCCCCGACGATCGCCTGATTTTCCCAGAGCTTGACGAACCAGCGCCAGGACAGCCCCTGCATCGGAAAGGAGCCGAAATCGGCTGCGTTGAACGACAGGATCACGACCACGACGATCGGCGCGAACAGGAAGACGTAGACCAGGGCGGTGATCGCCTTGAGGAGGAGCCAGCCCCAGGACTGCTCCGGGCTGGTCGCGGGAGAGATCATGCCAGCCCCCGGGTCAGGCGTTCGAGCCCGAAATAGCGATTATAGAGCACGGTCAGGGCAGCCAGGATCATCACCAGTGCGACCGCCAGCGTCGAGCCCATCGGCCAGTTGATCTCGACCATCGTCGTGCTGAAGATCAGGTTCCCGAACAGGAAATCCCCTGGTCCGCCCAGGATGATCGGGGTGACATAGGCTCCCGCGGCCAGGACGAAGGCGAGCAGCGCGCCGGTCGCCACCCCCGGCATCGCGAGCGGCAAGGTGACCTCGCGGAAGACGGCGAAAGGTGGCGCGCCGAGCGTGCGCGCCACGGCAGGGAGGTTCCGGTCGCTGGCCTCGATCGCCACGAAGATGTTGAGGATGGTGAAGGGCAAGATGAAGTGTGTAAGGCCGATGATCACGGCCGCTTCATTGTAGAGCATCTCGAAAGGGGTTCCGATCAGGCCTGCCCATAGCAGGAAGGAGTTGATCGCCCCTCGCACGCCGAGGACATGGATCCACGACATCGTGCGAATGACGAAGCTGATCCAGAACGGCAATAGGAGCATCAGCATAAGCAGCCAGCGATAGCGCGCATTGGCCTGGGCGATGACATAGGCCGGAACAAACCCGACAACGACGCTGACCACCGTCGTGATCAAAGCAACGCGGGCCGTCTTCCATAAGGCATAATAGTAATAATTATCGGTGAGGAAGGCTATCCAGTTCTGAAGGCCAAGTTCGGCGCGGTCGACGCCGATGTCTACGTACAGAAACAATGTGTAGATCACCATGATCAGCATGGGGATCACGAGCAGCACACTCAGCAATATCAGGGCCGGTGCCATTAGCAGCCAGGGCCGTACGGATGTGGCGCTCAAGGTCCATCCCTCTTGTTGACATATTAGAAATGCCACAATCAATGCAGGCTGGCATCGACGCTTGCCGCTGTCAATCGGCTATTTTTTCCGAATTACCTGCACTAATAATGCATCCAGTGTAGAGGTTTGGCATTTTGAGGCTGTACACGCGGGAAATGCACGGCTAGTCTCTAATATGTCAGTGCGTGGCCGATGCGGTGCGGCGCTGGCCTCATTCAGAGCGCGGCGGGCTGCGGAATATGCTGAAGGGAGCTTTCGATGCCGAGGTCGGGTCGGAGGGGCGGGCCGAGATGCCGGCCGGCGGGGATGCGCGCCCTCGACCAGCCGCCATGCCGGAGACCTTGCCGGACTCCGCTGCCCCGCACGGGCACCCGCAGGGCATAGGCGTCAGTGTCCGCAGGGTCGAGGATCAGCGCTTCGTCACCGGCCGCGGACGTTATGTTGACGATCTGGCGACGCCCGGGGCGTATTTCGCCGCCTTCGTGCGCTCTCCGCATGCCCATGCCCGGCTGAGGCACATCGACGTTTCCGTTGCGGCCGCATCGCCCGGCGTAAGGGCCGTCTTCACCGGCGCCGACCTCGTCGCAGCAGGGGTCGGCTGCATGCCCTGCGGCTGGTTTTTGCGGGACCGGCATGGCGAAGCCATGGCGGAGCCGCGGCGCTATCCCCTCACGATCGACAAGGTCCGCCATGTCGGCGATCCGGTCGCCGTCGTCATCGCCGATAGCGTTTTCGCGGCGCATGATGCGGCCGAGGCGGTCAGCATCGATTTCGAGGTTCTGCCGGCCGTGACCCTCGGCAGCGAGGCCACCGCGCCGGGAGCGCCGTTGGTCTGGGACGATGTCGGGAGCAATATCTGCTGCGACTGGGAACTCGGCGACAGGGCAGCCGTGGACGAAGCCTTCGGCGGCGCGTCGCATGTCACCCGCATCGCCCTCGACAATAATCGCCTGATCGCGAACCCGATGGAGCCGCGTGCGGTGGTGGCTTCATTCGATCGCGCGACGGGCGACTACGTCCTGCACACGACGAGCCAGAATCCACATCTCGTGCGCACGGTGCTGTGCAACGCCATTCTCGGCATCTCGGAGACGCGCCTGCGCGTCGTCTCGCCGGATGTCGGTGGCGGCTTCGGTACCAAGGCGTCGCTCTATCCTGAGGAGACGGTCCTGACATGGGCGGCGGGGCAGCTCGGCGGAACGGTTCGCTGGACCGGCACGCGCTCCGAGGGCTTCCAGACCGACGTCCAGGGGCGCGCCCACGAGACTGTGGCCGAGATGGCGCTGGGGCCGGACGGAACTTTCCTGGCTCTGCGCGTGATGACCCATGCGAATGTCGGCGCCTATCTTTCGACCGGCTCGACCGCGATCCCGAGCTACTACTATGCCCCGCTGTTATGTGGGCCGTACCGAACGCCGGCGGTCTACTGCAATGTCGCCATCTGTTTCACCAACACCACGAGCGTCGATGCCTATCGTGGAGCCGGGCGGCCCGAGGCCACCTATCTGCTGGAACGCCTGATCGACAAGGCAGCCTGGGAGACCGGCATCGACCGTGTCGCCCTACGGCGTCGGAACCTGATCGAGCCGGATCAGTTCCCGTACCGCACGCCCCTCGGCCTCGAATACGATTCCGGCGATCATCACCGGACCTTGCAGCTGGCGCTCGAGGCGTCCGACTGGTCGAGCTTCCCCGCTCGCAAACGGAAGGCGGCACGGCGCGGCAAGCTGCGCGGCATCGGCGTTTCGACCTATGTCGAGGTCGCGGGTGGCACGCCTTCCAGGGTGAGCGGAGCGATGGGCAGCCGTGGCGGACGGGCGGAGGCGGCGCAGATTCGCGTGCATCCCGGCGGGGACGTGACCGTGTTCAGCGGCACGCACAGCCACGGTCAGGGTCACGAGACGACATTCGCGCAGATCGTCGCCGAGCGCCTGGGCATTCCGCTCGCTCGGGTGAAGATCGTTCAGGGCGATACCGAGAAGGTGCCGTTCGGCCGCGGCACCATCGCATCGCGCTCGCTCGTCATCGGCGGCTCGGCGATCCTGGCCGGCCTCGACAAGATCATCCGGAAGGGTGCGAAGATCGCCGCGCATCTCCTCGAGGCGAGCGCAACCGACATCGTCTACGAGAACGGCGAATTCCGTGTGCGCGGAACCGACAGATCCAAGAGCTTCGCTGGGATCGCGAGCGCCGCCTATCAACTGCACGATTTTCCGATCGCGGAGCTCGAGCCCGGGCTGGACGAGACCGCGTTCTATGACCCCCAGAACTGGACCTTTCCCGGGGGCTGTCACGTCTGCGAGGTCGAGATCGATCCCGAAACCGGCGCCGTCCGGATCGAGCGCATGGTCGCAGCCGACGATCTCGGGCGGATCATCAACCCGATGATCGTCGAGGGCCAGATCCATGGCGGGTTGGCGCAGGGCATTGGCCAGGCGCTGTTCGAATCCTGCGTCCACGACGAGGCCGGGCAGCTGCTCACCGGCTCGTTCATGGACTACCAGATGCCCCGCGCCAGCGATCTGCCGAGCTTCACGGTACTGACCCACGGCACGGATTGCGCGCATAACCCGCTCAAAGCCAAGGGGTGCGCCGAGGTCGGATCGGTCGGGTCGCCGCCAGCGATCGTGAATGCCGTCATCGATGCCTTGAGAGGTGCCGGCGTCACCTCCGTGGACATGCCTGCGACCCCGGCGGCCATCTGGCGCGCGCTGCAGGCCGCGAAGGCCCGTTCGTGACGAGCTGCCCGCCAAGACATCGCGCATCTCGTCGATGGTGCGTCGACCGGCCCGGCGGCTTGATGCCGGCCGCGGCCCCTCTGGCCGACCGCTCCGCCGCATGCCCGATCCGAGGAATGTCATGACCAGCGCTCGCGACCAGATTCTGGCATGGATCGAACAGGACGAGGACAGGATCATCCAGTTCTTTTCCGGCCTCGTGCGCTGCAAATCACCAAATCCACCGGGCGATACCCGGGAGGCGATGGATTTCGTTCAGGCTCATCTGGCGCAGGAAGGATTGCCTTTCAGAGAGGTCAACGCGCGGGAGGACTGGCCGAATCTGATCTCGTCGGTCGAAATGCCACGAGCCGGGCGCCATCTGATGTTCAACGGCCATCTCGATGTCTTTCCCGTCAGCAATCAGCCCGGCTGGACCGATGATCCGTGGAGCGGCAAGGTCGCCGACGGACGCGTCTGGGGCCGTGGCACCGGAGACATGAAGGCCGGGCTTACCGCGTCGATCTTCGCCTTCACCTATCTCGCGCGCTTGCGCGAGCGCTTCGGCGGCAAGGTCTCGCTGACAATCGTGTCGGACGAGGAGAACGGCGGTAAGTTCGGCGTCGGCCACATGTTTCAAGCGATCAGATCCGAAATGGACGCAGATTCCGTCCTCAGCGGCGAGTCGACCACCCCGCGCGGTGTGAGCTTCGGCGGCAAGGGCAACGTACAGTTCTCGGTGAAAGTCGCCACGCCCGGTGCGCATGCGAGCGCGCCTTTCAAAAGCGCCAACGCCATTCGCATCGCGACCGACATCATTCGCGACCTCGACGCGCTGGCCGAGCTGCCGGTCGAGATGCCGCGGGAACTCGTCGAAACGCTCGATGATCCCGAAGTCCGCGCATTGCTCGGCCCGGGGGCCGAAGCCATGCGCCGGATCACGCTCAATGTCGGCACCATACAGGGTGGCGCCAAGGTGAACGTGATCGCATCCGACTGTCTTTTCGAGTTCGAGGCGCGCATACCGATCGGGCTGGATCCGCAAGCCATCGTCGCAAAAGCAGAGGCGATCGTCGGTCGTTATCCGGAAGCGGCGATCGTTCATGTCGCAATGTCCGCACCGGATTATTGCAATCCGACCGGCGAGCTCGCGCGCATCCTTCAGGACACCGTCGAGGGTCTCGGACGCCTCCGCCCCGTAATGTTTCCCGCCGCCGCCCTGTCGGACTGCAAATATTGGCGGGATGCGGGGATCTCGGCCTATTGGTACGGCCCAACGCCGGCCGCAGGCACCGCCAACGAGTCGGTTTCGATCGATGAATTGCTCAATCTGGTCCGGACGCATGCATTGGCCGCTGCGACCTATCTCAGCGCCTGAGCCCGTCCATTCGGTACGTTGCCAGCCATCTTCGGCTGTGAACGGACAACGCCGAGAGATTGGCGACCGTCTCCAGCAGCGCCCGATGCCGGGGGCTCCGTTCGGGAAGCCTGAGGCGGAGCTCGTAGGGTCCTGCCGCTCAATGGCGGCCGACCTACGCTCTGCGAACGATATCGGCCGGGGTGATCGGCAGGTTGCGGACCCGTTTGCCGGTGGCGTTGAACACCGCATTCGCGATCGCCGCCGCAGCGCCCGGCAAGCCGATCTCGCCGAGCCCTCGCGCCCCGAATTCATTGAAGCGCTCGTCCGCTCCGTTCACGAAAACAACCTTGATGTCGGGGATGTCGGCATGCACGGGAACCGCATAGTCGGCGAGGTTGTCGTTCACCAAACGGCCCCTGACGGGATGAAACTCGCCCTTTTCCATCAAGGCCATGCCGATCCCGAAGATGATGCCTCCCTTGATCTGGCTCGCTGCCGTTTTGGGGTTGACGATCGTCCCGCAATCGAGCGCGCTGACGAACCTCGTCACCCTGATACGGCCGAGTTCCTCGTCGACCCTGACCTCCGCGAAATGGGCTCCGAACGAGTAAAAGCTCAGATTCTGCCCCGTCGGCATGCCGGTCGAACTCCCTTCGACGACGAGTTCGCTCGAGCCGGCGGCCGCGAGAATCTCGAACGGGGATCGGTTGGAGTCGGGGGCGATGCTGTGGGTGCGATCCATGGTTCGAAGCCGATCGAGGAGCGCGCGGCAAGCATTCGCGGCAGCCGGGAGGACGCTGGCGGTGGATTTCGATCGCCCCGCCGTCGGCGCGTTGGGAAAATCCGAGCTGGCCAAGCGGACGACAAGGTCCTCCAGCGGCCAGCCGAGCGCGTCGGCGACGGTCTGCGCCAGGATCGTATACATGCCGGTGCCGATGTCGGTTGCCGATGTTTCGATCACGAGAGGGCCGTCCTGGCGCAGGCGCAAGCGAACGGTCGCAGCCAGCGCCGGGGCCGGATAGGCTGTGGTCGCCATGCCGAAGCCGATGAGTTCGCTCTTCGACCGCATAGAGCGCGGTGGCGTGAAGCCATGCTCCCAGCCGAAGGCGGCACTGCCTTGCTCGTAGCAGTCTTTCAGACGGTTCGCAGACCAGTCGCGCGCATGATAGGCGTCGCGCGACGCAAAATTGCGCCGGCGCAGCGCGATCGGGTCCATCTGCATGCGATGGGCGAGTTCGTCCAAGGCGCATTCCAACGCAAATGAACCGGGCGTTTCGCCTGGCCCGCGGAACACCGTCGGTGACGGAATATTCTTGCGCGTGACGTAGTGACGGACGTCGAGATCGGCAGTCTCGTACAGCATCAGGGAATTGAGGCCGCAGGGCTCGAAGAAGTTGCCCCGAATCGAGGTCGGCACCCAGGAGACATGCGAAAGACCATTCAGCCTGCCATCGCCGCCGGCTCTGAGGTCCACGTCCTGATGCGTGACCGAGCGGTGACCTGAAGCGACGACCATGTCCGCTCTGCTGAGTTGGATGCGGATCGGCCTGCGCAAGGCTCGCGAGATATGAGCCGCCAGAGCCTGATGCGGCCACATCTGGTTCTTGGCGCCGAAGCCACCTCCAACATAGGAGGAGACGACCCGGACCTTCTCCGTCGGCACCTTCAGGGAGCGGGCGATGAATTCGCGTGCCGCCCAGACGCCTTGCGTCGAGTCGAACACGGTAGCGCCGTCATCCTGCCAATCCGCGACCGTCGCGGATGTCTCCATGGGATGGTGAAACTGCACGGGCGTGACATAGGTTTCGCGGATCGCGGCCTGGTCGGGGCGGCTGGACTCGAGCCCGGAGCGCTGCACATGCATGTCCGCGCCGAAGAAGAAGGTCGGCGAAAGGAAGCGGTCGCTGTCCTTGTCGAGTTCCGTCGAGGCCGGGTCTTCGACGAACTCCGCGGTGACGAGCAGCGCTGCCTCTCGCGCCGCTTCCAGTGTTTCGGCGACGACCAACGCAATCCATTGACCGGCGAAGACGATCTCGGAGCCGGTCAATGGCTGATACAGGGGCTGCGCGGTCGGCTCGGCTTCCGCCAAGGCCGTTCGCCCGAGCGCCTCGGCGCTCAAGTTCCACGATGCGTTCTCCGGCCCCCAATCCAAAGCCTCGGCCGCGTTGCAGTGCGTATAGATCGCGATCACCCCATCGACCGCCTCTGCCTCGGCGACCGCGACCCGCATGATCCTGCCGGCGGCGATGGGGCTTCTGACTGCCCAGACATAGGCTTGGTTCGGAAGGCGGCGGTCTGCGGCGTAAGCCGCCCGGCCTGTCACCTTCAACGCCCCCTCGATCCGAGAGCGAGGCTCGCCGAGATGTTTTGGCATTGCTACTCCGCTGATGATCCGCGTGCGGTCACGTCGTCCCGCGCTCGATCCGGATCGAGGCAACGGTGGATCGCCCCGCGTGCCAGATCGAGCTTGTAGGCATTGTCCTTCGTCGGGCTGGCCGCCGCGAGCAGGGCGTCGCAGTAGCGCTCGATCGATTGCCGCCCAATGGCCTTTCCGATCAGTTCGGCTTCCGCTGTCCGGTCGCGCCAGGGAACGACCCCCAGCCCGCCCAGCGCTACGGCGACGTCGCGAACCACGCCCCCCTCGACGAGAATGGCCGATGCGATCGAGGCGCTGGCAAATTCATAGGAAGCGCGCCCGCGCAGCTTGAGATAGGTCGAGGCCGCCGCAAGCTCGGAGCGCGGCAGAACGACCTGCGTGATCAGTTCGCCCGGGCGCAGCACGGTCTCGATCTCGGGCGTCTCGGCGGGCAGGAGATAGAATTGCGAGATCGGCACGCTGCGCGGGCCGCTGGGCCCCACAAGATGCACCTCGGCATCGAGGGCCAGCAGCGCGACCGCCAGATCCGAGGGGTTCACCGCCATGCACGAGGCGCTGACGCCGAGCACGGCATGATGCGCGTTGGAGCCGCTCGCGGCGGTGCAGCCCGATCCGGGCTGACGCTTGTTGCAGGGCCAGTCGGTCGACCGAAAATACGGACATCGCGTCCGCTGCATCAGGTTTCCGGCCAGGCTCGCCATGTTCCGGATCTGGCCGGAGGCACCGGCGAGGATGGCCTGCGAAATCGCCGGAAAGAGGCGTCCGACGGTCTCGTTCGACGCGATCTCGCTATTGCTGGCCAAAGCCCCGATGGACAGAGCGCTCTGCCCGGGCGTGATCGCCGCCAAAGGCAGGATTCCGATGTCGACCAGCCTCGTCGGCGCTTCCACGCCGAGCTTCATCAGGTCGACGAGTGACGTGCCCCCTGCAAGTGCGCGGCTATCGGGGCGGCCCAGTTCCAGGAGCGCCTGCTCCAGGGTCTCGGCGCGGATATAGTCAAAGGCTCGCATTGGCCTTCACGTCCATGATCGCATCGACGATGCCGTTATAGGCGCCGCACCGACAGATATTGCCGCTCATGAATTCCTGAATCTGGGGCCTCGTGCGAAGTTCAGGATCGGCTATCGCCTCCAGCGCAGACATGATTTGACCGGGCGTGCAGTAGCCGCACTGCAATGCGTCATGGTCCAGGAACGCCTGCTGGATCGGATGGAGGCCTCCCTCGCGCTCCACCCCCTCGATCGTGGTCACGCTACGGTCTGCGGCCGAGATCGCCAGTTTCAGACAGGACAGTATCCGCTTCCCGTCCAAGAGGACGGTGCAGGCGCCGCATTGCCCATGGTCGCATCCCTTCTTCGGCCCGGTCAGGGCGCAGTCTTCCCGCAGGAAATCCAACAGCGTTCGACGGGGGTCGACCTCGGCTTCCATTCGGGAGCCGTTCACGGCGATGCTGAGGCGGACAGGGGACCTGGGATCTGGCATCGATTTCGGCTCGAAGGGATTGGGCTCAAATGAAGGGAGGCATCAGGGACCCGATGCCTCCCGACTAACCGTCAAGCGAGAAGGAGCTTCGCCGCCTGGAGCTTGCTCTTGATATCTTCGAGGCTTCCCTCGTACTCCCAGGTCTGAACGGTATCGTGCGGACATTCGATGAAGATATACTTCTCGGTGAACGACAATATCCTGTCCAGCTTGATCACTTTTTCGACGAATTCACGCGGCGGGTGATCGGTCACGACCGGGTTCAGATCCTCATCATATCCGTGAAAAATCTTGTCGGCCTTGATGCGCGCCGTGATGTACATCGGTATTTGCTCCTGTCGGTGAGTTGGATGGAAGGGCGTTTCTTCAAGCGGCAGCCGGGCGAGACGCTCAGTTCGCGCTTGAATGGAGATGGCAGGCCACCTGCCGGCCGCTCGTGCCTCCGGCGACTTCCGCCAGAACAGGCGGCACTTCACGGCATTTGGGCATGGCCATCGGACAGCGCGTGTGAAACCGGCAGCCCGATGGCGGCTTCATCGGGCTCGGAATTTCCCCGATCATCTCGATCCGCTTTCTGCGCGGGACGCTTGGCGGCAGCGGTTCGGCGATCGCGGAGAACAGCGCCTGCGTGTAGGGATGAAGCGGCTGCTGCCAGAGTTCCTTCTTGGGAGAAATCTCGACGATCTCACCGAGATACATGACGGCGATGCGGTCGGCGAGATAGCCGACGACCGACAAGTCGTGTGAGATGAAGAGGTAGGCCGCGCCACTCAGATCCTGCAGGCGCCGCAGCAGGTTGATGATCTGAGCCTGGATCGAGACGTCCAAGGCCGAGACGGGCTCATCGCAGACGACCAGACTCGGCTCCAGTGCGATGGCCCTGGCGATAGCGATCCGCTGACGTTGGCCGCCCGACAATTCGTGCGGATAGCGGTTGGCATGGTCGGCGTGCAGCCCGACATTCTCGATGAGATCGCCGACCTTTTTCGCCCGCTCGGTGGAACTGCCGATGCGATGCACGGAATAGGGCTCCGTAAGGATCTGTCCGATCGTGCGTCGTGGATTGAGCGAGGCGTAAGGATCCTGGAAGACCATCTGGATGTCGCGGCGAACGGGTCTCATTTCGGCGCGCGAAAGATGGGCGATGTCCCGGCCCTTGAAGACGATCGCGCCTTCGTCGGGCTCGTGCAGGCGCATGATCGTGCGTCCCAAAGTGGACTTGCCGCAACCGGACTCGCCGACGAGCGCAAGTGTCTCGCCCGGCTTGACGGCAAAGCTGATGTTGTCCACCGCGCGAACGGTCCCGGATGGCGTCCGATGGTGCTTTACGAGTTTCTCGACCGACAGGAGCGACATCGTCAGGGTTCCGAATGGATGCAGGCGACGGCGTTGTGTCGGTGGCCTTGCTGTAACGGGGGCGCGGCGGCCAGGCAGGCGTCGCTGCGCCGGTCGCACCTCTGGTAGAAGGCGCAGCCCTGGCCGAGGCGGTCCATCGGCGGAACGGCGCCGGGAATCTCGGCGAGCGGCCGAACAATTCCGCTCAGAACGTCCTCGGGCCGGGGCACGCTGGCAAGCAGAGCCCGGCTATAGGGATGTTTGGGACCACGGAAGAAGCTCTCGGCATCCGCTTCCTCGACCTTGCGCCCGGCATACATGACCATGACGCGCTGGGCCCATTCGGCGACCACTCCCAGATCGTGCGTGATCAGGATCACGCCCATGCCGAGCTCGCTTTTGAGGCGGTCGATCAGCGCCAGGACCTGCGCCTGGATCGTCACGTCAAGCGCCGTCGTCGGCTCGTCCGCGATCAGAACCTTGGGGCGGCATGCGAGCGCGATCGCGATCACGATCCGCTGGCGCATTCCCCCGGAAAGATGGTGCGGATACTGGTCGAAGCGGGCTCTGGCCTCCGGTATGCCGACCAGATCCATCAGCTCCAGGCCACGACGATTTGCATCCGCGCGGCTGCAGTCGTCGTGCTCCAGGATGCTTTCGACGATCTGGCGCCCGACCGGCATGAGCGGGTTGAGGCTCGTCATCGGCTCCTGGAAGATCATCGAAACGTCCTTGCCGCGGACGCCTCTCATTTCGGCCTCCGAGAGCGCCAGCAGATCGCGCCCGTCCAGCATCACCCGGCCGCCCCCGGACCGCGCGATCCGCGGTGGCAGGAGCCGCATGATCGAGTGCGCCAGCATGCTCTTGCCGCAGCCCGATTCTCCGACGACCGCCAGGGTCTCACCGGCCGCGACGGACAGGTCGACTTCGTCGACGACCGGAAACCAGGCGCCGCGCGTCGACCGGAACTCGGTCCTGATGCGCTCGACGGAAAGCAGATTCTGGGCGGCCATCAGCGCTTCTGCCTCGGATTGAGTGCTTCGTTCAGGGCATCGCCGACCAGATTGATCGCCAGAACCGTCAACAGGACGGCGAGACCCGGCAGCGTGACCATCCACCAGGCGGTCCTGATCGCGGCTCTTCCCGCGCCGATCATGAAGCCCCACGTCATGATGTTGGGGTCGCCGAGCCCCAGGAACGAGAGGCCTGATTCGAACAGGATGGCGGTGGCCACCATCAGCGAGCCGGCGACGACGATCGTCGACAGGACGTTCGGCAGGATCTGGACGATCATGATCCGCAGATCACCCATCCCGAGCGCGAGGCAGGCGGAGGTGAACTCCCTGTTCTTGACCGCGATGACTTCGGCACGCACCAATCGGGCGAGCGGTGCCCAGGAGACGATGGCGATCGCGCCGATCACGTTGGGAAGCGTCGGCCCCAGGATCGCGACGATGACGATGGCGCCGATGAAGGTCGGGATCGTCTGAAAGAACTCGGTGATGCGCATCACCGCGGAGTCGATGCTCCCCCCGTAATATCCGGCCGTTCCGCCGATCACCGTGCCGAGCACGGTGATGAACAGTGTCGCCACGGCTCCGACGACGAGAGAGATGCGTGCTCCGTAGGCGATCCCCGCGGCGATATCCCGCCCGAGCATGTCGGTGCCCAGGGGGAACTCGTCGAAGGGAGGGCTGAAGGGCGCGCCGACCATTTCGAACGGGCCGTCCGGGTAAAGCCAGGGCGCGGCGACGGCGAGCACGACCACGCAGGACAGCAGGAACATGCCGCAGGCACCGCCGGGGCTCCGCAGGACCCGCCCGAGAACGCCCAGGCCACGAAAAACTGTCTCAGCCATGAGCCCGCTTCCGCTTCAGTTCGATACGCGGGTCGACGATCGTGTAGATGACGTCGACGACGGCATTGGTGACGACGACCAGGATCGAGCTCAGGAAGAAAATGCCGAGCAGGAGATTCAGATCGCGCGCGAACAGGGATTCGAACGCGAGCAATCCGAGCCCCGGCCAGCCGAAGACGGACTCGATGATCACGGAGCCGCCCAGCATCGCCGAAACCTGCACTCCGGCCATGGTGAGGACCGGCAGGATGGCGTTTCGCAACGCGTGGCGCACGACGATCTTGCGGTCACCCAGGCCCTTGGCGCGCGCCGTCTTGATGAAGTCGAGACCGAGCGTTTCGAGCATGGATGCCCGCATCAGGCGCGTGTAGAGCGCGATGTAGAAACAGGACAGAGCCAGTGCCGGCAGGACGAGATGATGCAGTACGTCCAGCATCGCGCGAAGGCCTGTATAGTCGGCTCCGACGGTGATGATGCCGCTGGTCGGAAACCAGCCGAGATGAATCGAGAAGACGATGATGAACATCAGCCCGATCCAGAACAGCGGCGTCGCGTAGGAAACGACGGCGAACACCGTGATGATATGGCTGATGAGCGTCCGGTCGCGGATCGCCGCGACGGCTCCCAGCACGATGCCCAGCGAGACGGAAACGATCATCGCGGCGGTCATCAGCAAGGCGGTCGCGCCCAGACGCTCGAAGATGAGGCTGGAGACTTCCCGATTATGCCGGAACGAGTAGCCGAGATCGAACAGGGCGATGTTCTTCATGTAGCTGAAGAACTGGACGTAAAGCGGCTGATCCAGGCCGAATTGCCGCCTGATCTGCTCCATATACTGCTCGCTCGCAGCACCGGCCTCGCCCGCGAGAACCTGGGCGGCATCACCCGGTGCGAGGCGGATGAGAAAGAAATTGACCACCACGATGGCCAGAATGATCGGCAGCCCCCGGATCAGGCGATCCAGGATGTACTTGCCCCGCGCAACCCACATTGACGGACCTCGAAAGCGGATCGGAGAGGCGTGGGCGACGCCCACGCCTCGGTTGCCGGCTCAGCGCTGGAGCCAGGTGTCGTAAAGACCGCCGCGAATGCCGAGCGGAGACGTGATCAGGTTCTGGACGCGCTTGTTCTGCACGGCCACCAAGTCCATCTCCATGATCCAGATCAGGGGGCTGTCGGCGACGAGCGTCTCCTGAAGCTTATGGAAGATCTGATTGCGCTTGGCAGTATCCGTCTCGGTCTGCGCAGCCTCCCAGAGCTTGTCGACTTCCGGATTGCTGTACTGCGCCGTATTCCCGAAGGGCACTTTCGGATTGATCATCCGGGACCAGGTCTGGCGCTGCACGCCGAGCGTGGGGTCGGCCATGCCGATCGACCAGGTCGAGGTCATGTCGAAATCATACTCATTGTGAACCTGGCGAACGAAGGAGGGGTAGTCGCGGTTGCGAAGCTCGACCTCGATCCCGACCCGGCTCAGCGCCTGCTTGATGTATTCGCCCATGCGGCGCCAGTCCTCGCCGAACGGCGCCGGATCGTGGAAAATCTTGACGCGCACGCCGTTCTTGCCGCGCTTCAGGCCTGCCTCGTCGAGCAGTCTGTTGGCGACATCGAGCCGATCCTTGCCGTCGAAGCGCAGGATGCCCTGATCGGTGAATGCCCCCGCGCCCTTCAGCACGGATGAGATCGGCCCGGTGGCGGGCTTGCCGAAACCGTACCAGATGTTCTTGGTGATGAACTGCCGATCGAGGGCATATGCGACGGCCAAGCGTACGCGTTTGTCGTTGAAGGGGGCGCGCTGCGTATTGAGCTCCAGCATCATCGTCGGTGCGATGGCCTCATAGCCGCCTTGGGCGATGCTCAGGTTCGGAAGCTTCTCCAGCCGCCGCATCTCGACCGGGTTGATCGTGCCGAAGGTCGCGACATCGATCTCGCCCCGCTCGACACCCGCCGCCCGCGTCGCGGAATCTGCGATGAAACGGAAGATGAGGCGGTCGAGATAGGGGCGGCCCGGGCGCCAATACTTCTCGTTCCGGTCGAGCTGGATGTAGTTGCCCTTCTCCCAGCGCGTGAATTTGAAGGGGCCGGTTCCGATCGGGTTGTTGACCGCCGGATTGTTCCGAAAATCAGTGCCTTCGTAGATATGCCGCGGGACGATCGGCGCCTCGAGGCTGGAAAGCCCCATCATCAACGGCGGATAGGGATGCGCGAGATTGAAGACGGCGGTCCGGGCGTCCGGCGTGTCGATGGAGGTGACCGGGCCGAGATTGCCCTGTCCGCGAGGATGATGGGTCTTGACCACCTCCATCAGCGAAAACTGTACGTCGGCGCTGCTGAAGGGCTTGCCGTCATGCCAGACGACTCCCTCTCGCAGCTTGAACGTCACCGTCTTGCCATCGGCACTGGTCGACCAGCTTTCAGCCAGCGACGGGATCGGCTTCAGGTTCATGTCATATTCGAGAAGGCCGTCGAATATCTTGGTGGCGAGCTCGGCCGTCGTCGGCGCCGAACTCAGCGCATTCGTGATCAGCGCCGGCTCCGGCGTTGTCGTGATCGTCAGCGTCCCGCCCGGCTGAGGATTGGCGATGGCCGACAGCGGCGACAGCGCCGCGAGCGCCGTTCCAAACAGCAGAGCGCCGGCATGCCTGCGGGTGATCGAGAAATTCGCCATGGTGACCCCTCCTTTTTGTGGCGCGATGAGCGGTTGCCGCTCACGCCATAATTCTCATGCGCGTAAAATTCTTGAAGGGAATTTCACCCGTAAGTCGACTTCCAGAGCATCCAAACTCGCAAATCTTCTCGCGAAAGCTGCCAAAATCAGCAGAAATCAACTCTGGATCGCGAATATCAAAGCCTGGACCGCTTCCAGATTCGTATCATGGTGATATAATTTGGCAAGCGCGCTTTGCGGTCCTCGCCATGAAATTTTAACTGGGCTATAAGCGCTATCGTATGCCAGCATCCTCTGCTTCCTCGCCGAACCGTAATTCAATGTCAGACGCCGACGACATCGACAGCGCCACGCTGGTCAGTTTGGGAGAGCGGATACGCAACCTGCGTGTCGAGCAGGGGCTTACCCTGGCGGCGCTTTCGGCGCGCAGTCAGATCTCGGTGGGAATGCTGAGCCATATCGAGCGCGGAAGGACTTCTCCTTCGCTGAAGCTGCTCGACAGGCTGCGCGTCGCTCTGGGGGTGCCGCTCGCGAGCTTTTTCGACGTGGATGCAGACCACGATCCGGAAAAAGGCACGGTAACCCGGCAAGGGCAGCGCTCGACGCTGCTGTTCGGTAAGACGGGTCTGACGAAGGAACTCCTTTCACCCCCCGGGCATTCGGAGATGGAGTTCTTCATGTTGTCGATCGCAGTGGGAGGCGGCTCCGGTCCGGACCCTTCGCGACGCAATGGCGAGAAGGCAGGCTACGTCGTCCAAGGCCGCATCGAGCTGCGCATTGCCGAGCAGCGCTACCTTCTCGGAGAAGGCGACGCTTTTCAGTTTGACAGCCGGCAGCCGCATTCATTTCAGAATCTAGCCGACATCGAGACCAGGCTGATCTGGATCATCCGCTCAAGCGAAGCCGTTTAGGGAAGCGCCCGGATTCGCCGGAGGCCCTTTCGTTCGAGCCATGCCGCGATGGCTTGCTCGACCTCTTCGTCGAGCGCTTCTGGAAATCGTTCAGGCGCGAGGAGGTCTACGTCTGTTCTCAGGCTCCGATAGCCTCCGTCCGTCCTGTCGCGTTTGTCAGATAGACGCGGCCAGCCCCGAGCGCCTGCGTCGCCCGGAGGACATCCTGTGCCGGCATGAGGCTGAAGGCCGTCGAAAGGGCGTCGGCCGCGGTCGCCGTCGGCATGGCCACGGTCACGGAACGATAGCGATCGGGCGACGCGCCGCTCTGCGGATCGAGCAGATGATGGAACCGACCGTCGCGGTCGAAGCGGAAACCATGAGCCGATGACGTTGCGACGGCTCCGTCAACGATGTCGAGCACCTGGGTGGTATGGAACGGTTCCATCGCATCGGCGATTCCGATCTGCCACGGCTTGCCGTCCGGGCGCCGGCCGAGTGCCCGGGGCTCGCCCATGTCGACCAGGCTGCGGTCGACGCCGCCCCTACTAAGCAAGGCGACGACCCGATCGGTGATGTATCCCTGGGCGATGCCGTTCAAAGTGAGGGCCATGCCGCGGCGGCGGAACAGAATCCGATCCGGGCCGGCCATGACATGCTCGAAGCCGACCACGGCGAGCGCGCGGCTCAAGGCTGCGGCGGGGGGGCCTGATGGATCAGCATCGGGCTCGGCGAAATGGCGGCGATACAAGGTCCAGAGCGGCTGGACCGTCGGATCGAAGGCGCCGCCGGAGAGGGTCCAGTAGCGGCGGCAATCGCTGAGCAGCGCGACGAGCTCGGGCGGTGGCGCGACCATCATGCCGTCGCGATTAAGCCTGACGAGCGCCGAATCGTCGCGATGCAGGCTGAAAATGCGCTCCAGCCGCGCCACCTCGACCAGCGCGGCGGCAATCAGCCGTTCCGCCTCGGCCCGGTCGGGATGGTGGATTTGCAGCGAGGCGACTGCACCCATGCACTGGCCGCGCCAGCCGACGAGATGACCTTCGGCGGCGGCGCGCGTGCCGACAGGCAGCAAGGCGAGCCCGCCTGCCGCGGCCGTAATGCCGATCAGGCGCCTGCGGGTTACGGTGGCCATGACGGGCTCCTCAATGCAGATGTGTGCCAGCGGCCGGCGGCGGTCCGTCCGGCGCAGGCGCGTCGCTGTCACTGCCGAGTACGGCGTCGCGCGGAATCGCGTCGAAGGAAAGGATGCTGCCCCCATGCCTGGCGACGAAGGCCTCGGCGGCGTCGCGTTGGGCGAAGGGCACCAGCTCGGCCGCCCCCATGCCGCCCTTCCTGCTGCTGCCGACGACGAAGAGCGCCTGTTTCGCATCGATCCAATTGGTGGCGCCGGGCTCTTCCCAGCTCGGTGCCTTGCCCATGTCGGAAACGTAGACGGCCTGGATGTCCTTGGCCTCCTCGGGCAGAAGGGTAAAGGACAGCGTGTCGCGAGCCGAGGAGAACCAGACCGGCTGCAGCCGGCTCGCCAGCAGGATCTGCCCCTTGGGTCCGGGATGTTCCAGCACGTTCATCCCGCAATAATGCCCCATGGCCTGCTGCGTCAGCGCCTGGGGTGGCGGCGGCGCGGCGGTCTTGGTCTTGTCGTCGCAACCGGCGGCCAGACCGGCGATCAGAACCGCTGACAGGGCGAACAGCCTCATAGCTCTCTCCTCGAGAAGGCGACGGCCGCCAGGCCGAGCGGCACCAGTGCCCAGGCGATGAGCGCGGCGAGCAGCAGCGAGGGGCCGAGCTGGGCCGATTGCGCGACGCCGGCCATGCCTGAGAAGGCGCTGACATTGGCGAAGCCGGTCAGGTTGAACAGGCGATAGATGTCGGCCGGGTTGAGCAGCAGCAACGTGTTGAGCAGTCCACCGGACAGGACACGCCCCTGATCGACGACCAGGAAGCCGAGCAGCGCCATGTCGTAGATCAGCACGAAGAGAAGCCAGATGCCGATTGCGGCCCCGGCTGCGGCGCCGCGGCTGCCGACGAGCGCGCTGACCAGATAGCCGACTGCGATGAAGACCGCCCCGAGCAGGATCGAGGAGCCGATCATCGCAGCGAAGGCGGCCCAGCTTTCCGCGTCGATGGTGGCGCCCGTCGCAACCAGCGCGCCGGCGGCGGCGCCATAGCCGAGCAGGGTTGCGAAGGCGAGGACCATGAGATGCCCGGCGAACTTGCCGAGCAGCACCTGCCAGCGGGCAATCGGATAGCTCAGAAGCAGAAGCATCGTGCCGCGCTCCATCTCGCCGACGATCGCGTCATGCGAGATCAGCAGGGCGATCAGCGGGAGCAGGAAGATCGTCAGACTCGAAAGGCTGACGATGACGACGTCGAGCGCCCGGACGCCGACATGGCCGGTCGGCGTGCTGCCGAGGAAGGTGAGCGAGAGCGCCAGTGCCGCCAGCAGCAAGGTTGTTGCCAGCACCCAGCGATTGCGCAGCGCCTCCTGAATCTCCTTGAGGGCGACGATCAGGACGTTTCTCATCGGGGATGCTCCTGGGAGCGCAGGAAATGTGCGTAGAGCTCGTCGAGCGTCGGCGGCACGACTTCAAGGTCGTCAACCGGTGCTTCGGGGCCGGTGGCATGGCGCAATATGGCGATCTTGTCGGCGGGAGCGGCATCGATCTCGACACCGTGGCCGTTGATCCGCCGCCAGTTCGCGATGGGCGCCAGCCAGCTTTCCAGCGCGTCAGGCAGTTGCTCCGCGACGCGCAGGCGGATGCGCGTTGGCAGCTGAGCGATCCGGCGCAGCTCGTCGAGGGTACCGTCGGCGACCTTCACGCCCCGGTTCATGATGATGACGCGGCCCGCCCGCTCCTCGAGTTCGGTCAGCGCATGGGAGGACAGCAGGATGGTCGCACCATCGGCGCGCAGTTCCTCGACGATGTCGTAGAAGCTCTGGCGCAGCGCCGGATCGAGCCCGGTGGTCGGCTCGTCGAGCAGGAGCACGCGCGGGCGGCCGAGCAGCGCCTGGGCGAGGCCGAGGCGCTGGCGCATGCCCTTCGAATAGGTTCCGACCCGCCGGTCGACGGCATGGCCGAGGCCGACGCGCTCGATCAGCGCAAGCGCAAGCTCGATCGGCTGGCGCTTCAGGCGGGCATAGAAGGCGATGGTCTCCCGCCCGGTCAGGCCGGTGTTGAACGAAACGCTCTCCGGCAGATAGCCGAGATGCCTGCGGGCGGCGAAATCCCCGGCTGCAGGGTTCTCGCCAAGAACCTGGACGGTCCCTTCGCTCGGGTGGATCAGGCCGAGCATCAGCTTCATCAGCGTGGTCTTGCCGGCGCCGTTATGGCCGACGAGCGCGACCGTTTCGCCGGGCGGCAGGGTGAAGGAGACATCCTTCACCGCCGCGACCGCGCCGAAGCGCTTCACGAGATTCCGGATGTCGACGGTGGCCGTCACGGGCGTCGTCCTTCTGCGAATGGGGGCCGGGGCGGCGGCGCCATCAGCGGATGGCTGTCGACGACCCCGCCCGGAAGCAGTGCCGGGAACTGGGCCTGGGCCCAGCGGATCACCTGCACGGCCGGGGAATTGATCAGAAGCTTCGCCTGAGGGGCGGTCCAAAGCACCGTGTCGACGAGATCGTTCGGCCGATAGGCGCTGTCGGCGAGACCATCGCCATTCAGGTCGAAACCGGGATTGTCGCTCCAGTAATTGCCGCGCCCACCGGTCGACCAGTCGAGATAGCGGCTCCCGACATATTTCACCTGGTTGCGGTTGCGGATGAAGGCGTTGTTGACGATCTCGTTGCGCTCGGAGCCGGCGGTGAAGTGGATGCCGATCTCGCAGCCTTCGAACCAGTTGTCGCGGAAACGGTTCTGGTTGGCGTTGTAGATGAAGACGCATTTCGTCGGTGCCGGGCGGGCACCGGTTCCGGTCGCGGCTTCGGGCTCCGTCGCCGGCAGCCCGTGCTCCTGCGTGTCCTTGCTGCGCATGCCGGCACCGAGCCAGCGTTCGGCCGGTTGCAGGCGGCCGAGCACGGCGTTGCCCGTGATCCGCGACTGGTTGGCGTAGTTGAACAGGAAGCCGTGGTCCCGGTCGCCGTCCGAGACGTTGCCGCGCACCGTCAGCCGGTGCGAGAACATGATGGCGAAGCCGACGGAATTGCCGAGCGAGCGGTTGTCCGAGATCTCGCTGTCATTGGTGTACATGTAGTGGATCGCGAAGCGCAGATCCCTGAAACGGTTGCCGCTGAAGACGTTATTCTTGCTGGTGACGACGAAGATGCCGTCGCGCCCGAAGCGGACGTCGTTGTCGAGCACCTTGGCGCCCGGCGCATTCCAGACCGAGATGCCGTTTCCGGCCTCGTTCACCCGTCCTTCGGCGATGCCGACGATCTCGTTGCGGCGCGCGATCGCATTCTCGGCGCCATGCAGATAGATGCCGTAGAGATTGCCCTCGATCCGGTTGCCTTCGACCAGCGCACCGCTGGCCGTCTTCTCGACGAAGACGCCGGCATCCATGCGCTCGGCATCGCGGCCGGAGCCGCGGATGGTGAGGCCGCGCACCGCGGCGCCGGGAGCCGAAACGGTTACGACGCTGCCCTGGCCGCTGCCGGCGAGAACTGCTCCTTCCTGCCCCAGGAGCGTGAGCCGACGCGCCAGCCTGACCGGGCCGCGATGCTCGCCGGGAGCGAGCAGGACGACATCGCCCTCGGCCGCCCGGTCGATGACGGCCTGAAGCGGTTCACCGCCGGGCTCGACCAGAGCCGGCCCGGCCCGGACCGGATGGACGAAGCTGGCGGCGGTAGCCGCCGCCAGCCAAAGGCTCATCGCTGTGCGATGCAGGGCCATCGTCTCAGGCGCCCTGCGGCTCGACCAGCATGCGCCCCTTCATCTCCATGTGCATGGCATGGCAGAACCAGGAGCAGTAGTACCAGTAGACGCCCGGCTTCGAGGCGACGAAGGTCACCGAGGCAGTGGCCTGCGGCGCAACCTCCATGTTGAGGCCGTAATTGGTGATACAGAACCCGTGCGTCAGGTCCTCGACCTCGTCGATATTGGTGACGAAGACCGTGACCTCGTCGCCCTGCTTGACCGAGAATTCGTCCAGCCCGAAGGCCGGCGCTGCCGAGGTCATGTAGACGCGCACCTTGTTGCCGTCGCGAACGACCTTGGAGTCCTGCTCGAGATTGACGTCGTCGGCCTTCGCCTGTTTGACCGCATCGGCAAAGAACGGGTCGTCGCGCTTCCAGACATGCAGCGGGTTGATCTTGGAGCGGTGCACCAGGGTCGCGTCATGGGGCTCGGCGAAGCTCGGGCCGTCGTGCACGAGCACCATCCGGTCCCCGGAGATGTCGATCAGCTGATCGTTCTCGGGCTTGAGCGGGCCGACGTTGAGGAAGCGGTCCTTGGAGAATTTATTCAGCGAGATCAGCCATTTGCCGTCGGCTTCCTTGGTCTGGCCCATGGTCGTGTGGTTGTGGCCGGGCTGGTAGTGCACGTCCAGCTTCTGGATGACCGGGTTGACCTTCTCGCCCTTGAAGGCCCGCTTGGCGAGGTCGATGTTCCACTTGACCACCTGGCTGTCGAGGAAGAGCGTGGTGTAGGCGTTGCCCTTGCCGTCATAGGCAGTGTGCAACGGGCCGAGGCCGAGCTCCGGCTCCGCCACCACGACGTCACGCGGCTTGATCTTGTCGTCGAACAGATCATCGAGCCGGCGCGCGTCGAACACGGTCACGGTCGGCGAGAGCTTGCCATTGGCGACGAAGTGGATGCCGTCAGGGGCGGTGTTGATGCCGTGCGGGCTGTTCGGCACCGGGATGTAGCGGGTGAATTTCGAGCCCGAGCGGCCGTCGAGCACCGGCACGCCGCCGATGATCTCGAACTCGCCCTTCTTCACCGCCTCCTCGATGCGCTTGAGGTTGAAGACGATGACCCAGTCCTGCTCCTTCGCCATCATCTCGGCGAGCGTCACACCCTCTTCCGAATTGTAGCAGGTCGCCCAGGCGTATTTGCCCTGGTAGTCGCAGTCGACATTGTCGAGATTTCCGTCGACCTTGAGCTGCCAGGCGACCTTCATGGTGTCACCGTCGACAGCGCTGAAGATCGACACGTATTTCTTCGGGTTGTTCAGGTCCCGCCCGTCATTCGGCACGGGTACGCGATCCTCGCCATTGCAGAAGACGTAGCCCGTCCGGGGGTATTTCTGCACGCGCAGGCCGTGCACCGTGTACTGGTTCGGCAGCTCGAGGATTTTGTCGCACTTCATCACGTCGAGCCGGATACGGCAGACGCGGGTGTTCGCCTTGTCGTTGGCGAAGAGATAGCGCCCGTCATAGGTGCCGTCGGTGAAGGACGGGTGCGGGTGGTGCAGGTCGCCGTTGAGATAGGTGCCGCCCTTGTCCTTCAGGAACGCGCGGCTTTCGGGGGTGAGCCCCTCGGTCAGCACCCGCAGGCTCTCATTGGTCTGGCCCCAGCCGGTGGCGCTGTCGCGGTTGAAGACCGGGATGCGCATCAGTTCGCGCATCGAGGGGCAGCCGACGATGCGGACCTCGCCGGTCTGGCCGCTCGAGAAGAACACATAGTATTCGTCGAGTTCGCCCGGCTTGACCTCGTATTTGCTCGCAGTTGCGGGCCGGGCCGCGCCCTGCTGCGGCCGCGTCTGCGCTTCGGCCGTCGAAACCGCTCCCATGCGGGAGAGCCCGACGCCTCCGGCCGTGCCCGCTGCGCCGGCCACCGCGACCGCCGCCGTGGTCCCGAGCATGTCGCGCCGGTTCAGCCCGCCCTTTTTCCTGTCTTCGGTCGACATCACAGTCTCCTTGCTTTGCTCATGCGGAGGGGTCGGCAGCACTGGCCGCATTCGGTTCGGCGACCGGGTTGCCCTTGTGGGTGAAGAGTGTCCTGGTCGGGCCGTTGCTCTGGGGCGCCCGCATCGAGGGCGAGGTCAGCGCCTCGCGCTTCTCGCGCTTCAGGCGGACCTGGATCATGTGCGGGCAGCGGTGGTCGTCGTGATAGAGTTCCTGGCAATGCATGCAGTAGATGCATTCATTGACGTTGATGTGCCCTTCGGGATGGATCGACTGCACCGGACATTCCTTGGCGCAGCGCTGGCAGGGCGAGCCGCATTCCGGCCAGCGCTTCAGCCATTCGAAGGTGCGCAGCCGTCCAGGGATCGCGAGTGCGGCACCAAGGGGGCAGAGATAGCGGCAGAAGAAGCGCTCGATGAACAAGCCGGCCGCCAGCAGCGTCAGCGCATAGATCACGAAGGGCCAGTCGCGGACGAATTTCAGGATGATCGCGGTCTTGAACGGCTCGACCTCGGCAAAGGTCTCGGCCAGTGCGACCGAGTAGAGCGACAGGCCGAACAGGCTCAGGAAGATGATGTACTTGAGCGGCCACAGCCGCTCATGCAGACCCCAGGGGATCTTGACCTGCGGGATTTTGAGCCATTGCGCGAGGTTGTTCAGGAGTTCCTGCAATGCGCCGAACGGGCAGAGCCAGCCGCAGAACGGTCCCCGGCCCCAGAACAGCAGCCCGGCGGCGATCGCTGCCCAGAGGATGAAGATCAACGGTGCCGCTAGGAAGAATTCCCAGCTGAAATCGGTCATCAGCGAGTGGATGAAGGTTAGGACGTTGACGACCGAGAGCTGGGCATTGGCATACCAGCCGAGCCAGACCAGGCTGAAGAGCAGGTAGGCGCGGCGGATCCAGCCGAACAGCACGGGCCGGCTGACCAGCAGGTTCTGGAAGAAGAAGATGCCGGTGAGGACGAGCAGCGCGATGGCCGTGATCACCACCGCGACCGTGTTCATCCGCCAGATCGCCAGCCAGAGCGGCTCGTCGACGCCGCCGGCGCCCTGGGCCATATCGGTCGACGGCGCCGGCGATGCAGCGGCCGGCGTGCCAGCCTGCGGCGCTGGCACTGGCGCAGGCGCGCCGGCTGCCGCCACCGGAGCCGGGACCTGCTCGACGCGGAGATAGGCCTCCGGCAGTTGATAGGCGAGTTCGAAGGCGAGGAAGGCCTTTTCGCGGGCGCCGACACTGCGCTGCGCCAGCAATTGCAACTGCCAGGGCTCGGCCGGATCGAGCTTGAACTCGTCTGGCATGACGAAGAGCGCGATCTCGGGCAGTTCCGGTGCACCATCCGCGAGCAAGGCGCCGATGCGCATATGGTTGCGGTCGCGGAAGCGAACGCCCTGGCCGTCCTGCAGCAGCTCGATCCGGTCGAAGATGCCGCCGCGGACATAGCCGGAGCCCTTGAAGGAGTAGGCGCCTTCGCCGGCGACGATGATCGCCTGCTGACCGGGCTTGAGCCGGGCCTTCAGCCGCTCATAGGCTTCGGCTCCGAGCAGGCTCCGGCCGATGACGGGCACACTGACGGGCGCGATATAGAGATCGATGAAACTGTCAGCCGGGTCGTCGGATTCCGCATTCTCGGCGGCCGCCCGATTGCCGGCCCGGAGGAAGGCCTCGTTGACTTCGCCGACCGAGAGCGAGAGCCGGCGGATCGAACCGTCGCCGAGCAGGCTCTGCCAGTCGCGGACCTCACCGCTGTCGGGAGCGAGCGTGCGCATCAGCGTGGCCGCGCTCGGCGCCGCGGCCACTGGCCCCCCTCCGGCGAGGCGGCCACTGCGGATCAGCTTCACCGCCGAGCGCACGACGCTGTCGCCCATCACCAGGACGGTCACTGTCGCGCCGCTGACGATGTCGACCTGGGGCGGCCGCTCCTGGCCGGCAGCGACCGGCCTCATCTCCTTGCCGATCAGCGTGTTGACGGCCTCGACGATGCGGCGCTCCGGGATGCCGACCAGAACGATCGGCTCCTTGTGCTCGACCAGCTTGATGCCGGTGACGACGCCGAGCGGGTCGATGCCGACCAGCATGTTGATCGGCTTGCCGGAATAGCCCGTCGCATTGGTGAAGTCGGAGTTCAGGTAGACATAGCCGAGCAGCCGGTCTCCCTGATAGGCCGGCACGATCGCCGACTCGCCTTGGGCCGGGCCGAAGCGATCGGCCGTCGCGAAGAACTCGGCCGGCTTCGCCTGCGGCAGGAATTCCTGAATGCGCCCTGCCGCGAGCGCCGCTTGAACGCTGAACAGCAGCCAGAGCGCCGCGCCGAGCCCGGCCAGAATGCGCGCGACCCGTCCGAAGCCGTGAGCTTGCGACCTGTCGGCCATGCAATGTACGCGCTTTGACACCTGACACCGTCCGGTTTCGGAAATTCGCTGAGCGCGGCGGCCAGCAGGGGCAGGCGTTCTGGCTCAGCCTTCGACAGCAAGGGCCGGACCGATCCGAAACCGGAGATCGGCCCGAGGTCGTTATGGAGTTCCGGCCGGAGCGGCACTTTGATCCAACGCAAACAAACTTCATCTGAGATCGCCGATGCTGCGGAAACGGGTTGGCAGCGCTACAGGGGGAACCCATGTCGCTCTTGAAAGCGGAGCCTTCGGCTCCGGTGACATCGCTTGCGGAGCTCTTCGCCATCGCCTTCGCCATGGAGCAGGAGGCGGAAAGCCGCTATGCCGCGATCGGCGCGCGGATGCGATCGGACGGAGAAATCGCGCTCGCGGAAGCCTTCGAGAAGCTCGCCGCCGATGAGCGCGGGCATCTGGACAGCGTCAGCGACTGGTCCCGGCTGGCTCATGGCCGGCCGCCCGACCCGGCCATGATCCGCTGGACGGCTCCCGAGACATTCGATGATGAGGGCGCCGCGACGGCCGATCCTCGCCTGCTCAGCGTCTATCGGACCCTATCGATGGCGGTACGGAACGAAGAACGTGCCTTTGCCTTCTGGAGCTATGTCGCGGCCCACGCCTCCTCCGCCGATATCCGGACCGCGGCGGAGGCTCTGGCGCATGAGGAGCTCGGCCACGTCGCGCTGCTGCGCCGGGAGCGGCGGAAGGCGTTTCATCGCGAGCGGCATCAAGCGCAGGGCGAGAGCGAAACGCCCCCCACCGCCGCGGCGCTCGAGCGGCGTCTGGCCGATGTGCTGGACGCGGCGGCGCAGAGCGCCGATCCGTCTCGCGACACCCTGCTGCGGTTCGCCGCCGAGGCCCGCCGTCAGGCCCAGCAACTCGAGGAGGGCGCGGTCGCCATTCCCATCGGGCCGGTCCCACCGAAACTCGACGCCCCGCTCGCCATCGCCGAGTTCCTGCTCGATCGCTATCTCGAGGCGGCCGACCGGGCTCGCGATGAGGCTGCGATGATGCTCGCCCAGGAATTCGCGGCACGCGCCATCAATCGGCTGGCCTGGCTGAGGAGAGACCTGCCCGAACTTGGCTAGAGCCTTGGACGATTCATCGTCGGGGGCTCCAATGGCGTCTCGCCCGACGAGATGAGCACGGCAGCCAGCCATGCTCTCGGTTGGGCCAACCTCTAACAGGTGGTGGCATCGACCGAAACAAGACGTCCATCGACGCTCGGCCCGCAGGTCGGTCGGCCTCCTGCGCTGGCGTGCCCTATTCGAATCGGGCCGGCGAGCCTTCCGCTGCGAACGTCTATCGGACGTTTCCCGCCTTGGAAACGCGCCGTCGCAACGCTGATATCCGAGACCTCCTGATCGTAACCATCAATGCCAATGTTCGCGCCGCCGGCGCCTCTGCCATTGATCACATCGAAACGAATGTCATGCAGAGGGCCGCGGGAGAAATTGGCTTGTGGAGTGCTGTTGAGCCAGAGGTGGTGCCGGGCCGGGCGATCGGAATCCAAGCACCCGAAGGAAGCTCTGGTTACATTCGAGAGATGCACAGCGTCATGGCTGGACGTGCCGTCGCGTGATTCTCTGACGCCTACGGAAATATGGCCACCTTCGAAATCATCGGTGCATTCCAGCAGCACGCCTTGCTCGTTCGTGCTCGGTGCGTTGCCGAAATGGCAGTCGTGGATCTCCGCGTGCTTCAACGTGATGTTTCGCGCGCGAGAGCCGTCGAGGCCAGGCTTGCACTTGAAGCCGGATCGGCGCGAACGTCGCGAAATGAAATGCTCGACGGTGATGTTCCCCGAGTCCAGCTCGAATGTGTTCTTGACGGGGCCGCCGATACGCATCCCATGCGAAGGCGTGTCGTTCGCCTCTATCCGGCGGAAGATGATATCCTTGGCGCCGTTGCAAAGCACGGCATTGCCGCCGACCTCGGCCGGCTTGGCTCCGTCTGCGAAGCCGTCCTGCTGGACGTCTTCGATGGTTCCTGACTGGACGTTGCGCAGGTAGAGACCGAGGACGGCCTTTTGGAAGCGACATGTTCCAACTGAAATGTCCCGCAGGGGGTTGGGTTGCCCCGCGGTCACCGAAAACTGCGTGAACAGGACTACGGCGTCGATGTTGTTCGAGTGGATCCTGCCCAGACGGAATTGGCCGGCGCGATCATCGGCAGGAGTTGACCGGTTCTGGTTGCCGACGAAGAGCACAGCGGCATCGAGGTCGGAGGCCTTGTTTTTTATGCGCCGGGTTGCCTGAATGTCGATAAACTCAACTTGCGCGCGGTCATAGAACCGAACCAAACGGTTGAAATCCGCTCCGTCTCCGACCTCGATGTCGAGCACGTCGACCGATGCATCGGTGCCGAAGGTGATCAGGTAGCGCCCTCGTGGGAGGGGCTTGAGGCGAAGAAAGCGGGCCCCGTCCAGTTCCAGTCGGCACGCGTCTGGAAGCTCGACTGTGGTGTCGCCATCAAGGCGGTAGACATCGCCCCTGTTGCCCCGCACGGCCGCGCCGGGAGATTGACGAACATGGCGGGCGAGCGCCCGCCAGCCGTCTGTTTCATCAGTTAATCCATCGCCACGAATGCCGAAATCCCGGACATTCAACGGCGCGGCAAAGGCTCTATGGCTTAGCGCAAGGCTGCCGGCGCCTGCGAGAAAGGAACGACGAGAAACTACCATCTGACCTCATAGATTGCGGCCGCGACCGCCACTCGGTCCATGAACTGGTTGATCGCAAAACGTTCATTGGGGTGCTTGCTAGAATGGTCGCTCGGTCGCCCCAGTGCTCGCAGCCAAAGCTCTGCATGGATATCCGGGGTGATGGATGGCATGATGTCCCGCCAGACGGAACTGTCCAGGATGAATTGGGCGCTTTCGCGTTTGCGGCGCGCGGCTCCGACCTGGTCGGCATCCAGCAGCAGGGAGTTCTGGGGGGCGGTCAGGTTGGTGAATTTGTCAGCCTGCCGCGGTTTGCGGGCTTCATGGCCGTCTTGGAAATTATGATTGCTGTCAGGAAAATCCGTGCGGTCAGGATCGCGGTCGAAGCGCCAAATCTCTCCGAACAACGGAATATTCGCCAGAAGTGGCGCCAGCTTCTTGATCGCGCCGAAGACGACCCGCTCTGAAATCCGGTCAAAGGCGTGTAGCGCCCCTGCAAACTGCGCCACGCGCTCGTCGAGCAACGGGTAGCACATCAAAGTCTGCGCCGTCAGATCAAGTGAACTGGTCGCGCTGAACAGTCCTAAGCGATAATCCCGATTGGGGTAGAATAGGGCGTCCAGCGGCTCCTTCGCAAGCGAGGGAAACCGATCGCGCATGTAAGTAGCGAAAGCCCTTTCGGTGGATTCGGATGCAGTCTCAGTCACATAGGCGGACACAATCCAGCTTCGGTTCGCTGCGGCCATAAAGGCGGGATCGCGTTTCATCGTTCGCGCAGACCCGCCGCGAAGCAGATGCCCATGGCCGTGGAAGGACGAGCGTCCAGACGCAAAGGCGAGATCATATCTGTAGTTGTACTGGTGCGCGAACCCGCTTCCCAAGCCGTCCGAGTTTTGGAGTGCCAGGGCGAGGCCGTTGAGAGGGTCTGTAACGATGGGCTGGGGGCGGAATTCGAAACCGTACCCTGCGGCGCTGGACACTTCTCGCGCTATCTGGCCCTCGCCGGTGGTATCGTTGCCGAAATTGAAGGCCAGTGCATTCTTGACGCCTTCACCAAGGAGGGCTGCCGTCATCGTGCGGCTGTCTTTCCCGCCGGACATGAAAATCCCGGCTTGTGTCCTGGTCGCAGGCCAGCAAGCTTCACGAAGCAGGGCGGCCAGAGCTTCGGCTTTTTCGTCGAGCGGCCGGTCCTGCGGGATTGGGTCGATCTTGGGCGTCGGGTGTTCGGTGATCCTGTAGCCACCGTCTCTCAATGTGGCGCTATTGCCGGAGGGGATGGCAATCGTGTTCGCGTAGGACGTTTGCCCATCCAGCGCGAAGCCAGATGTCAGGTATTTCGGGAGATAGTCTAGAGAAGGCCGGTAGCCCTTCGATAGGATCGAGGCGGCGTGAGTGAGGCGCGGCCGGTTCCCGGCGACACAGAAGCCGTCCCGGTTCTTGGCGATGAATGTTGTAATCGCCGGCGGGATCGTGCTCCACGCCATGGCTGTGTCGGCATCCGGAGCTATCCACGCCCAGGATGCCACTCCGCCGGGGCTCCGGTCGAAAGCGAGTCTTCCGCCGTCGATGCGTGAGATATGCTTGATCCCGCCTGTGAGGGTGAGAAGCCCGCGCCCGGCGTAGTTTGAGCAGAGGAATGTCCCCTTCTCGCCTGACATATGGCCAGGGTTCACCTCACTTACGAGTGGGGCGTACGCCGTGTGCCAGTAACAGAGCAGGAATTTTTCGGAGGGCTGAACAACCGTCGGCGATGAGCTGTAGCCGGGGAGCAGAAGCGAAGACGCTGTAGCAATGAACGATCGAATGTTGGGCAGGTATGCAGGGTTCTTAATCGAGAATAGCAGATAAGCATACATTTTACGTTCACCAGCCTCTCAATGCAGTCTCAGGCCTTGCTTGTGCTTCATTTGCTCGCGCTCGGCAAGAGAACATGCCGTGTTGGCAACCAGGCGCCCGTCATGGACCTCGCCTTTGGTCAGCTTCAGGCGGGTCAGGCCGCTCTTGGCATCGACCAGCGCGTCGATATTGGTGGTCATTCTGCGCAGCGTGCCGAAGCACATTCGCTCAGACAACGGTCCCGGGTTCGTCGCGCAAGTCGTGGCCGAGCACTAGGTTCTAAACTCAACGAGCATCTTGTGATTCAGGTGGCTCATGGGAAAGGGAAGTTCCATGAGCCGCCTGTTCTGGGTGAATGACTAGCAATGGTCGAAGATCGAGCCGCTGCTGCCGCATTATGGCAGCCCGCCTCGGGTCAACGACCGGCGCATCCTGAGCGGGATCGTCCATGTGCTTCGGCGCGGCTGCCGCTGGTGCGGCTGCCCGGCGGAGTACGGCCCCTACACGACGGTCTACAATCGCTTCAACCGCTGGTCCCGGAAGGGCATCTGGCAGAGCATCTACGCCGCCCTGACACTCATGCCCTGAGCGACGGCAAAGGGCGTCCTCTCGTTCTGGCGCTCACACCCGGACAGGCCGCAGACATCAAGATGCTGCCCGTCATGCTCGACGCCGCACCACCAGCGGGCGAGCCTCTGGCCGACAAGGCCTATGACAGCGATGCGGTCCGCGAAAACCTCATCGGAAGAGGCATGCGCCCGGTTATCCCGAACAAGGACGACCGCAGGGACCCTAGGGCTGATGCCGCCCGGCAGCCTGGCTTCGCTCAGCCTGCGGTGGGACCGAATGCCCAAGGGAAGGCTGCGGGTTTCAATGTGAGCGGCCAGGGAATGGATCTGGCGACCGGTCCGCTTGCCCGGGTGGCGCTGCACCTGATCTCGCCGCAGATACCGATTCTCGCTGCGGCGTTTCTTCTGATGGTCGCCGTCGCCCTGGCTGCCGGCGCTTCGCGGGTGTGCGCATTTCCGACCGCTAGCGAAATTGTTCGATAACAAGAAGCACGCCGATCATTGGGCCTTGTGTGCCATGCGCTACGTCCGGACAAAAGATGGATGCCGGAGAGCGGACATTTCGGTGTGCAGTGAGGTCTTACGCACGCTGCCACCTTCCGCTTCAAGATGCCAATTTGTGCGTTTGATCTACCGAAACTGGGGCGCCGGCCGCTTCGCTGTCAACAAACCCGGGAGTTCTCTGGCATCGCTCCAGACCTCCAGCTCGGCCAGTCGACCGAGCAGACGTTGTGCGTCGTCATCATCCAGCGTCATGCTCAAGAGCCCAGCCGCCTTGGAGCGGAGCTGGTCGGGCGTGAGCGGGTTCTCTGGGGAGCCGAGTGGCGGATCGACGCTCAGCGTGAAGCTTTCACCCGAGCAGGAATGCAGCGTCACAATCGGCTCGGACAGGCTGGCGAGCGCAGTGTCGACCCGCAGATGCATCAGTTTCATCCGCTCATGAACCGCCTCGGCTGCGCGGTTTCTTTCCGAAAATGCCGTGATCCCGAGCTCGCCGCGCTCCAGGAAGGAGGCGACGGCAAAGGGCAGGCTCATCTGGGCGGAGGCGAGATTGGAGACATCACGCCCGCCGCACATCTCATGGAGACCGGCAGGCAGCGAGACCTCGACCGAAACGATATCCGCGGGTTGAATGGCATGTTCGCGCATGAGCGCGGCGATCGCGTCCATCGTCGAATGCGTACCGCGACAGGACGCGTAAGGCTTGATCGCAGCGTAGGCGAACTCCCACTCCTCGCCGAGACCGCGCAGAAGCCGGCTGGTATCGTATGCGCCGGGTGCGAAGGCCTTGAGAAAGGAACCCCAGACCTCCTCGAAAACGTATTGTGGTCCGCTGACGCCAGCCTGCGCCAGCAATGCCGCAGTCAGGCCACCTTCCGCGGCGCGGCCGGCATGAATGCGCTTGGTCTGGCTGGCATCATGGATGAAGGCCCACAGCCCGCCGCTGAAGCTGGCGGCATGGCCGAGCGCCGAGGCGGTCTCGTTCTGTGTCAGCCGCAGGATCCGGCTGGCTGCGATCGCAGCGCCAAAAGTGCCGCAGGTTGCCGTCGAATGCCAGCCCGTCTCGTTGTGCGGCCAGTAGCCCCCAAGCGCTTCCATGACGCGCTTGGCCACCTCGTAGCCGAGCACCACCGCCGCGATGAAATCAGCGCCAGCGACCGGGTGCGTAGCTTGCGACAAAGCGGCGAGCGCAGCCGGCAGCACGACTGCCCCGGAATGGTCACAGCCCATGGTGTCGTCGAGCTCGAAGGCGTGGCTGGCAACGCCGTTGCAAAAGGCGGCAGAGCGCGCGGACAGGCTGACAGGCGTGCCCCAGACCGGTACTGCCCCTTCCTCCCCTAGGGCTTTTTGCATTGTCAGCACGGCCTGTGCCTCGGCCGAGCAGGCGCCAGCGACGCCACAGGCCAGCGTATCGGTGATATGGGCCTTGGCTTTCTCGGCGAAGCCGGCTGGCAGGTCGGTCGCGGCATAGCCGGAGCAGAAGCCGGCAAGGGCCATGGCGCGCGTCGGGGAGGCGATCGGCTTCGTCATCTGTTTGCGTCCTGGGATCCCGCCGGCGGCCGGGGGCGAGCCGGCCCGGAATCCGAAGGCGCATGACGCGCCTCCGGTTCGGAGACTTGGTTCAGGCCGGGCTGAGCTCGCCGGCGCGGGCGAGCAACGCGCCGATCGCATTGTCGGCGGCCACGCGCCATTCGGCGAAGGCGGCCTGCTGCGTCGCGACCTCCTTGCGCAGGCCGGCGGCGTGGCGCCTGACCTCGACGGGCGACACCGAGCCCTCGGAGGCCCGCGTCTCGATAAAATTGCGACCGTCGAGCATGCGACGCAGCGCGGCATCGTCGAGGTCGATCTCGACGCCGGCAACCTCGCGCCCGGCCGCAGCCAGGAGCCGCGCCTCGACCGTATGCGGCGTCTGCCGGAGCTCCAGCGCCTGTCGAACAAAGACCGCGACGATGTTGTGAGCGCTGCGGAAGCTGATGTCGTGGCGGCGAACCAGCTCATCGGCCAGATGGCTGGTGGTGCTCCAGTAGGCGTCGGAATTTACCGCCATGCGCTCCTTATGGACGGTGATGGTGCGGACGACCTCGTCCATGAGGCGGATCGAGCCGTAGGTCACCTCGGCGAAGCGACCGAAGACGTCGTCGGCGAAGGTGAAGTCGAGATCCGTGGAGAAGGCCGGGCGCTGGCAGGCCATGACCGTCGCGAGCCAGCCCGCAGCCTGACCACCGACCGATTTGACGCGTTCGAGCGCGTGCGGATTCTTCTTCTGCGGCATGATCGAGCTGGTGCCGGCGAGTCCGTCGGCGACTTCGACATAGCCGAACTCGAACGAACTCCAGAGATAGAGGTCGGTGGCGAGGCGGCCGAGATTGGCCGCCAGGATCGAAAGCGCTGCCGTCACCTCCTCGATATGGTCGCGGGCGAACTCGCCGGCGTCGCAGGAGTTGACCACGATACCGCCATGGCCCAGCAGCTCGGCGGTGCGGCGGCGGTCGATCGGCCAGGAGGTGCCGGCATTGGCGGCGCCACCCAGCGCCGACAGGTTGACGCGCGGATAGACGTCGCGCAGGCGCTGGAGGTCACGAGCGAGGATCGAGGCATGCCGGAGCAGATAATGCCCGAAGGTCCAGGGCTGGGCATGCTGGAGATGGGTATAGCCCGGCATGAGCGTGTCGGCATGGCTTTCGGCCTGGCCGATGATCGACGAGACCAGGCCGAGCAGCGGCTCCGCCAGGTCCAGGATCAGTTCGCGCTGGAACAGCCGCTCGGCAGCTGCGTCCTGGTCGTTCCGGCTGCGCCCGGTCTGCAGGAAGCCGGCTATGTCCTCGCCGACCTCGTGGCCGAGCCAGTGCTCGACATGGACGAGAAAGGAATTCGAGTTGTCGAGCCACGGGAACTCGTCGACGCTCATGGCATGGATCGCCCGCAGACCGGAGAGCAGCCTGGCGCCCCGCTCGCGTGACAGGATGCCGGTCTCCACCAGCATCACGGCGTGGGCGAGGTCGACCCGGGTATAGCTTCGGTAGAGCCGCCTGAGGCGCGGGAACTGGGTCTTCTCGTCGAACTCGACCAGAACGTCGTTCCTCGCGCCTAGCCGGGCGATCTCCAGGAAGACATCGTTATTCTGCGGTGCCGTCATCACGGTCTCCTTGCTTCGCCGTTCCTCGTCTTGCGGGCTGGGCCGTTTCTTGCTGTGGCTGGCGACGGCAAGCTCTCGCCGGAAACCGCGCTAGATCGCCGGCTCCGGGGATGGCGGCCGCCGCAAGGCCTGGATCGGGAGCCGGCGCGACAAAAACCATCTACCTTATTGCTGGTATCCTGTATACGGGATTCTAAAAATGCGATTGACTAATTGACACAGTTTAAAAGTATCCTGTATCCAAGAATGACGAGCGATTGGAGATCGGAAGCATGTCGATCACGATGCCGAACGAGGTGGATACCGACGACCTCGTCGCCGCCATGAAGCGCCTGCTCAAGGTCAGCGCGCGGATGTACATGCACCTCGCCAAGGCCACGATCACCCGCTTCGGCCGGGAAGGCGAGATGACGATCCGGCTCGGCCTGAGGGCCTACGGCCTCTGGCGCGGCACCGAGATGCGCCAGGCCCACCAGGCGATGGGCCTCGAGATCAACATGAAAAACCTGATCGGCTGCTGGGACAATGCCAGCACCTACATCGTCAAGGATGCGATGGAGGAAGGTGGCACTTACCTGCCTTACGACACCCGCTTCGACGTGCACTACTGCCCCGCTGCCGAAGCCTGGCAGGACGCCGAATTCTTCCAGTGGGGCCACATGTACTGCGACGAGTTCCACCAGGCTTGTGCGGCGGCCTACCACCCGGACGGGAACGTGGTCATTCCGCAGAATCTGATGAAAGGCGACGACCACTGCCATTTCCAGTGGATCATGCCGCCCAATGCGGCCGCTCTGCCCGAGACGGATCCCACGGAGCTCGGCCGGCGACTGGCGCGGGACTATGAGGCCTATTCGCCGGTCGAGGCGGCATGGCTTTCGCTCAAGCGCAGCAACCGCCTCGTCGGAGGGCGCTTCTACGTGCATGCGCGCGCCATCATCGAACGCCATGGCGAGGCCGGACGCGAAGTCATCATCGAGGCGCTGCGAGCCTGGGGCTCCGAGCGCGGGAGGCTCCTGGCGAAAGAGCACGCCGAGAATGGCATCGCCCCCAGCATCGAAAGCTTCATCCGCGAGCACGATCTGCCGGCCCGCTTCGTCTGGAACCACAAGGCCAGCAGCAGCCCCGACAGCGCCGTCATCGAGATCATCGACACACCGCAGGATCAGGCCTGGGCCGATCTCGACGCGCTGGACCTCGGCCAGCTTTGGTATTCCGCGGCCTATCCGGCCATGGCGGAAGCCTATCTGGAGGGCCTGTCGGCGAACTGGGTACCGCCGCGTCCAACCGAGGGAGCGGCCGGGCGCATCGAACTCAAACTGTCATAAAAAACAGAAGGGGACGGCAATGATCACGCGAAAGGACTTTCTCGCCCTGTTCGGCGGCGGCGCAGCAGCCGCGCTCGGCGGCCTTCCGATCCTCGGAGCCTCGGCTCAGAGCTCCGGCATTCTCAAGGTCAGCTTCCGTTCGGCGCTGGTGCGCCTCGACCCCGCCTTCACCGTATCGAGCGACGAGTATGTCGCGACGCAGACCATCTATGACAACCTGACGCGCCTCGACGAGAACCTGAAACCGATCCCGGGCGTCGCCAGTTCCTGGGAGAGCCCTGACGGCGGGAAGACCTGGATCTTCAAGCTGCGCTCGGGCGTGCGCTTCCATCATGGCCGTGCTCTCGACGCCGAGGATGTGGTGTTCAGCATCAAGCGCGTGCTCGACCCCAAGGCAGGCTCGCCGGGGCGGCGCGCCATCGGTCCGATCAAGGACGTGACGGCGGAGGATGCCTCGACCGTCAAATTCGTGCTCGAAGGACCGTTCGCCGACTTCCCGGCGATCATGACCGGAACTTTCTCACGCATCGTCCCGAGGGACGCCAGTGAGAACCTGAACCAGAAGCCGGTCGGCTCCGGTCCGTTCAAGTACAAGGAATGGGTGCCCGGCCAGCATCTCAAGCTGGTCCGGAACGAAGAATACTGGATGGAAGGCCTGCCGAAGCTCAACGAGGTCTGGCTCGTCAGCTATCCGGCCCAGGCGGCCGAGCAGTCTGCCCTGTCTTCGGGCGAGACCCAGATGATGTGGGACGTGCCGAGCAGCCTGATTCCGGTGGTGGGCAAGCTGCCTAACGTTCAGCTCACCGAGATCCCGAGCACCTCCTTCCAGCCGATCGTGATGCGCAGCGATCGCCCGCCCTTCAACGACTCGCGGGTACGCCGCGCCGTGAAGCATGCGATCAACCGCGAGGCGGTGATGCGCTTCGTGCTGCAGGGCCGCGGGGTCGTGGCACAGGACACGCCCGTGCCGCCGTCGAGCGCCATGCGCTCGGACGCCAAGGCACCGGCCTATGACGTCGCCAAGGCCAAGGCCTTGATGAAGGAGGCCGGACACGAAGCCGGCTTTCAGGTGCGGCTCTTCGCCTCCAATGAGCGCTCCGGCTGCATCGAGACCGCGCAGGTGATCAAGCCGATGCTGGAAGCGATCGGCATCAAGGTCGAGATCCAGCAGGTGCCGTGGGATCGCTTCAACGCCGAGGTCTGGAAGAAGGAAACCTTCTTCGTCAGCAACTGGGTCGGCCGGCCGACCACCGACGAGCAGCTCTATCCTTATTTCCACAGCTCCGGCTCGTGGAACGAGTACAACTACTCGAACCCTGAGCTCGACAAGCTTCTCGACGCGGCACGAAGCGATCTCGATATGGAGTCGCGCAAGGCCAAGTATGCAAAGGTCCAGGAGATTCTGGCCTTCGACGGCCCGGCCGTCATCCCCTATTTCGCCAACTACGCCACGGCGCGCGCCAAGACCGTCCAGAATCTGCCGGTCAGCCCGCTGAAATGGGTCGACTTCCGCGAAGCCCGGCTGTCCTGACCATGGCCGCTTCGGGCGCCCGCTCCCCCGGCGGCCATGTGTTCCTGCACATGGCCGCAACGCGCGTCCTCTGGGCGCTCGCAACGCTGGTCTTCACCTCCGTGCTGGTCTTTGCGGCAACCCAGCTCATGCCGGGCAATGTCGCGCACCTGATCCTCGGCCAGTTTGCCTCCCAGGAAGCGATCGAGGCGCTGCAGACCAAGCTCGGGCTCGACCGGCCGGCCATCGTCCAGTTCTTCAGCTGGGCTGGTGGCATCCTGCGGGGCGATTTTGGGGAATCCCCACGCATGAACCTGCCGATCGGGCCGATCCTGCTCGAGCGGCTGAAGCTGTCGCTGACGCTCGCGGCGATGTCGCTGGCGCTCGTCTTCGTGATCGGCGTCGGGCTCGGCACATTGGCGGCGCTGAAGCGCGGCCGGCCCACCGACCGGCTGCTGTCGAGCCTGTCGCTGGTCGGCATCTCGATGCCGGAATTCGTTACCGGCAGCGTGCTTATCCTGGCCTTCGCCGGCATCCTGCCGGTCTCGGGCTATGCGTCGCCGAGCGACGGCATCGGCCGCTGGCTCGCCCACATGATCCTGCCTGTACTGAGCCTGACCTTCATCATGCTGGCGCATGTCATGCGCACCGCACGGGTCTCGATGATCGAGGCTCTGGCGGCTCCCTATGTCCGCACAGCCGTGCTGAAGGGGATGCCGCGGCGAACGGTGGTGTTCAAGCATGCGCTGCGCAACGCGCTGCTGCCGACGCTCACCGTGCTCGGCATCAATGTCGGCTATCTGATCGGCGGCGTCGTCGTGGTCGAGCTGGTGTTTTCCTATCCTGGCCTCGGCCGCCTGACGATCTTCGCCGTCCAGAACCGCGACATCCCGTTGATCCAGGCCTGCACGCTGACCATGGCGGCAGTCTACATCATCGCGAGCTTCCTGACCGACATGGCCTATCTCATCCTCAATCCCAGGCTGCGGACGGCGCGATGACCAGGCGCCCATCCCTCCTGCACGGAACGGATCTCGGCCTGCTCATCGGCGGCAGCCTGATCGCCATCCTGGGCGCCGTCGTCTTCCTGGCCCCAACCGTGCTCGGCATCGACGGCGAGGCGATGGCGATCGACGCGATCCTGTCGCCCCCGACCGCCGAACACTGGCTCGGCACCGACCAGCTCGGCCGTGACATCCTCGCCCGGACCCTGATCGGCGGCCGCTCGACACTGTCGCTGGCCGCCGCAGCGACCGTGCTCGGCGTCGGTATCGGCGCCCTGATCGGCATGGTGGCGGGCTACAAAGGCGGCCTGCTCGACGAACTGCTGATGCGGCTGGGCGACGCCGTCATGGCCCTGCCCTCGTTGATCCTCGCCATGCTCGTGATGGTCGCAGTCGGCAGCGGGCCGGCGGCGATCCTGATGGCGATCATCCTGATCTTCGCCCCGCGCGCCGCCCGCATCACTCGCAGCGTCGTGCTCAACGTCGTAAACTTGGAGTTCGTTTCCGCCGCGAGCGTGATCGGCGAGAGCCAGGTTTCAGTGATCTTTCGCGAGATCCTGCCGAACATCTGGCCGAACCTGCTGGTCGAGGCCTGTCTTCGCTTCTCTTACGCCATCCTGATCATCAGCGCGCTCGGCTATCTCGGCATCGGCCTGCAGCCGCCGACGCCCGATTGGGGTCTGATGATCTCGGAAGCCGCGTCCTATGTCACCGCCGCGCCGTGGATGCTGTTCGGTCCGGCCGGGGCGATCGTGCTCTCCGTCGTCAGCGTCAATCTGGTCGGTGATTTCCTGCAGGAATGGATCGGGCTGCGCATGCGCCGGGCGGTGTCCCATGTCTGAGCCCGCAACGACTGAAACCGTGCTGAGCATCGACCAGCTGAACATCACCTACGATCTCGGCGCCCTCCGGATCAAAGCGGTGCAGGAGCTGTCGCTGACCCTGCGGGCCGGCGAAATCCTCGGCCTGGTCGGCGAATCCGGCTCGGGCAAGAGCAGCCTCGGCTACGCCGTGCTCGGTCATCTCGGCAGTGCCGGCAAAGCGACCGGCGGGCTGCGCTTCCGTGGCGAGGACCTGCTCTCCCTCTCCCCGGTCGAATGGGCCCGCCTGCGCGGGCGGCGGATCGGCATGGTCTATCAGGAGCCGCAGACGGCCCTGAACCCGGCCTATACCGTCGGCGAGCAGATCGCAGAAGGGCTGCGCCACCATTTCAGCCTGGCGCGCACCGCCGCCAGGGAGCGTGCCCTGGACTGGTTGAAGCAGGTGCATCTGCCCGATCCCGAGCGGATCTACGAGCGCTATCCCCACCAGCTTTCCGGCGGACAGCTTCAGCGGGCGGTGATCGCCATGGCGTTCGCCCTCGAGCCCGAATTGCTGATCATGGACGAGCCGACCACCGGGCTCGACGTCACCACCCAGGCGGTGATCCTCGATCTGGTGCGCGATCTGCGGGCCAAGACGGGGGTGGCGATCCTCTATGTCAGCCATGACCTCGGCGTCGTCGCCGACATTTGCGATCGCGTGCTCGTCCTGTATCGCGGGCGCATGGTCGAGGAAGGCGACGCCGCGGCCGTGCTCCGGCAACCGCGCGAGCCCTATACGCAGCGCCTCGTCGCCGCGATCCCCGATCTCTACCGGCGCCACAGCTTCGAGCCGATCCGCGCCGAAGCGGAAGCCGGGGGCGCCGAGATCCTGATCGAACCGCCTTCCGAACGACGCTATCTGCCACCGGCACCGACCGAACGCCCGGCAGCAACAGCGATCCTCGACATTCGCGAGTTGCAACGGGTCTATCGCAGCCGCGGCAACGCCACCGTCGCCTGCAAGGATGTCTCCTTCGACATCCGCCGTGGTGAATGCGTCGCTTTGATCGGCGAGAGCGGCTCGGGCAAGAGCACGGTCGCCAAATGCGTGCTCGGGCTGGAAAAGCCTGATGGCGGCGCCATCGTCTTCGATGGCGCGCCCTGTCCCAAAGGTGTCCACGACCGACCACTGTCCCTGCGGCGGCGGCTGCAGATCGTCTTCCAGAACCCGGATGGATCGCTCAATGGTCGCCGCACGGTGGGCGAGACGCTCTGCCGGCCGCTGCTGATCCATGGGCGGGCGCGATCCACGGCCGAGGCCGGCGCTCTGGCGCGCGAGTTGCTCACCAGCGTCGACCTGCCCCACGCCTTTTTCGAGCGCTATCCGCACGAACTGAGCGGCGGACAGAAGCAGCGGGTGGCGATCGCTCGGGCGCTCGCCACCGAGCCGGACCTGATCGTCTGCGACGAAGCCGTCTCGGCGCTCGATGTGTCCGTGCAGGGCACGATCCTCGATCTCTGCCGCAGGCTACAGGCCGAGCGCGGCCTGGCCTTTCTCTTCATCACCCACGACCTGGGCGTCGTCCGGCAGATCGCCGACCGGGCCGTCGTGATGCTGAAGGGCGAAATCTGCCATGCCGGCGGCGTCGAGTCGCTGTTCGAGGACGACGCGCACCCTTATGTGAAGGCGCTGCTCGCTGCAGTCCCCGGCAAGACGCTGGACGCTCTCCCGCAAGGCCGAACTGCCCCCCAGTTCGTTCTGAGCGAGTGAGCGGCGACCATGCCACAGGCCACGCTCCCGCCCCTGGACCTGCCCGAATGCCGCTTCGATTTCTCAAGGCGGAGCGTTCTCGTAACCGGGGCGAGCCGCGGCATCGGCTATGCGATTGCCGAGGCATTTGCGCGATCCGGCGCAGCGGTCACTGTGCTGGCCGAGGACGGCGCGGTCCATGAAGCGGCCGGCCGTCTTGCGGCCGCAACCGGCTCGGAGGTACGCAGCGCCGTCGCCGACATCACGGACCGGGTACAGCTCACGCAGGCCCTGAGCGGGCTCGCCGGCCTCGACGTGCTGATCAACAATGCCGGTCTCGAGCTCTTGACCCCGGTCGAGCAGGAGGTCTCCGGCGCCTTCCAGCGCATTGTCGACATCAATATCTGCGGCACCTTCGCTGCGACACAGGCCTGCCTGCCACTGTTCGGAGCGAATGGCGGGGCGATCGTCAACACCGCCTCGATCTGGGGCAGAACAGCCGAGGCGGGATTTTCGGCCTATGTCGCGTCGAAGCACGCCTGCATCGGCCTGACCCGCACCCTCGCTAAGGAGCTGGCGCCGCGCCGCATCCGGGTGAACGCCGTCTGCCCCGGCTGGGTCCGGACCGGTGCCGCGATGCGCTCGCTTGCCCGCATGTCGCAGGAGAGCGGGCGTCCGCAAGACGAGCTGCTCGCCGAGATCGTCGCCAAGCAGGTCCTGCCGGGGCTGATGGAGCCGGATGATGTCGCCGAGACTTATCTGTTCCTGGCCTCGCGAGCGGCCCGCAACATGACCGGCCAGGCCCTGATGGTCGATCGCGGAGAGGTCATGTGCTGAACCCGATCAGAACACCCCGCTCGAACGGCCCGCCTGGAGGACGATGACGATGAGCAGCGACGCGAACGCCACGCCGCGCAACAGCTACGAGACCGGTCGCCTGAACCTGCCCTTCGTCGGCATCTGCACCTTCGGCAAATGGCCCTATCACGCCGACTGGAACAGCATCGACGCCGATGTCGCCGTGCTTGGCGCGCCCTTCGATTTCGGTACGCAGTGGCGCGCCGGCGCCCGCCTGGGGCCACGCTCGATCCGCGAGGCATCGACGCTGTTCGCCTTCGGCCATGGCGGCGCCTACGACCATGAGGACGATGTCGTCTACCTGCCGGCGGGCCTGAAGCTGGTCGATCTCGGCGACGCCGACATCATTCACACCGATACGCTGAACAGCCATGCCAACATCGAGTACGGCGTCCGCAAATGCCTCGAAGCCGGTGCGCTGCCGGTCGTGCTCGGCGGCGATCATTCGATCAACATCCCCTGCATCAACGCCTTCGAAGGCTATGGCGACCTTCATCTCGTCCAGATCGATGCGCATCTCGACTTCGTCGACGAACGTCATGGCGTTCGCTACGGCCATGGCAACCCGATGCGGCGCGCCGCCGAGAAACCCTATGTCACCGGCCTGACCCAGATCGGCATCCGCAACGTCTCGTCGACCGCCAAGGAAGGCTATGACGATGCCCGCCGGATGGGCTCCGACATCCTCTCGGTACGGCAGCTACGCAAGCTCGGCATCGAGGGCGTACTCGCGCGCATCCCGGCCGGCAAACGCTACTACGTCACCATCGATATCGACGGCTTCGACCCTTCGATCGCACCCGGCACCGGCACGCCCTCGCATGGCGGCTTCCAGTATTACGAAGTGCTCGAACTGCTCGCTGGCCTCGCCAGGCGCGGCACCGTCGTGGGCGTCGACCTCGTCGAGGTTGCGCCCGACTACGACCATACCGGCAGCACCGCGATCCTGGCCGCCCAGATCCTGATGAACTTCATCGGCCGTATCCTGCACGCCCGCGACGGGGGCGGGCGATGAGCCGGGAGCTTTCCGGCAAGCGGGCTTTGGTAACGGGCGCGGCGAGCGGTATAGGCCGCGCCTCGGCGCAGGCGCTGCAGGCCGCCGGTGCGAACGTCGTCGGCCTCGACCGGGCCGCGCCCGGCGACCTGCCCTTTGCGATCGAGCGGGCGGATCTGCGCAACGAGGAGGAGATCATCGCCGGCACGGCGCACGCGGCCGAGCGGCTGGGCGGAATCGACATCCTCGTCAACGCTGCCGGCATCATGCGCGAAGCCCCGCTGGCCGCAGTCTCTGCGGCCGATATCGACCTGCATCTCTCGGTCAATCTCCGCGGCCTCATTCTGGTGACGCGAGAGGCGCTGAAGTGGCTCGGGACAGGTGGGCGGATCGTCAACCTATCCTCCGAACTCGCGACGCTCGGCCGGCAGAACGCCTCGGTCTATGTCGCGACCAAGGCAGCGGTCATCGGCCTGACCCGGTCCTGGGCCAGGGAGCTCGCCCCGGGCCTCCTGGTCAATGCCGTCGCCCCCGGCCCGACCGACACACCACTGCTCGGCTTCGACCAGATGACACCTGAACAGCAGGCGCTGGAGCTCGCCCACCCACTCGCCCGCCTCGGCCAGCCGGAGGAGATCGCCGCCGCGGTGGTCTTCCTCTGCGGGCCCGGCGCGAGCTTCATGACCGGGCATTGCCTGTCGGTGAATGGCGGAGCGGCGATGACATGACGAGGCCCGCGCGATGATCAGCAACCCGATCCCCTGGCCGAACGGCGCGAAATGCGCGGCCTGCCTGACCTTCGACATGGATGCCGACAGCCTGATCCATGTCGACCATCCCAATGACGGCCATCGCCGCGTCTCGGCGATCTCGATGCTGCGCTACGGGCCGACGGTGGCGATCCCGCGCATCGTCGAGACCTATCGCCGGCTCGGCCTGCGCCAGACCTTCTTCATCCCGGCCTGGTGCATGGAGCAATACCCGGAAGCTGTCGAGGCGATCCTCTCCGGCGGCAACGAGATCGCCCATCACAGCTACATCCACGAGAACCCGGTGGCGCAGACACGGGCCGACGAGGCGCATTGGCTCGACGCCGGGCTTGAGGTGCATCTGCGGATGACGGGTCGGCGCCCGCGCGGCTGGCGCGCGCCGCTCTACAACTTCTCTGCGGATTCGCTCGATCTGCTGCTCGAGCGCGGCTTCCACTACGACGCCTCGCTGATGGGCGACGACATTCCCTATGTGATCGAAAGCCGCGCCAATGGCGGCCGACTGATCGAAATGCCGAGCCATTGGGGGATGGATGACTGGCCGCAATATGTGCAGTCGATGGACCTCAACTACATGATGCCGATCCGGGCGCCGCGGCACGGTTTCGAGATCTTCCGGCAGGAATTCGAGATCGCCAAGCTCTATGGCGCGCTCTGGGTTCCGGTGATCCATCCCTTCGCCACCGGCCGCTTGGCGCGCTGGCACGTCTTTGCCGAGTTCCTGGAGGCTCAGCTGAAGACGGGGGAGGTCTGGTTCGCGCCGCTCGAGGAGATCGCCGCCTATGTGAAGGGGCTGATCGACAAGGGACTCCACACGCCGCGCATCGAAAAGCTGCCGCAATATGCCGAGCCGATCGGGCGCGTCCTCCCGCGAGCCAGCCCGCGCTAGAAACGGAGAGGTCGGATCTGAAGTGATCCGACCTTCGCCTTCCCTTGGCGGGTCACAGCGCCGCCTATATATCCGCCTTCCAACGCCCGCAGATCGAGCTTTTGACCCGCCAATGCCCGCAGACGCTTTCCAGTTGCCGACGGTCCAGGTGGAAGTGCCGCAGATCTACGCGCGAAGCGTCGCGCCGATCATCGAGGAAGCGATCATCTATGGCGAGCTTCCGGACGGCGCCAGGCTGACCGAGGAGGAAATCTGCCAGAAGATGGGCGTCAGCCGCTCACCGGTCCGCGAGGCCCTGCGACTGCTCGAACGCGACGGCCTGGTCGAGCGCGAGCCACGGCGCGGCGTTCGGGTCTCGGCGCTCACCGTCGCCGAGCTGGATCAGCTCTATGTCTGCCGGATCTCGCTCGAATCGATGGCCGCACGACTCGCTGCCCAGACGGCGACGAACAAGGAGATCAAGGCGATCAGCGCCGCCCATCAGGCCTGCATCAAGGCGCTCGACCGCGACGACGTCCGCGAGCATTTCCGGGTCAATGTCGAGATGAGCCAGAAGCTCTTCGCCGCTTCGCACAACCGGCCGCTGATCCGACTTCTAGGCACCATTCACAAGCAGGCGCTCCGCTATCGCTTCCTGGCCTATAACCGCTCGCGGACCGCGCGCGAGAACTCGGTCAGGGCGAACGAAAACCTCGTGAAGGCGCTGCTCGACCGTGACGAGGAGAAGGCCGCGCAGATGGCCCGCGCCAGCATCGAGGGCACGCACGAATTCATCAAGCAGTGCCTGCTGGAACGAAACCTGGCCTGACGTCGCTCCGATGTGGCCGTCGCGAACAAGCCAGAACAGGGATACCTGACGACGTCGCGTGGCCGGCTTTTGCGATGCGGTAGGGCCAAAAACTAATGTCAGAGACTTCGCCGCGCCAATGGACTAAGCCGCTCTCGCGGCAGGGCGCTGCGGCACGGTCATCGCTGAGATTTCGCCTGTGAGGCGCTGCATCCGAGGATTTCGGGGTCGTTTCC
>NZ_JBSHIO010000022.1:0-43326 GCF_053618995.1 Allobosea sp. NPDC055594
AAAGGGGCCAGCCTATCCAGTGGACGACTTTTACACCGCCCGCGCCCGCACAAGCGCCGGCGCTTCACTGGATGGTTTTCTCACCGCCGTGCACAACCGGATCGGCGACAAATGGGCGGTTCTGATCCTGATCCTGCTCGAGCAGGAGACGCTGCGCTTCAACGAACTGCGCCGGCGGATCGACAGCATCTCACAGAAAATGCTGTCGCAGACGCTGAAGAGCCTGGAACGCGACGGGCTGATCAGCCGGCGCGCCTTCGCGACGGTGCCGGTCACCGTCGAATATGCGCTGACGCCGCTCGGGCGGACGCTCGCCAGCACCGTGCAGGCGCTGACGCAATGGGCCGAGGCCCATATCGGCGAGGTCGAGGAAGCCCAGCGGCGCTATGACCGCGGCGAGGTCGCCGCTTGATCAGCGGCCCTTGAGAGCCCGCTTCGGCGCAAAGAATTCGGCCCAGGCATCCGCCGGGAGGTCCTTATCCATGATCTCCTGCGCCTTGAAGGCATCCGGCGCCAAGCCTTCTTCCAGCATCTCCCAGGCCACCGGCATGGCGACGGCCGCGCCGGGACGGGCGCGGGTCGAGAAGGGGGCGATCGCGGTCGCACCGCGGCCATTGCGGAGATAGTCGACGAAGATCCGACCCTTGCGCGCCTGCTTCGACAGGGTCGCCGTGTAGAGCTTCGGCTGCGCCTGCTCCATCGCCTTGGCGAAATCACGGGCGAACGCCTTGATCTCGTCCCAGCCGGCCTTGGGCTTCAGCGGCATCACAACATGGAAACCCTTGCCGCCGGAGGTCTTGAGGAAGCTCGCAAAACCGAGCTCATCAAGGCGAGCGCGGACCGTCAGCGCCGCCGCGCGCACCCGCTCCATCGGCACGCTCTTGTCCGGGTCGAGGTCGAAGATCACCTGATCCGGGGTTTCGACGGCATCCACCTTCGCGCCCCAGAGATGGATCTCGACCGTGCCGAGCTGAACGAGCGCCGCAAGACCATCGAAATCGCGGATGAAGAGCAGCTCCTCGCCATCCTTGTCCTTCATCCGGGAGATGGATTTGTGCAGCCCGGCGCCGGCATGCTTCTGGAAGAAGACCTGGCCGCCGATCCCGTCCGGCGCGCGCAGCAGACTCAGGGGTCGTTCGACGACGAAGGGCGCCATGCGCTCCCAGACACTGGCGTAGTAGTCGAGCAGGTTCTGCTTGGTGAAGCCGATATCGGGCCAGAGCGGCTTGTCGGGGTTGCTCAACGTCACGGTGGTCTCCCGCCGGGGTGCCCTCGGCGGCACCAGCTTTGCCGCTGATCGCGCCCTGTTCGCCGAAGCCTTGGTCGGCTTCTCCTCGATCACTTCATCAGCCGGCTTGTCCTCGCGCAGGCCGAGGAAGGCCGAATGCCGCAGCGTCTTCGAGGCCGTCCAGGAGCCGAAGGCGATCTCGGCGACGAGTTCAGGCTTGACCCAGACGATACCACGCTCGCGCCCCGCCGCCCCCTCGAAAGGCGCGGTTTCAGCGGCGATCGCGTCGAGCCGCCGCTTCAGGTTTGCGGCCGATTTGCGGGTGAAGCCGGTGCCGACGCGGCCTGCCGGCTTCAGTTCTCCGCCTTCATGATAGCCGAGGACGAGCGAGCCGAGCTGGTTGCGCGACGCTTTGGACGGGACATAGCCGGCAATGACGAATTCCTGGCGCTGCGTGCATTTTGACTTGATCCAGTCGCGGCCCCGGCCACTGCGATACGGCGCCTCCACCCGCTTCGAGATCACGCCCTCCAGCCCCATGCGGCAGGCATGGCGCAGCATGGTCTGGCCGGGCTCGACGAAGTGCTCGCTGAAGCGCAGGGCGGCGTCGGGTTTCGCAGCCTGCAGCAGCTCCTCCAGCCTTTCCTTGCGCGCGAGCAGCGGTTCCACCCGCAGATCCTCACCGTCGAGATGGAGCAGGTCAAAGGCATAGAAAACGAGGTCTGTGGCCTCGCCGTCCGACAGGGCCGCCTGCAACGCTGAAAATGAGGAGATGCCGTCCTTGCCCAGCGCCACGACTTCACCGTCGATCAGCGCAGTGTCGCAGGGAAGTGCCGCGAAGGCAGCGGCAATCTGGTCTCCGAAGCGATCGCTCCAGTCGAGGCCGGTACGAGTGTGCAGCTTGACCTTTCCCCCGGATATCCGCGCCTGCAGCCTGTAACCGTCGAACTTGACCTCGTGCAGCCAATGCTCGCCGGCTGGGGGCTTGTCCTCCAGGGTCGCGAGGCATGGCTCGACGAAGCGCGGCAGCGGCTCGCTTTCGGCTTTCGCCGAGCGGACGGTCTTGGCTCCGGGCGCTTTGGCTTTTGCCTTGGCCTCCCTGGGATTGCGCCCTTTCGCAGGCTTCTCGTCGGTCGACCAGACGTCGCCTGCGGGATCGTCGCCAACCTCTTCGACGCTCTTGCCCGAAACCACCGAGTCCGGCGCCGCCTCCAGGATATCCTCATCATCACGGGCAAAATCGTCGTCGACCTTGATCAGCAGCCAGTTGTCGCGCTTCTCGCCCCGGCGCGGTTTCAGCCGCACCAGATGCCAGCGGCCGCCGAGCTTGTGGCCTTCGAGCGTGAAGGCGAGATGGCCTTTCTCCATGCCGCGGGCGGGGTTCCCCTCGGGGATCCACTTGCCCTCGTCCCAGATGATGACCGAGCCGGCGCCGTATTCGCCCTCGGGAATCGTGCCCTCGAAGCCGCCATATTCGAGGGGGTGATCCTCGACATGGACCGCGAGACGCTTCTCGGCGGGGTCGAGGCTCGGGCCGCGCGTCACCGCCCAGGACCAGAGCACGCCGCCATGCTCGAGCCGGAGATCGTAGTGCAGGCGGCGGGCAGCATGCTTGTGGACGACGAAGGCGCCGCCGGCTTGTTCCGCCCTGCTCCGGCCTTTCGCCGTGCCTTTCGGCTCCCGCGTCCGTGAAAAGTCGCGTTTCGAACGGTAGAGGTCGAGATTGGCCATGGCGCCCTCCGCCGCGGGTCAGGCACTCTTCCTGGTCTTGGCAGCGGCCGGTTTCTTCGTCGGCTTGCCGGCCCCGGACGAGGCCTTGCGCTGCGAAGAGCTCTTGCGCGGCGGCTCGCGTAACGAGTCCTTCTCCTCACCGAGGCTCTTCTTCAGCGCCTCGAACAGGTTGACGACATTGGTGGGACGCTCGGCCGGCTTCGCGACTGGCGGCTTCTTGCCCTTGCGCTTGGCCTCGATCAGCGCGAGCAGCGCTTCCTCGTAGCGATCCTCGAAGCCGGTCGGATCGAACTTCGCCTGCTTCTTCTCGATGATGTGGGTGGCGAGATCGACGAGTTCCGGATCGAGCTTGCCCTTGCGCAGCCCGTCGAAGACCCCGTCCGGCTGGCGCACGGTCTTGTCGTAGCGCAGCGTCGTCAGCAGCAGCCCCTTGTCGAAGGGCTCGATCATCACCGGCCGCTCGCGGCGATAGAGCACGATGCGGGCGATGCCGGCCTTCTTCTGCTTCGCCATCGCCTCGCGGATCACCGCGAAGGCCTCTTCTGAGACCTCGTCGGAGGGGCTGAGATAATAGGGCTGGTCGAAATAGATCTGCGGGATCGCGGCGCGGTCGACGAATTGCTCGATCGAGAGCGTGTGCGAACTCTCGATCTGGACCGCGTCGATCTCGCCCTCCTCGACGAGCAGGTATTCGTCGCTGCCGATCTCGTAGCCCTTGACCTCGTCATCGGGATCGACCGGCTTGCCGCTGACGCTGTCGATATATTGGCGGCGGACAGTGTTGCCGGTCTTGCGGTTGATGACGCGGAAGGAGACCTTCTCGCCATGGTCGGTCGCCGAAGTCAGTTCGACAGCGCACGAGACCAGCGAGAGCTTGAGATAGCCCTTCCAGGCCGGGCGCGGGGCCATCAGGCCGCCCTCAGGGCAGGCCGGCGCGACGGCAGGGCGGGGGGCAGCTCGCGCAGCCAGGCCTCGGCGCGTGCCAGTTCGTCGCTGGTGACGACGGGCACAGGGTCGGCAAGGATGGCGAGCAGGACTTCGCGGTCGAGCTGGCCATTGGCGATGACCTCGCGCAAGGCGTCGCGGGTCTCTCGCTCGGCCAGGAGCTGAGCGCCGAGCGCGGCGATGAGGCGGTCCTTCGGCAGCTGGCGCATGATATCGCCCCCCGGGCTGGTGACTGATACGCTCTGGTCAACCGACGGCGCGGACCAAGGTTCCGGCGTGCCGCTAGCCTTTCCGGCGTTTTCGTGTATATGCCGCTGCCAACCGGCCTCTGCTGCCGGCGGCGCATCCCCTCCGCGATGAGGCGATGCGGGCTTCGGACCCTGCTGGACGACATCCCGGCTAAGGCCCGCCAGATCAACATTCGAACCGAAGGAAAGCACGATGTCGATCACTGCTGAGCGCAAGACCGCGCTCGTGAAGGAACATGCCACCAAGCCGAACGACACCGGCTCGCCGGAAGTCCAGATCGCGATCCTGACGGAGCGCATCAACAATCTGACCGGCCACTTCAAGTCCCATCACAAGGACAACCATTCGCGTCGCGGCCTGCTCAAGATGGTCTCCCAGCGTCGTTCGCTGCTCGACTATCTCAAGGGCAAGAGCGAAGCGCGCTATCGCTCGCTGATCGAGAAGCTCGGCATCCGCCGCTGATCGCCGAATGAGTTCCCGCCCGGTGCCTCGCCGCTCCGGGCGGTTCTTCTAAGGGGGCCGCCGCAATGGTGCGGCATTGCCCTTCTCAATGCGGCGGCCGCATGGGGCGGCTTTCCGCATGATCCACCGGGCGTCGCCGACGCCCATGGCAGGATCGCCGAGCGCTCGGGCGCGGCTGCAATGTACGACCGAGCGTTTTGCCGTCTTGCCCATGGGCCAAAGGGCGCCGGGCGGGTCGCATCCGACCGAAAGAAAATCCATGTTCGACATCCAAACCGAAGAGCTGATCTGGGGCGGGCGCAAGCTCGTGCTCGAAACCGGCAAGATCGCCCGCCAGGCCGACGGCGCCGTGCTCGCCACCTATGGCGAGACCGTGGTGCTCGCCACCATCGTCTCGGCCAAGGAGCCGAAGCCGGGCTTCGACTTCTTCCCGCTGACGGTGAACTACCAGGAGAAGACCTTCGCGGCCGGCCGCATCCCCGGCGGCTACTTCAAGCGCGAGGGACGCCCGACCGAGAAGGAGACGCTGGTCTCGCGCCTGATCGACCGGCCGATCCGCCCGCTCTTCGCCGAAGGCTACAAGAACGACACCCAGGTGATCGTGACCGTGCTGCAGCACGATCTCGAGAATGATCCCGACATCGTCGCCATGGTCGCCGCCTCCGCCGCGCTGACGCTCTCCGGCGTGCCCTTCATGGGCCCGGTCGGCGCCGCCCGCGTCGGCTATGTCGACGGCGCCTACAAGCTCAACCCGCTGATCGACGAAGTGAAGGAATCGGCGCTCGATCTCGTCGTCGCCGGCACCCAGGACGCCGTCCTGATGGTCGAGTCGGAGGCCAAGGAGCTCTCCGAGGAGATCATGCTCGGCGCCGTGATGTTCGGCCACAAGCACTTCCAGCCGGTGATCGACGCCATCATCCGCCTGGCCGAGAAGGCCGCCAAGGAGCCGCGCGAGTTCAACCCGCCGGACGACCAGGCCGTGCTCGACGCGATCATGAAGATCGGCGAGGCCGAGCTGCGCGCCGCCTACAAGATCACCGCCAAGGCCGAGCGCTATGCGGCGGTCGACGCCGTCAAGGCCAAGGTCGTCGCCGCGCTGGTCTCGGATGCGCCGGACGGCGTTTCGACCTTCAGCAAGGAGAAGGTCGGGGCCCAGTTCAAGGAAGCCCAGGCCAAGATCGTGCGCTGGAACATCCTCGACGACGGCATCCGCATCGACGGGCGCGACGTCAAGACGGTGCGCAAGATCGTGGCGGAAGCCGGCGTCCTGCCGCGCACCCATGGCTCCTCGCTGTTCACCCGCGGCGAGACCCAGGCGCTGGTCGTGACCACGCTCGGCACGGGCGATGACGAGCAGTTCATCGACTCGCTGGAAGGCACCTACAAGGAGACCTTCCTGCTGCACTACAACTTCCCGCCCTATTCGGTCGGCGAGACCGGCCGCATGGGTTCGCCCGGCCGCCGCGAGATCGGCCATGGCAAGCTCGCCTGGCGCGCCATCCGCCCGATGCTGCCGGCCAAGGCGGAGTTCCCCTACACGATCCGCGTCGTCTCGGAGATCACCGAGTCGAACGGTTCCTCCTCGATGGCCACCGTCTGCGGCACCTCGCTGGCGCTGATGGATGCCGGCGTGCCGCTGAAGGCGCCGGTCGCGGGCATCGCCATGGGCCTGATCCTGGAAGGCGAGCGCTTCGCGGTGCTCTCCGACATTCTGGGTGACGAGGACCATCTCGGCGACATGGACTTCAAGGTCGCCGGCACCGCCGAGGGCATCACCTCGCTGCAGATGGACATCAAGATCGCCGGCATCACCGAGGAGATCATGAAGGTCGCCCTCGGCCAGGCCAAGGGCGGTCGCGACCACATCCTCGGCGAGATGGCCAAGGCCCTCTCGGCCTCGCGCACCCAGCTCGGCGAGTATGCGCCGCGCATCGAGACGATGAAGATCCCGGTCGACAAGATCCGCGAAGTCATCGGCTCCGGCGGCAAGGTCATCCGCGAGATCGTCGAGAAGACCGGCGCCAAGGTCAACATCGAGGACGACGGCACCATCAAGATCGCCTCGGCCGACGGCAAGTCGATCGAAGCGGCGATCAAGTGGATCAAGTCGATCGTCTCCGAGGCGGAGCCGGGCATGATCTATGACGGCACCGTCGTGAAGATCATGGAGTTCGGCGCCTTCGTGAACTTCTTCGGCGCCAAGGACGGGCTCGTCCATATCTCCGAGCTCGCCGCCCAGCGCGTCCAGAAGGTCTCGGACGTCGTCAAGGAAGGCGACAAGGTCAAGGTCAAGTTCCTCGGCCAGGATGATCGCGGCAAGATCCGCCTCTCGATGAAGGTCGTCGACCAGCAGACCGGCGAGGACATCACCGAGAAGCTGAAGGCCGCCCGCGACGCCGAGAAGAGCCGCGAGAAGCAGCAGGCCGAGTAGGGCCTGCAGCGCCCTCAAAGCGTTTCACGTGAATCAGAACGCCCCCGCATCGCAGGATGCGGGGGCGTTTTCTTTTGGCGATCCCTCTGGTGCGACGCAGCGAACTCAAATAGTCTAGACTTATCTGCCTCGGAGACCGGCATGACCGCCCATCGCATCACCTCGCTGGACCAGCTCGCCTCGCTCTATCCGAACCCCGTCGCACCGGCCTCGCTCCTCAAGGAGATCGACCATGTCGATGCGAACTATGCGGCGCTGATCGCCGCCTCGCCGTTTTTCGTGCTCGCGACCAATGGTCCGGACGGGCTGGATTGCTCGCCGCGCGGCGATCAGCCGGGCTTTGTCACGGTGAGCGACGCCAAAACGCTGCTGATTCCCGACCGAAGAGGTAATAACCGCCTGGATTCGCTCAAGAATATCCTGTTCGACAATCGAATCGGAATGCTCTTTCTGGTCCCCGGCTACGGCGAAACCCTGCGCGTCAACGGCACTGCGGTGCTTTCGAGCGATCCCGCGCTCTGCGCGCGCTTCGACATGGCCGGCAAGCTACCCGCCTGCGTGATGGTCGTCTCGGTGGAGTCGGTCTACTTCCAGTGCTCGCGCGCCGTGGTCCGGGCCGATCTCTGGAATCCCGCGGCTCAGGTCGACAAGCGCAGCCTGCCGAGCGCCGGCACGATCCTGCGTGAGATCACGGCGCGGGCGCCGGCGGTCGAGACCTTCGATGGCGAGGCCTATGACAAGGCGCTGCCGGAGCGGGTCAGGGCGACGTTGTACTGAGCAGCGTTTGATAGCCAACGCCGTCATGCTCGCCCTTGTGGCGAGCATCCACGTCTTGAACACCGGACACAGCCGTTGAAGTGAAGACGTGGATGGTCGGGACAAGCCCGACCATGACGAAAGAGGCGAAGCTTCGACGCTACTCCAGCGCCCCGACCGCCGCCTCGACCGCCTCGACGATCGCGCCGGAGCGGACCAGCGCCGTCGCCTGGTTCATCTCGGCGGCGTACCAGCGGTCGCCGTCGAGCGCCGGGGGAATCGTCTCGCGGACCGCGTCCAGCGCCGCCTGCGTGCCCTTGCCGAGCGGATGGGCCTTGGCAGCCTCGGCGATCAGCGACAGCGCCTGACAGGCCATCAGGATCTCGCCAGCGATGATCATCTCGACATTCTCGACCACGGTGCGGGCCTTGCGGCCGCACCAGGTCGAGTTCGAGACATGGTCCTCGGCATTGGACTTGCCGGGAATCGAATCGACCGAGCCCGGCGAAGACAGGGTGCGGTTCTCCATCACCAGCGCCGAGAGCGAGCACTGCACGGTGGCGAAGCCGGTATTCAGGCCGCGCTTGCCGGCAAGCAGATTGCGCGGCAGGCCGTAGCTCAGCGTCGGGTCGATCAGCCTGGCGAGGCGGCGCTCGCAGATCGAGCCGAGATCGGTCATCGCGATCGCCAGCAGGTCCATGGCCTGCGCCACGTACTGACCGTGGAAATGGCCGCCGGAGATCACCTGGTAGCCGCCGCCATCGGGGAAGATCAGCGGGTTGTCGGTGGCCGAATTGGTCTCGGTCGCAATGATGCGGGAGACATAGTCGAGCGCCTCGCGGGCCGGTCCGTGGACCTGCGGGGCGCAGCGCAGCGAGTAGACGTCCTGCACGCGCGGCGCCGGCGGCTTACCGGGCGTACGGCCGATCTCATCGGGATAGATCGTCTCGCGCGCCGCGGCCGAGCAGCGCTGCGAGCCCTGCGTCAACTTCAGGATGTTGCGGGCGACCAGCGCCTGGCCGGGATGCGGGCGCGCGGCATGGACGCGCGGATCGAAGGCGGCGAGCTCGCCGCGCATCGCCTCGAGCGAGAGCGCAAGCCCGATATCGGCGGCCTTGATCAGGTGCTTGGCATCCTCGGTGGCGAGCACGCCCAGCGCGAGCGAGACCGTCGAGCCATTGATCAGGGCCGAGGCATCCTTGGCGCCGAGCGGGAAATCGGGCGCGAGGCCGGCCTTGGCCAGCGCTTCGCGCGCCGGCATGCGCCTGCCCTTGTAGACCGCTTCGGCCTCCGCGAAGCCACAGACCGCGGCGGCCATATGGGCGAGCGGGGCAAGATCGCCGGAAGCGCCGACCGAGCCCTTCTGCGGGATGACCGGGTGGACCCCGGCATTCAGGCAAGCGAGCAGGCGCTCGACCAGTTCGACCTGCGGGCCGGAATAGTTCGAGGCGAAGGCATTGGCGCGCAGCAGCATGGTGGCGCGGGTGACATCCTCGGCGAAGGGCTCGCCGACGCCCGTGGCATGGGCGTAGACGCTCTTGCGCTGATATTCGGTCATCTCCGCCATCAGCACGCGCTGGTCCTTGAACAGGCCGACGCCGGTGTTGAAGGAGTACATGAACGGCGCCTCGTCGTTCATGAAGTTCGCGTCGATATGCGCCCGCGTCGCGGCGATGGCGGCGCGGGCGGCAGGGGCGAGGCTCGCCTTCTCATAGCGGCCGGAGGCACCCGGCCGCGCCACGCGCAGCACCTGCCTGCCCTTCAGCGTGCGTCCATCGATCGTTACGGCCATGGCCAGTCCCCGTTTCAGCAGATCCCGATCTAGAACCGGATCGCAGGAAATGGGAAGCTGGTTGCGGCCGGTTATCGGCGCCTGCAAGCGCTTTGCCGGCCCAACCCGCGACATTGCTGCGCCTTTACCTGCGGCGCGCAATGCACAATGAAGGCGGCGCAGGAGGTTGCGATGGATTTCGAGAGCTTTTTCCGCGAGGAGTTGAGCCAGCTCCGCAAGGAAGGCCGCTACCGCGTTTTCGCCGATCTGGAGCGCTGCGCCGGCAGGTTTCCGCGCGCGATCTATCATGGCGAGGGCACGCCGCGCGAGGTCACCGTCTGGTGCTCGAACGACTATCTCGGCATGGGCCAGCACCCGGTGGTGATCGCGGCCATGCATGAGGCGATCGACGGCTGCGGCGCCGGCGCCGGCGGCACGCGCAACATCGCCGGTACCAATCACTACCATGTCCTGCTCGAGCGCGAGCTTGCCGATCTGCACGGCAAGGAATCGGCGCTGCTGTTCAATTCCGGCTACATGTCGAACTGGGCCTCGCTCTCGACGCTGGCCTCGCGCATTCCCGGCTGCATCGTGCTGACCGATGCGCTGAACCACGCCTCGATGATCGAGGGCATCCGCCATTCGCGCGCCGACAAGGCGATCTTCGCCCATAACGATCCCGCCGACCTGCGCCGCAAGCTGCAGGCGATGGATCCGGCCCGGCCGAAGCTGATCGCCTTCGAATCGGTCTACTCGATGGATGGCGACATCGCCCCGATCGCCGAATTCTGCGACATTGCCGAGGAATTCGGGGCGATGACCTATATCGACGAGGTCCACGCCGTCGGGCTCTACGGGCCGCGCGGCGGCGGCGTCAGCGAGCGCGATGGCCTGACTCACCGACTCGACCTGATCGAGGGCACGCTGGCCAAGTCCTTCGGCGTGATGGGCGGCTACATCACCGGCTCGGCCGCGCTCTGCGACTATATCCGCAGCTTCGCCTCCGGCTTCATCTTCTCGAGCTCGCTGCCGCCGGCACTCGCCGCCGGGGCGCTCGCCGCCATCCGCCATCTCAAGGCGAGCTCGGCCGAGCGCGAGGGCCAGCAGGACCGAGTAGCCACCTTGCGCCGGCGCCTCGACGAGGCCGGCATCCCGCATCTGCCCAATCCCAGCCATATCGTGCCGGTGATGGTCGGCGATGCCGCGCGCTGCAAGCAGATCAGCGACGAGCTGCTGGCGCGCTTCTCGCTCTATGTCCAGCCGATCAACTACCCGACCGTGCCGCGCGGCACCGAGCGGCTGCGGATCACGCCGACGCCGCTGCATTCGGACGAGGATATCGAAGGGCTGGTCCAGGCCCTGAGCACGATCTGGGGCGCACTCGGATTGCAGCGCGCCGCCTGAGCGGCAGCAGCTTCTGAAACGAGAAAGCCCGGGCCTTGCGGCCCGGGCTTTCTTCTTGCCGTCGCAGGTCCGGCGGGCGTGCCGGACGAACCTCTTCAGAGCAGGCCGTTATTGCCGGCGAGCGTCTTCAGGCCGACATCCGGCCTTGCCCCGACATGGCTGATGATCTCGGCCGCGGCGAGGGCGCCGAGGCGCAGGCAGTCGCGGGTCTCGCGGCCCGAGGTCAGGCCGAAGAGGAAGCCGGCGGCGAAGAGATCGCCGGCACCGGTCGCATCGACCAGCCGCTCGATCGGGAAGACCGGCTCGGCGACGACGCCGTCCGGCGTCACGGCAAGCGCGCCGTTCTCCGAACGGGTGACGACGGCGAGCACGTTCTCGGCGCGCAGGCCGGCAAGCGCCGTGTCGAAATCGGAGGTTTCGTAGAGGCTCTTCAGTTCATGCTCATTGGCGAAGACGAGATCGACCATGCCATTGCGGACGAGGCCGATGAACTCGTCCCGATAGCGATCGACGCAGAAGGAATCGGAGAGCGTGATCGCGACGCGGCCACCGGCCTTGTGGGCGATCTCGGACGCCTTGCGGAAGGCGTCCTTGGCGGCCGGCGGATCCCAGAGATAGCCTTCGAGATACACGATGTCGGCGTTTTCGATCGCGGCAGCGTCGACATCGGCCGGGGAGAGGCCCTGGCAGGCGCCGAGATAGGTGTTCATGGTGCGCTCGCCATCGGGCGTGACGATGATGAAGGAGCGCGCCGTCGCCGGCCCGTCCGCCGCCGCCGGCGTGTCGAAGGCGACGCCGAGCGAGGTCAGATCGTGCCGGTAGAGCTTGCCGAGCTCGTCTGCCTTGACCTTGCCGATGAAGGCGCCGTTGCCACCGAAGGAGGCGAGGCCGGCGATGGTGTTGGCCGCCGAACCGCCTGAGATGACCTTGCCCGGGCCCATCGCGGCATAGAGCGACTCCGCCCGCGCCTCGTCGATCAGGGCCATCGAACCCTTCACCAGCCCGTGACTGGCGAGGAAATCCTCCTCGGCCGTGGCGATGACGTCGACAATGGCATTGCCGAGAGCGAGCACGTCGTAGCGCTTGGAGGTCATGAGGCTTTCCGGAGGTTGAGGGATTTGCGGGCGTGTCGCATCGGGCGCAGGTTCGGTCAAGCGCCGCCGCGGCGGCGGGCGGCGCTGTCGAGGATCGATGACAGCGCGGCGAGATCGGACGGACCGAGCCATTCGATCTCACGGGCGAGCCGGTTGGCGAACAGCGTCGCTTCCGGTTCCAGCCCGGCGGTGTCGACGGTGACGCGCGGATGCGAGAGATCGGCGAGGCGGATCAGCTCGTCTGCCTCGTCCCAGATGATGCCGAGGACGTGGATCGCGCCCTGAATCAGGGTGAAGGTCGGCTGGCCGCGCTTGCCGTGCTCAAGCGCCGAGAGATAGGCCGGGGTGACGCCGAGCGCCTGCGCCATCTGGGCGAGGGTGACGCCGCGGGCGGCGCGCAATTCGCGGACGCGGCGGCCATAGGGCGTCATGGCTGCGGCCCGCGGGCCCGGCGCAGACGGATATAGAGCGCACCCGAACCGCCATGGCGCTGCTCGGCCTCGTCGAAGCCGAGCACCAGCGGCCGCAGATCGGCGAGGCTGAGCCAGTGTGGCACATTGCGGCGCAGGACGCCGCGTTCTGAGCCGAAGCCGAAATCGCCGGCGCCGCCCTTGCCGGTCACCACCAGGACGAGCTTGGCCCCGCGCATCTGCTGGACCCGGAGAAAGCCACGCAGGGCCGCATGGGCTTCGTCCTGACGCATGCCGTGAAGATCGATCGCAGCCTCGACGCCTTGCTGGCCGCGGCGCAGCTGGGTGCGCAGCCGTCTTTCCAGCGGTGCGAGCGGCGGCGGCGCCGGTTTTGCCGCAATCGTCTTCGGCGCGGCCATGGCCGGCGCCTGCCGCGGCGGCTCGGGCTGGAGCACCGGGAGCTCGGGTTCCGGCTCCGCTTCAACCGGCTTGCGGCCGGCGAGCGGCGTCACCGTGCGCGCGACCTGGCGCCAGAGCGCGATCTCGGCCTCGGACAACAATTTGCCACGGCGGCGGGGCATCGCCTCAGCGCTCCCGCCCGCGCGGCCAGAGCACGATCAGGTCGAAGGGGTGGCGGATCAGGCCGGCGCGATGGCCGGCTTGCGGGCCGGAGCCGACGAAAAGGTCGATCCGGGCGGGACCGAGGATCGCTGAGCCGGTATCCTGCGCCAGAACGAGCCGCGACAGCGCTTCCGACCCCCCCGTCCCGTCCGGGATCTCGCCGGCGATCCAGGCCGGCATGCCATAGGGCCAGACACTGCGATCGACCGCGATGCTGCGCAACGGCGTCAGCGGCAGGCCGGCGGCGCCGATCGGCCCCGCCTCCGGCGGCAGGTCGTCGCGCCTTGCGTAGAAGACGAAGGAGCGGTTCAGGCGGATCAGCTCGCGCGCGAAACCGGCATCGGCCTTCAGCCGCGCGACCAGCCGGTCCATGGTCATCTCTGCCGGCGGAATATTCTCGCGGCGGCTGAGCTCGCGGCCGAGCGAGGTGTAGGGGTGGCCATTGCGTCCGGCATAGACCAGCCGCGTGACCCTGCCGTCCGGCAGGCGAATCCGCCCCGAACCCTGGACCTGCAGCACGAAACGGTCGACCGGATCGCGCATCCAGAGGATTTCGAGGCCCTGACCGTCGAGTGCGCCGTCATCGATAGCAGCACGGTCCGGGAAGGGCTCAAGGCCGCGCTCGCCGCGGCGGGCCGAGGACAAAGCGGGGTCGAAGCCGGGCCAGTCATCCCCCGGCATCTTGGTGACGAGGTCGACGGGGCGGCCATAGAGCGGTGTCGGGAAGGCGGCGCTTTGCGTCAGCGAGCCCTCGAATTCCGGCTCGAAATAGCCGGTCATGAAGCCGCGCGGTGTCTCGGCGGGGCGGACCCGCCAGAACGAGAACCGGTCCTCGAAGAACTTTCGGGCAGTGACCCGATCCGGCTCGCCCGCCTTCAACAGGGCAGCGGCCTCGGTGCAGAGCGCCGGCAGACCGGGCGGCGGCTTGATACCCTGGCGCAGCGGCGGATCGGTCTCGCAGCCCTGTGCGAAAAGACGCAGCACGATCCGGTGGTCGTCCTGCGTCCAGCCGGCGATCTCGCCTGTCGTCACGGGCGAGATGCGTGCGCCGGCAGGAGCGGGTGGGGCGCTGGCCGTCACTGCCGATACGCCTGCGGCCCAGAGCCCCAGAACGAGACCGGCGGCACGGATCACGCGGCCGATTCGGTCGCGACCAGCAGCCAGTTCGGATCGCGGCTGCCGAGCTGACGCGAGAAGGTCCAGACGTCGTTGACCTCGGAGACGCTGTCGGCGCTGCCGTCGACGACATTGCCCTGCGCATCGCGGACGACGCTGATCAGCTGCGAGACGAAGGCGATGGTGACCTGGCCGGTCTTGCCCTTGACGTCGACCGCGGTGATCTCGGCCTTGTCGATCGAGACGAAATTCGATTCGGCCTTCTCGCCGCGCTTCTCGCGCTCGCTGATCGCCTGCTCGAAGCCTTCATAGACCTCCTTGGCGAGCAGCCCCTTCAGCATCTTGCGATCGCCGCGGGCGAAAGCGGTGACGATCGTCTCATAGGCGGCCTTGGCACCGCCAAGGAAACCGCGCGGATCGAAACCGGGCTCCTGGCGCGCGATCTCCTCGAGACCTGCGATGATCGGCGAACCGGCGGGCGCGATGTCCTTCCAGCGATCGGCATCCGCGACCTCCGCGGCGGCGGGATCATTGGCCGCACCGGGCAGGCGGATGACATTGTCGCGGCGCGCTTCGGCCGGGGACGCCTGGTCGGGCCGCAGCGGCGGCGTCTCGCGGCGCTGGAACGGATCGGCCGGCGGCTTTTCATGCCCGGTCTTCTGACCGAGCACGGAACGCAGCTTCCAGGCGACGAAAACCGCCAGGGCCAGGAAGACCAGTGTCGTCATATCGAAGTTTTGCATCGACGGCTGATCCGAACCTCAAAGAATACGATCGCATGACGGGCGCGCGACCACAGCACCATCTCCCGGCGGGATATGGTGACTGAGGCTCGTAACATCCACCCCCCGGGGCGACAAGCGTTCTCGGCGAGCCTTTGCTTGTGCCGGCACGGCCGCCATGGTAGCCGACGCGAGTCCGGCGCTTGCGGCGCGACGGACCGTTTCCGCCAGAGAGCGGGGTTTTCTGTCAGAGCCGCCGGAAGACGATGGGACCGATGGCCAACGAAAACGGCAATGGCGCGGGCGACGCCAACCAGCAGGGGCCGAGCCTCAACACGCTCGTCCAGTACATCAAGGACTTCTCCTTCGAGAATCCGAACGCACCGCGCTCGCTCTCGGGCCAGCAGCAGCAGGGCCCGCAGATCGGCCTTCAGGTCAATGTCACCGCCAATGCGATCGGCGAGGCCGAGTTCGAGTCGATCCTGACGCTGGAAGGCAAGGCGACCGTCGGCAACGACACGCTGTTCGCGTTCGAGCTGAGCTATGCCGGCGTGTTCCGCATCGTCGGCGTGCCGCAGGAGCAGCTTCATGCGGTGGTCATGATCGACTGCCCGCGGCTGCTCTTCCCCTTCGCCCGGCAGATCGTCGCCGACGCCGTGCGCAATGGCGGCTTCCCGCCGCTCTATATCGACCCGATCGATTTCGCGACGCTCTATCGCCAGCGCGTCGAGGAGATGCAGGCCCAGCAGGGCGCGGCCGGAACGCCGGTGTCCTGAACGCCAGTTTCAGAACGACGACATGAAAGAGCCCTTCGGGGCTCTTTTTTTGTCGCTTTTTTTCGCCAGCCCGCCTTGCATCGCAAGAGAGGCCGCCCATTTCGGCAGGACCCAGAAGCGCGCGCCATCCCGGACCGCGCGGGTAAGACCATGCCGGAGCATCGATGGACGCCCTGATGACATTAGCCGCCGACCCCACCGTCTGGGCGGCTCTCGGGGCACTGATCGCGATGGAGGTCGTGCTCGGCATCGACAACCTGATCTTCATCTCGATCCTGACGAACAAGCTGCCCGAACACCAGCGCGCCCGCGGCCGGCGCATCGGCATCGGGCTCGCCCTGATCCTGCGCCTCGGCCTGCTCTCGACCGTCGCCTTCATCGTGCAGCTGACGACGCCGGTGATCTCGGTCTTCGGCAAGGCCTTCTCCTGGCGCGACATCATCCTGATCGCCGGCGGCCTGTTCCTGGTCTGGAAAGCGACCAAGGAGATCCATCACAAGGTCGACCCCAATCGCGGGCCCGACATCTTCGACGGCAGCGGTGCGGCGGCCATCACCTTCGGCGGCGCGATCTTCCAGATCCTGCTGCTCGACCTGGTGTTCTCGATCGACAGCATCATCACCGCCGTCGGCATGACCGACCATGTCCCGGTGATGGTCATCGCCGTCGTGGTCGCCGTGCTGGTGATGCTGCTCGCGGCCGACCCGCTGGCGCGCTTCATCGACAAGAACCCGACCATCGTGATGCTGGCGCTCGGCTTCCTGCTGATGATCGGCACGACGCTGATCGGCGAGGGCTTCGGCGCGCATGTGCCCAAGGGCTACATCTATGCGGCCATGGCCTTTTCGGCGCTGATCGAAGGGCTCAACATGCTCTCGCGCCGCGCCGACCGGAAGCAGGGTCGGTAAGTCGCTGCGCCGGCGACCATCGTCATTGCGAGGCGGCCTTCGCCGCCGAAGCGATCCACGGGCCGCGGAGCCTGACCTTCTCGACGGCTTCGCTCGGCTTGCAATGACGGCGGAGGATCACGCTTCCTCTGGCAGGCCGAGATAGCCCCGCCAGAGTGGCGCGGCCTTGAACTTGCCGACGAAAGCCTCGTGCGCCGCGCGCTCCTCATCCGAGAGCCGCGGCGCCAAGGGACGCAGCCTGACCGGCCGCTCGATGACCGCGGCGAGGCCGGCACCCGCGCCTCCGGCCATACTGGTGCCGAGACCGAGGCTGGTCTGCTTGCCGCCGATCAGTTCGATATAGACTTCGGCCAGGATCTCGGAGTCGAGCAGCGCGCCGTGCTTGGTACGGCGGCTGTTGTCGATGCCATAGCGCGAGCAGAGCGCGTCCAGGCTGTTGCTGGCGCCGGGGTGCTTGCGCCGCGCCATGGCGAGCGTGTCGACGACGAGTGCCGGAACGATCGGCGGGATGCCGAGCCGACCGAACTCCATATTGATGAAGCCGACGTCGAAGGCGGCGTTGTGAATGACCAGCTTGGCATCCGCGATGAAGGCGGCGAACTCTCCGGCGATGGCGGCGAAGACCGGCTTGTCGGAGAGGAAGGCCTCGGACAGCCCGTGCACCCGGAAGGCGCCGTCCGGCATGTCCCGCTCGGGATTGATGTAGACGTGGTAGTTGCGGCCGGTCGGGCAGTGGTTGACGAGCTCGACGCAGCCGATCTCGACGATGCGGTCGCCCTTCAGCGCTTCGACGCCGGTGGTCTCGGTATCGAGGACGATTTCGCGCACGTTCAGCCTCTCCGTTCGCCGCGGCCGGGGCGGCCGGCAAGCGCCACGAGGATAGAATGGACCTGCCGCCGCGCCGCCAGAAGGCCGCGGGAGGTGTCCACAAGGAAGTGGGCGCGCCGACGCTTCTCCGCATCCGGCATCTGCCGGACGAGGATCGCCTCGAGCTTGTCCTCGGTGATGCCGGGCCGGGCGAGGACGCGGGCTCGCTGGACCTCGGCCGGAGCGGTGACGACGACCACGGCGTCGCAGCGGTTCTCGCCGCCGGTCTCGAACAGCAGGGGAATGTCGAGCACGGCGACGTCCGCCCCATCCTTGCGGCATTGCGCCAGAAAGGCCTGTTCCTCGGCCCGGACGAGCGGATGGACGATCGCCTCCAACCTGGCCAGCGCCTCGGCCCGGCCGAGCACCGCGGCCGAGAGCTTCGTCCGGTCGACCTTGCCATCGGCGACGACGCCGGGAAAAGCCGCCTCGATCTCGGATGTGGCCGCACCGCGATAGAGCCGATGGACCGCCTGATCGGCATCGTAGACCGGCACGCCCTCGGCGCGGAACATCTCCGCGGTCGTCGACTTGCCCATGCCGATCGAACCGGTCAGCCCGAGCAGAAAGGTCATCGTGGCCTCCTATCTCAGCGGAATATCGGCTTCGAGTCGGGCCCGCAGTGCCGGCGTCACCTCTGGACGTACGCCGAACCAGCGCTCGAAGCCCGGGATCGCCTGATGCAGCAGCATGCCGAGTCCGTCGACCGGAAGGCCACCACGAGCCCGTGCCTCCGCGAGCAGGGCTGTCTCGAGCGGGACATAGACGATGTCGTCGACGATGGTTCCGGGCCGCAGGCCCGTAAGGTCGAGATCGAGCGGCGGCTGGCCCTGCATGCCGAGCGACGTCGTGTTGACGATCAGATCGCTCGTCGCGACCAGGGCCGCCGCCTCCGAGCGCCCGCGTGCTTCGACACCCGCTCCGAACTCGGCCGCGAGATCCTCGGCCCGCGCCATGCTGCGATTGACGAGAATGATCCGGCCGACGCCGCGCGAGACGAGACCGTGAACCACGGCTCGCGCCGCACCGCCCGCCCCCAGGATCAGCGCGCTGGCAGTGCGTGCGTCCCAGCCGGGGACGCGGTCGTCGAGATGGGCGAGGAAGCCGAAGGCGTCGGTATTGTCGCCATGGAGCTTGCCGTCCTCCATCCAGATCGTATTGACGGCGCCCATGCGCCGCGCGGTTTCGCTGACATGGTCGAGCAGCGGCAGCACCGCCTCCTTGTTCGGCACGGTGACATTGCCGCCGGCGAACTCCCCCGAACGGATGCGGTCGAGGAAGGCGGCGACCGCGTCCGGCGGCACGTCGACCCGTTCATAGCTGCCATCGAGGCCATGCTCGGCCAGCCAATGGCCATGGATGATCGGCGAGCGCGAATGGGCGACGGGATGGCCGATAATGAAGCAGCGTGTCATGGGGCGGAGCCGTTGGTTCAGGCAAGAAGCTCGAACTCGCGCAGAACCGCGAGCAAGTCGAGCAGGGGCAGGCCGAGAATGGTGAAATAGTCGCCGTCGATGGCGCTGAACAGCTGCGCGCCCAGGCCTTCGATCTGATAGCCGCCGACGCTCGCCGTAGCTGCGGGACCTGCCTGCGCGACATAGCTCTCGATGAAGGCGGCATCGAGCGGGCGCATCTCCATGCCGACCCGGCGGACGCCGCCGCGAATCACCGCACCGTCGCGAGCGAGCGCGAAGGCCGAGCTCAGTTCATGGCGCTTGCCAGACAGTGCCGCGATCTGGAGCAAGGCCGCGTTCTCATCCTCGGGCTTGTGGAAGGCGGTGCCCTCGCAGGTCAAGGTCTGGTCGGCACCGAGGACCCAGCGGCCGGGCGCTTGCCTGGAAACGGTGAGCGCCTTGGCGGCAGCGAGCGCAGCGGCGACGCCCGAGACCTCGCCGCCCGCTGCCAGGAAATCCGCCTCGACCGCACGCTCGTCGATACCGGGGCGAATCGCCTCGATCGCCAGACCGGCATTCTCCAGCATGCTGCGCCGCGTCGCGCTGCCGGAGGCGAGGATCAGCTCCCGGTCGCCGAGCCAGAAGGAAGCCGGCGGTTTCACGTCGCGATGAACTTCATGCGGTGGTCGCGCAGCAGATCGAGGATCGCCGCGGCCGTCTCCTCGATCGAGCGCCGGGTGACGTCGATCACCGGCCAGCCCTTGCGGGCACAGAGCCGGCGCGACTGGACGATCTCGTCGGCGACGGCATCGGGATCGACATAGGGCGTCTCGTCATCGGCCCGCATCGAGAGCAGCCGGTTCTGCCTGATCTGGATGATGCGCTCGGCGCTGGCAACGAGGCCGACGATCAGGGGGCGCTTCAGCCTCTCGATCTCGGCCGGCAGCGGCACATGCGGTACCAGCGGGATATTGGCGGTCTTGATGCCGCGATTGGCGAGATAGATGCTGGTCGGCGTCTTCGAAGTCCGGCTGATCCCGACCAGGATGACGTCGGCGCTTTCGAGATCGCCGCCGAGCTGCCCGTCATCATGCATCAGCGTGTAGTTCATCGCGTCGATGCGGCGGAAATACTCGGCGTTGAGGACGTGCTGCGCGCCCGGTCGTGTCGCCGAAGCCTGGCCTAGATAGGACTGGAACAGCGAGAGGACCGGTTGCAGCACCGAGAGACAGGGGCAGCCGATCTCCTGGCAGAAGCTCTCGAGCCGCTCCGCCCATTCAGGCTCGACCAGGGTATAGAGCACGACGCCGGGCGAGGATTCGATCTCGGCGAGCACGCGAGAGAGCTGATTTTCGGAGCGCACCAGCGGGTAGACATGCTCGATCGCCGATACCGCCTCGTATTGTGCGGCGGCGGCGCGGCTGACCGCGATCAGGGTTTCGCCGGTCGCATCGGAGACCAGGTGCAGGTGAAAATAATTGCGCGGCACGACTGCTCCCAGCCTTGTCAGGCCCCTTGAAGCGTCTGGTCTAGCGCGCGAGGCCGGCAATTGGAATCGCCTGCAGACGGCGAAGGCAAGCGAATCAGCCCTGGGGAAGGCTGGGGACAAGTCGGGCTTTCCCCCACCCATCCGGACGACCCCGGGATAACCACCTTGCGCCCTCAACAGGTGAGGCCATGTGGACAGGAACCGAATGTTTCACGTGAATCATTGCGAGGCGCGGCATCGCGGCGCACGCCATCGCGAATTCCAATTCGTTAAGAAGCTCTTAACGGTTGGCCACTCAGCTTCGCAGCTCCGACCTCGAGCCCGGACAGGCTGTGGATCGGTTGTGGATGGGATTGTGCCGGGCTATGTCCGGGGCCCCAAGAGTCAAAACAGAAGACTCTCTAAATTTAAAGATTCTCTTAAGGCCGGTCGGTGGACCGCCAGCCCAGGGTAAGCGAGCACGATGACCAACTGCCTTTTCCTGCGCGCACTCTCTGGCGAAAAGACGACGATTCCGCCGCTCTGGCTGATGCGCCAGGCCGGACGCTATCTGCCGGAATATCGCGAGGTCAGGAGCAAGGCCGGCGGTTTCCTCGAGCTCTGCTACAATCCGGCCTTCGCGACCGAAGTCACCTTGCAGCCGATCCGGCGCTTCGGCTTCGACGCGGCGATCCTGTTCTCGGACATCCTCGTCGTGCCGCATGCGCTCGGCCAGAAGGTCTGGTTCGCCGAAGGCGAGGGGCCGAAGCTGGAGGCGCTCGCCGACGCCGGTGATCTTGCGAAGCTTGACGAGCAGCTCGATCTGGAGCGGCTCGCGCCGGTGTTCGAGACGGTCGAGCGCGTCCGGGCGGCCTTGCCAGCCGAGACCGCGCTGATCGGCTTCTGCGGCGCGCCCTGGACCGTGGCGAGCTATATGCTCGCCGGCAAGGGTACGCCCGACCAGGCGCCGGCAAGGCTCGTCGCCTATAGCGACCCGGTTTTCCTCGATCGGCTGATCGAGCGGCTCATCGAGGCCTCGATCGTCTATCTCAACCGCCAGATCGATGCCGGCGCCCAGGTCGTGCAGGTCTTCGAGAGCTTCGCCAGCGCCCTGCCGCCGGGGCTGATCGAGAAGCTCTCCTTCACGCCGCTGCGCCGGATTGTCGCCGGCGTGAAGGCGAAGCATCCGCAGGCCAAGGTGATCCTGTTCGCGCGCGGAGCCGGACCGCGGCTGGAAGGACTGGCGCAATCGAGCGGCGCCGACGGGATCGGGCTCGACTGGGGCGTCGATCCGCGCTGGGCCGCGGCGACGCTCAATCCGGAGGTGACGCTGCAGGGCAATCTCGACCCGCTGGCGCTGATCGCCGGTGGCGAGGCGCTGCGGCATGATGTTGCGGCGATCCGCGAGGCGATGTCGGAGCGGCCCTTTATCTTCAATCTCGGCCATGGCATCCAGCCGCAGACCCCGGTCGCTCATGTCGAGCAGCTGGTGAAGCTGGTTCGTTCGTAAGGGTTGGCCGCCGTGAGCTATGAGTGGATCAAAGCCTTCCATGTGATCGCGATCATCGCCTGGATGGCGGGCATGCTCTATCTGCCGCGCCTGATGGTCTACCATGCCGAGGCGCAGATCGGCTCGATCCAGTCAGAGACCTTCAAGATCATGGAAAGGCGGTTGCTGAAGGGCATCATCAACCCGTCGATGACGCTGGCCTGGATCCTCGGCCTCTACCTCGCCTGGAGCGGCTTCGCCTTCAAGGGCGGCTGGCTGCACGGCAAGATCCTGCTCGCTCTGGTGATGTCCGGCATCCATGGCTACCTGGTCGGCCGGGTCCGCGCCTTCGCGCAGGACCGCAACGACAAGTCGGCGCGCTTCTACCGGATCCTCAACGAGGTGCCGGCGGTGATCATGGCGGTGATCGTCATCCTGGTGATCGTCAAACCGTTCTGAGGCGGGATTTGCGGTTTCCCGCTTGAGCGACGCTGGGAAAGCAGCTATCAGAAGTTGCGCTTCCTGTTTGCGTCCTTCCTCTCGTCGACGGCTCGTGCCACGACTGCTCCCGCAGGCGACCACGACATCCCGACATGTGGGCCATCCGCCCCATCCCGTCGATCCCCTCCTCTGCCTCCGCCCGAGGCTCCCCGCCCGGGCCGTTAACACCCAGACCCAGGTGCCCCATGCGGGAAATCAAGCTTCACGAACTCAAGGTCAAAACGCCGACCGAATTGCTGGCCTTCGCCGAAGGCATGGAAGTCGAGAATGCGAGCACGATGCGCAAGCAGGAGCTCATGTTCGCGATCCTGAAGCAGCTGGCGGCGAAGGAGACCGAAATCCTCGGCGAAGGCGTCGTCGAGGTGCTGCAGGATGGCTTCGGCTTCCTGCGTTCTTCCGATTCGAACTACCTGCCCGGCCCGGACGACATCTATGTCTCGCCCTCGCAGATTCGGAAATTCGGCCTGCGGACCGGTGACACGGTCGAAGGCCCGATCCGGGGACCCAAGGATGGCGAGCGCTATTTCGCCTTGCTCAAGGTCAACACGATCAATTTCGAAGACCCCGAGAAGATCCGGCACAAGATCCATTTCGACAATCTGACGCCGCTCTATCCGGATGAGCGGCTCAAGCTCGAAGTGCAGGATCCGACCAAGAAGGATTTCTCGCCGCGCGTCATCGACATTGTCGCGCCGATCGGCAAGGGCCAGCGCGCCTTGATCGTGGCGCCGCCGCGCACCGGTAAGACCGTGCTGCTGCAGAACATCGCACAGTCGATCACCACCAATCATCCCGAGTGCTATCTGATCGTCCTCCTGATCGATGAGCGGCCAGAGGAAGTCACCGACATGCAGCGCTCGGTGAAGGGCGAGGTGGTGTCCTCGACCTTCGACGAGCCCGCGACCCGTCACGTCCAGGTTGCCGAGATGGTGATCGAGAAGGCCAAGCGTCTGGTCGAGCATGGCCGCGACGTCGTCATCCTGCTCGATTCGATCACGCGCCTCGGCCGTGCCTACAACACCGTCGTGCCGTCCTCCGGCAAGGTGCTGACCGGCGGTGTCGACGCCAATGCGCTGCAGCGCCCGAAGCGCTTCTTCGGCGCGGCCCGCAATATCGAGGAAGGCGGCTCGCTGACCATCGTCGCGACCGCGCTGATCGATACCGGCAGCCGCATGGACGAAGTCATCTTCGAGGAGTTCAAGGGCACCGGTAATTCGGAAATCGTGCTCGACCGCAAGGTGGCGGACAAGCGCATCTTCCCTGCGATCGACATCCTCAAATCGGGCACCCGCAAGGAAGAGCTCATCACGCCGCGCTCGGACCTGCAGAAGACCTATGTGCTGCGCCGCATCCTCAACCCGATGGGCCCGCAGGACGCGATCGAGTTCCTGATCGACAAGCTACGCCAGACCAAGCAGAATTCCGAGTTCTTCGACTCGATGAACACCTGATCGGCGATCATCGCCGCAGTGAAATGCAGAGGCCCCGGCTTCAAGCCGGGGCCTTTTTCGTCAGCGAGGTCCCGTCGAAGATCAGTGCGTGCCTGCGACCGCCCCGGCCAATCGATTCGGCTCCGTGACGGGCGGCAGGCAGCTTCCATGCCGGCAGATGAAGGCGGCACCAGAGCCTGCCTGCCTGGCATAGGCGTGGGCGGGATGATCGGCCGGCAGGCCGGCGGGATCGGGGCAGTCGACGAGGATGCTCGTCAGATGCGGTAGTGCCAGGGCCGCCTCGCGGAAGGCTTCGCGATCCGGCCCGGCGAGCACGATCTCGACGCCATTGCGCGCGAGGTCATAGGCGTTCAGCGCCGAGCCATGAGCCATCGGGGCGCGGGCGGCCGCGGCGAGTATGGCCGCGAGAAACCGGTCGGCCTGCTCGCGATCCGTGGGCAGGCCGGTCTGCGCGGCGATGCGCAACAGATTGGCGGCGTGCAGGCCATTGGCATTGGGCACGGCATCGTCGTGAGTCGGCTTCGGTATGACCGGGAGTTCCGCAGAGTCAGCCCGAGTCATGCGCAAGAACCGCGACCCCGGCTCGCGGTAGTACCGCTCCAGATGCAAGCTCCAGCGTCTGGCGAGAGCGAGGTAGTGCTGATCTCCCGTTGAGTCATGCAGCGCCAGAGCGGCATCGGCCATCGCGGCATGGTCAAGCGCGAAGCCCGGCGCGATCAGCCGACCGCCCCGGTACGAATGGGCGAGGCCATCACCACCCGCCATGGATTCGGCAACGAAACGAAAGGCGTCGACGGCGAGCGGAATCCAGTCTTTTCGTCCGAGGAGTCCGGCTGCACGGACGAGGCCCGAAATCATCAGCCCGTTCCAGTCGGCCAGGATCTTGTCATCGCGACCAGGCGGGACACGCTTGCTGCGGGCGGTGAGCAGGCTGGCGCGCAGCTCGGTGAGAACCGCCGCGATGTCCGGCGACGGATCGGGCGTATCGAGCCGGTTCAGGATGGCGTGGCCTTCCCAATTGCCTTCGGCGGTCACGTCATAGTGCTGCGCGAACAGGGCCGCGTCGTCCGCCTCGAGCAGCCGTGCGAGCTCCGTTGCCGTCCAGACATAGAACCTGCCCTCCTCGCCTTCCGAATCGGCGTCGAGGCTGGCGGCGAAGGCGCCTTCCGGCAGAAGCATGTCGCGCTCCAGCCAGGCGACGATGCCCTCCGCGGCCTCCAGCATCAGCGGATCGTTCGTCCGCGCCGCCTCGAGCGCGTAGAGCGGCAGCAGCTGGGCATTGTCGTAGAGCATCTTCTCGAAATGCGGCACGAGCCAGCGCTCGTCGACCGCATAGCGGGCAAAGCCGCCGCCGAGATGGTCATGGATGCCGCCGCGCGCCATCCGCTCGAGCGTCCGGCTCACCGCCTGCCTGGAATCATGATCGGCGCTGCGCTGTGCATGGCGCCAGAGCAATTCGATCAGGCCGGGATTGGGGAATTTCGGGGCGCCGGCGAGCCCGCCATGATCGCGGTCGAAGCGCCTGGCAATGCCGCGGGCGATGCCGTCGAGATCGGGCTCCGGCACGGCGTCCTCGAACCTGTCGGCCTCGCTCTGCTGCAGGGCATGCCGGATCGCCTCGGCATTGCGGCGGATGCGTTCGGGATCCTCGCGGTGGATGCCGGCGAGCTGGCGCAGCACGGAGACGAAGCTCGGCCTGCCATAGCGCGCCGTGGGTGGGAAATAGGTGCCGCCCCAGAACGGCGCACCGTCGGAATCGAGGAACATGGTCAGCGGCCAGCCGCCCTGCTCGCCGAGACTGTGCAGCGCGTTCATGTAGACATGGTCGATATCAGGCCGTTCCTCGCGATCGACCTTGATGTTCACGAAGAGCTCGTTCATCACCGCGGCTGTCGCGGGGTCCTCAAAGCTTTCATGCGCCATGACGTGGCACCAGTGACAGGCGGCATAGCCGATCGAGAGCAGGACCGGACGCCGGCTCATCCTCGCCTCGGCAAAGGCTTCCTCGCTCCATTCCCACCAGTCGACGGGATTGTCGCGATGCTGCAGCAGATAGGGGCTGGCGGCTTGCTTGAGGCGGTTCATGGGCGGGCTTCCGAGACGGAGCCGGCCAGGCTTATGGGATAGGCCGGCGGAGGAGCACGGTATGACTGGAGCAGCCTATCCGACGATCGTGGCGCTGTCCTCTGCCGCTGGCCGGGCCGGCGTCGCCGTGGTGCGGGTCTCCGGCACCCAGGTCCGATTCGTTCTCGAAACGATTCTGGGAACGGTGCCGAAGCCGCGGCTCGCCAGGCTTTCGGCCATGCGAGATTGCGATGGAGAGGTGATCGACCAGGGCCTGGCGCTGTATTTTCCGGGCCCGGCGAGCTTCACGGGCGAGGATGTCGCGGAGTTCCAGGTGCACGGCTCGCGGGCAGTGCTGTCGCGGCTGCTGAAGACTCTCGCCGCCCTGCCCGGTCTGCGGCTCGCGGAGCCCGGCGAATTCACAAGGCGTGCCTTCGAGGCCGGAAAGCTCGATCTCGCCGCTGTCGAGGGCCTGGCCGACCTGATCGATTCGGAGACGGAATGGCAGCGTCGTCAGGCACTACGCCAGATGGAAGGCGCGCTCGGCATCGCCGCGGCCGAATGGCGTGCAGCGCTGATCAAGGCGATGATGCTGCTCGAGGCGGAGATCGATTTTGCCGATGAGGGCGATGTTTCGGGGCCGCTGATCGAGGAGGCGGTCGGCATCGCGCGGACGGTACTACCGAGCCTTCAATCCGCGCTGGGCAGCTTCAGGGCTGGCGAGCGGGTGCGCGAGGGCTTCGTCGTCGTGCTGGCCGGGCCGCCCAATGCCGGGAAGTCGAGCCTGCTCAATGCGCTGGCGCGCCGCGACGTCGCCATCGTCTCGCCGATCGCCGGCACGACCCGCGATGCGATCGAGGTCCGGCTCGATCTCGACGGCATTCCCGTCCTGCTGGTCGATACGGCGGGCCTGCGTGAGAGCGCCGACGAGATCGAAGCGGAGGGCGTGCGGCGGGCGCTGCAGCGCGTTGCCGATGCCGATCTCACCCTGAACCTTCGGGCAATCGATTCGGACCCGGTATCATTGCCCGCGGGCGCATCGAGCCTGGCGATCGCCACCAAGATCGACCTGCCGGGGCGGCAGGTTCCGGGCGAGGTCGGCGTCTCCGCGCAGAGCGGTGCCGGGCTGGGCGAACTGACCGCCCTGATCGGCGCGCGCTTGCGTGCGATGGCCAGCCCGGAACCGGCACTGCTGACGCGCGAACGGCAGCGGATCGCCGTCGGTGAAGCGGTTGCCGCGATCCTCCGCGCCGAGGCGCTCGATCATGGCCCACCCGAACTGATCGCCGAGGAATTGCGGCTGGCGGCAAGAGCCCTGGAGCGGCTGGTCGGCCGGATCGATGTCGAGGACGTGCTGGACAGCCTGTTCTCCGGCTTCTGCATCGGCAAATAGATCGCGCGCCATGCGCGATTTCAGATGGCGAGGCCGCGATCACCGGTGTTTTCATTGACCGCGCCGATCGGCTTGGCTAGCGAAGAAGCATGTCTGACAGCATCGGAACGACGCATTACGACGTGATCGTCGTCGGCGGTGGCCATGCCGGGGCGGAAGCCGCCGCCGCGGCCGCTCGGCTCGGCGCGCGCACGGCCCTGCTCACCCACAAGCTCGCCACCATCGGGGTGATGTCCTGCAATCCGGCGATCGGCGGGCTCGGCAAAGGCCATCTCGTCCGCGAGATCGACGCGCTCGACGGGATCATGGCACGCTGTACCGACCAGGGTGGCATCCAGTTCCGCATGCTCAACCGGCGCAAGGGCCCGGCGGTGCGCGGGCCGCGGGCCCAGGCCGACCGGAAGCTCTATCGCGAGGCGGTGCAGGCGGCGCTCTCCGGTTGTTCCGGACTCGATCTGATCGAGGGCGAAGCCTTCGATCTCGATGTCGCGGACGGTCAGGTTCGCGGGGTGGTGCTCGCCGATGGACGTCGATTCGGTTGTGGAACGGTCGTGCTGACGACCGGCACCTTCCTGCGCGGCCTTGTCCATATCGGCGAGAAGAAGATCGCGGCGGGGCGGGTCGACGAGGCGCCTTCGGTCGGGCTTTCGCTTACCCTGGAGCGCTACGGCTTCCCGCTCGGCCGCCTGAAGACCGGGACGCCGCCGCGGCTCGATGGCCGCACGATCGACTGGGCGGCGCTGGACATGCAGGCCGGCGATGACCCGCCGGAGCCGTTCTCGGCGCTGACGGCGGCGATCACCACGCCGCAGATCGCCTGCGGCATCACCCGCACGACGCTCGCGACCCATGAGCTGATCCGCGCCAATCTGCATCGTGCGCCGATGTTCTCCGGGCAGATCGAAGGCCGCGGCCCGCGCTATTGCCCGTCGATTGAGGATAAGGTCGGCCGGTTCGGCGATCGCGACGGCCATCAGGTCTTCCTCGAGCCGGAGGGATTGGACGATCCGACGGTCTATCCGAACGGGATCTCGACCTCGCTGCCCGAGGACGTCCAGCTCGGACTGCTGAAGACGATTCCGGGGCTCGAGCGCACCAGGATGCTGCGGCCGGGCTATGCGATCGAGTATGATTTCGTCGATCCGCGGGCCCTGACGGCCAGTCTCGAGACGCGCGCGATTCGCGGGCTTTTCCTCGCTGGTCAGATCAACGGCACGACAGGTTACGAGGAGGCTGCCGGCCAGGGCCTGGTGGCGGGTCTCAACGCTGCCCGGCGTGCCGGCGGCAGCGAACCGATCGTGCTCGACCGGTCCCAGTCCTATATCGGCGTGATGATCGACGATCTGGTGACGCGCGGCGTTACGGAGCCGTATCGGATGTTCACCTCGCGCGCCGAATTCCGGCTCTCGCTGCGGGTCGACAATGCCGATGAACGCCTGACCGGGCTCGGGATCGCGCTCGGTCTGGTCGGTGCGACGCGGCGCGCCAAGTTCGAGATGCGCCAGGAGCAGATCGCGGGGCTGACAGGGCAGCTGAAGCAGCGTGTGCTGACGCCGTCCGAGGCAACGGCAGCCGGCTTGCAGGTCAACCGGGACGGGGTCAAGCGCAGCCTTTTCGAGATCCTCTCCTATCCGGGGATCGAATTTGGCGCCTTGGCCAGGGCCTGGCCCGATCTCGCAGGCTATCCGGAGGATGTGACGATGCGCGTCAGCGCCGACGCGACCTATGCCGTCTATCTCGACCGGCAGTCGGCGGAGATCGATTCCTATCAGCGCGACCAGGCGCTGAGCCTGCCGCAGGATCTCGACCTCGCTGGGATCTCCGGACTTTCCAATGAGTTGCGTGCGAAGCTCGAAGCCGCGCAGCCCGCCAATCTGGCGCAGGCCGGCCGGATCGAAGGCATGACGCCGGCAGCACTGACCTTGCTGGCGGCGCATGCGCGGCGAAGAAAATCCGCAACCGTCACCGCAGCGGTATCATGACTGTGCGTACAGTTGATAACTCGGACCGTCAGCGCGGTTTGAGCTTGACTCCTGTTTCACGTGAAACAGAGGAGCGCCTCGCCATCCTCGTCGCCGAGCTCGAGCGCTGGCAGCGTGCCAAGAATCTGGTTTCGACTGCGACGCTCGACGAGGTCTGGACCCGGCACATCGCCGATTCGCTGCAGCTCTTCGACCATGCGCCCGAGGCCCGGCGCTGGCTCGATCTCGGTTCCGGCGGCGGCTTTCCCGGTCTGGTCCTCGGAATCCGACTGGCGGAAGTCGGCGGACATATCGATCTGGTCGAGAGCAACGCGCGCAAATGCGCCTTTCTGCGCCATGCGGCCAGGCTCACCGGCGCAGCGGTGACGGTTCATGCGGCCCGGATCGAGGATGCGATGCCGCGATTTCTCGGCAAGGTCGATGTGGTGACGGCGCGGGCGCTGGCATCTTTGCCGCTCCTGCTCGACTGGTGCAAAGATCTGTTGAGAACCGGTGTGATCGGGGTCTTTCCGAAGGGACAACATCTAGATGCCGAATTGACCGAGGCTTCTAAATATTGGAAGATTCAGGCATCAACGTTTCCTTCCGTTACGGATTCGGCGGCGCGTATCCTGGTGATCCGCAACGCTCAGAAGCGGACCGACCCATGAACGACCTAGGCCCTCGGCCAAGCTCCGGCCGGCCTCGTGTCCTGGCCCTCGCCAATCAGAAGGGCGGCGTCGGCAAGACCACGACGGCAATCAATCTCGGCACCGCGCTGGCAGCAATCGGCGAGAAGGTGCTGATCATCGATCTCGACCCGCAGGGCAACGCCTCGACCGGGCTCGGCGTCGATCGCAAGAGCCGGCGCGCCTCGACCTATGACGTGCTGTGTGGCGATATCGGCCTCGGCGCCGCAATGCAGGCGACGGCCGTTCCCAATCTGTTCATTGCGCCCTCGACGCTCGACCTGCTCGGCGTCGAGCTGGAGATCGCCAGCGAGAAGGATCGGGTGCAGCGCCTGAAGAAGGCGGTCGACGAGCTCGAGCACGACCAGCGCTGCAATGACCTGACCTATATCCTGATCGACTGCCCGCCCTCGCTCAGCCTGATCACGATCAACGCGATGACGGCGTCGGATGCCGTGCTGGTGCCGCTGCAATGCGAGTTCTTCGCCCTGGAAGGCCTCAGCCAGCTTCTGAAAACGGTCGAGCAGGTCCGTGCCGGCCTCAATCCGCGCCTGATCATCCAGGGCGTGGTGCTGACCATGTACGACCCGCGCAATAATCTCTCCGGCCAGGTCATGGCCGATGTCCGCGACTTCCTCGGCGACAAGGTCTACGAGACGGTGATCCCGCGCAATGTGCGGGTGTCCGAGGCGCCGTCCTATGGCAAGCCCGCGCTTCTCTATGATCTGCGCTGCGCCGGTTCGCAGGCTTATCTCAGGCTGGCCTCCGAAGTCATCAGGCGCGAGCGCAGTCTGCGCGCCGCCGCCTGAACCCGAAAAGACGTAGAAAGTTCAAGAGGTTGACGATGGCTGAGGAACAGGGACGCTCGCGTCTTGGCCGTGGTCTCGCCGCGCTTATCGGCGATGTCGGAGACGAGATCGGCGCGATGGAGCGGGCGCGGGGCCAGCGCAAGGTCCCGGTCGAGTTCCTGCGGCCGAGCGCACGCAATCCGCGTCGCCTCTTCGACGATGCCGAGCTCGACGACCTTACCGCATCGGTGCGGGAGCGCGGCATCCTGCAGCCGATCATCGTGCGGGCCTTCCCGGGCATGCTCGACGCTTACGAGATTATCGCCGGCGAACGGCGCTGGCGGGCGGCCCAGCGCGCTGGGCTTCACGAGGTTCCGGTCATCCAGGTCGAGGCCAATGACCGTGAGGCACTGGAGATCGCGATCGTCGAGAATGTGCAGCGCGCCGATCTCAACGCGATCGAGGAGGCGGCGGGCTATGAGCGCCTGATCGCCGAATTCGACTATACCCAGAACGATCTCGCCAAGGTGATCGGCAAGAGCCGCAGCCATGTCGCCAATACGCTGCGCCTTAGCAAGCTGCCGGAGCCGGTGCGGCAAATGGTCAGCGAAGGCGCAGTTTCGGCCGGTCATGCCCGCGCCTTGCTCTCTGTTTCGGACCCGGAACAGGTCGCCAAGCGGATCGTCGAACAGGGACTGACGGTGCGCGATATCGAGCGGCTCGGTCAGGAGGAAGCGCGCGGTGAGACCAAGAGCGTCCCGCATGCTGCTGCAGCGCCAAGGCCGGAGAAGGACCCGGATACCCGAGCCGTCGAGAAGGCGCTGGAAGAGGCGCTGGGCCTGAGCGTCGCGATCAAGCACCGCGCCAATGGCGGCGGCGAGATGAAGATCTCCTACAAGACGCTGGAGCAGCTCGATGCCCTGTGTCGGCGGCTGAAGGCCTGATCAGAGCATTTTTCCAGCGAAGCGGGCTCCGGCTTGCCTGGTAAAATGTGCTATCTTCTTGATTATGCAGAGGATCTTTCCAAAGGGTGGGATCCGCTTTTCGGTCCGATGCTCTAGCCGCGTCCGGAGGACGCCATGCGCGTCAGCGTCCAGAGCGCCCGCATGGCCACGGGGCGGCTCATCTCGCCATCGCGACGCACCGCGACCATCGCGGCGCCGAGAACAGCGACGGCATCCTTCAGCTTGAGGGCGTTCCAGGCGCCGAGGGCCGCCTCGGCCTGTGCCAGGCGGGGATAAGGCAGCCGCATGGCCGCGACCGCGTCGCGGGCGCTGCGGCCGCTGTCGAGCGCGAAGCGCGCCTTCATCAGGGCGAGCGCATGGCGCAGCACCGCTCCGAGCAGCACGCCCATGTCGAGCCCCTCGCCGGTCAGCTTGGCGAGCGCCAGATCGAGCCCGGCAAAGCGGCCGGCGAAGACGGCATCGACAACGCTCGCCTGTTCCCGCTGCGCGGTATCGCCGACCACGGCCTCGACATGGGCGAGGCTTATGCCGGCGTCCTGGCCGGCATAGAGGATCAGCTTGTCGATCTCCTGCCGCGAGGTCTGGCGATCGCCGCCGAGCAACCCGACCAGCGCCTCGCGCGTCGCCCGATCGATGGTCTTGCCGGCGCCACGCACCATCTCGTCGACGATGCCACCGAGATCGCGCGCCGCATCGCCATAACAGGGCACGGCGAGGGCGCTCCGGGCTTTCTCGCAAGCGGTTCGCAGCGGGTTGGAACGCTGCAGGTCGCCGGCCTCGACGATGACCACCGCATCCTTCGAGGGCGTCGCCAGCAACGGCTCGACCGCGGCCAGCAGAGGCTTGGAGGTCACGGAAACGCGGATGGCGCGTCGGCCGCCGAACAGGCCGATCGTGTTGGCCTCGTCGACCAGTTTGAGCGGATCTCCGGCGATGTCGTCGCCGCTCATCCGCACCAGCTGGAAGGCATCCTGCGGATCGTCGACGCTGGTCCGCGCCAGCGCGGCCGCGCGCTCCGAGACGAGCCCGGCATCGGGACCGTAGAACAGGAAGAGCCGCCAAGCCGGATCCGGCCGCGCCAGCGTCCGGTCGGCTTCATGGGCCTTGATCGTCGCCATGGCGGCCGGGCCGCCTTCAGGCGGTCAGGTCGGCGGCGATACGGGCGCGGATCAGCTGGGCCAGATTCTTGGCTGCCCGGATCTGGGCGTCGCGCGCGGCCCGCAGGCTGGCGAAACGTTGGGTCGAGCGTTCATAGGGTGCGCGCACCACGCTCTGCCCGGAGGCGATGACCTCGTTGGAACCGTTGCGGAGCAATTGCCAGTCGGCCGTCGCGACCAGAATCGCCGAATCGGCGCGGCCATTGGCGTAGTCGACGGTGATGACCTCGAGCGTCTCGCTGGTGGTGGCGACGAGGCGGAACTTCTTCTGCAGATCGGGCGCGCCGCCGCCATCGAGCTCGAAGACGAGTTCGTTGCGCAGATAGTGGCCGACCAGGCCCTTGATCTCGGGCACCTCGATGCTGAGCATGGCATTGCGGACATTGTCGCCGACCTTGCTCACCGTACCGTCGGCATAGAGTGGCCGGAAACAACCGCCGGCGAGTGCCGCCAGGGTGAGAGCGGCGGCCAGTGCGAGTGGCCGGCCGCGACGGCGGGTGGATCCGGCTTCAGACGACGACATTCACGATTCTCCCGGGAACCACGATGATCTTGCGGATCGTCCGGCCTTCCAGCGCCCTGACAACGGCCTCGGAGCCGCGTGCAGCCGCTTCGACCGCCTGCGGATCGGCGTCGGCCGCCACGGTCAGCTCCGCCCGCTTCTTGCCGTTGATCTGCACGGGAAGGATGATGCTGTCATCGCGTAACAAATCCGTTTCCGCTTCCGGCCAGGCTGCTTCGCCGGCGAGGCCCGGCAAGCCCAGCGCCTGCCAGCATTCCTCGGCGAGATGCGGCATCATCGGGGCGACAAGCTGCGTCGCGATCATGGCGGATTCATGCAGGGCGAAGCCGATATCGGCCGGAAGCTCGGCGCTTTCCGCCGCGGCATCGGCCGTCTTGGCGATGGCGTTGGTCAGCGAATAGACCTGCGCGACACAACGGTTGAAGGCGAGCCGCTCGATATCGGCGCCGACCGCATGCAGGGCCCGGTGGCTCGCCTTGCGCAGCAAGGTGGCGGCATCGCCGAAGCCGGCAGGGCGGCTGACCTGGTTGCCGGTGCGCGCGGCGATCTCGCTGACCAGACGCCAGAGGCGCTGGACGAAGCGGGCGGCACCCTGGACGCCTTCGTCGCTCCAGATCACGTCGCGATCCGGAGGGGAATCGGAGAGCATGAACCAGCGAGCGGTATCGGCGCCGTAGGAGGCGATGATGTCGTCGGGATCGACGACGTTCTTCTTCGACTTCGACATCTTCTCGATCGAGCCGATCTCGATCGGGGCGCCGGTGTCGACATGGAAGCCGCGCCGCTCGCTGCCATTGCTCTCGATGCGGACATCGCCCGGCTCTACCCAGGCGCCGTCCTGCGCCCGATAGGTCTCGTGCACGACCATGCCCTGGGTGAACATGCCGTCGAAAGGCTCGTCGACGCCGGCATGGCCGGTCGCCTTCATGGCGCGGGTGAAGAAGCGCGAATAGAGCAGGTGCAGGATCGCGTGCTCGACCCCGCCGATATACTGGTTGATCGGCAGGAAGCGGTCGACCGCGCTGCGCTCGGTCGGGCTGGTTTCGAGCCAGGGATTGGTGAAGCGCGCGAAATACCAGGACGAATCGACGAAGGTGTCCATCGTATCGGTTTCGCGGCGCGCCGGCTTGCCGCATTGCGGGCAGGCGACATGCTTCCAGCTCGGATGATGGTCGAGCGGGTTGCCCGGCTTGTCGAAGGAGATGTCGTCCGGCAACTTCACCGGCAGCTGCTCCTCCGGCACCGGCACCGTGCCGCAATCGGCACAGTGGATGATCGGGATCGGGCAGCCCCAGTAGCGCTGGCGCGAGATGCCCCAGTCGCGCAGGCGGAAATTGACCTTGCGCTGGCCGACCGGACGGTTGCCGCGGGTTTCCGCCTCGAGGCGCCGCGCGACATCCTCTTTCGCCTCCGGAATGGTCATACCGTCGAGGAAGCGCGAATTGATCATCCGGCCATCGTCGGTATAGGCGGTGTCGGTGATCACGAAGCTCGCGGGATCGACGCCCTCCGGGCAGACCACCGGGGTATTGCCGAGGTCGTATTTGTTGACGAAGTCGAGGTCGCGCTGGTCATGCGCCGGGCAGCCGAAGATCGCGCCGGTGCCGTATTCCATCAGGATGAAGTTCGCCACATAGATCGGCAAAGTCCAAGTGGAATCAAAGGGATGGACGGCGCGCAGGCCGGTGTCGAAGCCGAGCTTGCCGGCCTTGTCGATCGCCTCCTGGGCGGTGCCGGTGCGCTTGCACTCGGTTATGAAGGCCTGCAGCTCGGGGTTGTCGCGCGCTGCCGCCTTGGCGAGCGGATGGTCCGCCGCAACCGCCATGAACTTCGCGCCGAACAGCGTGTCCGGCCGGGTCGTGTAGATTTCCAGCTCGTCCTGGCCGAGCCCGTTCGATTCGAGCGCGAAACGAATCAGCAGCCCTTCGGAGCGGCCGATCCAGTTCTTCTGCATCAGGCGGACCTTGTCCGGCCAGCGCTCCAGCCCGTCGAGCGCGTCATTGAGCTCCTGGGCATAGTTGGTGATCTTGAAGAACCACTGCGTCAGCTCGCGCTGCTCGACGACGGCACCCGAGCGCCAGCCGCGGCCGTCGATGACCTGCTCATTGGCGAGCACGGTCTCGTCGACCGGGTCCCAGTTGACCTTGGCGGTCTTGCGGTCGACCAGCCCGGACTTCAGGAAATCGAGGAAGAGCTTCTGCTGGTGGCGGTAATAGCCGGGGTCGCAGGTGGCGAGCTCGCGGCTCCAGTCGAGCGACAGGCCCATCGACTGCAGCTGGGTGCGCATCGTCGCGATATTGGCATAGGTCCATTCGCGCGGATGCACCTTGTTGGCCTTGGCGGCGTTCTCCGCCGGCAGGCCGAAGGCGTCCCATCCCATCGGATGGAGCACGGCGAAACCCTTGGCGCGCTTGTAGCGTGCGACAACGTCGCCCATCGCGTAGTTCCGGACATGGCCCATATGAATGCGTCCCGAGGGATAGGGAAACATCTCGAGGACGTAATAGGCCGGGCGCGTATCGTCGTTGCGGGTCTCGAAGAGCTTGCGCTCATCCCAGACCTTGCGCCATTTCGGCTCGGCTTCCTTCGGATTGTAGCGTTCGGCGGCCATGCTGATCGTGTCGTTCTTGCGTGATCGGACTCGCCCGGACTAGGACACCATCGGACGCGCCGGGTCAATGTTTGGAACGGTTTGGCTGCGATGCGGGCAAGGGGCGAGACAATGCAGGATGCACTGACGGGATTGCAGGAGACCAAAGCCGCGATCGCGCGAGCCGCGGATGATTTCGGCCGCAAGCCCGAGGATGTGACGCTGATCGCCGTCTCCAAGACCAAGCCGGTGGACGCGATCTTGCCGGTTCTCGAAGCCGGGCAGATCGATTTCGGCGAGAACTATGTGCAGGAAGCCAAGGCGAAATGGCCGGAGCTGCGCGAGCGCTTCCCGCAGGCAAGGTTGCACATGATCGGGCCGCTGCAGTCCAACAAGGCGAAGGAGGCGGTGGCGCTGTTCGATACGATCCACTCGCTGGACCGCGAGAGCCTCGCCAAGGAATTGTCGCGCGAGATCGCCCGCAGCGGCCGCGCGCCGCGGCTGATCGTCCAGGTCAACACCGGGGCCGAGCCGCAGAAGGGCGGCGTGCTGCCGGCCGATGTGGACGCCTTCCTGACGAGCTGCCGGGTGACCTACGGGCTGGAGATCGAGGGGCTGATGTGCATCCCGCCGGCCGACGAGCCGCCCTCGCCGCATTTCGCGCTGCTCGCCAAGATCGCCAAGCGCAATGGCCTGCCGATCCTGTCGATGGGGATGAGCGCCGACTATGAGGCGGCCATCCAGCTCGGAGCGACGCATGTGCGCGTCGGCAGTGCGATCTTCGGCGCGCGCGACTACGGAACTACCTGACAAGCCGCTGATATCGCTGGTCTATTTCCGGTAGTGCCGGGTATGGCCGACCTGCTCAGGAGTCGGCCGGGGCCGGCGCTCGTTCGGCTTCCGCCAGCACGACGCGGTTGCGGCCGAAGGCTTTAGCCGCATAGAGCGCCTTGTCGGCACGCTCGATCACATCCTCGATATCGCGATCCTGCTCGCAGACGATGGCGGCGCCGACGCTGATGGTGAGCTCGATCTGGGCGAGACCCTGCGTCACCACGGTCGCGCCGATTGCTTCGCGGATGCGGTTGGCAAGATTCTCGGCGCCCTGCGCATCGGTCTCGCGCAGCAGCACGACGAACTCCTCTCCGCCAAAGCGCGCCACCTTGTCGGTCGTCCGGATCTGGCCGGCGATGATCTTGGAGACGGCGCGGATGACCTCGTCGCCCGCGGCATGGCCGAATGTGTCGTTGATCCGCTTGAAGTGGTCGATGTCGAACATCAGCACGCCGAGATTGCGGCGGTAGCGCTTGTAATAGTTCATCGCGTCTTCGGCGAAGGGCAGGAAGGCGCGACGGTTGAGCAGCCCGGTCAACGGGTCGGTGTCGGCGAGGATCTGCAGTGTGTGCAGGTCGGAGCCGAGGCGGCGGGTCTTCTCCTCGGCTTCGAGCGCCTGCTTGTCGGCCTTGGCCTTGACGTCGCGAATGATCGTAGCGGCGTCGCGCGCGCCCTTCTCGGCGGTTCCCAGGCGGCGCAGCAGCGATCGCAGCGCGGCCGAGAGCTGGAGGATGTCGCGCGAGCCGTGCTGGCGCCTGATCCCGGCGGCGCTCGGATCGCGGCCGATCAGGTCCACCGATCGGCAGAGGGTTCTTAGCGGCCTGGTGACGGTGCCAGCGAGGAACCAGGCAAGCGCGGCACCGATGGCCGCGACTGCCAGGCCGAGCAAGGCGATTATGGCGGTGAGGCGATTGGCCGGCGCAAGCGCGACATCGACCGGGCGCCGGGCGGCGACGACCCAGCCGAGGCCCGGATAATCGTCCAGCCCCTTGGTCGCAGAGAGTGCCGTCAGCATCGGCTGATTGCCGGACCGGTCGACGAAGGAGACGCCGTGGCGGGCTCCAGCGATTTCTGTGCTCTCGAAACGCTTGGCGCCTTTCGGACCGAGCAGCACGGTGCCGTCGCGGCCGAGCACCCAGAGTTCGGAAGCGAGGGCGGGATCGTGGTTGCGCAGGACGTTGTCGCGCAGGGTGCCGGCCCAGTTCCAGCTTAGATGAGCGCCGAGGACGCCGACCTTGGCGCCGGTCGGGTCGAAGACCGGCATGGCAACGTCGACGAAGCGAAAGGGCGCCTCGTCCGGGCTCTTGCGCAACAGCGAATCGAGCAGCTTGGCGTCGTGGACGTCCTCTACAGCTGGCCCAGCGAGACCGCTGATGAACCAGGGGCGTTGGGCAACAGAGACGCCTTCGAGCATGCCGCGGGTCGCGGCGCGGACATTGCCGCTTGGCTCTGCGAGGCCGAGCCAGGCATAGTCGCTGAGGCCCGCCTGCAATTGCATCAGGACCGCCCGGACCCGCGCCGGATTGTCCTGCCAGAGACCGCGCAGCGGCTCCATCTCGGCCAGATTCTTGATCTCGCGGTAGCGCTCGAACATGTTCTGGTCGAGCCGGTCCGACATCGTGCGGGCGAGCGCGACGAGTTCGAGATTGGCCTCGCGCACCGCATCCCGGCGGGCGAGCCAGGCGGCCCCGGCTGCCGAGACGGCGACGACGACGATGCAGAGTAGGCCGGCCATGGCGGCGGTCTGCTGGCGCAGCGTCAGGCGATCGGCCAGCCCGATCAGTGACAGGCGCTTTGGCATGATCCTCTCCGGCAATAGCGCCGAAGAGGATCGATCGTCTGGGCGAATCGTCGGTTAACGAATGCCGACCGTCGCCGGCGATGGTTTGCGGCTCGTGAACGACCGCGCTCGAATGCGTTCCACGGTCATCTATGCTCTAGATCGGCTGGCCGACATCGATGCGGTTGCCGTCGGGATCCTCGAAGACGAAGGCACGCAGGCCGTAATCCTTGTCGCGCAGGCCCTTGACGATGCGCAGCCCATGCGAGCGGCAGAGCTCATGAAAGGCGTTGACGTCCGCGACCATCATGTGGGCGATGTTGAAAGGCGCGGCCTTATGGTCCTTCTGCAGGGTCAGATGGATCTCGGCGCCGTCCTTCTTCAGGATCATGAAGCCGACCGGCTGGCCGTTCTCGAAGGTTTTCGTGAAGCCGAGCACGCCGGCGTAGAAGGCGTGGGCGCGCGCCATGTCCCGGACGGGGAACATGGCGGCGACGCGGCCGAAGCCGATCGGGCGAGGAGAAGAATCGCTCATGGCAAGGTCTCGCTGCGCGGCTCAGCGTGCCTGCCTGGGCGGTGCCAAGTCGGGACGCTGCCGCGAATCTGTTCGTCGAGACGGTGCTCCCAGCCAGTATCGACGGGGTGGCGGGCTTTGCAAGCCTCGTGGAAGGCCGAGCCGCGTGGCTGCTAGCGGACGACCAGCGTGCAGGCTCGGGCCAGTCTTGGCAGGACCTTGGCGAAGACATGGCCCTCGACCGCGACGCAGCCGGCGGTCGGCGTGAAGCCGGGTCTGGCCAGGTGCCAGAAGATCGCGCTGCCGCGACCGCGCCTGACAGGTGCGTCGTTCCAGCCGAGCTCGACGATGATGTCGTAGAGATGGTCGGTGCGGGCGAGCCGCTCCTCGGCCTCGCCCGGCGGGCGGTCGATCAACCGGTTGTAGCGCCGGTCGGCCATGTCGTCGCACCAGGCGTCGCGCGGGCCGATCCGGCGCGCCGGCAGAAGGCTCGCGGGGCGCGGCAGCCGGTCGCCGCGGAAGAACAGGCGGCGCAGCGGCAGTTTCGCCCTGGGGGTGCCGCCATCGCCTTCGCGCTTGTCGACTTTGATGCCGGAGCGGCCGAGCGCGCAGGGAAAGACCGCTGCGCCGGCCTTCAGGAAACCCTTGCGCGGATCGCGCACCGAGCGCACCACGATGATCTGCGTCAACCGGCTCGCGCCGGCACGGTTTTCAGCTTTGTTCACGGCGATCCTTGTCCTGGACGGCTTGCCGGCGCCTTTGTTGGGCCGATTGCTGCAAGATTCGCGTCGGAGGGTTAGCGGCGGGTGAACGCGAAAGTTCGCTTGCGATCGGCTCTTGCGCGCGCCGGCGCCACGCCGCGACTGCGCCAAGCGGGACAAATTAGAAAAACGTGATCGCCGGCATAGGCTTGGCGAATGGCCTGCGTGAAAAACCGGTTCCCACTTTTTCCTGCCATGCTCTAGTGTCGGCACGAACGCAATCGAGCTGAATCGGTCTCATGTCAGCCACGCATCATATCCTGCTCGTCGACGACGACCAGAGTCTGCGCGACGCGCTCGCCGAGCAGCTGGCGCTCTATGACGAGTTCCGGGTTTCTTCGACCGAAACGGCGACCGGCAGCGTCAGGATGGTCCAGGCCGAGCGTGTCGACCTCGTCGTGATGGATGTCGGCCTGCCCGACATGGACGGGCGCGAGGCGGTCAAGCTGATGCGCAAGAACGGCTTCAAGAGCCCGGTGATCATGCTAACCGGCCAGGGCTCGGACGCCGACACCGTGCTCGGGCTCGAGGCAGGCGCCAATGATTACGTCGTCAAGCCGTTCAAGTTCGCCGTCCTGCTCGCCCGGATCCGGGCCCATCTGCGGCAATACGAAGCCAGCGAGGACGCGGTCTTTCAGGTCGGGCCCTACACTTTCCATCCGGGCTCGAAGCTCCTGGTCAACGCCAAGGGCTCGAAGACCAAGCTGACCGAGAAGGAAACGGCGATCCTGCGCTTTCTCTACCGTGCCGGGCGCAAGCCGATCGCGCGCGAGGTGCTGCTGCAGGAGGTCTGGGGCTATAATTCGCAGGTCACGACCCATACGCTGGAGACGCATATCTACCGGCTTCGGCAGAAGATCGAGCCCGACCCCGCCAATGCCCGCCTCCTCGTGACCGATGCCGGTGGCTATCGGCTGAACCCCTGAGATCATGGCCCTCAACGACGACATCGCATTCCTGGCCCGGCAACCGCTGCTGAGCCTGATGGATCGCGACGCGCTGCGCCTCGTCGCCTTCGCGGCGGAAAGCCGCAGCTTGCGCGCCGGCGACGTGCTGTTCCGTCGTGGCGAGGGCTCGGACGGCGCTTTTCTCGTCGTCTCCGGCGCGGTCGCGCTCAGCCGCGAGGATGACGGGCGCCCGGCGGAGGAGATTGCCGGGCCGGGTGCGCTGATCGGCGAGCTCGCTCTGTTCGCGGCGCTGGAGCGGCCGGCGACGGCGATCGCGCGCGAGCCGACGCAGGTGATGAAGCTGTCGCGCAGCGTGATGCGGCGGGTGCTCGCCGAATCGCCGGATTCGGCGGCTGCCCTCGCGCATGCGATCGAGGAGCGGCTGACGGAGTTCACCGGCGAACTCGCCTCGGTCGGCATGTCGCTCCGGGCGATCGACTGGCGTTGAGCGGCTGCGTCCTCGCGGGTCGCGGGCGCGTCAGAGCTCCAGCGTCGCCGTGACCGGGACGTGGTCGGAAGGGCGCTCCCAGCCGCGTGCCTCGCGCAGGAATTCGAGATCGCGCAGGGTCGGCTTCAGCCCGTCCGAGAGCCAGATATGGTCGAGCCGGCGGCCGCGATTCGAGGCTTGCCAGTCGGCGGCGCGATAGCTCCACCAGCTGTAGAGCTTTTCCGGTTCTGGTTTCAGGGTGCGGGCGGCGTCGGTCCAGCCGAGCTCGCTGCGCAGCTTTTCCAGGGTCTGCGTCTCGATCGGGGTATGGCTGACGACGTCGAGGAGCTGCTTGTGACTCCAGACATCGTGCTCGTAGGGGGCGATGTTGAGGTCGCCGACCAGGATGCTCGGCCGTCCCGACGGGTTCCTGGCCACGCCCCAGGCGCCGAGCGCGTCGAGGAACTGCAGCTTGTGTGCGAATTTTGGGTTGGCCTCGGGATCGGCGATGTCGCCCCCGGCCGGGATGTAGAAGTTATGGATGGCGATGCCGGCGGCCGCTCCGGCGCCCTTGTCGAGCACGACGCTCATATGGCGGGCGTCGTTGCGCTCGCACATCGCCATTGCTTCCGTCTCGGAGAAGGGCAGCTTCGAGACGATGGCGACGCCGTTATAGCCCTTGTTGCCGATGAAGGCCTGGTGGACATAGCCGGCTTCGGCGAAGGCCTTGGCCGGGAACTGCTCGTCCGGCGTCTTGGTCTCCTGCAGGCAGAGGATATCGGGACTGTGCTTCCCGAGAAATTCGGTGACCATGCCGATGCGCAGGCGCACCGAATTGATGTTCCAGGTGGTGACGTCGAGCTTCACGCGCAGGATCCGGACGGCGGGGAGCCGGAAACTGGGTCGCCGCGCGCGGAAATGCAAGCGCCATGGTAGCCGCAGCGTCATTCCGGCGCGACCTGCCGGCCGGGCCCGAGGGTTGCGGCCGGAACGGCGTCAGATGTGGCTCAGAGCACGCGCTCGTAATTGATCACGAAATTCTTCTGATCGGGCCGGCGCTGGGTGTCGAGATTGTAGAGCGAGACCGAGGTCTCGTAGCCCTGCGGGTCGATCACCACCCATTGCCTGAGCTCGTTGGCGGTCAGGTCGAAGTTCAGGGTGATCTTCGAGGTGCCGCCGAGCGTCGAGCGGTCCTCGATCTTGACCGAGAGGATGTCGCCCTTGGTGCTGACGCCGGTCACGGTCGAATCCCGCGCCAGGTCCATATGCTCCTTGAGCAGGAATTTCAGCGGCGTCTGGCCGATCGAATAGAGATCCTGCGTCGCCAGCTTCTTGTCGCGGATCGCGACCGAGGTGCCGTCAGCGATCACTTCCATCGTCACCGGCGGACGGTATTCGAAGCGCATCTTGCCGGGGCGCTGGACATAGATCTTGCCCTCGAAGCGGCGGCCATCGGCGGCGAACTGGATGAAGTCGCCCTGCAGGGTGGCGAAGCCGTTGAAATAGGCGTTCAGGCGCTCGACTGCTTCCGGCTTCGACAGCGGGGCGGATGGCCGCGAGGGCTTGGCGGCGGGCGTCGGGCGCGGCTCGTTGGTTGCGGCGACGACTGCGGCCGGCCCAGGCGCTGCGGCGGCGTCGACCCGCGGCATTCCAAGGCCGGGCGGCCGGGCGGGCGGCAGGGGGATGGCCCGCTGGCTCGTCTTCGGCGCCGGCGGCTGGGCTGCTGGCTTGATGTCGAGCGGCTGCGACATGACAGGCCCCGACGCCAGCGCGAGCGCCAGGGCGGCGGCTGCGAGAGCTGGCATGGGGAGCGAGGGCTTCATGAGACGGTACGGTTCCGTTTGACTGCTTGATAAGGATATCGTGGCGGCGCCGGCTGCCGGCAAGGGCTCAACGCCGCAGTCGCTGGCAAGGTTGCACATTGCTCATGGCATTTTCAGGACCGCTTTCGCGCGAACAAGGTCGGAACATGGCGGAAATGGCCGGTCATGCCCTGCCTTCGCCGCTGCGGGGCTAATCCTCGTCCTCGCGCGCACGCGAAGTCTCCACCAGGATTTCGCGTTTTCCGGCGTGGTTTGCGGGGCCGACGATGCCCTCGTTCTCCATGCGCTCCATGATCGAGGCGGCGCGGTTGTAGCC
>NZ_JBSHIO010000023.1:0-40598 GCF_053618995.1 Allobosea sp. NPDC055594
TTCAGGGCCCGGCATGGCCGCCCGCCGCGCGTCCTGCATGTCGGAAATGTCGCGAACTATGCCTTCGTCAATGCGTCGCTGATGCGCAGGCAAGGGGTCGAGGCCGATGTCATCGACCCCGATTCCTATCACATCATGGCCCATCCGGCCTGGTCGGAGGCGCTGATCAGCGGCGACTGGGGCGATGATTTCAACCCGAGCTGGGCACGGGTCGATCTCGGCGGCTACCGCGCGCCCGACTGGTTCGCCCACGGGCCGCGCGATCTTGTTCTCGGATTCGCCGCCGCCCGCGCCGCAGGCGATGCCGCGGGCGCGGCGCGGGCACGCATCGAGATCGACACCGCCGTCCGGCGCCGGGCCCGCCTGCTCGCCCTGACCCGCCGGCTCCGGCCGGCCTTCGCCGCCGCCCCGGCCCTGACGCGGATCGCGCGCGGACTGGGACGTGGCCTGATCTACGGACGAAAGGCTCCGGCTGCCTCCGCCCCTGTCTCGACCCAGGTTCCGGCCGATCCCGGGCTCCCCCCCGAAATCACCGCCTTGCGGGCGCTGGGGCCGGCGCTCGAGCGGGCGCTGGCCGGCTATGACATCGTCGTCGGCTATGCGCTGGGCGCGATCTACGGGCTCGCGGCGCGTCACCCTGCCGTCGTCGCCTGCGAGCTCGGCACGCTGCGCGGCCTGCCCTTCGAGGACACGCCGGCCGGGCGGCTCTGCGCCTGGACCTATCGCAATGCCGCCATGGTGATGATCACCAATGCCGATTGCGTCGCCAGCGCCGAACGGCTCGGAATCGCCGACACCGATCGCCTGCCGATCCTGCATCCTTTCGATCTCGACACGGCGGATGCCCCGGCGGCGCTGCCGAACGGGATCGCTGACGGCGCCCCCTATTTCCTGGCTCCGGCGCGCCAGCACTGGACCGGCGGCAGCGCGAGCTTCCTCAAGGGCAACGATGTCATCATCGAGGCCGCGGCCCGGCTCGCCGCGCAGGGGCGGGCCTTCCGTCTCGTCTTTATCGAATGGGGCGAGGATGTCGCGGCGACGCGGGCGCTGATCGAGCGCCACCAGCTCGCCGACCGGACGATCTGGCTGCGCCCGGTCTGCCGGCGCCGGCTCTGGCCGCTCTATGACGGCGCGGTCGCCGTGCTTGACCAGTTCCGCGCCCAGGCCTTGGGCGGGATCGGGCTGGAGAGCCTGGCGCGCGGGCGCCGCCTCGTCTCGCGCTATGACGAAGCGGCGGGCGAGCTCTATTTCGCGGAGCCGCCGCCGCTGCTCGCCGCCAGCGACGTCGCCTCGCTCGCCGCGGCGATGGCCGCCTGCCTCGACGATCCCGATGATCGCGCCGGCCGTGGCGCCGCCGGCCGGGGCTGGATGGCGCAGCAGCATGGCATTGAGCGCCAGCTCGCCGGCCAGTTCGCGGCCTTCGAGCGACTGACGGAACGGACGGACAGGCGATGCGCATGAGCTGCGCCGGAGCGGGTGGCGCTTCGCTCGAACATACTCCAGGCAGCGCGCGGTGCGGAGCGCGCCCATGACGCCGGCAGGCTGGACGGCCGGTCCGGACGCGCTCGACCTGCCGTACCGCTTCGAGCAGCGTTTCGGCCGGCGCATGCGGGTGCTCCATATCGGCAACATCGCCAATTACGCCTTCGTCAATGCCCGCATGCAGCGCCGGGCCGGGATCGACGCCGACTGCATCGAACCGGGCTTCTTCCACATCATGGCCTGCCCGGAATGGCTGGAGGCACCGATCGAGGGCGACCATGGCGATGACCGCACGCCGAAATGGTCCAGGGTCGATCTCGGCGGCTACAAGCGTCCGGATTGGTTCGTTCTCGGCGAGGAGGGCCTGGCCTTCCGCTATCTCGCGGCGCGCCAGCACGGGCAGGCGGAGGAAGCGCGCAAGCTCCAGCGCCAGATCGCCTTCCACGCCCGCAGCTACGCGCAGGACATGCCGCTGCCCGCCGGCGTCATGAAGGCGCTGCTGACGAGCCGCAATCCCCTGGCGATGCGCCTGCGGCACTATGTGAAGCGATTGCTGCGCGGCTCGGGCAAAGCGCTGCCTGCAGGGGCTGAGGCGGAAGCGATGCCGGCGGCGGGCAGCTTCGCGATCGAGCCCCCGGCCGCGGTCCTGCCCTTCATCCAGCGCAGCGCGCTCTGGCGGGACACGCTCGCCTGGTACGACGTGATCCAGGGCTACACCATCCAGTCCGTCTATCCGGCCGCGGCCGGGCTGCCCAATTTCCTGTCCTATGAGCTCGGAACCATCCGGGGTCTACCTTTCGAGGAATCGCCCGAAGGCAGGCTGACGCGCTGGGTCTATCGGATGTCGCCCGAGGTCTTCGTCACCAACAGCGACTGCATGCCGGCGGCAGAGGCGCTCGGCCTCGACATGGGCCATGTCCACAAGGTGCTGCACGCCTTCGACATCGACGATGCCATCGCCTTCGCCGCCGCCTGGAACGAGCCCGAGCCGAGCGGCCCGCCGGTATTCTATGCGCCCGCCCGCCAGCACTGGAAGAACGGCAATGCTTCAATCCTGAAGGGCAATGACGTCGCGATCCGCGGGGCGGCGCTGCTGAAGGCGCGCGGCCACGATTTTCGCCTGGTGCTCGGCGAATGGGGCGAGGAAATCGGACTGAGCCGTGAATTGATCGCCGAGCTCGGCATCGCCGACCGGATCGACTGGGCCAAGCCGCTGCCGCGCCACAAGCTCTGGCCCGCCTATATGCGGGCCCGCGCCATCATCGATCAGTTCCGCAGCCCGGCCTTCGGCGGCGTCTCGCTCGAGGCGCTAGCGCTCGGCAAGCGGCTGATCACCGGCTACGATCATGGGCTGGGCGGGGCGTTCTTCTCGGCGCCGCCGCCGATCCACAATTGCCGGACTGCCGAGCAGGTGGCGGATGCGATGGAGGCCTGTCTGCACGACCCCATGGACGAGGCGGGGCTGGGCCGTGCGGCGCAGGACTGGATGCGGCGCGAGCACAGCGTCGCGCGCCAGTTGCGCGAACAGTTCAGCGCCTATGAGGCGCTGCTGTCGCGTCTTTGCTATCAGGACGGACGCTGGCAGGCTGGCTGAGCCGACCAAGCTGCGCCGGGGCGGCCGGGCTCCCGGTCAGGCGCCGGCCTTGAAGTCGAGCTTCTCCTCGAGGAAGCGCATGGAATCGCTGTCCTTCTGCAGCAGCACATGGCCGTGGCGCACCATCGAGCTGAAGTCCTGGCGGGCATACTCGTCCATGTTCTTGATGTAGCCGAACTCGATCCGGACCTTGGAAACGCCTTCCATGCCGGGCTTGGCCAGCAGCAGCCGCCCCTGCTGTTCCGCGGTCGCCTTGAGCGCCGCCTTCTGCTCGGCGGGAGACAGCGCCTCGATCTGCGCGCGCTGGGAATAGAGATCGATCAGGGCAAAGACCGTATCGCGGCGCGCGACGAAGAAGACCTGCTTCTCCTCCACCGTGACGGCGCCCTTGGCATCCTGTGCCCAGGACGGTTGCTGGACGAACACGCCAGCCGTCAATACGAGTGTTGCGGCAAGTGCCGCGAGCCTGCCACGCATCGTCATCTCTCCAGTTCAGCCGGCATGACAGCGAACTGGCTGCCGCCGGGTCGCCGGAAACCGGGCGAATCCATCTGCCCTTCCGGCTCGACGCTCTCCGGCCCGCCTCGTGAACCCGAGCCGATCTTCACGGGCCTGCTCTATAGCATCGGACCGAAAAGTGGAATCCACTTTTCGGAAAACTCCGATGCGATAACAAAAAGATAGATCATCGTAACCGCGTCCGAACGGACGCGCAGCGATCCAGCGAGCCTGGGGGACCGGCGTCAACCGCGCTGCCCGGGCTAGGTGGCCAGATGCGCCAGCATCGCACCCAGGAAGCGCGCGACATCGCCCGGCGAATTCTCAAGGAGCAGGAAGCTGGCGCAGATGAAGTGGAAGCAAAGCAGCCAGGACAGGCCGATCAGGATCGGGTTGCTCTCGACCCTCGCCTGGGTTTCGGGCGTCAGGAATCGCTCCCGAAGCGCGCGCGCGCTGACTGCAGCGACCACGCCCGCCGCCTGAGTGATACCGAAGGCCACGAAATTCAGGCCCGGCCCGTGCCAGGCCCCGACGAGCAGAAAGGTGACCGCCAGGGCCGCGATATTGGTCAGGAACAGGCTGCGCCAGCCGCTCCAGTCGCCGAGCAGGCGGAACAGCGGCGTGAAGACATAGTCGCGGAACCAGGTGCCGAGGGAGATGTGCCAGCGCGCCCAGAACTCCTGGACATTACGCGACAGGTAGGGGCGATTGAAGTTTTCGGGAAGCGTGCTGAACCCGCACAGGCCAGCGCATCCAATGACGATGTCGGTGTAGCCGGAAAAGTCCAGATAGAGGAAGATGAAGTAGCTGTAGAAGGTGGCGAGCCAGGCGAAGGTGTTGAATTCACCGCCGGCGGCGCTGCCGAGCTTGCTGGTTTCCAGCAGCATCGGCGCCAGCACGAACGCCTTGAGGATGCCTGTCGTGATCCGGTGCGCGCTGGCGAGTAAAGCATCTTCGCCGGGCCGACCGATCTTGCCGAGGCCGGCGACGAAGTCGGGATAGCGCTGGATCGGCCCTGCCAACAGGCTCCAGACCGCGGTCGTATAGGCGAAGTAGCGCGCGAGTGAGAAGGGCTCGGTGCTGTAGGGGGCATCCACGATCAGGTGGATCTGCCGGAACATGATGTAGGAAACGCCGATCACCGCCACGGGGTGGCCGAGCAGCCCGCTGACGTCGAAACCGGGATAGCGCCGCAGGACCAGGAAGAGCGCGATCTGGAGGAGCACGGTGCCGAGCACTGCCCGCGTCGGTGCCGGCTTGCCCGATCCCCAGTGATGCCGCGCCATCAGGAAGGGCGGGACGAGAAAGAGCAGCAGGCAGGCGGCATCGATCCAGCGCAGCCAGGAGAACAGCATGGCGAGGTTGACGGCGATCAGGACGGTCAGGAAATGCCGCCGCATCGGGGTCCAGGCCGCGACCACCAGCGCGAGGATGAGAACAAGAAAGCCGACCGTGCCGACCGTGATCGGGGATGCCCAGAAAGACACTCGTCACCGCTCCTTCGAACGACGCTCAGCGGGGATTGGCCGACACGGCCAGAAGACGGGCAAGCGGCTGGCTGAGATGCTGGGCCAGGATGCGATAGCCATCGGCGTCGAGATGCATGAAGTCGAGAAAGAAACGCGCCGAGAGTTCGGGCAGCGGCGGCACCATGACCAGTTTTTCCGAGGCGTAGCCCTGGAGGAATGACAGGATCTTCTGTCGGTTCTCCTCGGCCTTGGCCGGTGCCATGAGCTGACCGATCTGGGTCGGATTCTCGGTCGAGTAGAAGACGATCGCATGCGCGCCGGCGCCGCGGACGAAGTCGAGGGTCCGCTTCAGCGCCTGCGCCTGGAGGTGCTGGTCGGAAAACGCCACGCTCTGGAAGCGCGCCCTCGCACGGAACAGGAGCACGAGCTCGTCGCCGGGCGGCGAGGCAGCGTCAGGGTCGGCCAGATAGCGGGGCAGGAACCGGGTGAGCGTGTGCAGGGCTTCCCGATAGGAGCCGCCCAGATAGCGCTCCTGCAGAAAGTCCAGGTTCCGGTACAGGACCCAATGCGATGCCAGCAGGTCACGCGTCCGTTTCGACCAGGAAGCCTCGTCGCAGCTGCGCGGCAAAGCGTCCTGCGCGTCGCGGCAGAGCCTGGCGAGCCAGGGCCTGGCCATCGCAGCCTCGGCCTTGTCGAAATCCGCCGAGAAGCTGCGAATGCTGACATTGGTGATGATCGCGTCGGCCCCCGCCTTCAGCGCGTCGCGCGCGACGAATTCCATATCGGCCGGCAGCATGCCATTGGCGCCAAGATTGACGACGAGCGCGCTCTTCAGCGCCGGATCGGCCGAAAGCCGCTGCTGCAACTGGCGGTCGATGGTATGGCTGCGCCAGCTCCGATCGCCATGCTCGGCCATCGTCTCGCCGACGACCTGGGAATCGCCGATGACGGCGACCACCGGCCCGGGATGGCGCCGGATCAGCTCCAGCTTGGCAAGATAGGTGTCGGTGCTTTCGATATCGACGGCTTCCGCAAGGGCGTGCGCCTCATAGAGGTTCGACGCGACGAGGCGGTCGACCGTCACGAAGCAGCCGATAGCCGCCGCGGCAGCCAGGAGCCAAAGCCAGATTCGCATCATGTTTCCAAACCGCAGGGCCGCCTGGGTCGCATCAGAGGAGGTGGCACGATCAGAAGTTCTGATAGATGAACCGGGCCGTCTCGCTTCTCACCAGCAACAGGATGAGGCCGATCTTGAGCATCAGCCAGAAGATGCTGAGCCCGCGCTGGAAAGTCCCGTTGCTCATGTCGCGCGGCTCATCACCTGATAGTTCATGCCTTCCGTCCCGGCCAGCGCGAAACCGTTCTTGCGATAGAAGGCGATGGCGCGCCGGTTGTCGGCGCGCACATGCAGGCTCAGCCCGGCATGGCCTGCCCCCGCCCGGTGGAAAGCGTCGAGAACCTTCCCGGCCAGCCCCGTGCCACGCTGCGCGGCGGCGACCGCGATGCGGGCGAGATAGAAGCTGCCGGCGGGCACCGTGGGAACGCTGCGGCGATGCTCGTCCAGCACGGCGAGCGCCTGCTCGAGCTTGTCCGGATCCAACCTCGAGAGGCAGTGGAAGACGCTCTGCTGCTGGCGCTCGGCCTGCGCGTCGGCAGGGTAGCCGGCGAACAGCCCGACGACCACGCCTTCCTGCAAAGCTGCGACGGCGTCACCCAGCTCCGAGCCTTCCGTGTCGAATTCATCCGCCACGCAGGCGAGCAGATCCTCGTGCGAAAAGGGCAGTCGCTCATAGAATTCCTGCAGGGCCTCGACAGCCAGGCCCGCCGCTGCAAGGCGGCTGGGCGCGTCGAGATCGCGGCAGGGCGCGAAGGAGAGCGTGGTCACGGTCCCGTCCTTCACGGTGTTTCAGCTCGGGCGGGGATGGCGGCAAGCGTCGGCGCCAGTTTCTCTGCCATTTGTTGGGCGAACCACTGATGGCCGCGAGGGCTCAGATGGAAATCATTCTCCCAAGTGAGGTAGGCGCCACTGCGATCATTGAATCCGCGCGGCAGATTCGGATGCACGCAGGCGATCCCGGCCTCCTTGCAGACGCGGCTCTGATTGGCGAGGAACGGAACCGCGCCATACTCCACCGCCGTACCGTCCGCGAGCTTGGCCACGGGCTGGCAGAGATTGCGGCAGGCTGCCTGGTCGAAGCCGGTGAACAGGGCTAGCGGCGTGCCTTGGAACTCCTCCTTGTACAGGCGCAGCACGTCGGCCAGCAGCTTGTAGGCGTCTTTCACCTCCGGGGTCATCTGGCCGAAGGAAACGGTGGACTCGGCTGCCAGCGGGATTCCGGCCCGCAGCGGCTCGTTCGTCGCCTTGGTCGTGAACACGCCGTAGTTCGGTTCCCAGCGCTTGAAGACGAGCTTGCCTGCCGAGTCGTACTCGAAATGGTCGAGCGGGCTGCTTTCGTAATCGAAGCCATAAGTCCGCCTCAGGATCTCCGGGCTGAGCTGGTTCATCGCGATCGAGGAGATCTCGATCAACAGCATGTCCGGCTTCAGATCCTTCACGACATGCTTGAGCCGGGGGTACAGCGCGCCCGGGTCGCCATTGTCGCGGCCGACCACGATCGCCTCGACGCAGCGGCCGAGGCGCAGCCCGAGCTCCTCCTCCAGCAGGATGTTGTACTTGTCGGAACGGTTGACCTGCAGAGCGACCGAAAAGCTGCTGCCGGCGAAGGCGACGCGCACGCAGCTGTCGGGCCTGCCGCTGAAACGGTCGATGTCGATATGGCCGAGATTGTTCGCGAAAGTCAGGCTGTCATACTCCTGCGCCGACAGATTGTAACCGACCCAGCGCTGACGGCTATGCGGTATGAAGCGTGCCGCGATCTCGGCATCCGTCCCGAATTTCAGCGAGGACAGGCTGACATCGGGCTTGGCGCCGGTCGGATTGGAAAAGGCCGGGGCTACGGCGATCTCGAGATCGTTGCGATCGAGAACCGGTTCGAACCAGCGGCCGAGACGGCTGAAATACAGCTGGTTCTGGTGCTTGAAGCGCACCGAGATCGGGCGACGGACGTCGACGCCCGCCAGCACGAACTCACCGGATGCCGACAGGCCCACGGTCCGCCGGCGGTTACTCTCGTCGACGATCTCGACCGAAGCCCCCCGCTCGATCGCCACATTCGTCACGCGGCCGCGCAAGGTGACCGTCTCGGCCGGCGGCAGGGGTGCCATCAGCGCAGCCTGGGTCAGCGAGAGCGTCGTGCCGGACATGCCACTCAGGATCAGAAACCAGGCCTTCACCTGTGGCTTGCCGTCCGGCCGGCCGAGCGCTTCTGCGAGTTTGGGCGGCAGTGCCGCCACAAGGCGATCATTGTTGCGCTGGAGGGCGATGCTCGCATCGCCTGCGGCAAAATAGCCGGCGATGTCGGCCGGCAAATTGGCCGGTGCGGCGCCGGGGGCGTTGTCGCCGCTGAACCCATGCGCGAACCGGACGATCTCGCCGGAGGCCAGTTCCAGCCCGATCGTCAGTGTGCCCTTCGCAGGCATCGCATCGTGGAATGCGATCTCGATCGCGTTCGGCGGTCGGGCCGGGTTGGCGGTCGGACGCCAGACCAGGATCGACTGCTCTTCGCGCACGACGAGTTCGGTCGCCGACAGGCTGATCGGACCGGCCCGGCGAGGCCGGACGTCGAGCCCGTAATTCTCGTAGAGTCCGCCCTTGCGTTCGAGGCCGACCCGGTCGAGCAGCGCCAGGACAGGGCCGGGCTGCACTGTGGCATCATCCGATTTGAGCCCGTGCGCGGTGCGGAATGCCTCGTTTCGGGCCAACCGCTCGGCGCGCTGCTGCTCGGTCAGATCGGTTCCGCCGGAACGTAGCGCCATGCGCAGTTCCCGCTGCATGGAGGCAGCGAGCCTTGCCTGGGCCGTTTCGATCATCGCGAGGCTCGACGCCGTCTGGGATTGAGCCTCCAGCATTTCTGCAAGGCTGGTCGCGGCCTTCGTCTGGGCGGCCTCGAGGCCGGTGAGCTTCTCCATGGCGGCCGCATTGACGCCCTGAAGCGCGCCGAGCGTCGCCCGCGCTTCCTGTGCCGACAGGGTGACGGCCTCGATGCGCTGGCTCTGGCGCTTGAGCGCCTTCGCCATCTGGAAATACTGCACCGTGGCGACGGTACCGGCCGTAACGACGACGGCGGTGGCGAGCCCGATCGCCAGAAGCTGCGGCTTGTTCATGGAGCTTTAGTTTCCCTTGGCGTGAGCGCAGGCGGCCGGTCTTGGAGACCCTGGGAACGCGCATAGTTGCAGCGGTCCGTATTGAAGTCGATCTCGACCTCGTCCTTCAGCACCTCGATCGCGGTGCCTTGGTCCGGGTAGCAATCCGTGCCCGGCAGGCGCAGTCGCAGGACCGATCCCCGCGATGCCGCAGGGAGGAAATAGAGGCCGTCCTTGTCCGTCAGCGTCGAGCGTACCGTGCCGGATGCCTCCGCAGCCTCCACCGCGATGCCGGCCAGCGGCTCGCCACGGCCGTTCGCGACCCGGCCGGCGACGAGCTTATGGCCCTTCGGTGCGACGCCGTTGCCATTCGGACGAAAGGCATGGAGATAGTCGATCGAAAGGCGGGAATCCTGCGCGGCATCGAGCAGCCCGATCTCGACCTGCCTGACACGCCCGACCGGTAAGGGCAGACGCTTCCCGCCATCCAAGCTTTCCTTGACGTCCGGATTGTCGCGCCATTCCGCGCCCGCGAGCGAAAACACCGCGGAAACCCATTCATCTGCTGCCGCTTCCAGCACGGAGATCGAGCCGCTCGCCTCGGTGTCGGAAGGTGTGCCTTCGCCCAGCCAGAGCAGTTGACCGTCCTGCAGCGTCAGCTTCGCATAGGCTCGCCCAGGGCCGGATTTGCGAAACCTCATCTTGAAATGGGCGGTGTTCCAGAGTTCGAGATCATCCGGCACGAAAACCAGCGCCGCTCGCCCGTCGGGAGACGCTTCCAGGGTCCGGACCTCAGTCTCCGGCCCCATGAGCCGTCCGTGCCTGGCGAAAGCGATGCCGCGGTCCTCGAGCGGCACCTGTCCGATGAGGGCTGTCGGGGTACTGTCGTCGACGATCGTAACCGACTCGCGTCCGGTGGCATCGGCCGCGTTGCGCGTGAAGCTGTCGATCTCGCGATCGCCGATCCGGACTCGGGCACGGGCGGCGTCGCTCACATAGATCGTCAATCCGTGCAGATCTCGTGTCCCGGCGGTCGGATTGGGGACGAGCGTTCCGAGCACGGGATCGGTCCATGGCTCGATTCCGACGGTCCGTGTCCTGTCGTCATAGCGCACATGGCTTCCGACCTGCTCGCGCATGCGTCGGTAACGTGACGCGGTGTTGGCCGGCACGACCCAGATCCGTTCGTTGCCGAGAATCTGGCCGGAGAAATTGTAATAGTGATCGGCGAGCTGCATGAAGGGGGCGTCGTTGACCTCCGGAAACGGCTTGTCCGGCCCGGCTTCGAATTTCGGCACTCCGAAATTGCGCGCTGTGCCGAAATGCGTGTACCAGAGATGATCGACGCTTCGACGCTTGCCGATTTCGTGCAGGCTGAGGGCCGGCAGGAGACCAATGACCGTCCCTTGCTCCGGTCCGCAGAGCAAGGCCGTCTCGCAGAAGATCATCTCGTCGAGGAAATCTCTCGAAAGAGTCGGGTACATCGTCGAGACCCGTCTCTTGTAGACGTCGAGCTCAAGGCCGGCCGGCAAGATCGTGGTCCAGGCCCGCCTGGCGAGATGAAACCCTGCAATGGTGACCGGCGGGGGCAGCTCATCACGAGCATCATAGAGATACCCCTTGATATAAGGCGTCTCCTCGCCCCCGAGGGGCCAGATCGCTCCAATGCCGAGGCGCTTGAGGACGTCGACGAGGTAAGCATGGCGCTTCGGGTCGGCCGCCAGCGGAAGTGCCTCGGGGTCCACTTCCGGGTGCTCCGCATGCTCTGCGGTAAGCCCGGGAGTCGGCGGCCCAAACGCGGCGTTGCGGGTCGCGCCGCCATGGGAGGTGTAGAGAAAGGGGCGAATATTCCATTTCTCGAAGGTCGGCAGCTGGGCCAGCGCGATGAGCCGGCTGAAATCATCGCGAGACAGCTCCTGGATTCGGGTAGAGCACCCCGATCCGCAGGAGGGCGTGGAGAGTGTGACGCGCGTCAGCTTTGCAAAGTCCAGGGCCTGGTCGTCGACCGCAGTCGTCACGATGTCGATGATCACGCCGGATGCGTCACTGCGCTCGACCTGGGCAGCCCGCCCCGCCGCCACGGTCTCTGCGGCGACCTTGTGCTCGCGCCCGTCGGCGAAGCTCAGATCGAGAGTCAAATCGGCCGGAGGCGCCCGGTCGAACTGCAGCCTCAGGACATGATATGGCCGATATTGTTGGAACGGCAGCTGGATCGGCTTGAGCTTGAAGCTAAGCCCGTCGCGCAATTCCTGCCCCTGCGCCTCGAGAACCCGGACGCGCGGCGACCAACTCTCCGTCCAGCTATGGAAATGGTCGATATTGCCGCGGTGCCATTGGCGAAGCAGCAGGGCGAAGCTGGGAAAGGCTCCGACCCTGGCGGTGTTCAGCTTCGACGGTCCGGTAAAGAACGAGGCCGCCCAAGATCCGAGGGGAAAGACCGAATCCGAGATCGGCAAGCCGAGCCGCTCGTTGAACCAGCGATGGATCGCCATCCCGTCGGCCACCGACTGCATGTCGGCATCGCTCGCAAAGGCGATCGAATTCGCGAAAGGATAGGGAAACGGCCTGATCTCGGCCTGCACGCTCTCGGCGTGGGCAGGGGCGCCCTGGCCGAGCAACAATGCCAAGCCGACCGCCCCCACCAGCGTTCCTTTAAGAAGCATGATTGAACGCTCCTTGGACAAAGCGACCGGCCCTGCCTTTTCGCAGCGCTTGCATCTTCTGCGATGCCGGCCGGGATCGCTGCCCTAAGCCTGCTTCTTGCGCTCGATCATATCCGCGAGCTCGCCGACATTCTTGAAGCGCGAGATTTCGGTGGTGGCGAACTTGATGCCGAAGGCCTTCTCGACCTGGAGAACGAAGCGGATATGGGCGAGGCTGTCCCAGCCCTTGACGTCGCGGGCAGTCAGCTCCGGGGTCGCGTTCAGGGCGGGGTCGCGAAACAGCTCGCGCATAACCGAGGTCAAGCCTTCGTAAGTCTGCTCCGACGCCATGCTGGTTTCCTTGAGTGGCTGTAAGGGAGACCCGGTCAGCAGACCGGGCAATGCGAGGAGGCGAGCGGCTTGAAGCGAAATGGCCGCGCCTTCGCTTTGGCGACCGCATCCCGAATGAGCTTCGGCCAGTTGTCCGGGTCGAGCCCGTGCTGCGCGACGAAGGCGAGCGCGAGCCGCTCGAAGCCAATGCCGATACAGCCCGTGCAAGCCGGCGAGCCGTCGGGCGTCCGGATGTTCAGGCTGCGGCCGAAAAAGTCGCCATGGCGGTTGTAGGAGCCGATCGCGACAGTGTCCTTCTTATAGGGCAGCTCGGCGCGGATCTCGTATTTCAGCTCGAAAGCGGCCTGATAGGCGGCCTGATCACGGAAGGTGCCGATGAAGAACGGATCATTGGCCGTCATCACCTTATAGGCGAGACCGAGCTCCTCCAGCAGCGGCCGGACGGCGGCGCGAACATTGTCGAGACGCTCGCGGACCTGTTCGTCCTCGCCGACGAAGATGATCTCGCGCATGGTGAAGTTCCAGACGCGCTCGAGCGAGACCATGTTGATCGACTCGAAGCGGAAGCAGTTTCCGCTGGCCGTGGCGATGATCCCGTCCTGCTCGAGCTCCGTGTCGCTGAGCGCCAGGTAGAGATGGTGGCAGACCGTGGGGGCCAGCATAGCCGCAGGGCGCGCGAACAGCTCCGGATCGGCCTCGACCCTGCTGCCGATCGTCGTCGCCTCGTCGGAGAAGCGCTGGATGTCCGGCAGGTTCTCGCGCAGATGCGTCGCGAAGCTCAGAGAGTGCGGGAAATTCTTGAAATACTGTACCCTCTCCAAATAACCGGGCGCGATCAGGGCGGGAAAGCGGAAGGGCGTGGCGCCGAGCTCTCCGGCGATCTCAAGCAGGCGATCCTCGACATAGGACACGACATGCGTGAGCAGCGGCCCGATGATGAAGAAACCGGCGCCCTCCTGCACCACCTCGCGGCGGGCGAGCAGTTCGGCCATCGGATCGATGTCGGTCTTGATCTGGCCCTCATGGGCTTCCAGCACGCGCAGCTCTGGCTCGAAGGCGCCGTCGGACATCGCGGTGACGAGCGTCGCGACGCGCGCCTTCAAGGCCTCTACTTCGCCTGCGTCGAGCGCGGCCCTGAGCATGAGCTGGATAGTATCGCCGGAGCCCGAAATCTGCGCGCCTTGAACACGCTCATCGACATAAGCGAGTTTCGCAAGCACGTCACGGATCAGGAAGGCAGGAACCGGCGGGTCCTGACGGAACTCCAAGGATGAAATGCTCATGGGCCTCTCAGCGCGGCATTACCAGTGCCATATGGCGGCACGTGCATAGCCGGTTCCCCAAAAGGTGACAACCTGAATCCTGGCAAGCTATCGTAGAAACCTTTACCAAGAGCGTCTCCCAAAATGTATTTACATGACAAATTATAGAAATAATGACGATATCGGGTCATTATTTTCTACAATCTTATGCTTTTCGGATTATTGCCAGATCAATCTTTTGATTAAAAGCTGCGTTGGGAACTAAAGTACATTTGCAATACTTACATAATTCTTTAAATACTAAAATAGTATTTCGATTTTCAAGGAATTTATCTCTTGTCGGCTTGGCCGATCTCCGGCGATCGGCGCGGTCCCGGTTTGCCGCTTGCGGCACAATGGGCGCCCCTGGCCTGTTCTCGCCGGCCTTTTGGCGCAATCCGTCGCCGATGAATGTATCCGATGTGGACGGGGTCGCTCTGTTCGCGGTATTTTCGAGCGATGCTGCGTGTCGTTGCATTTGGGCGTGCACAATTGCGCGAACCGCTTGCGGTTGACGTCATTTCACAAGTCTGGAAGAAGCACGCGCACGAACCGGCCCGATGCCGGCCTTGCCGCAATACCCGGGGTGCAATGTGACTTCGCAAACTGCGCAGCGATTTATCGAGCGCGTCAATGATCGTTCGATTGTCATCGGCATTGTCGGCCTCGGCTATGTCGGCATTCCTCTGGCGCTCGCCGCGCTACGCCAGGGCATCAAGGTGATCGGCTTCGACATCGATCAGAAGCGCGTCGATGATCTCAATGCCGGCAAGAGCGCGATCAAGCATATCCCGATGGACCTGATCATCGAGGGTGCGAAGACCGGACGCTTTGCCGCGACCACCGATTTCGACCGGATGGCCGAGCCCGATGCGCTCCTGATCGCGGTGCCGACTCCGCTGACCAAGTATCGCGAGCCCGACCTGTCCTATGTCGTCAAGACGACCGAGGCGATCGCCAAGCGCCTGCGCAAGGATCAGCTCATCGTCCTCGAATCCACGACCTATCCCGGCACCACCGACGAGGTGATGCGCCCGATCCTCGAAAAGGCGAGCGGGCTGAAGAGCGGCGAGGAGTTCTTCCTGGCCTTCTCGCCGGAACGCGAGGATCCGGGCAACCCCGATTTCGGCACCTCGACGATTCCGAAGGTGGTGGGTGGCGACGGCGCCGATGCGCTGGCCATGTCGCTCGCACTCTATGGCGCGCTCGTCGTCAAGGCCGTGGCGGTTTCCTCGACCGCCACCGCCGAGGCGGTGAAGCTGACCGAGAACATCTTCCGGGCCGTCAACATCGCGCTCGTCAATGAGTTGAAGACGGTCTACGCCGCGATGGGGATCGACGTCTGGGAAGTGATCGACGCCGCCAAGACCAAGCCCTTCGGTTTCATGCCGTTCTATCCGGGTCCGGGCCTCGGCGGTCACTGTATTCCGATCGACCCGTTCTACCTGACCTGGAAGGCGCGCGAATACGATGTTGCCACCCGCTTCATCGAGCTCGCCGGCGAGATCAACACGCGCATGCCTTACCGGGTGGTCAATCAGCTCGCCGAGGTGCTCGACGCCAAGGGCCACAAGAATCTGAGCGACGCGAAGATCCTGATCCTCGGCATCGCCTACAAGAAGAACATCGACGACATGCGCGAGAGCCCCGCGCTCAAGCTGATCGAGCTGATCGAGAAGCGTGGCGCCCATGTCGAGTTCCACGATCCCTTCATCCCGGTGATTCCGCCGACCCGCGAGCATGCCGAGCTCACCGGCCGCACGAGCGCCTCGGTCAGCAAGGACGCGCTCGCAAGCTATGATGCCGTGCTGATCGCCACCGATCATGACGACGTCGATTACGCTTTCGTGGTCGCCAACTCCAGGATCGTGGTCGATACCCGCAACGCATGCGCCCGCAAGGGCGTGGTCGGCGCGAACGTCTTCAAGGCCTGATTGAACGGCGCCGACGGCATCGCCCGTCGGCGCGATGGACCAGATCGAGAACGCAATCATGACAAGCTTCGCCCTGATCGGCGCCGCCGGCTACATCGCTCCCCGCCATATGCAGGCCATCAAGGCGATCGGCGGCGACCTCAAGGTCGCCTATGACCCCAACGACTCGGTCGGGATCATCGACAGCCATTTCCCGCAGGCGCATTTCTTCACCGAGTTCGAGCGTTTCGATCGCCATATCGACAAGCTGCGCCGCCGCGGCGAGCATATCGACTATGTCAGCGTCTGCTCGCCGAACTATCTGCACGACGCCCATATCCGCTTCGGCTTGCGTTCGGGCTCGGACGTGATCTGCGAAAAGCCGCTCGTCCTCAATCCCTGGAACATCGACGGCCTCGCCGAGATCGAGGAGCAGACCGGCAAGAAGATCAACACCATCCTGCAGCTGCGCCTGCACCCGGCGATCCAGGCCCTGAAGGAGCGCATCGCCCAGTCGAACGAGCGCCATGCCGTCGACCTGACCTATATCACCTCGCGTGGTCGCTGGTACCACGCCTCCTGGAAGGGCGACGAGGCCAAGTCGGGCGGTGTCGCCACCAATATCGGCGTACACTTCTTCGACATGCTGGCCTATGTCTTCGGTCCGCTGAAGTCGCAGACCGCGAGCCTGCGGCAGGGCGAGCGCGCCGGCGGCCTGCTCTCCTATGAGAAGGCTGATGTGCGCTGGTTCCTCTCGGTCGATTCCAACGACCTGCCTGACACCGTCAAGGGCAAGAAGACGACCTACCGCTCGATCACGCTCGATGGCGAGGAAGTCGAATTCTCGGAAGGCTTCACCGATCTGCATACCCGCAGCTATCAGGAAGTCCTGGCCGGGAATGGCTACGGCCTGGAGGATGTGCGGTTCTGCGTCGAAGTGGTCTCGCAGTTCCGCAGCCTGCCGGTCGTCGCCAATGGCGAGCGGCATCCCTTCGTCGACAAATATCTGAAAGGCTGACCCTGGATGGCCGCGCCGGAGATGCGTGACGATCCGCGCTTTCCCGGCGCGAAGATCCATGAGAGCGCCTATGTCGATGATGGCGTGACGATCGGCGCCGGCTCCAAGGTCTGGCACTTCGTCCATGTCCTCGGCGAGACCGCGATCGGCGAGAACTGCGTGCTCGGCCAGAACGTCATGGTCGGGCCGCGCGTCACCATGGGCAATGGCTGCAAGGTCCAGAACAACGTCGCCCTTTATGACGGCGTCGTGCTCGAGGACGACGTCTTCTGCGGCCCGTCCTGCGTCTTCACCAACGTCAACAACCCGCGCGCGTTCCTGAACCGCAAATCCGAGTTCCGCCGGACGCTGGTCAAGAAGGGCGCAAGCATCGGCGCCAACGCCACCATCGTCTGCGGCCATACGCTCGGTGCGTATTGCTTCATCGCCGCGGGTGCGGTCGTGGCCAAGGACGTGCCCGATTTTGCCCTGATGGCTGGCGTCCCGGCCCGCCGCATCGGCTGGATGAGCCATGACGGCGCCAAGCTCGGCCCTGATCTGACCTGCCCCGAAACCGGCCGGCGCTATCGCGAGACCGGTCCCGATACCCTGGAGGAGATCGTCTGATGAGCGAGCGTCCCGCGATCGAGTTCATCGACCTCAAAGCCCAGCGCCAGCATATCGGCAAGGCCATGGACGAGGCGATCCTGAAGGTCGTCCACGATGGCAACTACATCCTCGGCGAGCAGGTCGGCCAGTTCGAGGCCGGGCTTGCCGCGTTCTGCGGGGCGAAGCATGCGATCGGCGTCGCCAATGGTACCGACGCATTGATTCTGGTGCTCGAAGCGCTCGGCATCGGCCCCGGCGACGCGGTGATCTGCCCGAGCTTCACCTTTGCCGCGACCGCCGAGGTGGTGGCCTGGATGGGTGCGACGCCGGTCTTCGCCGAGATCGACGAAGCGACCTATAATCTCGACCCGAAGGGCCTCGCCGCCGCGCTCGATACGGCGCGGAAGCACGATCTCAAGCCCCGCGCCCTGATCACGGTCGATCTCTTCGGCCAAGCCTGCGACTACGACCCGATCGAGGCCTTCTGCAAGCAGAACGACCTCGTCCTGATCTGCGATTCGGCGCAGGGCTACGGCGCGAGCTACAAGGGCCGGGTCGCCGGCGCGATCGGCGACTTCGCCACCACCAGCTTCTTCCCGGCCAAGCCGCTCGGCTGCTATGGCGATGGCGGCGCGATCCTCACCGCCAGCGACGAGCACGACGCATTGCTGCGTTCGCTGCGTTTCCACGGCAAGGGTTCCTACAAATACGACAATGTCCGCGTCGGCGTGAATTCACGGCTCGACACGATCCAGGCCGCAGTCCTGATCGAGAAGCTCAAGATCTATGGCGAAGAGATCGAGAAGCGCCAGAAGGTCGCGCGCCGCTATACCGAAGCACTGAAGGATCTCGTGGCCACGCCTCATGTCATGGCGGACTGCGTCTCAACCTGGGCCCAGTACACGATCCGCGTCGACGCCGGCCGCCGCGACGCCTTCCAGGCCGCGCTCAAGGCCAAGGGCGTGCCGACCACCGTCTACTATCCCAAACCCCTGCACCAGCAGACCGCCTACAAGCACTTTCCGGTCGCCGGGAACGGCCTGCCGATCTCGGAGCGGGTGGCGCAGGAGGTCGTAGCCCTGCCGATGCATCCCTATCTCGACGAGACGACGCAGGACTACATCATCGAAGCGGTCCGCGAAGCGTTGCAGGTGCGCGCGACCGCGGTGGCATGAACAGGCCGCGACGCCTGGCCTATCTATCCCTGGAGACGCCAAGACCGGGCCAGGCATCGCAGACCCATATCGACGAGATCATCGCCAGCCTCGAGGGCTGCGGCTGGCAGGTCGAACTCTTCGCCACCACGCGCGGCGGAGCCAGCTCCCGGACCTCTTTCCTGCAGCGCCTGCTCGACTATGGCCGGGTGCAGTTCGCCTTGGCGCGCCGGTTGGGCGAGTTCGACGCGGTCTTCGTCCGTTCGCATTTCATGGCATTGCCGCTCGCGCTGTGCGCGCGCCAGCGCAAAGTACCGGTCGTGCAGGAGATCAACGGCAAGCCGGCCGATATCGGGGTGACCTATCCTGCCCTGAAGCCGTTCGCACCGCTCTTCGCCTGGCTCTACCGGACGCAATTCCGCTTGGCCGCCCATCTGGTCGCCGTCACCGAAGGCCTCGCCCACTGGGCTCGCGGCTTCGCCGGCCATGATCGGGTCAGCACCGTCTCCAACGGCGCCAACACCGAACTGTTCAGGCCCGACGGACCACGCGCCGACATTCCCGGCCGCTATGTGATCTTCGTCGGCGGTCTCGTCGCCTGGCACGGTGTCGGGACCATGCTCGCGGCGCTGCAAGGACCGGCCTGGCCCGTGGATGTGAAGCTCGTCATCGTCGGCGACGGCGTCGAGCGCGGCAAGGTCGAGGCCGCGAAGGCCGATCCCCGCCTCCTCTGGCTCGGCCGGCAACCTTACGACGCGGTCCCCGCCTTGCTGCGCGGTGCGCTGGCGGCACTTTGCGTGATCGAGGACCAGGACGGCCGTTCCGCCTCGGGCGTCGCGCCGCTAAAGCTGTTCGAAGCTATGGCCTGCGGTATCCCCGTGATTGCGAGCGATCTGCCGTTCCAGGCCGACATCGTCCGGCAGGCTAGCGCCGGAATGATCATTCCGGCTGCCGACGCCGATGCGCTGGCCAAGGCGGTACGGACGCTGGCGGAGATGCCCGACCTCGCCGAGATGCGAGCGGGAGGTGCGAGCTATGTCGCGCGCGAGGCGAGTTGGCGGCGCCGTGGCGAAGAACTCGACCGCATTCTGCATGCGACGATCGGCCGGCCCCGCGAGGCCGATCCGGCCGGCTGACCACCCGACAATTTCCAACGTCTGCCCCTGTTGTGCATCTTGGCCCCGGTTCGAGATGCCATGCAGCGCTTATCCCGAGGAGGCACTCCGTCAGGGATAGCCTCTCGAAAGACGTTTCAGGATGCTCCGGAATCATCTGGAGCATCCTGCGAGACGCTGCACCGCAGCTCCTCAGAATAAGGACTGCTATTCTCGAACGCTCTCCGGTGCTTTCCCAAAGAGAGGAATCGCATTCCGCGTCCGGCAGGAGGCTCGGCAAGCTGGCCTACAAGACCCGCCATCCTGCCGACCGAACGAAGCGAGGCCCTCTAGAACCGGTCAGCGAAGATCTTGGCGAGTGCTCGGCGCCCAGCGCCGATTATCGACGAGTCAACCGGAAGTACCGATGATGAGCTTGATGCAAGTGTTATAACGGGTAACCTTGCGGAATGTGCGCTCACATGCCCCGAGCGAACCATTGTGAATCTTCCGTGACACGGTCTGGTGAGGGCGGGGCAGCGCCTCGGCCGCAGGGGGCAGGGAGTACTCTTCAAAGAATTGCAGCGCGGCCAGCATGCATCGAGACGGATATACTTAGATGAAAATCAAAGAAATTTAATTACCTTATTTTTGTATAGTTTGATTTTTTGAACATTTAATATCCCATCGTCAAATAACAATCATCAATAACTGCGTCATATCCATCGAATTAAAAACTCCAATCCTATATCCGGGCGAATTTCTGCAAGTTAAATAATTTGATCTCGCTTTTTTCATCTAGGGTGCGCCGCAGCGTTATGGCGTGAAATCGGTTGCAATTTATCAGAAGGCGCGCCTATAAAAGCGTTGTGGGCAAGTTTCCCCACGCTTAGCAGCGAGTGGAGGTTTAAATGTTGAAGAAGATCGCTATTCCCGCCGCGATCGCGATGGCCCTCGCGACGCCGGCTGCCGCAAACGAGCTGAGCCCGGTTTTCGGCAAGGCAAAGGCCGTTTCGCTGAGCCAGAACGATGCCAAGGCTGTGGTTGGAAAGGGATCGACCTCGATCTACTACGCCTACTACGCCAATCTCTATAATTCCTACGCCAATTACTACGGCGCCATCTCGCTCGTGAACGACGTCAACGGCTATTCGTCGAGCTACACCTACTATTATACCGCCTACAGCTATGCCGCCACGGCGGCGTCGTACTATTACAGCGCTTATTACGCCAAGGTTAACTACGGCTGATAGCTTTCTTACTTGCGGGAGGGACGGTTTACGGTCCTTCCCGCCATTCTTTGCCAGAGTAACGCGTCTCCATGGAGACGAGAGTATCGTCGGGTGTTTGCATATGACGGTGTCTATAAGGATCGGTCGCCCGTTCAACCTGGCAGTACTGGTCGCTATAGCCCTACCGGCCTCCGCTCATGGGCAGACGGCTGAAGAGCGGATCAAACAGCTGGAACAGCGCCTCCTTCAGATGGAACGCCGTCTTGCGGCGGCCGAAGCCAAGGCCAACAGCGCTCAGCGTGCCGCAACATCGAACAAAAGAACTACTCCGGAAGCACGCCAGGCGGCGGCCCCGGCGCCGGACGGTGGCGCGGCGGCAGCTCAAGCCGGCGATGTCCTGGTCGCCAAGCCCGAGGTCGCCAACGACAATCCCGAATTCAGCGTCGTTCGCGAGAACGTCGCGACATTGTCGTCGCGCTCCTTCGAGATCGCAGCCGGCATCGGCTATACCAAGAACGCGTCGCTGCTGCAGAGCGACCGAGCGTTCACATCCTTCATTTCCGGCCGCTACGGCATTTTTGACGGCGTCGAGCTCGGCGTCAATCTGCCGTATTACTATAGCTATCGCTATACCCAGGTCTCGCCGACCGAGCTGGAGGCGAACCGCGCGGCCAGCATGGGCGACACGCTCGTCCAGGTGACCGCGCTGGTCAGCAAGGAGACGCCGAACCTGCCGGCCGTCAACGCGACCATAGGCGCGGTCATCCCCACTGGCGCGAGACCCTATTATTTCGGCGCGGCCTATCGCCCCGGAAACAGCCCGATCGACCCGCTGTTCGGCCGCCAGTCACGCGGCGAATGGGGCGCTTTCGGCAATGTGCAATTCGTCAAGACATATGACCCTGTCGTCCTGTTCGCCGGTTTCGGCGCGGAGTATTCGTTCGCGACGGCGCATCAGGGCTATGAAGTCGAGTGGCCGATACGGTTCAACTACAATGCCGGCTTCTCCTTCATCATGTCCAATACCTCGACCCTGGGCTTCGCCTTGATCGGCTCCTATCAGGGCGACGTCCGCGTCAACGGGGCCCGCGCCAAGAACACCCAGTCCGAACCGATCGTCGGTCGCCTGACCCTGACCCAGAGACTGGCGCCCAATTTCTACATCGAACCGTCGGTCGGCATCGGCCTGAGCAAGGACACGCCGCAGGTCAGCGCTTCGCTCGCGGTCCGCAAGAGGTTCTAGGTCCTTGCGCCCGGCCAAGCCCCGTCAGGCGAGATCACCGAAATGGGCGGTGCTCGCGGCCGTCGTGCTTGCCGGCTTCGCCGGCGGCTGCCTGAGCACAGAAGGCAAGCGTCCCTATCGCGAAGTCCAGTCCTATGCTTCGCTGAAATATGCCGTAACTGTCCGGCAGGCCTTCGATTTCTCCTGTGGCGGCGCGGCGATCGCGACCTTGCTGACCCATCACCTCGGCCGCCCGACGACAGAGGTCGAGGTTCTCGACAAGTTGCGCTCCCGCTACCCCGGCAAGAGCTGGGACGCGCTGCAGAAGAGCGGTTTCTCGCTCGAGGATCTGATCTGGGTTTCCAATCAGCTCGGCTTCGAGGCGCAGGCCGCGCGGGTTTCGGCCAATGACCTGTCCGATCTGAACGGACCGGTCATCGTGCACGTCAACAAGGGAACCTTCGAGCATTTCACGGTGCTGCGCGCGCGCAAATTCGGGCGGACCTTTCTGTCCGATCCGATCGAGGGGGCGATCACGCTGTCGAATGAGGAATTCGACGGGATCTATACCGGCTCGGCGCTGGCGATCTGGGTCAAGTCCAAGCCGCCACCGCGCAATACCGCGCTCGACCGCCCGGGACCCTGGATCGACGGCGAAGACATGTTCCGCGGGGTCGGCGAAATGCGCCTTCCCAATACGGTCAAGCATTTGATCTAGCCCGGATAAATTGTAGCCTCCGGGCTAGGAAGAAGGAAACAGCCAATGTCCGACACTTTCAGGAGCCGCCCCGCGCTTGTTGCCGTCGCCGCAATGATGGCCACGGGATTGTATGTCGGCGAAGCCCGGGCGAGCGGCGAATGCGCCAAATACGGCAAGCCGACCTATCAGGCCGACAGGCTGGTCAAGATTGGCGGCGATACCTTCCGGTCCCGCGTCTATGTGATGGGCGACATGGAGCGGGAGGAGATCGATCATGGGGGTGGCCGCACCGAGGTGATCATCGTCGCGCGCGGCGAGGTGCTGAGCTTCTTCCCGGAGGCGAAGGTCGGCATGCGCCGTTCGGTGGCGGCCGGCGGCAGGCCGAAGACGCCGGAAGGCTCGATCCGCGCACGCGAGGAGCGCAGCGGCTCGAACAGCCGGATCATCCTCGAGACGCGCACCGACGACGGCAGCTGGACGGTGGTCAATGAAGTGACCTGCCGCAGCGATGGCGCTCTCCTCGGCCGGCGCTCGACGGTGCCGCTCAATGGCAAGATGGTGCCGTCGGAGATGATCCAGCAGATCCGCGGCGGCAGCGTCGATCGCTCGATGTTCACCGCGCCGTCCGGAATCAGTTTCAAGCGCTGAGAATCCGATCCAGGACGGTTGGCGCCTGACTGCCGGCGGCGGAGCCCTGCCGCCTTCGCGCGCGACAAAAGCGTTCCTTGCCTAGGGCGCTTTGGCTATACTCTACCGTCGACTCTCCTGGATCCTTCCGACCCGTGCGTACTCGCCCCCAACCGGCGCTGCGAATAGCAGTGCTGTCCTACACTGCGATCGCGCGGGACCATCGCGTCCTGCGAACGCTGGAAACGCTGGCAGCGCGCGGGCACGAGGTTACGGCGATCGGCTTCGGCGAGCCGCCGGCGCTGCCGATCCGGATGATCCGGCTTCCCGACCCGCCCGGGCCGGCCGGCCAGCGCCTCGCGATCGCGGCGACACAGTTTCCTGCGAACCTCGTTCCTGCCTCGGCGGCATTTCTGCACTTGCTGTTGCCGCATCATGCAGCGGCCCGGCGAGCGTTGCTCGCTCTGCGGCCCGACATCGTCCATGCCAATGACTGGCAGGCCCTGGTCGCGGCCGAAGCCGCGAAGCGCGAGGCCGGCTCGCGGATCGTCTATGACAGCCACGAACTGGCGAGCGAGGAGCACGCGGACAACTGGCTCTGGCGCCTCGTGGCCCAGCGGCATACGCGCGCCATCGAAGCGCGCTATATCGGCGATGCCGACAGGGTCATCACCGTCAGCGAAGGCATCGCGACGACCCTGCAACAGCTCTACGGGCTGCCGACGCGCCCTTCGGTGATCCGCAACGCACCGGCTTTTCAGGCAATCGTTCCCGCGCCGGCCAGCGAGCCGGTTCGGCTGCTTTTCCACGGTATTTTGAAGGCTGGCCGGGGCATCGAGGCTCTGATTTGCGCCATGCCGCTGCTGCCGCGCCACCGCCTGACCCTGCGCGGCAATGGTTCCACCCATTATCTTGCCAAGCTGCAGGCGCTGGTGGCGCGGCTCGGCCTCGGCGAGCGCATCCGGTTCGAACCCGCCGTTCCGCATGTGCAGGTCGTGGCCGCCGCGGCTGCATCACATATCGGAATCTTCTGCGCTTCGCCGGCCACGGGCCAGAACCGGTTCGCAATGCCGAACAAGGTCTACGAATACCTGATGGCGGGCCTGGCGCCGCTGGTCGCGGCCGGGACGGACCTCGCCGATCTGGTGACCGAACATGGCTGTGGCCTGGTGGCCGAGGCTGCCACGCCGGAGGCGATAGCGGGCGCTCTCGGCGCGCTGGCCCCGGAAACGCTGGCGGCGATGCGCGCCAGGGCTCTGGCCCTGGGCCGGGAGTTCTGCTGGGAACAGGAACAGAGCAGGCTGGTCGCCGTCTATGCCGGGCTGGAGGAGGAGATGGACGGGCAGACCGGCGACCTGCCCGGGTCTCGGTGAGCCCCTCGTGAAGGCTGCGCCGACCGGGGCCCGCCACAGCAGCGGCCAAGCGATCGGCGCGCTCAGGCTCAGGCGAGCCGGGCTAGATCGCCGCGCGTCCATACGGACGCGGTCGCGGTGATCTATCCCATTGCTATCGCATCGGAATTTTCCGGAAAGTAGATTCCACCTTTCGGTCCGATGCTATAGCCTCACGGTTTCCCGGGTGATCGCGCAAGCCCAGCATAATCGTCGAGCACCGATGCAGCGATCTGCTCCGGGTTGTGCCAGGTTTCGACGAAGCGACGCGCCTGTTCCCCCATCTCCCGCAAGCGGCCCTCGGACAGGCCCAGGAGACCGCGCAGAACGCCCTCGATCGTATCCGGATTGGCGCGCATGATCGGCAACTCGGCCGCGAACGCCGACGGGGTGCGTACCAGATCAGCCTCGTGAATGTAGCAGACGACGGGGCGCCCCGCCATCATCGCTTCGACCGCGACGCCGCCATACCAGCCGACACGCAACTGGTCGATCAGCACGTGATGGCTGTCGAGTTCCGCCAGCGCCTGGGCATTCTGGCGATCCTCGACCAGGGTGAGATGCAGCGCGTGCCCCTCGGCGCGCAAGCGCTCGACCGCGGCGATCAGGGCGGCCGTTCCCTTCACGGCCCGATTGGTCGGCATGTGCAGCAGGCGCAATGGCTGCGCCTCACCGGGCCAGGGGCGGGGCAGCTGGCGGGATGGATTGCAGTGGCTATAGGCCAGCCAGCGCGCACGGGGGGGCAGGCCGGGCAGGAGGTCAGGATTGACGGCATAGATCAGCTGAACATTGCGATCGACGACGTCGAGATAGCGGCTGCGGAACTCGTTGCGCCGACGCAGCGGCCCGGCGATCTCGGGCAATGCCAGATGCGAATAGGGATTGCTCCGGACGCTGGCTTCGATCGAGCGGATGTCGTCCCCGTAGAAGGTCATCGCCAGGGTCTTGCCCGTGGCGCGCCACAGCGGGAGGTCCTTGAGCCAGAGCAGGCGCGCATAGGCGAGTCGCAAGCTCTCTCCCAGCTCCGACGACGGCTTTGCCTCACGCAGCGGAAAGGCCCGAACTGAAAGCGCCGTCTGGCCGAAATGACAGTGAACGACGTCGGCGGCGCGCAGGGTTCGCCAAAGCAGCGAGAAGCGCCCGAGCTCGCGGCGCAGCAGGCGATGCCGGCTGCCCGGGGGCGGCTCGAGGCATGTGTCGCCATTGAAGCCCAGCGGCGACCAGTGCAGCGAGATCGCCTCCGCCTCGTGGCCGAGCTGACGCTGAGCCTCGGCGAGACCGGACGCATGGCCTCCCAGATCGATCGGCAAATGCACGATCCGGAGCGGGCGACCGGTCAAGGCAGGTGAGCGGGACAACGACGAGATACGCCCAACCAGAGCAGAGATGAGATTTCCAGAGCGTTCGAGCTATACATTCCAACCCGGCGGAATTCCATCGCCAGCGATGCGGCGGCAGAGGCGGCTTTTGTCCTGACGAGGTGATCTGCGGCAGCGCCCGGTGAAACCCGGCACACCATGATCGGCCTGCCGGCGGGCGGCCTCCGGTTTCGGGAGATCGCCCGCGCGGCTCAGCGACCTCGTCAGGCGTGCTGCTGGGCGGCGATCATCCCGGCCAGACCGGTGCGCAGGTCGGTAAACCGATGCTGCGGCATCAACTCACCGAGCCGCTCCGTGTCCGGAACGATCTTGGGCGCCAGGCCGGCCTTGCCGCGCTCGAAACAGGGGGCCTTGCCCACGAGATCGCCGATCAGATGCCCCGCACTCTCGATCGTCTCATAGCCGGGGGCCGCGACATTGACCGTTTCGTTCCAGCCCTCGGCGATCGCCGCCTTGATGACCGCGAGCGCATCGTCGACATAGGTCGCGGAGAAGGCGAGGCCCGAACCGGAAGCCGGCAATGACAGCGGCCGGCCCGAGCGCACGCGCGCGACGAGATCGCTCAGCATCCGGTCCTCGAGATGCGGCCCATAGGGCGCATAGAAGCGCAAGGTCGCGATCGGCAGGAAGCCGCGATAGAGATCGCAGAAGCTGTCGGCGAACAGTTTCGAGGCCGCGAAATACGAGCTGGGCCGACGGAACTCGCTCTCATGGCTGCCTGGCTGCTCGGTATCCTCGGCGCTCACCGTGGAGCTGTAGACGGTCCCGGTCGAGCCGAAAACGGCTCGGCCGACCCCCGTCTCGCGGGCGAAGTCGAGCAGCTCTGCAGCGGCGGCGGTGTTGACATAGAACATGTCGAGGGCGCGCTGCGGGAATTCGCGATGGTGCCGCGACACGGCGAGGTGGATGATCGCGTCGAAGCGCGGCTGCTTGCGCAATTCGGCGAGAGCCGAACGCAGCGAGGCAGGGTCGGAAAGATCGGCGTTGGCATGGCGCGAGCCGGCGATCGACGCCTGGCGGCCGAGCTGGGTCACCTCATGGCCGGCGGCGAGAAGGTCGCCGGTCAGGGCCTGGCCGATGAAGCCGCTGCCGCCGGTCACGAGAATGCGCTGGGATGTCATGCTGCAGGGGTCCTGATGGGTTGAGACGTCGCGGCCGCCGGGGCCACGAGGCCGACGAGATTCTGCTCCAGCACGGCGAGGACGCGTGCATTGGAATTCGAGCGACGATACCAGTCGGCGCCACGCACCCCGACTTCCGCGCGGAAGTCGGCGTCGCCATGGAGCCGGCGCAGCGCCTCGGCCACGGCCTCGGCGGAGCGCGCCGGCAGCAGCGGGGGCATTTCATCGAAGCACCAGGCGTGCAAAGCAGGATCGAAGGCGGTCACCACCGGCTTGCCGGAGTGGAAGGCCTTTGGCGGGATGCCGCCGAAGGTCGGAATGGTGAACTGGTCGCAGACGACGTCGCAGGCGCAGATATAGCGCATCATGGCGATGTGCGGCTGGGGCTCGATCCAGACGACATTGTCGGCGATGCCGAGCTCCTGCACGAGCTGGCGGCTCTTTTCCAGGGTCTGCCCCCAGGCTACCGCGATGCAGCGCGCGCCGTCGGCCCCGGAACGCACGAGATCGGCGAAGCCCCGGAACAGGTGGTCATTGCCTTTGTCCCAATTGGTGTCGCGGCTCTCGTCCCAATGCTGCCGGGGCGGGTGGAAGATGAAGAAATCGCCGCCATGCCGGGCCTGAAGCTCGGCGCGGAAAGCGGCGGCGGCGCCTTCGTCGAGCAGCCCGCTTTCGTTCACGATATGCGGCAGGAAGAAATAGGGCTGTCCGAGGCGCTCGGCCGGGGCCTGGTTGTCGCTGTTGGTGACGATGGTCTGCTCGCAATGATGGTAGACGAGCGAGGCGAGCCTGCCGGTGGCGCTGTCTTCGAAAGGCAGGTTGCGGATCGTGCCGAACTCATAGGCGACATAGGGCCGGTTGGCTACGAGCGGCCAGATGCCTTCCAGCGCATAGCCGATGACCACGTCATAGGGTGCGAACAGCCGCTGCATCAGCGGCAGCGCGCTCTTGAACTGGCGCAGCAGCAGCGGATCGAAGCTGCGATCGGGATAGAGCGCTTGATAGCGGGCGATGAGAGCATCGACGCGCGCGTCGAAATCGCTGGGCAACGCCGCCTGCAGTGCCGGCATCTCCATTGCGGGCGAGGCATCCGCCATGGCCGGCTGCGCTGTGGCGCAGGACAGGGGGGCAGGCGCGGGGATTTCGACGGCCGCGGCAGCCGGGGCCGCGGTCTCGGCGACAAGCGCGGGCGCCGGCAGCAGGCCGAGGCGCCGCAGGATGCGGCGGCCATAGCGCTGCACGCGCTCCACCATGTTCAGCACGGGCCATTTCAGCCGATACCATATGCGGCGACAGGTCCCCAGCACGAGCCAGCTCAGGCGGTGTGCGGCGCTGCGCAGGCGCCATACGACGCGCGCAACCAGTCCGCCGGAGGCGGTCGACGATACGGCGGATGGGCTGGCCAGAAAGCGCGATGCCGCCCGGCCGATCATGCCCAGCGCATTGCTGCGGCCGAAGCCGCCGACGAGATCCAGGCAGACGGCTTCGGTCAGCCGCGTCAGGCCGAACTTCGCGTCGCGCTCGCGATAGGCCGGGGCGCCGATCTTCCGCAGATGGCGCTGGTTGAGCCAGCGGAACAGCTTGGCGCGCCGGGGCATGCCTTCATTGGTGGCGATCAGCGCGAGGCAGGCGAGCGTGCGGGGGCCGCTGATATACCAGCCGGGAGTGGAAAAACCCGCTTTCTCCGAGTCGGGCAGGACCGGGAAGAAGTGGTCGCCGACAGAACTCGCGTCGAAGTCGCCCTCTTCCCAGACGGGCTGGGCGTTGATGTGGTAGTAGTCCCAGTTGACCGCATGGCTTTCGACCGCCGCGGTCTGCAGAACCTTGCCCACATTGTATGCGTAGTTCGCCACGTTGCCGATATGGAGAACCTTGAGTTTCGGCACGGGTCGTTCCGCATGTTGCTGGGGTTCGTCGCGACTTCTAGAGGACTCCACTCTCAAGCGCCAGCGCGATCGCGTCCCTGCCTTGACGGCGCCTCGTTGAGCACTTACCCGGCGCAAGAGCCCGGCTCTGCCCGGTGCCTCAGCGGCGCGAGGGCGCGCCGCATGCCGTTGAAGGAACGTCGGGATGTGCGGCATTGCAGGCTATCTGACGTTGGACCGCGAGCCTGCGGCCGTCGCCTTGGTGCGTCGCATGACGGATGCGATCGCCCATCGCGGCCCGGATGGCGACGGCTTCTGGGTCGAGGGACCGGTCGCCTTCGGCCATCGGCGCCTGGCGATCATCGACCTCTCCGATGGTGGTCGCCAACCGATGCAGACCCCGGACGGGCGCTTCACCATCACCTATAATGGCGAGATCTATAATTACGCCGAGCTGAAGGCGCAGCTGCGGGCGCTCGGCCACAGCTTCCGTTCGACGAGCGACACCGAAGTGCTGCTGCATGCGATCGCGCAATGGGGCCTCGCCGGAGCCCTGCCGCGCCTCAACGGCATGTTCGCCTTCGCGCTCTGGGATTCGCAGACCCGCGAGCTGACGCTTGCACGTGACCGTTTCGGCGTGAAATCGCTCTATTGGAAGACGACCGGCAAGACCTTGCTCTTCGGGTCCGAAGTCAAGGCGATCCTCGCTCATCCGACGGCGCGAACGGCGCTCGATGTGGATGCGCTGAGCGAGTATCTGGTCTTCCAGAACTTTCACACCGATCGGACGCTCTTCGCCGGCGTGCGGATGCTGCCGCCGGGCTCGTTCATGACGATTCGTGCCGGGGACGGACGCGTCGGGCAGCCGCAACGTTATTATCGGATGCGCTTCCAGGAGCCGGCCGTGGCTCCTTCGGAGGCCGAGGCGGTCGCGCAGATCGAGTATCTCTTCAAGCAGGCCGTCAGCCGCCAACTCGTCGCGGATGTCGAGCTCGGCGCCTATCTCTCGGGAGGCATCGACTCAGGTGCGATCACGGCGATCGCCGCCAGCGAACTCGGCCATCTGCGCACCTTCACCTGCGGCTTCGACCTGTCGTCGGCCTCCGGCCTCGAAGTCTATTTCGACGAACGGCGCGATGCCGAGATGATGTCGGCGCGCTTGCACACCGAGCATTACGAGATGGTGCTCAAGGCCGGCGACATGGAGCGCATCATCCCGAAGCTGGTCTGGCATCTCGAGGAGCCCCGGGTCGGCCAATGCTACCCGAACTTCTACATTGCCGGGCTCGCTTCAAAGTTCAACAAGGTCGTCCTCGGCGGCACCGGAGGCGATGAACTCTTCGGCGGCTATCCTTGGCGCTATCTCGCGGCCTTCGGTGCCGACAGCGACGCCGTGATGGAGAACACCTTCGCCAACTGGCAGCGTCTCTTCCCGCATGCCGGGCGCGCGACCTATTTTGCGCCGATGCTGTCGGAACTGACCGGTCCGGACGCCCGTGAGATCTTCGAGAGCGTGATGGAGCGGCCAGCCGCCGATGCCAGCGCCGAAGACCGGATGAACGCCGTGCTGACCTATGAGGCCAACACTTTCCTGCTCGGCCTGCTGACCATGGAAGACAAGGTCTCGATGGCGCACGGGCTGGAAAGCCGCGTGCCCTTCCTCGACAACGACCTCGCCGATTTTGCGACGAGCCTGCCGCTGCGCTACAAATTCGGCCTGCCGGCCACGAATGGATCGGGCAATGGCGGCGATATCCGGCGCAGCAGCGACGGCAAGCGCCTGCTGCGCCAGGCCGTCGCCGATCTGGTGCCTCCGGAGGTGATGGCCCGCGAGAAGCAGGGCTTCTCGGCTCCGGACGCCGGCTGGTTCAAGGGCCAGAGCATCGACTATGTGAAGTCGCGCATCGGCACGAAACGCGCCCGCATCTACAACTTCGTCGATTACGATACGACCAACCTGCTGCTGCAGGAGCATTTCTGTGGCAGCCGCAACAACCGGCTGCTGATCTGGTCGCTGATCTATCTCGAGCAGGCGCTGGAGACCTGGAACCTGGCCTGAGGCCTCGGCGCCGGTCTATTGCGGCGCATGCCTCGCTCCCGAGTTCAGCCGACTTCGTAGGCGAGGAAGCTGTTGGAGTAGCCGACCGAGGCGATATCGAAGCGCTCGATCAGGCGGAAATGCTGTTCGAGGAGCTGGGGGAACCAGTTCTCGCCGGGATGGAACAGGTGGTAGGCGTCGAGCGGGTCCATCGCCGCGCTGTAGGGCTCGTAGGGACGGGTGTTCTCGAATACCCCGGTCCAGACCAGGAAGCGCCCGCCCGGCGTCAGCACGCGCTTGATCTCGTCGAAGGTGACATCGAGCAGATAGACATGGTCGATCGAGGTCGCCGAGATCACCGTGTCGAAGCTACGGTCGGGCCAGGGCAGGAACTCGGCGGCGCTGAGCGAGAAGGCGAAAGGATGGGGCTCATAGGGCGGTAGCGGATCGATCGCGCCCAGCTTGTCGTCGGTGACGCCATCCAGATAGGTCGGCTTCGCGAGCGGGCCGACACCGAGATCGAGCATCCTGCCCCGACCGTGAATCTGGATGAACGTGCCGAAATCCGCGGCGTAGGCATGGGCTGCGGTCGAAAGACTGTCGGGAAGACGCTTCTCATATTCGCGCCGGCCGGCCTCGAAGCAGTGCAGCCAGGCGTCGAAATTGCGTGGCGCACGGCGACGCAGCTCGGCCATCTGCGCATCCCAGTCCGCCGCTGCCGGTGCGACGACGGAAGGACCTTCATCGCGCGCACCGGTCAGCAGGCGGGCCCGCATCGCAGCCGCACCGCGTCGTTCCAGCCAGGCCAGGCGGGAGCTGGCTTCCGCCGTCTCACGCAGATAGGCCAGCGTGTGCGTGACGCCGTGCAGGGCGACTTCGAGCCCGTTCAGGGCATTGGCCGCGCCGATCTGGCCACTGTTGAGCGCATTGGCCTGCACGGTCAGCATGTTGAGCGTATTGGCGGTGTCCGTGCCGCCTTGCAGCAGCCGCTCGACCTGGCCCGACAGGCGGGCGATCTCCTCGCGGATGGCGCCGAGCTCGTATCTGACGTCGGTCATGGATGTGTCCGCCTGGTCACGAGCTCAAGCCGGCAGGGTCGCGCCGCTCGGCGCGTTCCGACCGGATATGCTCGGCAATGCGATCGAAATAGGGTCCTTCGAGCACCGTGATGATGCGGCTCTCGAGCTCGCCAAGACGAATGTTCAGCAGATTGGTGCGGGCCGCGTCGGGGGCCGACATCGCTTCGGCGCTCGCACTGTCCGGCTCGAGCAGGCGCACACGCTCCTCGAGCAGGCGCAGGCGCTCTTCGAGCAGGCGCTGCATCTTGACCAGGCCCATCTGCGCACCGGTTTGCTCGGATTGCTGCGTATCCTCGCCGAGGATCTCGTTCAGACGCTGTTCCGTCGTCGCCAGGCGCTGATCGAGCGTCGACAGCCGCTCCGTCGTGGCGGCGGCGAAATCCTGGAGCACCATGTTGGCGATGTAGCGGCGCAGCGAGGTCAAGATCGACGGCTTCAACGCAAATGCCTTCCGATTTCTGCTCCGGGCGCCGGGCGCGGCCACGAGGCGTGCCTTGTGCTGTGCGGCCGGTGGGATGTCAATTCGCGGCACTCCGTGCCGGGGCCGGGCTGGCGAGTTCGTCCATGACCGTCGTGAAGACCCGCTCCTGGATCTCGACGATGCGGCGCCCCGAATGGCAGCGGTCGACCCAGTCCCATGAGCGCTTGCCGATCCCGGCCTCGTCGTCGGGATCCTCGATGATGCGCAGCATCGCCTCGGTCACGCTGGCGACGTCGTGACCATCCAGGAAGGGCGGCTGCTCGCCGAAAGCGAGGCGGTTTGCGACGCCGTCATCGCGCGTCAGCACGCGGCAGCCGAGCGCCAGAGCCTCGAAACTCACCCCCGAAAGCGAAGGCAGGAGGAACTGGTCGATGACGGCGTGACAGTCGAGATAATGCTCCCAGAGCTGGTGCTTCGGCAGCGGCTGCACCCAGACGAAATGCTCGCCGACATCAAGCTCGTCGATCAGGGCCTTGGTCGCGGCGACATCGACGCCCCATTCGACGAAGATGGTCCGGAAATTGGTGATGCCGCGCTGCTTCAGCTCGTGCGCGGCATGCACGACGAAGTGGTTGTTCTTCATCATGATCGGCACCTTCGGGAGCCAGTCCTGTCGGGCCGGCGCGAAGAAGGTGACGATCTGCGAGCGCTGGCGCCGGTGCCGCTCGGCGAAGGCGCGCAGCGGCCGCTCGTCGAAGGCGTGGGGCAGCGGGTTCAGGCGCTGCGGCTCGATCGGCAGTTGCCGCTCCTGCGTGAGATAGTCGTTATTGGTGACGAAGACGGCTCGTGCGGCCGGATAGGCTCTGGCGATCAGGCGGCCGAGGCTGCTGTCCTCATAGGGGATGTCGCGCAGGGTGCCATGCTCATAGGCGACATAGGGCGCCTCATTGGCGAGGAAAGGCAGGACGGCGTCAGGACCATAGGCCATGACGAGATCATATTGCCGCATCAGCCAGCGCCAGCCCTTGAGATGGGCGGAGAATTTTTCGGCGTCTTCCGGCGCGGCATTCGCCGGCCATGAGCCATCGGCGCTGCGTCCCTCGTCGAGTTCGATTCCGGCGGCGCAGAGTACCTGGCCGGCGGGCAAGCCGGCGAGCATGCCGGCCACGGCCGGATCCAGCTGACCGATCGCCTCGAGCCAGGCCCGGTCGAGCGGCAGCGAGAGGCTGGCAATGGCCTGATCGTCGGCGACCCTGCGCAGTCCCTGGCGCACCAGGCTGTCGAACTGCTCGAACATGCGCCCCTGCATCAGCTCGCGGCGATCAGTCGGCGTCAGCGGCGTCCCCGCGACAGCCTCCTGGAAGCGGGCCTCGCTCCAGGGCTGCTGGGCGCCCAGCGTGTCGCCGCCAACCACGACCTTGAAGCGGGCATAGCGCAGGCAGGCCCAGGCGATCTCCGCGAGTCGGCGCTCGCCGGCCGCGACATGGCGCAGATAGGTGATGACGCGGCTTTGCGGGCCATGCGCGAACCAGCGGGGCACGGTCGGGCACTGCGCGCCGAGCCGCCAGAAATTCGGAAACAGCGGATCGCCGATCAGGGAGCGGTCGACGCCCGCGTCGAGTTCCTGCCATTCGCAGCAACAGGCAAAATGGTAATAATCATAGAATGCGACATGGCATTCATGCCCCTGCTCGCGCAGCAGCTTGGCATTTGAATAAGCGTTGTTGGCGATGTTGCCGATATGAAGGATACGCAACGGTCGCATCAAGGCACCTTCTTCCAGCCCGCTGAGATTTCCCGCGATCTTGCGGATCACGGCAGGCCGCTGGAGCATTTTCGAGCGAGATCGGCACCGGCTCGCGTGAGGAAAATACGATAAAACAACGAATTAGAGCTTTTCCACGATTCAGGGAAACGCGGAAAAGCTCTAGACCACGAACTCTTCCGAAGGAAGGTTGAACACGCCCGTCATGTCGCGTGCCTCGGCGACGACGCTGACGAAGATCTCCCCTGTCCGCAGTTCGGCCGGGAGCTCGAGTTCCGGCTCGTCGCGGTGGAAGATCTCGCCGGGCATGGCGAAGTCCGTGTCGGCCGCCAGCGCGCCGTAATGCCAGCCGCGCGAGTGCCGGGCGACGTGAATGCGATAGCGCGGTCGCGGTGCCCATTCCGCCGAGGCAGGCGGCGTCCAGCGCAGCGTTTGGCCGTCACGCCAGAGCGATCTGACCTGTCCGGGGCGTTGCGCAGTCGCCAGCTCCGGCCCCTGCACGCCAGGCACCGCATCGAAGGCGTTCCAGCCATAATCCACATCGGCTTCCCATTCCCGCGCGTCGCCGCGCTTGATCCAGCGCTGGGCGAGGCTGACGGTCCGTCCGGCGAAGAACTCCGCCCCGAAGAACGCGACCGAGGGCAGGATCGGCGCCTCGAGCCACCGGGCGATCGGCTCATAGGCCTCGGGATAGGCCTGCCTGAAGGCATCGATATGGGCAGCGTTGTAGTTGGCGTAGGAAGGCGGCCGATCCAGCAGTGCGGGATCCTGCGCCGCGTCCTCCAGGCTCGCCCATTCGCCGGCAGCATTGAGCGGGATGACGCCCGGCGGGTACAGGTTGGCTTCCGCCAGGACAAAGCGGCCGTCCAGCTCGACCTCGGCAGTGCTGTGGCAGGCCCCGCCGATCAGGCGCGCGGAGATGCCATTGGCTGCGAAGAGATCGATCAGGAAGCGCGCGGCGTTTCCACAGCGGCAGGCACGCAGCAACAGGGATGCGATCGGATCGCTGACGACCTCGCCGGGACCTTTCATCGCCTGGCCGGCGAAATGATGATAGAAGTGCCGCTGTGCGAAGGCGATGCAGGCCTTGCGCTTGTCGGCTTCCGACGCGCAGCCAGCGGTGAGATGGGAAAAGAGCTTGCGGAGCGTCGCGGTGCGGTCGAGCGCGCGCGCGCTCTCTAGCGTCAGGCCGACGGCCAGCGCATTGCGGTTGTTGACGCTGTCGGTGGCCGGCCGCGGCATCGGAAACCGCTCCAGCAACTCCTGATGCGACATGCGATCTTCCGCCAGGGTCGCTTCGACCATGGCATCGACCCGCGCCTCGGCAGCCCGGCGGCGCGCGATCGGCTCTCCGGCACGATCAGCGGTCCACTCGATGACATTGTCGAAGCCGAGATAGCGCGGGGCGTAGACGGGTTCAGGGCGATCGCCACGCAGCGCCGGCTCTTCCGCGACCAGGGCTCCCTCGGCGGCGGCGCGGATATTGCGCCAGTCCGGTGCGGGGAACCAGCGCGGCACCTCCGCGACCGTCGTGGAGTTCGGGAAGTGGTCGCGCTTGCGCGCCAGGAAGGCGTGCCAGCCGATGCGCGACATGTCGCGGTTCTTGCGGAAATGCTCGACCGCCAGTTTCAGCCACCAGCCGGGCCCGTTCGAGCAGATATAGAGGCGCCCGCCGGGCTTCAGAACGCGCTGAAACTCGCTGATCGCCGCAGTCCGGTCGAGAAACATGTAGACGCCGTAGCAGAACAGCGCGTCGAAGCTCGCATCGGCGAAAGGCAGCGACGAGCCGCTGGCGCTCACCGGCGCAACCGTGTCCAGACCCAGGCTGCGCGATAATGCGCGGGTCGTCTCCAGCCGCTTCTGGTGGATTTCGAGCGCCACCACCGAACCGTTCTCGCAAGCGAGCGCGGCGCTCCATTGGCCGAAGCCGCATCCGACATCGAGCACGCGGTCATAGCCGGTCATGCCGATCTGGCGCAGCCGGCGACGATAATAGTCCAGCGGCCAGGCGACGACGAAATCGCCATAGCCGAGATCATTGTTGCGGCTCGCCGCCTCGGTGATCGCGGCCCATTCCGGATAGGGCTTTGCCGGTGCGCTCACCAGACATACTCCGGCAGGCGACGCCAGGGCAGGCTCAGGCGCAGCCGCTGCGGATCGCCGGGATCGGCTGCGATCACCGGATCGAGGGCGAGCGCCTCATTCGGCGCGGCGCCGGCAGGCAGGAAGTTCATCCGCCAGCCGTCGCGCCGCGGCACCGTGAGCGTCAGGCCCATGAGATCGGCGGTGCCGAGGCCAGACAGGTCGGAGGTGACCGTCAAGAGCTCTCCCTCGCAGGATACCCGCAGGCTGTCGCGCATTTCGAGGAAACGCAGCAGCTGCGACGTCGTGGTGACGAGGCAGTGACCGGAACGCTGCCGCTCGGAGAGATGCTGCAGGATCGCGCGGGCATCGCCCGGCAAATAGGGCTCGGCTGCCTTGTCGAAGCCGCCATCGGCGCGTTTCCGCGCCACGCCGAGATGCTGGTAGTAGATCGCCGCCGCGCCGTTCGTGACGATCCGGTCGAGGTCGGCCACGGTCATCTGCTCGGCCAGCGAGCCGGCGTTCGGCGCCGCCTGGCCGACGAGCCCGCGATAGCGCCGCATCAGTCGCAAGCTCGAGCCGTCGCGTGCGGTTGCGTCATAGAGCAACCCGTCCGTCTGCGCGGGGTCGGCGACGAGCCCGTTGTCGACCCAGCCATAGCGGAAGCCGAGCTGTCGCGTCAGGTCGAGATGATAGGCCGGGGAGGCCGGATCGTCGCCGTGCTGATAGCCGACGAGGCCGGTGTGGCCGAGGTTCTGGATGTTCCGGTCGGAGCCGTGATTGGTGAAGTTGGCGAAGCTCAGGCCATGCCTGGCGCAGGCCTCGGCGACCTGCTCGGCATGGCGGCGCTCGAAGCCGCCGGCGTCGAAATCGCCATAGGCATGGATGGTGTCGATGTAACCGGCCTTCACCATTTCGCGCAGCCACGGAGCGTCGGCGCTTTCCTTGCCGCTCGTGCCCTCGAAATAACTGATCGACGAATGACAGAGCGCGTGGGTGGTGAAGAAGAACAGTGAATTGGCGCTCTCCAGCGCCAGGCCATTGCGATCGTTTAGCAGGCGGAAGATGGCGCGGGTCGCCTCGGCATCCATGAACTCGCAATCATTGCTGAGCGCCACGGCCGCCCGGAATGGATCCGGATAGGGCAGCAAGGTCACGTCACCGGGCAGGCGCGCCGGGAGCGGCGCGGACGTTTCCGGCTTCGCTGGAACCGCCGCCGGGTCGGCCGGGGCGATCTGCCAATGCGAGGGGGAATCGAACATCTTGCTCAGTATGCGCGAATCGCTGCGTACCACCGCGAATTCGGTGAGGCGGGTGCGATAATCGTGATAATCGCTGACCCGCGCCACGTCCGGGTAGGGTTCGATGCCGGCGTTGACGTAATAGCTCCCGCTGTTGAGCAGGAGATGCGGCAGTTCGATGCTGACCCGGTGCCGTCCGGGCGTGATCGGCAGCGCGGTGCTGGCCGGGGCGCAACTGTCGTCGAGATGATTCTCGGTCGTGGCGGACCAGGCGAGCTGGCCGTCGGCGCGGAGGATGAAGAGGCAGAGGCAGGCGCTCTGCGAGGTGATGTCGGCCTCGATGTCGAGGGAGACCGTCAGCGGCTTGCCCTGGAGGAAGACATTGTCGGCCATGGCGTGGCCGTCGACATGCGCGGCATCGATGCGGATCCGCTGGTCGCCGATCCGCTCTGGCGGCGGCTCTTCCGAGATATGGCGCGCCACGCTGGAATAGGCCGCGATCTCATAGGCCTTGGAGACCTCCTTCGCATCGCCGTCCATGCGGACCTGGCCGTTTTCGAGCCAGATCGAGCGCTTGCCGAAGCGCGGGATCAGGTTGGTGTTGTGGGTGACGAGCAGCACCGTCGCGCCACGCTTCACGATCTCGTCGAGCCGGTACAGGCATTTCTCGACGAAGGCGGCGTCGCCGGCCGCGAGCGCCTCGTCGACGATCATGATGTCGGGATCGACGCTGATCGCGGTCGAGAAAGTCAGCCGCGCCTGCATGCCGCTGGAATAGTGCTTGAACGGCTGGTCGATGACGTGACCGAGCTCGGAGAAATCGATGATCCAGTCCTGCTTGGCCTCGATCTCCGACCGGGTCATGCCCATGCAGAGCCCGCCGGTGATGATGTTCTCGCGGCCGGTATATTCGGGATTGAAGCCCGTCCCGAGCTCCAGGATGGCGGAGAGGCGGCCATTGACCTCGACCGAGCCGGAGGTCTGGCTCAGCGTGCCCGCGATGATCTTGAGCAGCGTGCTCTTGCCGGCGCCGTTGCGGCCGATGATGCCGAGAACCTCGCCGCGGCCGACCTCGAAATCGATGTTCTGGAGGACGCGCGAGACGCTGTGGCGGTTACGCCCGGTCAGCGATTCGCGCAGCAGATCCGCCGGGCTCCGGTAGATCTTGTACTCCTTCATCAGGTTCCTGACGCGGATCGCCGGCGCGGGCCGCCCCGTGGATGCGCCCCCGCTCACAGCGCGTCTCCGAAGCCGCTGCGGGTGCGCTCGAAGAACCGGAAGCCGAGGAAAAGGATGGCCGGCGACATCAGGGCGAGGATGATCCAGGCGGCGGGATGGGCGATGGAGCGGAAGAAGAAGATGTCCTGCAGGCACCAGACCGCATAGGAGAACGGGTTGAGGTAGAGCACGATGTCGAACCAGCCGGGCAGCGAGCCCGGCAGATAGATCACCGGCATCAGGAAGATTCCGAATGCGGTGAAGAACTGGACGAGATCGCGGGTGTCCTTGATGTAGACCGCCAGCGCCGAAAGGAAGAGGGCGACGCCGCAGAGCAGCATCAGCTGGGCGAGCACGACCGGCACGATCAACGGCAGGAGCGGGCTGACGATGCCGAAACGCACCAGCGAATAGACCAGGATGATGCAAAGACCGATCAGCAGCGGGATATGCGCGGCGATCACCGCCCGGATCGGCAGCAATTCGAAGGGGAAGACCACCTGCTTGACCAGGTTGGTCGAGGCGACGAGCGAGCTGGTCGCCTTGCCGAGCGCCGACTGCACCGTGAGCCAGCAGGTCAGGCCGGACAGCATGAAGACCGCGAAATCGGGAACCGTGGGTAGGTTCGCGCCGACGCGGGCGGTGAAGACATAGCCGAAGACGAAGAGATAGAGGCCGATCAGCAGCATCGGGTGGAGCAGCGCCCAGGTCTTCGCCAGCACGGAGCCGGCATAGGCGTCGCCGAGCTCGCGCGAAACCAACTCGCGCAACAGCTCGCGGTGTCGCCAGAGCCGCGCGAAGAGTGTCGGAAGCCCGGCGTTCTCGCCGCCAAGGTCGCGCCGGCTTGCCTGGTCGCTCATGACGCCGGGCTCACGCCGCCGCGGCGCGGCGGGCTTCGACCTCGCTCTTATGGGCGGCGCGCCACTCGATCAGCCGGCGCAGTCCGTCGTCGAGGTCGATCTCGGCGGTGAAGCCGATCTCGGCGGCCGCCTTCTTGGGCGAGCCGATGCGGTTGCGTACCAGCGTGGCCTGGCTGCGCGGGGCATAGTTGATCGGCTGGTTGCAGCCGGTGAGGTTCACCAGCTTCTCGGCGATCTCGCGCAGCGAGGTACGGGTGCCGGTGCCGACATTGTAGAAGCTGGCGCTGGTATCGGCGCGCATCGCGCAGAGATTGGCCTTGGCGCAATCCTCGACCGCGACGAAGTCGAAGGCCTCCGAGCCGTCGCCCATGATCGTCGGCCCCTCGCCGCGGTCGATCGCGTCGAGCATCTTCATGATCACCGCGATATAGGCGCCCTTATAGTCCTGGCGCGGGCCATAGACGTTCATATAGCGCAGGCCGACCGCCTCGAGGCCGTAGCGGTGGCAATAGGCGGTCAGCATCGCCTCGCCGGCGATCTTGGTGGCGCCGTAGAAATTGCGGTTGTTGAACGGATGTTCCTCGGTCATCGGCTCTTCGATGGCATCGCCATAGACCGAGGCCGAGGAGGAATAGACCAGCCGCCGGACATTCTGCTTCACGCAGGCTTCGAGCACGTTGAAGGTGCCCTCGACATTGGTCTTGAAGGCCGAGCGCGGGTAGTCATGGCATTGCAGCAGCCAGAGGGCGGCGAAATGGAAGACGCCGTCGGCGCCTTTCAGTGCCGATTCCAGGATGTCGACCTGGGTGATGTCGCCGCCGACATCGTAGATCGTGACGCGCGGATCGCGCAGGGCCGTGGCTAGGTTCTCCTCCCGGCCGCGTACGAAATTGTCATAGATGACGATCTCGCCGACATCCTCGCGAATGAGGCGGTCGACCGTGTGAGAACCGATCAAGCCGGCTCCGCCGATGACCACGACGCGTTTACCCTGAAATTCCATGACCGCTGCCCGTTTCCTTGCCGAACCGTCACGCAGCGGGCGGAAGC
>NZ_JBSHIO010000024.1:0-32807 GCF_053618995.1 Allobosea sp. NPDC055594
AAGGGGCCAGCCTATCCAGTGGACGACTTTTACACCGCCCGCGCCCGCACAAGCGCCGGCGCTTCACTGGATGGTTTTCTCACCGCCGTGCACATGGTCGTCACCTTGAACCGCGTCAGCGCTCATCTCGCCTCGGACGGTGCCTTGATGCCGCCCGGAACGTGCGAAGCGCTTGGGCTGTCACCCGGTAGCAGCTATGCCGCGGGCGTAACCGAAGCCTATCGCGAACGCACCCGCCTTTCCCGCCAAATAATCGATCGGTTCGCGACATGAGCGCCCCATCTCGCGGCCGTGAAGTCTCGATCTGGTCAGAAGAGTGGAAGCACGAATGAGAGGTGCGGATGCTTCGAGCTGACACTCGCCAAGCAGAACGAGGTCGACGAGCCGCCCCCTTGAACCGCCATTGGAGACGGCGATGATCAACCAAAAGCCCGGCCCCGCCGAAGCGAGACTGGGGCTTCGTAGGTGCTCAGGCCCTCGATGCCGGCGTTTCCTGCGCTGCGATTAGATCGCGGCCCGGCCGCAAGATCCTGGGGGATGAGGCCACTCAATCGTCCTGCGTCGGCCGACCTGGATCGATTGGGCTCCACGACTCCGATGGCTTCCGTTCGCCCTTGGAGGCCACTTCGCTCGGGTTTCGCACGCTCCCGCCTTTAGGTCTGGCCTCGGGAATGTCAGTTCCTGGCCGAGGGCGGCTATCTGCGCTCCTGCGGGTTTGGCCACCGGTCTTTTCAGGTTCGTTTGTTCTCTTGTCCATCGATGCCTCCTCGTACTGCGGACTAGGTCCGTGCGGCTACTCCCGAAGCTTGCCGAGATTTCCCGGCAGTCCTGTAAACCGGAGATCATCTGGGCTGCGGTTCGTGCCCGGCTCGGGGTTCTCTTCGGGTCCGTGACCTTCGGGCTTTCGACGCGCCTCCCAGTCTCGGATCGCTGCGACCAGCCCCGCGAGCTCATCAGCCGCCGGCGTGCCCTCAGCTGCGTCGCTCAGCGCGTTCGCGCGGGCAGCTGCGGCAGCAAACTCTTCCTTGCTCTCGATTCGCATGTCAGAAACTCCGCTTCCTCCCGCAACATGGGAGAACGGTGGAGGTTCCTTGCTCTCGTGTGCTTGCCTTGAAAATCGGTCTGGAGCTCAATAGCCACATGCCAGAGAAACCCGTTGTCGAAATCCCCGTCGTCAGCGTCTCAAAGATCACCGTCAGCGGTGACCCAGGCGAAGGGGCCTTGGTCAAATTTGAAACAGAAGCTGACGCGGACGTCGAACTAATCCTGTCGCCGTCGGCGCTCGCTCAGCTTGAAGCTCTGCTCGCTCGCGCCGCTCAGGAGCAATCCAAACATCACCCTCAGCAGTAATCAGCTCGAGCATCTGCGCCCTGACGCTTTCGGCGATGCCAGGGGGGCCGGGAATAAGCCCTGAGCATAAGCACAACCTTGGGGTCGCCCCGATCACTTGCCGTGGCTGCTGGTGGAGATCGGCTTGGTGGAGCTGGAAAGGGCAGGATCATGACCGAAGAGACCAAAGTGACGGGACGGCTGGTGGCAGCGGCACGCGCATTGGCCGGCATCAGTTTGGAAGATTTCTCCCAGGCCGCCGGGTTGCCGGTCAGGACAGTGAGCCTGATAGAGGCAAACGGCAGCGCATGGCTTAGCTCCGATGACGACGCAGCAGCGGTTCTCCGAGCCTGCGAGCAATTTGGGATTGTGCTGTTGGACGAGCGCGATGGGATGGGAGCCGGGGTCCGGCTGAAATTCACTCGCCAGGACGTAAAGCAGATCCTTCGTCTCGAAGGCGAAGGCGGCGTAACGAGCTCGGATGGCAATCCATAATGCCGCCAAGCCGGTGCCGATATAGCCGGGCAGCGCGGCAGCAGCGCAATCCCGCGCAGACCGCTATGCGGCGCAGTGATTTCTAAAGCGTCTCGCCCGCTTGCCCGGCTTCAATACGGGACCTGAAGCCGGAAATCCCACCATACGCAGGACCGGCAACACGAGCCCATATTGCATGCCGTTGATTGGCAGGAACCAACCGTGGTGGCAGCCGTTAAAAGAAGCAGGCTGGAGCCCGCCCCCTGATGTTCAAGTTTTTCTTCGAGATGTCGATGCTCGCTGTCGAGTCGCAGCAGGCCATGTGGCTGCGAGGCGCGAAGCTTGTGCTTGGCGGTTCTGCAGCCAAGCGTGAAGCGGAGCGAATGGTCGGCGAAAAAGTCGCTGCGGCCCGGCAGGCGTCCGCAAAGCTGGCGACCGGCGCTACCCCGTTGGGCATTGTCCGCGGTTACAGGCGGACGGTGAAAGCCAACGTCCGTAGGCTCTCGAAGTAACCGCATTTTGACCTGATGGGCCCTAACCGATGTTCGTCGAGAGCAGCTGATTGTCTTTTTGCCGCGCCACGCTGGACGACCTCTGGACCCGCGGCAAGCACCCCACAGCCAAGTGTGCTCCAGCGAGTGGAGCCGGAGCACACTTATGCCCCTCTCAGCGCGGGCCAAATAGCGAGGTCAGGTCGGTTTCATCGTCACGGTGTTTTCCGCCGAGCACAGCCGCGAACCACGCAGCAGCCGCACCTGCCAAAAGCGCAGCAGCGGTTAGAAAGGCAGTCACAATCGCCATCTTCCGAGTACGCTCGGCAGCCTGCTTGGCCGCCTCCTTGGCTTGATTGAGGCGAGCGAAAGCATCATCAATCCGCTTCTCCGCCTCTTGCTGCGAGATATTGGAACGGGCTGCGATCCTCGAGGCTACGTAGCTACGGTCCGCTGCATCGACACTCCCGTTGGCTACGCTCCGGACTAAAACGCGCGAGGCTTCCTCCCGTTCGGACGCCGAAATCGGCTCTGTGCCGGTCGTGCGGAGCATCGTGTCCAACGACGACGCGACAGGGTCCGCTTGTTGGCTGATTAGCGCGCCGACCCCAGCGGCAGCGCTTGCAACGCCGGTTGCAGCAGTTTTTGCAGCGCCCGTGATGGTCGAACTGGTAATGAACGCGACAAGCAACGCGCCAACTGCCCATACGACTAGACCATGAGCGCCATCTCGCACATGGCGTTCATGGTCTGTGGAGTCCAGCGAGGGCCGGCGCATTCGCCCGGCCAGATATCCACCCGCGCCGCAAGCCGAGATCGTCACCCACAACGCCCATAGTCCTCCGGCGACGGCGAGCGCGGCCAGCCCGGATGAACGAGTTGTGTCGGCCGAGACCATAGAGAGGCCTATTGCCGAACCAAAAGCTGCCAGGATCGTGGAAATCGCGGCAGCCAACACTGCGCCACCCAAAATCGGGCTCCAGTCCAAATAGGAGGCGCTTGTATCGTTCGAGGCGGGTGCAACGATGACGGTATCAGTTGGATTTAGTGCCATGGGACGCCCCTTACCTTAGCCCGAGGAAGGACAAGATCGCCAAAACGACCACGACAAGGCCTATGATATAGATGATGCCGTTCATGGAGGGCCTCCGCTTTGCGCGCCGGGGAATGGCGATCAGATTGCAACCGTGGAGGCATCACGAAGTTCCAAATCAGAGGCCCGGAACTCGATGAAGCTGCGCAGGTTGATCCTCCGTGGAGAATGCGCCGAATGACATCCTCGAGCTCATTTCTCGTTGCCGAGTGGCCGCTGCCAGCAATTGCGACCCTGGGCTCGTCGGTCAGAGCATACGGCCTTGAGCGAGAAGTCCGCCGCCGCCTTCCTTGGAAGGCCAGGAAGCATGTCCACATTCAAGGGCGCCACGTTGTGCTGCGGATGCCTGATGAGGACCGCGATCAATTCGCACTTCACTCAGCGACGGTCACAAGGATCTTGGAGGGCATCGCAGCTTACCCTGTGCTTCCCAGCGAGGTCGAAGACATCCTGGGCATCTCCCCCCGGGAACGACACAAATGGATGAAGGCCGGCAGACTACAGAGCGCTGGTACCCGGACCGTCAAAATGCGAGGCCGCGCCAAGGCCGTCACCTTTCACGTCTTTACCCCGGAGCACATAGAAGATGTGCTTGATCGCGACTTGCCGACAGTGTGGCGGGAGGAGGACGCTACGGCCATCTCAGAAAACCGTCGACGCGCAGCGGCCAAGGCTCGGCTAACCCGGGGCCGCAAGAAGGCGGCTAAATCTGATGAAGGGACTCCGGAAGGCAACGATCCGGGCCCTGGGTTGGAAGGATGGGAGACCTTCGCAGCCAAAGGCTTGTTGCGTTAGTCCGACACCGCCTCACGATCCAGCACTGGGCCATGCTTCATTGTCAGCGTCGCAGCAGTGTCAGCCTTTAAGATCGCTAGGCGGCTCTCCAGATCTCCACGAAGATGGAAACGAAAAAGGCCCGGTTCGCGTTAGCAAAACCGGGCCGCCGGCCTTATTGGCCAGGACTACTCGTGTGGCTTTCGCCTGAATAACGCCTCCGCGCGATCAAGCTGCCGGTACATCCGCGGCGCGCTCAAGATCGGCGGTAGGCACGGTGCAATTCAGCACCGAGCCTACAATTCGGGAGGCCATCGAATGTTCCACCGGCGGTGAAACCCTCAGGAACGGAACTTCTCAACCGCCCGCTGCGCAAGGTCTTCCTCATCCATAGCAAGCGGCGCGAGGCTGGCCACGATGAAGGCTAGCCGATCGCGCTCGCGCTCGTCGATGTCAGGCTGTTGGACCTTAATCTCAGTCCACGCTGCCTCAAGCGCCGCATGGGCGCGCGCGAGATCGACCGGGCCGGTCAGCGAGCTAAAAGGCATCTGGGCCCCCTGTAGGCATAGCAGGCGGCAGATGTAGCGCGGGCGGCCGCAAACGCAAGGAGACCCGGCACCGCGCGAGCGCGCCGACCTGTGAATGCCGACCGCCGCTCTAGCTCGCCTTCTTGAGACCGCTCGCGCTCTTGTCAGGACGGCTCTTCCTGGCCGCGACTGGAGCAGCACCGACGCTCGCTCGCAGTGCCTCCATCAGATCGACGGCCTTGGGCGCTCTCGCCTTCTGCGCGGCCTTTACCGGCTTGCCTGCGAGCTTCGCCTTGACCAGTTCAGCCACCGCGGCTTCGTATCGATCATCGAATTTCGACGGATCGAACTCGCCTTTCTTCGTCGCGATGATGTGCTTGGCGAGCTCAAGCATCTCCTTCCCGATCTTGAGCTTGGGTATTTCATCGAACGCCTCGGCCGCCGACCGGACCTCGTAGTCAAAGTTCAGAGTGTGAGCGATCAGGCCGAGCCCCTGCGCTCGGATCATCAGAGTTCGATAGCGCCGGAACAGCACCGCATGGGCCAGTGCGCCGACCTTGCTGGCTCGCAACGCCTCACGGATGACCGCGAAGGCGTCATCTCCGATCTGGCCGGTGGGAGCGAGATAATAGGGCTTGTCGAAGAAGACCGTGTCGATATCGCTGCAGGGGATGAAGGCGGCCACCGCCAACAGCTTTTTGCTTTCCGGAACCGCGTTCGCAATCTCGTCGGGCTCGACTTCGACATAGCGATCCTTGTCGACCTCAAACCCCTTGATCTGATTCTCGCGCTCGACAGGCTCTCCGGTAACCGGATCGACGAACTCCCGGCGTACGCGATGGCCGGTATCGCGATTGACGGTGTGAAACGAGATGCGTTCGGAGGTGCTGGCGCCGGTGTAGAGCGCAACCGGGCAACTGATTTCCCCGAACTTCAGATAGCCCTTCCAGTTCGCTCTCGCTGCGACCATGACACGCAACTCCACAACGCAACCCAAGTGGCCTAATGCGGCCAGGGCTGGATGGTTCCCGCGCGGACGGGAACTCTATCGATCCAGCTGCATTGACTCCGAAGTTTCGTATTGGAGTTGCGTCGCAATGCCCGCCCGCACCTATTGGAAAGGCTATCTCAAACTGTCGCTTGTGACCTGCCCGGTCGCTATGAGCCCGGCCACTTCCGAGAGTGAGAAAGTCCGTTTCCACACTCTGAACCGGCAAACCGGCAATCGTGTCGTCAGCCGGTATGTGGATGCTGAAAATGGCAAGCCGGTCGACCCGGACGACCAGGCCAAGGGCTATGAGGCGGAGGCCGGCCGGCTTGTCATAGTCGAGGACGAGGAACTAGAGGCGGTCAGGCTCGATACAGTCCGCACGATCGATATCGACGCGTTCGTTTCGCGCGATTCCATCCCCTGGATTTATTTCGACAGTCCGCACTACCTCATCCCGGACGATAAGATCGGTGAAGAAGCCTTTTCCGTGATCAGAGACGCCATGGCGGCTACGAAGATGGTCGGGATTTCTCGGGTCGTGCTCTACCGGCGTGAACGGGCCGTGATGCTGGAGCCGCGAGACAAAGGCATCGTGCTCTGGACGCTACGCTATGGCGACGAGGTCCGCGACGAGAAGAATTACTTCAGCGGGATCGACAAGGAAAAGCCAGCGCCGGAACTGTTGTCGCTCGCCCAGAAGTTTATCGCGGCCAAGACGAAGGACTGGTCACCCGAGATGGTGAAGGATCCGGTCCAGGAACATCTGCTCAAGCTGATCGCGTCTAAGAAGCGCAAGGGTGCGCGGAAGCCCGCCGATGCCGGAGGCAAGGGCCGACCCACCAACGTCGTCAATCTGTTTGACGCCCTGAAGAAAAGCCTCCAAGAGGACAAGTCCCTTCGAGGCTGACTGGGGCGCTCGCGTGTGAGAGCCGAAACGATCCGGCCATCGTGACAAAGTAGCCAGCGTACCCGTCCCGATTCCGCTCGAACTCTATCGAGAAGCCTTCCAGGACGAAGCCGGGTCGCGTCGACAGGCACCATCATCACGCGTTGTCGTTGATCTGCTCAAACGATTGGGCTTCACCAAGCAGGCGTCTGAGCTGGCGCGTTAGAACTGGTCCCTTTAACTGGCGATGGTCATAGCCCTCTCGATCTAGCTGCCGAGCGATGTCGCGGACCGCGCGGACTTTCCCCTGACGAGCAATTTCGAACGCCCTTTCCAAGGGCAGCTTATGGGGCTCCATTTTGGAGATCCATCAAGCGCCTACTCGGGCAGCTACTCGACTTGGCAGTACGGGAAATTTGCTGGACCGCCAGCGCCTCGACATAACGCAGTCGGGAAGTTGCTGCGTTTGCCTCGCCGCACTCGGCGAGCCATCTAAGGTATTGGTCGGGTCGGACAAGGGTCAATTCCAGAACCCGGCCTCGAGATAGGTACTCTTGAGCGACCCTCATCGCATTGGCGTGCCACCGATCGTAATCACGGTCGCACTGGTCACGATCTTCCGCCAACTCCAATAGTCGGTAGAAGTCGTCGCGCTCATACCACGGCATCGCTACCGTGTACGCGCCATATTGGGGTTTCACTGTTTTCTGCCGATCGTCCGCGCGCGGCGCGGGAATTGAGGCTAACCGCCCAATCGGGGTAGTCGGCAAATAGACGCCATTTTGGCGCTCGCGTGGGTCGGACACGCTGACCCGTCACGTGTTTCAAACGCGAGACAGTTCGAATTGTTCCGAAAGCGGGCTCTATTCAACGAGGCCGATACCGAGACACACCCGATCGGCTGCGATCACCGACAGGCCGGCAGCAGCATTCCTGCGGTCGCGCTGAAGACAATCGCTAGGACGGCCAGCGCATCAAGTGCAATCGTTGCGCGGCGAAAGAAGGTTCCGAGTGGCATACCGCCGAGAGCGTCCGGTTGATTTCGGCCGGCTCGAATAACCGCCAGAATTGCCAGCACGGTGGCAGCCATCAGCAGAACCGTATGGACGCGCGGCTCTGAGAGCTTGCACAGTACGGATTCGGATGCGTAGACAACGATGAAATGAGCAGCCCAGACCAACAGTCCGAAGACTGCCCGAAGCGTACGCCGCAGAGGAATCTCTTGACTAATCATGGGGCCACCAAACGGGGAAACCCGTGGGTCAACACCAGTCCCAAGACGGCCTGAGCGACGGCGTAGCCCCACAGCAGCGTAAGGTTGTCAAAAACTACGCGTCGGACATTGTTCAGCCGTCCGGTGAGAATGCGCGCAACAGCGAAGAGCGCCATCACTGCGACCGCTGCCGCGACTTGGGCCTGAAGAGCCGCATTGGCGAAGACGATCGCCCCATACCCGCTGGCCTGCGGCCTGAGCCCGGTGGCCCATTGAGCCAAGCCGTCGAAAGCCAGCGCGGCTATCAGCGCGGAAACCCCAAGGACGATGAGCGTGGCGGGTGCTACACGCTCCTTACCCGCGCGAGCCAGGCGAACACGAGCCCCCCAAAGGAGCGCCGCACTTACGACCAGTCCCACAGCGGAACCGACAGCCGCCTCCAATGCCGGCAGTTCCGACCGACCGGGCCAATGCGCGACCGAGACCGTCCAGAGATAGAGGTAGCTGAAGAGGTAAGAGAGGTAGAGCGCCGCAGCGACCAAGCCAAGGATCACCATGGCCCACCAGCTATGGGATATCGGACCTGACACATAGGTCGGCAAAATAATTCCTCCGCCGATATCGGCAGGCTTGGTCGGTGGCGGATCGCTCTCCCACATCCAGACGATGATCGAGGTGAGCGCCAAGACGCCACAGATCAGCGCGAGTGTGACGGCTTTGACGGTGAGGAGCAGGAAGAAGCCCGCGGTGAACACGGCCGCGGCTAGATGCGCCCAGCCCGGGCCGCTGAGCCGCATTAGATATTGCGGCTCGGCCTCGACAGGCGACGTCACGATCGTCTCGCGTGCGCCCGTTACGGTTCCCGGGAGATAATAGCATCCTGCGTCGACGTCGCGCGCGAGCCCCGGTCTGCGCCAGAGCGGATAGCGTCCGACGACGCGCGGGATGCTGCGTGGGCCGTAGGCATGGTTGGGCAGCCATTCGAGCGTTCCGGCGCTCCAGACATCGCCTGCCGGCTCGCCGCGCGTCAGGCGCATGTTGCAGGCGATGTCGAAAAGGAAAACGAGGACGCCGGCAGCCAGAATGAAAGCACCCAGGGTCGAGACGAGGTTTAGCGTGTCCCAGCCGATACCGGCAGGATAGGTGTAGACCCGCCGCGGCATGCCAAGCAGACCCGTAAGATGCATTGGCAGGAAGGCGATATTGAAGCCCGCAAAGATCAGGCTGAAGGCCCAGCGGCCGAGCCGTTCGGACAGCGGCTGGGTACTGAAGGCCGGTGTCCAGTAGTAGATCGCTGCAAAGAGCGGGAAGACCATGCCGCCGAACAGCACATAGTGCAGATGGGCGACGACGAAATAGGTGTCATGGGCTTGGCGATCAAACGGAACCATCGCCACCATGACGCCGGTCAGCCCTCCCAAAGTGAAGATAACCAGGAAGCCAATTACGAAGAGCGAGGCTACCGTCAGTTTGAGGCGTCCCGCCGCGATCGTCGCGATCCAGGCGAAGATCTGGATGCCGCTAGGGATCGCGACGGCCATGCTCGCGGCTGAGAAGAAACCGAGCGAGCGGGCGGGAATGCCCGTAGTGAACATGTGGTGGACCCAGAGGCCGAAGGAGAAGAAGCCGACGGCGATCAGCGCAACCACGATCAGCCGGTAGCCGACCAGCGCTGTGCCGGCCATGGTCGGGACGATCATCGAGACCATGCCGGCTGCCGGCAGGAAGATGATGTAGACTTCCGGATGGCCGAAGAACCAGAACAGGTGCTGCCAGAGCAGCGGATCGCCGCCTCGCTCGGCGATGAAGAAGGGCCAGTCGAAGGCACGCTCGAGCTCGAGCAGGATCGTGGCCAGGATCACCGCCGGAAAGGCGAAGACGATCATCCCGGCGAAGATTAGCATCGTCCAGGCGAAGATCGGCATCTGCGCAAGCGTCATGCCCGGAGCGCGGGTGCGCAGCACGCCGACAATAATCTCGATCGCGCCCGCAATCGCAGAGATCTCGATGAAGCCGATGCCCAGCAGCCACCAGTCTGCGCCTATGCCGGGTGAAAAGCGGGCCCCGGTCAGCGGCGGGTACATGAACCAGCCGCCAGAAGGCGCGACGCCAAAGAATAGCGTGCAAAAGAAGACCGAGCCACCGACGAAGTATGCCCAGAAGGCGAAGGCACCGAGCCGCGGAAACGGCAGATCGCGTGCGCCGAGCATTTGCGGCAGCAGCAGGATGCCGACCGCCTCGACGGCAGGTACGGCGAACAGGAACATCATCACCGTGCCGTGCATGGTGAAGATCTGGTTGTAGGTTTCCTGGGAGAGGAAGTTGTTCCCAGGCGCCGCGAGTTGCAGGCGGATGAGCAACCCGAGCACGCCGGCAAGCAGGAAGAACAAGAAGGCGACGGCGATATAGAAGTAGCCGATGATGGTGTTGTTGACCTCGCTGACGATGCGCCAGCCGCGTGGGCCCTTCCAAGCCCCCTCAAGCCTCCCGAGTTCGCCCTCGGGCCGGGGCACGGCGGAAGGAAGACGGGCCGTCGCCTGCGCGTCAGTGCGATGGGCAGCACTCATCGCAGGCTCCCCAGATAGGCGGTCAACGCATCCATATCCTCGCCCGAAAATATCGCGAATGGCGGCATCAGCATTCCCGCCTTTGCAGCTTGCGGGTCGCGGATCAGGCCGGCCAGATTTTCAGCGGTGTTGCTCAGGGTCGCCGCGGCGAGGAGACGCCGTTCGCCGATCCGACTGAGATCGGGGCCGACCACACCAGTCGCGGGCGTGCCGCGTATCGCATGGCAGGAGCCGCACCCGGTCGAGAGGAACAGCTTTTGGCCTCGCGCAGCCTTGGCGTCAGCGGGGTCGTTCCGTCGTTCCGCCGCCGCGAGCCAAGCATCGAACTCGGCCTGCGGCATGGCGATGATTTCGAGCGCCATCAGAGCGTGGGGCCCGCCGCAGTATTCCGCGCACTGGCCGCGATAGATGCCGGGTCGCGCAGCCTTGAGCCGTAGCGTGTTCGTACGCCCGGGGATCATATCGAGCTTGCCGCCGAGACTCGGTACCCAGAAGGAGTGGATCACATCGCTTGCGCGCAGCACGAAATCGATCTCGCGGCCGACCGGGATCCTGATCTCGTTTGCTTCACTGACCGGCGCCGCGCCGTCCCGCAGGTAGCCGACGCGCCACCACCATTGCTCTCCGGTCACCGAGATCCGCAGCACCGCCGGTTCCAGCGCCGTGATCCGCTCGCGCATCAGGTAGAGGCCGTATCCGAGCAGTAGCGAGAGCGTGAGGACCGGCACGACGACGCCGCCGAGCCGGATCATGGTCTCTCCGGCCAGGAACCGCCGCATCGACGCCGGTCCACGGATCGCGATGACGAGGGCACCCGCCACGATTAGCAAAATCAGAGTGGCACCGGAAAACATGATCCAGCTCAGCAGGGCGATGCGATCCGCGTCCTCACCTGCCGGCGACAAGGCTGACTGCTCCGAACAGCCCGATATTCCGCCTAGAACGGCGAGCGCCGCCAGGAGTCCGATGAACCGCTTCATCGGCGCGCCTCCGCGGCCGGCGCGAGGCTGGCAAAGTAGGCGGCGACATCTCGTGCCTGCACCTCACTAAGCCGTCGTGCGATCGGCGCCATGATCTGGCCGGTGGCGCTGCGATCGTTGAGACCGGACCGCCAAAGTGCGAGCTGGCCTTCGAGATAGTGCGCCGGCTGACCGGCAAGGCGTGGGTAGAGCGGCGAGGCCTCGTCGCCATGGCAGCCGAGGCAGGACGGTACACCAAGCGCGGACAGCCCATCGCGGGCGATCGCCTCGCCGCGCGCAACTGCGTCGGGATCGCGAGGCTCGACTGGCGCGGCAGGCCTTGGCTGCGAAGCATAGTAGCGCGCCAGCCCCCGAATGGCGGGCTCGGTCAGGTCTGACGCAGCGGTCTGCATCACACCACTGTCACGCTCTCCGCTGGCATAGGCACGTAGCGCATTCTCAAGCATCACGGCAGGCTGGCCATGCAGCGTCGGAACCAGCCGACTCGGCGGCCCTTGCCGGGCACCGTGACAGCGTGCGCAGGCGCCGATCGCGTCGGCCTCGGTTTGCCCCGTCGCGATCTCGGCGCCCCGCTGCGGCTCCGGCTCAACTTCGCCCAGCGCAAGGGCGCGATAGCTTCGCCTGTCCAAGGCCGGCAGACGGCGCAGAAAGGCGATCACAGCCCAGATCTCGTCGTCGCGTCGCAGCGAAGGAAACCCCGGCATGCCGGCGTATTTCAGCCCGTGCTTGACGATCCAGAACAGCTCTCCATCACTCCAGCGGTCGACCCTATCGGTGAGTACCGGCGGGGGCGGCAGCATGCTGGCTGCGACCGGACTGATCGGTGTGCCAGGTGAGCCATGACAATAGGCACAGCCGGCATGGAAATGGCCGGCGCCAAGACGCACTAGGTTCTCGTCGATCTCAGCCGGAAGGCTTTCCGAAGGCGCGCGCGCCCGGACCGAATTCTCCATGCCAAAACGCAGGAAGTGATCGACGATCCGGAAATGGCCAGTGCTTGCAGCGACGTTATAGACTCCGAGCCATGCGAACAGCCCTGCCCCCGCAAGGCCGGCAGCCATCAGCGCGGCGAGGGCGCCAAGGACCCGCCCCCAGCTCCCGAGCAGCCACTGGGCCACCTGCCTAACGCGACGAAGCAGCGACATCGTCATCGCCATGCGCTGTGTCGATACGCGCCAGCATCTGGGCGGAGAGCACGACCGCCGCGACCAGATAGCTCAGCGGACAGGCCGTTATCATCAGAAGGCCGGCCAGTTGCTGGTCCGCCAGCGTCGAGGGCCCGGTCTCGCACAGCGCCAGCACGAGGCCGGGCAGGACATAGAGATCTCGGGGAGCGAAGATCAGGAGCACGCCGAGCAGGCAGGCGATTTTTCCGGTCAGCATCAACCCTGCGATCGAGCGCCAGCCGGGCGAAGTGCCAGCCGCGATCACGGCGCTCCAGAATGCTACCGCAGAAGTGAGAAGCAGTGCCGAAAGGCCGAGCTGTAAGGCAGGAGAGTCTACCGAGGCTTGCTGGACCGACGGCGCGTGCCAAGCCCAAAGCAGCAGGATTTGCAGCAATCCGGACATCCAGATTCGGTCCGGGCCAGGAGAGGGAAACCGGCCTGCCAGAAAGCTCGCGCCCAGCGGCGCCAGCACGTTCATCAATACCAAATGAAGGAGCATCTGAAGCGACAACGGCCCGACCGTGACGGTCGAGATAGTCACCGTACCGACCATGGCGACGAGGCCAGCACTCACGGTCGCGGGGGCCGCCGCGCTACCTCCCACCCAAGTGACCTGCCGATCGAGTTTCGCTCGCAAAGCGTGCCCCCCATAAGTCCGCCAACTTTTGGCAGCGACGAGGGTTCCGTGACCGGACGCGCTAAGACGTTCTCAACCGAAGATTATGGTCGAAGCCGACGTCCACTCGGCATCGGCGTGGATCAATGCATTGACCGGCTCGTCGGAAACGATCTCGGCAACCTCATCTGGCGCGCTGGCGCATGTGCAAGCTGAACGTTTGCGCCAGCGCCCGTTTCGGCCTTTCAAAGGCGGCTCCCGAAATCGCGCCAGAGAATTTGTCTTGCTAGGAGAGACTGGGACTAAGGAGTGCAATCCCGAGTTCCCTAACCTCCCGTCGGCGTAGGTGCCCCGGGGTTTCAGTCAGGATCACCTCGAGCGTTGGCCTGACGACAGCCTTCAGCAGATGCCCGCCCTTGGTGCTGCCGTCCCGAAGGCCGAGCACCACATGAGCATGCAGGCTGGCGCGCCCGTCATCCCCTTCTGCAACGTCGCCGATTAGGCTCAGCACCTCGCTCTGCACGTTCACCGGAATCTCCAGATACGACTTGGCCGTGAAATCGAAAAAGCCGATCGTCGCCGATTCAAAGGCTCCGATTGCCGTGAGCGACGCCCCGGTCAGCCTGTGCTCATTCACGAACCGGGTGATGCAGGAAAATGCTTCGTCGCCTGCTTCGAGGATCAGGGCAAAGACCCGGTTGCCGTCGTTCTCGGCCAACACCGTATGATGCATGAGATAGTCCTTCCAAGCCGCCTGCTGTCGGGGGCCTCCCCACGAGAAGAGAACGGCCAGCGGCTGCTACAGTTCCCCGACGGGATCGCCCCGGGCGGGCCGCCGCCTCCTCGGGAAGTCGAGGCTGCCAAGCACGTCCATCAGTCCTTGCGGTCGGCGGCATCTGCCCCCCGCAGTCCAAGCGGCATCGGCGGTCCTTTGGTCGTGTCGCGATAAGTCTGGCGCTCGGCTTCGGCATTGAGCTCGGCGCCGACGAGTAGGATAGTCGCCGAGAGCCACATCCAGGTCAGCAGTCCGATCACGGCGCCGATCGTGCCGTAAGTCTTGTTGTAGTCGGCGAAGTTGGCGACGTACCAAGAAAAGAGGATCGAGCCCGCAATCCAGGTGACGGTCGCAAAAAGGGCCCCGGGACTGACCCAGCGCCACTGAGCATCATCTCGGCTGGGCCCGAGGCGATATAGCACCGCCAGCGCGCCCATGAGGACCACGAACAGGACAGGCCAGCGGCCAACTGCAATGAGCCATTCGCTTGCAGTGCCGAGATAGACGTATTCGAGGACGACGGGCACAACCGCGATTGCGCCCAGAGCCACCAGCAAGAACGCCAGGATGCCGACCGTGCAGAGAAGAGAGATCGCGTTCAGCTTGAAGAAGCCACGCTTTTCGTCCTCGCCATAGGCGACGTTGAGGGCATCGAACAATGCCTTCACGCCGGCATTCGCGCTCCAGATCGCGATCGCGAGACTGAGAAAGAACGCCATGCCGAGAGTTGCATTTCCGCCGTCGCGGATGCGGGCGACCTCTCCCCTCAGGAATTCGGTGGCTCCCGTCGGCAGGAAGCCATCCAGCATGGCGAAGTGGCCTCCGATCGTCGTCGGGTCAGCAACAAGGCCATATAGCGAGACGAACGCCGTCAGCGCCGGAAAAAGTGCGAGGAGCCCGTAGAAGGTCACCCCAGCAGCAACCGCCAGAACCCGATCACGGCCGACCTCGAAGTAAGTTCGCCGAACGATCTCGCTCCATCCCATGACAGGGATCTCGGTAGGCGCCGAAGCGGTCGCACCCTGTTGGCTGCGAGCCTCTGCCTTGTTGTCGTAGTGTCGGTCCCGAGCACTGCGCGCTCCCAGCCCGGTCGCGAGGAGAAAAGCCGCCATCAAACCGACGACCCCGGCAACAGCAGCCGCTACGTCGATTGGACGCGGCGCGGTGTCCAATGCGGGCGCACCAGAAAGAACCGAACGGTCTGGGGATGGAGCGCGGCGCGGACGCCTGCCTCGGCCCAGCAATCTATCCCGCAGACGGGAGAAGTGGATCTGCGCACGCATTATTTTCCCCCAATGCTGCTTTCCAACAGCGGGCGAGCAAATGGGTTCCAGGCCCTGTCCGAGGCGTGGATTTGATCGAGCCAATGCCCTCGCCGCGAGGAACAAGCCCCGACGCGGCCGGTTCAGAAGGGCAAGGCGGGGGCCCACGAGCAAAGGAGCAGCGCCATGGGCTGGTTTTCAAAGGACATCACAAACATGGACGATCTCTTCGTCCACACGCTTCGCGACATCTACTACGCCGAGCACCAGATCCGGAGAGCCTTGCCGGATATGATAGACAAGGCGACCAGTCCGGAGCTTAAGCAGAGCTTTCAAACTCATATGCGCGAAACCGAGCAGCAGATCGTGCGGCTTCAGGAGGTCTTCCGCCTACATGGTGTCGAGGAGAAGGGCGTAAACTGCCCGGCGATCGACGGCATTCTCGAGGAAGCAAACGAGGTCGCCGGTGAGGTCGACGACAAGCAGGTCCTCGACGCGGCCCTGATCGCGGCCGCGCAGTCTGTGGAGCACTATGAGATCACCCGCTACGGCACCCTTGTGGCATGGGCAAAGCAGCTCGGCCGGAGCGATTGCGCAGCGCTGTTGAAGCAGAACCTCGACGAGGAGGCCGCTACCGACGAAAAGCTCAGCCGATTGGCGATGAGCACCATTAATCGCAAGGCGGCCTAAGCAGGTTGGCGCCGGACCGTTGCAGCCCTGAGAATGGTCTGCAACGGTCGTTCGCGATGAAGGTATCGCACGAGTTGATCACGCTTGTTGAATGCGCAAGTCGAGAATCACGGGCGGGGCCAATCAGTGGCAAGCGCACCTCATAGGCCAGGTTCCGAGCCCATCGCTTCCGAATCTTCGTAAGCTCGGCGAGCAGCTTATTTCGGGCCTGTTCGACCAGCGTAGCGTCGGCTGAAACATAGATGCGCCTAAGGCTCTCTCTTGCTGTCAGCGTTTCGTTCACGCGCGCCGCCCTCGGGCGAAGCTTCATTATTTGAAAGCACGACCGGCTTGGCGCTGACCGCTCCACCAGGGGCGTGCTTGGTATCCAACTGCTCTGCGGGGACGTGTTTAATGGCTGCGGCGCCATCGCGCTCATAGCCTTCGTAGGGGGGGTGAGGTCCAGTCGCGTGTTGCGACAATGGACTGGGACCGGCGCGGCGCTGATCTTCCTCTCCGGGCTGCCCGGGGCGACGAGGCGTTTCGTGGCGACCAGGAGAATTTCTGCCGGCCGCAGTGGTTGAGTGGTCTTTCATGGCTGCCTCCTTTGGAAGGCAACAGCGCGTCAAAGAGGAAGTTCCTTACAACGCAAAAGACCCGTCACCCAAAGCAGCGGAGCCAAGGTCAGGGCGGAAAGAGGCGAGCGAGGACAGCCTCTTTCTGAGAAAATAAAGCCACCTAGCCTAGATGATCGGATGCCCGCCAGTGACGGCAATTGTCGCGCCGGAGACATAGCTCGAAAGAGGATCAGCGAGCATCACGTAGGCCGTCGCGAGCTCAGCCGGTTGGCCAGGGCGCTTCATGGGGACCTGCATGCCGAAATTGGCGACCTTTTCGGGTGGCATGGTGGACGGAATGAGCGGCGTCCAAATCGGTCCCGGCGCAACAGCATTGGCACGAATCCCCTTCTCCGCCAGCAATTGCGCAAGGCCACCAGTAAAATTCTGGATAGCCCCCTTGGTTGTTGCATAGGCCAGGAGCGTCGGATTGGGCTTGTCGGCATTCACCGAAGCCGTGTTGATGATACTCGAGCCGGGCTTCATGTGCGGGACTGCGGCCTTAGTCAGGTAGAACATTGCGTGGATGTTGACGGCGAATGTGAGCTGCCATTCCTCATCCGAAATTTCGCCGATCTCCCTGAAACTCGCCTGATGTGCTGCGTTGTTAACGAGAATATCGATTCCGCCCAGCTCCTCGAGCGCCGTCTTAACAATCTCCCGGCAGTGCGCTGGTTCCTGAATGTCGCCGGGCGCCAAAACAGCCTTCCTGCCCGCCTTAGTCACCCAGCCAGCGGTCTCGGCAGCGTCCTCATCCTCACTAAGATAGGAGATCAGAACGTCGGCGCCTTCTCGTGCGTAGGCTATAGCCACAGCACGCCCGATGCCGCTATCGCCACCCGTGATAATCGCGCGTTTCCCCATCAGCCTGCCTGAACCGACATAGCTTTCTTCGCCATGGTCCGGCCTTGGATCCATAGCATTGGTCCACCCGGGCATTTCCTGCTGTTGTTCGGGGAATGGGGGCTCGAAGGTCGACATCCGCTACCTCCTTGGATTGCGCTCCCCCAGCAATTGAATGAACCCGTCAAAGGCGGGCGTAGTTCCCGGTACAACGCTGCCCCGCTGAAACTTGAGCTTTCCTTTCGGCGCAGGGGCATTCTCCGGTCAGACCCATAGACGACGCAAGTAGGGCTCATTTCAGCCGGTAAACACGGACCTCATCCGCCGCGTCGCGCACTCCTTTGAACGAGGCGTGCAGAAGCTTGCCATCGTGTGTCCAGCCGCGGAAGGCGACCTCGGCCGCCAGCACCGGCATTGTCCACACGATGGCGCCCTTCTTCGCGCCCCGCACCGCCGGCGCTGCCGTTTTCAACCTGTCGAGTTGGTTCCGAATGGCAGTCGCCGATCGATGCGTGAACCCGGTGCTGACGCTACCAACATAGGTCAGGCCGTCAGTGCCTTGGGCGGCCAGGAGTAGGCGGACAATACCACCGAGCCCGGCCGAAGTGGGCTCATAGCCGACGATCAGAAAGGTTTCCGACCGGACGCATTTGATCTTAACCCAATCTCCGCCGCGACCCGGCCGGTACGGCGCATTTCGTCGCTTCGCGATAGCGCCCTCGAAGCCCATCTCGCAGACCTGGTCGAAGAAACGCGCCCCATCCATCTCGATTTCTTCGCTCACCCGGATCGCTTGATCGCTAGGAGCGAGAAGAAATTCGAGCATCTGGCGACGCTCCTTCAGGGACATCGGTGTAAGATCGTGGCCGTCGAGATAGAGCAGATCGAAGGCGTAGAGGATCGCAAGATGCGCAGCGAGCGTTCCACAGCGCCCGCCCAGCGCTTGTTGGAGAGCTCCGAAGTCCGACCGGCCATTCTCATCCAAAACGACCGCCTCGCCATCCAGGATGAAGCTGTCGGCTGGGAGATCCGCTGCGGATTCGGCGATGGCCGGAAAGCGCTCGGTCCAATCCTGCCCGCCGCGGGTGATAATGCGAACCTCGGTGCCCCGGCGGTGGACCGCTAGCCGATAGCCATCCCATTTAATCTCAAACGCCCAGTCAGGCCCTTCTGGCGGGCTCGCCATTGGCAATGCGAGACAGGGCTCAACGCGCGCCGGCATGGGGTCGGTGAAGAGATCGATCTGGAGGACACTACTGCGGGCCGGAACAATCGGCCCGCTCCGCTGCGCCCCGCCGTTCGGCACAGATCTCAAGAAACGCAGCAGAGCAGAACGCCTTGCCATACCCATCACCACGCGCACCGGACGAACTTTGACGATTCAACGTGACGTGAAGAGACGCGTTCCCGACCCGAAACATTAAATCGCGGGGACGGTAGCAGGCCGCGCTCGTTTCATTCGGAGTTGCGTGGGGGCTGCAATGTGGGCCCAGCCGAAAAGCGCCCGACAGGGCGAGAAGATTGCCTACACCGTCCGTAGCGCTGAAAGCCCAATAGCCAATCATGCGCGACGGCCAGGGCTGTATATGAAAAGCTACTCTGACGCTGCGGTGGCGCAGGCGAGCAGCTATGAAACCGCTTGAGCAAAAGGCCGCCACTCATTCGTGGCGGCCGTCGAATTTCCCATTCTAAGACTACCAGCTCTGGCGATCGTACCAGCTATCGACGTCCGCCTTCACGCGGTCCTTCTCGATGCCGTAGCGCTCCTGGATCTTGCCTTCGAGCTGGTCGCGCTTACCGGCGATGACGTCGAGATCGTCGTCGGTCAGCTTGCCCCATTGCTCCTTGACTTTGCCCTTGAGCTGCTTCCAGTTTCCTTCGACGCGGTTCCAGTCCATCGGATCACTCCTTTCTGAAAGTAGGGGTGGAAGACCGCTCAGGCGGCGAAGCTGCGGAGGATTTTAGCAAGGCCCACGTCTCGAACCAGTTCCGCCGCAACACTAGGCGAACACCAGCGCAGCGACCGCTGTCCTTTCTCTTTCCACTCTGGCAGTTGCTGCTCGGCCGACATAGCAAACACCTTAACCTTGCAGAGCAATCGCCCAGCCGGCGTCTTTTTTTGATAGTGAAAAGTGCCGAGCGGTTGTTTGGCGGTCGGGCCTACAATACCTGCTTCTTCGCGTGCCTCGCGTGCCGCCGCTTTTCGGGCTTTCATCTTTCGCGGCTTCCAGCCTTTTGGAATGATCCAGCTGCGCGTGCGGCGGGATGTAATCAAGAGAAACCGCAGTTCGCCCCGCGCATCCGTGGCAACGGGTAAGGCTGCTACCTGAAGGCCATACTGGCATTTGGCCATGTAATTCACCTGGTAGGGTAATGGCGCATGCGCTCAGAACTCAACCGAGGCCGAGATGTTCCGGCAAAATTTGGGTTCGCGGCGCCGCTGTCTGGTGTGATTCCGAGCGCTAAACTGACCGATTGCCAAGTAGCAGAAGCTCAACCACCCCTCGTCGAGGCTGGCCGCAGATCGACAGGCCTGGCATGATAAATAGTGCCTGGGCCACGCCCTAATTCAGACGTTCGTGCCAGACCATGGTCCGTGCACCGGTTTGCGACGCTTCTCTAGCGGAACTGCGCGCCATCGTGAGCGTCAGCCGTGGCTCATGCCGGCTGAGGCCATAATGCGCCGAGGCACGCGGCTCCGGGAACATCTTTCCACAAGCTCCGTTCCCCTAGCATCGGCCAATCTGGCCTGAATCTGTGGGAGGACGCTATGAAAAGGCAACTCAGTGCCTCGATCGTCGCATCGCTTTTCGCTCTCGGAGCTTTCGCCCAGACAGCGACGACCTCGCCTGCGCCGAGCCCGGCTCCGGCGGATGCCAATGCGCCCCTGCCTGGGGCGAACAGCTTCACCGAGGGCCAGGCCAAGAGCCGCCTCGAAGCCAACGGATACAGCGCCATCAGCGAGCTCAAGAAGGACGACAACGGCGTCTGGAAGGGCACGGCCACGCATGGCGGCCAGCCGGTCACCGTGAGCGTGGATTATCGCGGCAACATCACCCGTCATTGACCATTTATTCTGAAAGGAGATCTGCAATGACTCGCACAATCACTCGGTCCTACGATGATTACGCAGTGGCGACCGCAGTCGTGGAGGACCTCGGAAGGGCCGGCTTCTCGGATTCTGAAATCAGCGTGATCGGGCCTCGCAACGATGACGGCGATGACAGCAACGCAGGGGAAGGTGCTGGAATTGGCGCTGGTGTGGGCGGAGCCGCCGGTCTGCTCGCGGGCCTCGGGATGATCGCCATTCCCGGTATCGGACCCGTCGTAGCGGCCGGATGGCTAGCGGCGACCGCCGCTGGTGCCGCAGCGGGCGCGGCGGCGGGTGGCATTATCGGTGCGATGACCAGTGCCGGCGTCGACGAGCGCGAAGCCCACGTCTATGCAGAAAACGTTCGACGTGGTGGATCGGTTGTGTCGGTTCGTGCCGCTGACGGTCGCGTCGCCGAAGCAGAGGCGATCATGGACCGTGCGATCCCGATCGATATGGCCAGGCGCCGGGCCGACTATGAGCGTGAGGGCTGGACGCGGTTCGATGCCAACGCAACTCCGTATGTTCGACCGACCGTCGGATCCTCGGCGCCATAAAGCGCCTGTCAGGTTGTATCGGGCGCATCGGACCAGGAAAAGCGCCCGCTAAACTTGCAAACAGGCCCTACGGGCGCGAGCCAGTGGGGCCAATTTTTGTGCGGGGAGAAGCGGTTGGAGAGGCGTGGCCGTAGGCCACAGATCGCAATATCGGATGTGTTTCGCATTCTCGACCGGAGGCGCTAGCGATGTCTTCTCCAACGGCCCTATGGCTGCTTGCAGTCGGTCTGGTGATCCTCACGATCGGCTTCATCCTTTGCGGTATCCCCGACCCCTGGCAAGCCGGCGGTGCAGACGGTGCCACCGCCGGCTCGACCAACTCGCAGGCCGACTCAATCCGTCAACGAATTGAATGCATGCCGCCCCTCCGCGCACGGGACATTGCGGCGATAATGAGATGATACCCCGCCGTCCTTTCAAGAGGGCTTTGCGACTCAGGTCTATCGAACTTCGCTGCGCCTCCCGCGTCACTGTGAGCGCCGCTTCAAACCGTGTTAGTCTGGCGCATCGTTTGATAAGCTTGGGTCCGGGACGATTTTCGATCCCGCGTCGCCCGAACCGCCTGGAGCGCTGTAATTGTCAATGGCTGAGGCAGGGCCAATTCCGAGGCTTCCCGAGCACGAGCCGGACCCCCAGGACTGGTTGATAGCGATCATTGAGGGGTCCGATGATGCCATTATCAGCAAGGATCTGAATGGCATTATCCGGACGTGGAACCCGGGCGCGACCCGCCTGTTCGGATATTCAGCGGATGAGGTGGTCGGGAATCCCATCACAATACTAATTCCGGAAGATCGGCTCGGCGAAGAGCCCGGTATTCTGGGGCAGATTCGATCCGGAAATCGTGTCGAGCACTTCGAAACTGTCCGGCGGCGCAAGGATGGTGATCTCATCGATTTGTCGCTGACAATCTCTCCTATCCGAAATGCGCGCGGGGAAATCGTTGGAGCATCTAAGATCGCGCGCGACATAACCGAGCGCCGCCTCGCCCAGGAGAAACAGAAACTCCTCTATGGTGAGATGCAGCACCGCGTGAAGAATCTTTTCGCGCTCGCCGCAGGGTTAGTCTCTCTGAGTGCGAAATCAGGCGACAGCGTCCAGACGGTAACGCGAAATATCCACGATCGCCTTGCGGCTCTCTACAGGGCTCATGAGTTGACCATGCCGAATTGGGAGGAAGATGGCCTCTCGGACCAAGCAACCACACTTCAGACGCTGGCTAAAACCATCCTGCTTCCTTACGCCGACCAGCAGGAAATCTCCATTTCGGGCGACGACCCCGCTGTCGGGCCTCGCGCCGTCACTCACGTCGCTCTTCTCATCCACGAACTAACCACGAACGCCGCAAAACATGGCTGTCTGGCCGACACAGAAGGCCGACTGTCCATTGAGATCGGCCTTGCGGATGGTGTGATCGACTTACGCTGGGCGGAATATTGCAGGATGGCACCCGTGATTCCTACCGCCCAGGGCTTTGGCACCCGCCTCGAAAAGAGCGTGGAACGGTCTCTCGGCGCCACTGTCGTGAGGGACTGGCTAGACACTGGACTAGTCGTATCAGTTAGAATGCCTGCCGCACAGATTATCAGCTAAGCCAGTCAAAAAGGTCCCGGTGTGATCCGGCCGAAAACATAAAAGGCGTGCCACGCGCTCAGCAGCGCCGACTCCCCTTGAACCGATTGCCACGACTCATAAATGTTCCGGCGCTGCAGCCCGGAGCTCCTGCCCTGCTGCGGCTCTGAATCCATGTTGCTACAGGAGGATATGGCTTTGGCACTCCCGTCAGACCAATTCGCACGCCCGGTCGTCATCTTGACCCGATTCGGCGTCCCTACGGCGGTTTCCTCTGCTATGGAGGCCTATATGTTTCTCACCGATTGGCCGCTCGCGCAGCGTGATGCAACCCATTCCTTGGCGTTGAAAGGTTGCCTTGCAGCGGTCCGTGGAGACATCGAAATCGAGACCGCACGAGGGCTCTTCGCTTCATGGGCGGAACGCCGCGACATCCTCGCACCCGACGTTACCGCTTTCGTGAGCAGCCGGCGCGGAAGCTCGTACGGCGCCCGTTAACGCAAAAAGGCGCCCGGCCCCGATGTGAACGGGACCGGGCGCCAGAATGAGATCGCATGCGCGGCTAAAGAGGCCAGTGCCGAGTGGCCCACCAGGTAACGGCAGCAACGCCTAGCATCCCGCCCGTAACCACTAGAGCTGTCTAGATTTTTGCCCCCTGACTAGAGTTCGATCAGGCGTTAACAGGGGGTCCCTGCGTCAAATCAACAGTCGAAGCAGAGCGGTGGCAATGCGCCACAGCTATCCCCGAGGGACTTGCGATCCTATACGTCCCGGAAGCCCTAAATCGAGGGCATCCTGGCGGGGCGTTTTTGCGGGTCGACCGCATGTTCATAACCGCCGGCCTGGCAATAGACTTCCGCAGCACGTCGAAAGCGCTGCCACGCGGGTAGCCGCTCTCGGGCCGGAGACATCAATGCATAGTTCATTTCAGGCGGAAGAAGGGCGTCCGGGTCAAAGCCTGCCGATCGGCAAAGCGCCCTGGCGATGTTTTCGACGCGATCTGTTTCCATGACACGCTTCCCAACGCAACACGGAGCGCCTCCGCCCAAAAGAAGGAGGGCCGCAGGCCGGGCGCTCGAAAGAGACTTCAGAGCGCCATCGTCGTAACGCACTACCGCGCGCGCGGTTCCTCGTTCTCAGGCCCGGACAGAACGCTGCTTGTTCGGACTGTGCGGGTAAAGTGCTCAACGGCTCGCGCCACCAACTCCTGCTCGTCAAGCGCCATAGGAACGAGGCTTGCGACAATGAACTTGAGGCGCTCGCGCTCCTGCTCCTCGGTGCCCATTCGATCATGTGAAGACGATCGGATTTCTGCCCCGGCTTCCTCGACGGCTGCAAATGCGCGGGCCAGATCGACCGGGTCGGTCAATGATCGAAATGGTATTTTACCCTCCCCTGCCGACGAATATAATCGCCCCTAGTCCAAGCGAGACGAGACCTATGCTTCGTCAGCCGTTCGATCTTGAATGGCGCGAATCTCTATCATGAGTTCCCAGACCTTTTTCTGGGCCACGGCAAACGCCATCCAGTCGCATTTCCGCTCGGCGTCCCCGCCTCGGCCAAGCGAAGCCTGAGCTTCAAAAGCCGCTTTTGCCAAAGCGGCATATCGATCCGCTAGGACCGGGACCAGGTCGGAAGCAATTTCTCGCATTCCTCGCGCTTAATCGCACTTCGAGCTGCTCACTATGTCAAATGACATGCAGACCATGGACGGGGGCTGCACGGAGGGCGGCATCTCCAAACAAAAAAGCCCCGCTGGCGCCAGGCGACTGCGAGCTGCTGGTGGCGGCTTAGCAGAGCGATTTGCGCGCTGCCCGTCGACGGTCGGGCCATCGTTCCACTAGCATCGCGGCACGAGACGAGCCGGCTTGACGCAGGAGATAGCTCCAGCCAGTTAGAAGTGCGGCGAAAATGTGGAGATCAGGCGTGAAAATTATGGCTTTGGCTGTCGGGGGGATTGCGTTGTTTGCGCTGAGCACAACAGCAAGCGCCATGCCGCGCGGCATGGGATACAAATGTCAGGACCATTACGCTCGGTATGATATTCAGGCAGGCCCGAAAGCCTTCGCTTTGGGCAGGAACGGCGCATGTGCTTGGAAAGCGCGAGTGCGCTCTATTCGGGAAGCCGAGATGGAAGCGATTGCAGGATGCCGGCGCCAGCGCGGAACTGACTGCCGCATCGTTGACTCGCATCGCTACTGAAATCCCTCCGACAGACTTCCCGTCGCTCCATGCCGAGCGACGGCGCAATCACGGAATCCTGATGACCGGCATTTCCTGCCAGATGGTCCCGAGCCCATGCGGCATGTAGTTGATCTGGCCGCCGATCAGAGTTTCCATTTTTCGGCGATTAACCAAGTTGCACCGGCAACACCCAGCATCCCTGCAGAAATCAGAAGCAGTTTGATCGCGGTTTCCACGATCAGCGCTCCATCGACAACGATCGTCCAAGCGATCGCGCTAACGCTGGCCAAGAAAAACCCGCCATCCAGGCGGAAAGCGGGCGCACATATTGGCGTTCGGCACCAAGAACATTGGGGGGAGGCAGCCAAGAAGCACGGCACCGATCCAGATGAAAGACGACGCCCTCACAGTTCGATCTGGCGCTAGTTCGCGGTGAAGCTCGCCGCATCCCTTCTACTCCTTGATCTTAGTCAACGCGCCTGACGCCAATTGGTTCCTGACGACACGGCATGTTGGCGGCAACCAGGGCGGCTGCAACTTCCCTTTGCGGGCGGTGATGAACGCGCTCCTTCGGTAGGAGCTCAAGGCGGCTTCACCCCGCGCTCCATCATCATCCTGTCGAGCAGTCCCTCGATCCTGCTGACGCCGCGCGAGGTGCTGCGCAGCTCGGCCATCATCTCCGTGATCTTCTGGCGATCTTGGTCGGCAGCTCGGCGGGCCTCGCGCGCCTCGGCCTCGACCGCGTCGATGCGCCGCTCGATCCGCGTGATCGCATCCGCCGTCTTGGCGTCGACCGTCTTGCTCTCGGACCAAAACATGATGGCGAAAGCGCCGATCGAGAGCGCCACGGAGATGCTCGCCGGGATCGCCGCCGCAACCACCCTGGGCCAGAGGCGGCCGTCCTCGTTCACGCGCATGGTCATAGGCTCAGGCTCCGGCCGGGAGGAGTGATCAGGGCTTCGCTGCGTCGATGAGCTTGCCGGCGGCCTGAAGCACGCCCGCCTTGGCCTCGACCTTCTCTGGCAGAGCAATCTCGTCGAGCCTGAAGGCCTTCAGCGCATCGGTCGCGGCGCCGGCGAGATAGGTGACCGCGCGGCGCATATCGCCGGTCGCCAGATAGATGCCCGCGGCATTGGTCAGTGCAGTCTGGAATGCGTCCCGGTGCTTGGCCTCGATATCCAGTTTCAGCCGCACGATGATGGACCGGCCGAGCCAGCCGGCGAGCCCCAGCACGAACAGGATCACGAGCTCGGTCAACAGCGGCCGGAAGATCGTGAGCAGGCCTTCATCAGCAGCGGCGGTCTGCGCCTCGGCGGACAAGGCGGCGAGCACGAGGACGACGCAGGCGAGCGCCAGCGCGCCTAGATAGGCGAACAGCTTCATGATGATCTCCATGGGGAGGTTGGTTAACGCAGGCTTGACGCAGCGATGCTGCGCGATCAGCCTCAATGCGGAGCGGAGGTGCGTGGAATGTTGCGGGGCGTAACGACTTCAGACGTTTGGGGCGCCTGGATCAGGGCAGCGATCGTGGTGGGGCTGGGGACGTTGATCGCCTTACCGCTGCTTTGAGCTCGCGACAGCGTTAATCGCGCATCCTTGTACCCGTGGGGGACGGGGAAAATGACGCTAATGAAGCGCTCGGCGGCCTCTTATCTGAGGCGTGCAACACTTCGGGAATTGATCGCCAGGAAGCGATCGGAGCGGAAAGCAGCCGCCTCGGTGTCGGCGGGTCAGGAAAACGAGCCTCTGGAACCATCGGACGAAGCGGTACGCGCCGAGCTCGTCACCAGATCGCGCCCGCCGACAAATCGCGGATAGGTCAGCAGCCGGCCGCCATTGAGTGCGCTGCCCCTGGAACTAGCACCTTGCCGGTGGAACTAGCACCTTGCCGGGCCGTTGACGCTTAGGGGGCATGAAGGAGGCACCCATGCGTGATGGCCAAGGAAACAAGCTCTCTCCGGAAGAGCAGCAGCGTACGCAATCGATTCAGGGCGCCCCCGACAAGGACTCCCTGAAAAAGGTGTCCATCAGGCCCGATGCCGATAAGGACACGGGCGAGGCCGACAAGCCCAAGGAGCGGTTGCCGGACAAGCCTGCAGCCGGCCCGGGCGAATAGCGCTCGGGCGGATGAGCCAGCAAATCGGTCGAACGTGCTGTCGAACCTGAAGATGCTCATCGCCCACTCACCAAAGCGGCACAGCCGCCATCCCTGCGAAGACCGGATCGATCCGCGCACCGAGCACCGCGTCGTCGCCGGAGAGGAGCTGGCCGGTCTCGGGCTCGATCTCGGCAGCAATGCCAGGCAGGTCCGAGGCGGTGGCGGCCACCAGCCAGAAGCCCGCGAGCTGCTGGCGCGGCGAGATGATGACGGTCTCCTCACCGCTCAGATCGAGCACCTCGTCCGCTGTTACGAGCGCGACGGGCATCACGCCATCCGGCCAGGGGGCCGGCGCCTCGTCGTCCGCCGGGGTGAAATCGCGCAGCACGACCCGCGCCGCGGTCTCGCTGTCAAAGCGCAGCAGGTGCATCAGTCAGCTCCGTTGTAGCAAAGCGTCCAGCGCCAGTGGCGGCGGCTCCCGACCAGGCGGTACGGCAGATGAAAGCCACGCCACTTCAGCGGGCCGATCATCAAACGATGCGTGAGCACGAAGAGCCGCCGTTCGCTCATCGGTCAGCTCCACAGCGATTGGCTGGTGAGGGCCTGAAGCTTCGCGTTCGACAGGCGGCGCGGGTAGATCAGGATGCGCTTGATCCACGAGATGTTGGCCACGGCTGATGTAGAGACCAGCAGCCTAGGCATGGAAAGAGGCACGACGTACGCGTTGTTCGAGCCTGTGAGAGCCCCCTCCCAGCTCCAAGCGGCGTCACCGGCCTTCCACCCGACCGCCGCTCGGGCTGACGGTGTCGAGGGCCAGGGCATGTTGGCGGTCGTCGAGATCTGCGAGACACTGCCGGATCGAGCGGACGTAGCCGGGCCCGCTGCCGGCAGAGTTCCGATAGACAGCGATGAAGTCAGCCAGCCCCCCGGTGCCCATATTGAACGCGAAGTCGTTGCCAGCTCCGGGCTGAATGGCCTCGAACTCGACGAGGATGGACCCTTCGGCCAGATTGAGCCAAGGCTCGGTCCCGATCTGCAAGCTCTCGATCGCTCTCGCGGCGGTCGATGCCGTGGTCGGGATATAGCTGGAGGAAGAAGACCCCTCCTCGATCTGACCGCCCCAGACGTAGATGCCCGAGGTTCCGTCGCCGGTGTAGACGGTATTACCGGACGCATCGATGAGAGAGACGTTCAGGCGAGAGTAGTTTGCTGTCGCGTTGCGGAGCGACTTGACAGAAACCCTCCACCAGCCGTTGCCGCAATTCTCAACCTTCGCGGCGGGATTGACTCCGCTGACCGTGTACGCCCCGGTAATGAGGTCGATCGAGACCGCTGTGCGCTCGTCCTGCCCCGCGAAGATGAGCGAGCCCACCTCGCAGCGTGTCCGCTCGCCCGCCTTCACGAAAATGCTGAGCCAGTACTGAGTGCTTTCGCTCGTCGTGACGTCGGCTGCGACCGTGTGCGTGTTGCTGGCTGTGGTGTCCTCGACAACCTTGTCGGCCGTAGCCAGGCCGTCCGGAGCGACCGCTGCGTTTGGCACGATGGTCGTCCGGTACTTGCCCCAGGCAGCATTGTCGAGCTGCTCCGAGTAGGTGACCAGGTTGGTCCGCACCGGATCGCGCAGGAGGCCGCGACAGACACGTGTGATCGGGTCATAGTCAGTCCGAAGGACGCCGATAGCGGCGGTCTTCAGCAGGCCGCCGCTATCGAAATAGGTCGCCGTCGATGCGCGCCCGGCTAGCGAGCCGGGGATCGCCGCGACCAATGCCGGAATCGACGCCCCCGCATAGACGCCCTTTACCCAGTAAACCCCACGAACGAAGTCGAGAATGGCAATCGGCCTGTCCGGGACACCAGCGCCCGCGATCTCGCGCATCAGATCGTCGCGATCGGCCAGCGCCAGGATGTCCGCCGAGGTCGGCGCGCCGGCGCCTGCCGGGCCCTCTGTCAGGCTCATATCGACGGTGAAGCTCGGTGACGACCCGGAGATCGAGAAATTGGGCTGACTGCCCGGCGGCAGAATTGTCAGCGCGCCCTTCGACAGACTGATCGCCGGACCGACCGGCCCGGTCTCGCCGGTCGTCGCGATGATGACGAAACGGTTCTCAGCCTGCGTGACCCTGAAGGAGTTGCCGCTGACGCCACCGACGAGCTTGCCGGGCTCGTCGAAAATGATGCGCGTCGGCACCAGGCGCTTGGGCGCCCCGCCCATCTTGTCGACCAGATCAGCCGTGTACTCCGTGCGCGCCCATGCCGACATGGTGGCCTTGGAGACCCTGGCCTTGACTGACGCACCAACGATCGTGAGCCCGGAGCCGACGGTCAGGGTCGTCTTGAGCGTCGCCGTGGAGCGCTCGCGCACCGCAACCTCTAGGGTTTTCCCGGCGGGGGCATAGCCAGACACGAAGACCCACTCGATACCGAGATCCTCTTCGGTCGAGCATTCGCCGACTGCGATCTGTTGGGACATCAAAGGGGCTCCGAGGCGAAGGCTGCGATGTTGGAAAGGTGTTGGGCCGCGGCCGCCGGCGGGATCAGGCGCCGAACAGCCTGCCAGCAACGCCCGCGATGAGAACGCGGGCGGCTTCGTGATTGGCGGCCTTCTTGGCCTTCGGATCCCCGCGATTGATCGCTCGGCTGATTGCCCGCGTGTCCCGGCGATCGGCGTAGGAGTTCAGCCCGTGGTCGTTCCAATAGAGAACGGCGATGCGAACGCTGATGTCCGGCCGAGACGCCAGCTGCGGCTCTTTCAGCAGGTCGACGCCGAGCCGGCGGCCATAACTCGCGTAGTTGGCGCGGCCGGTGCACTGGAAGATGCCACGCCCCTTGAAGCGGACGCCATCGCCAGCCACCGTGTTGCCGAGCGTCTTGCGGCCTTCATAGGCTTTGCCGGAGGCATACTCTTCGAGCACGCGGAAATAGTTGGTCTCGAGGCAAGCCTGCGCGAAGAACTCTGAAAGTCGCCCTGGGCTGACGATGCCGCCCTCAGCCAGATGGTCGCGGTTGTCGACGATGCCCTGCAGTACGGCTGAGTTGGGCCGGGCGCCGAAACTGGTGGCGATCGCGGCCAGGCAATCGACCGTGACCAGCGCGACCGCGGGGACCACCGCCACCGGCCCTTTCTCCGCCACCGCAGCCTGCAGCGCCTTGATCGTCTCGCTATCGAGTCGGCCGGTAGCGGAGAGGCCGCGACCGCGCTGGAAGGCGGCACAGGCGGTCTGGGACAGCCACCCCCAGATATCGTCATCGCCCTTACCGGACGGCCCGCCCCTGCCGAGGTTGTAGCCGAGCGCGATCAGCGCCCGCTGTGCATCAGCGTGCTTCATGTCGGTGCTCCAGATATGAAAAGGCCGCCCGAAGGCGGCCGTTGGTCAGGCGGTAGCGGCTGCGCTCAGCGGCCCCAGGCCTGGACGTTCAGGTTGATGCCGCAGGCGGAAAGCGCCTCGGCATTGGTGTGGCCATCGGTGCACTCGAACCTGATCTCGATCTTGCCGGCCCTGACCGGCACCCAGGTCGCCCAGGTGGACCGCTGGCCGCTGTCGGTCTCGATCGTATGGCCGAGATACCATTGGCAGGTGATGCAGCTCGAAATGTCGCTCGTGTCGCCGTAGGCGCGGAAGGCGACCTTCAGATTGGCGACCTCGTAATAGGCTCGAGGCTGCGCGCTCGCATTGATGTGCGAGATCAGGAGATTGCCGGACAGGAAGATGGCCTTGGCATCGGGGGGAACGCCAAGGGTGGTGACGTCGATCACGTTCCAGGTATTGCGTGCGAGGGGGACGGGGCTCGCGATGTTGTTGAGCGTGGTCCAGAAGATATCGCCGCGCGAGGATGAGGGTCTGGTGGAGACGTGGACCTCGTCGAGCTTGGTCCATTGGGCCTGCGCCGGCAGGCAGAGCATAGCCGCGACGAGCGCAGCCAGGATGTTGCGCATGGTGTTCTCTCTGCAACGGCTTCTCACAGCCGCGCCGAGAAACGGTCTCGGCAGCCGGGGGGTGAGAACACGCAGAGACGTGTCGGAACGCTTTTAGGCTTTCGCCCTGGACATAGCGCCCGACCCCGGCCTTGAAGCCGAAAAGCTCGCGCCTGAGCGCGAGTCAGCGACCGCCAAGCCGCCCGGCCCGACGATCGCCTGTTCTCTGCTGGGTTCTCACACCCGTGGTGGAAAGAACCATTTTTAGCGGCCCGGTTCAACGGCCGTCCGAGGGGCTCCTACAGCAAAGCGGCTTCGCGCGCGGCCTGAGCCAGATCCGTGATCCCGAGCGCGCTGCCGATCGCCTGCACGGTCGGGTGCTCGATGTCGTATTCCGAGGCGTCCTGCCACTCGATCATGGCCTCGGAGCGTTCCGGCTCCGGCATGGCGTCGATCGCCGCGTCCACCGCGGCGAGGCTGTAGCCCTTGCGGACGAGCCAGAGGCGAAGCTGGCGCCGCGTAGGCTTCGGCACCGGCTCAGCGACCGGGACGAAGGGCGCGATGACGAGCCCGCTCGCCATGAGGTCAGCCCAGCAATCTGGCGTGTCGTCGCGTGAGACGATGACCGCGGCCGCCTCATGCGTCATCACGATGGCGGCCGTCTGCTCTGCATTGGCGTAGGTCGCCGCGGTCATGGTGTAGCTCATGCCTTGATCTCCTGGACTAAGATGGCGGCCTCCGAGGCGCCGCCGAGAAGCCGGGCCGGACCTGAGATGCCGTTGATCACCACCGCGCGGCCGGCGATGTCGACACCGACGCGGACGGACAGCGTGACGCTCGCCGTCGTGCCGGGGGTGTATTCCGTCGCCAGAACCAATGCGCCGCCGGATCCGGCAGCGTCATAGCGATAGGTCGCAGATAGCGCGCCAGCAGCTCCGTTCCGGAACAGCGCCGCGATAGCTGATCCAGCCCCGCCCGCCATCGAGAACGGCAGGACCGCGAGGATCCGCAGCTTGTTGGTGGTCGACTTCGGCGCGATGGCGACCGAGAGGATCTGCGTGCCTTCGGAGCTCTGTGGGGCAGTATCGTCGAGCGGGATGATCAGGTTCGACGACGTCACGGTGGCGAGCGTGGCAAAGGCGCAATCGACGACCGATCCCACCGGCATATGCTTGTTGACGAGGTCGACGAAGGTCCCGCTTGCGTCGAGCACTCTGCCAGCGGCATTGGCGCCGGCGGCTGGTGCCGGAACGAGGCCCTTGGTTCCTCCGGAGCCCGTATCACCGACCACGGCATTGAAGATCGCGGTCTGGGCGGCAACGTTCGCGGCCGCGATGAGGGTCCGGCCGGCTGCGCTGAGATCGGCCGTGGCGAAGGTATCTGCGCCGGTGGCGTAGATCAGCTTGTTCGCGGCCGTCGTCACAGCGGCCAAGGCCGTCAGCGTCGCGTCGAGAGGCTGCTTTTCATCGTCGAGCTCGACGAGTGCGGCCTGGACCGTTGTGGCGGCAATGCCACCGGCCGGCGTAAAGGAGACCTCCGCCGCGCCCGTGACCTTTATGGACCAGCTGGACACGCCGTCACTGGTCACCTCCCAGGCGCCGCGCGTGGTCGCCATGGCGAAGGAGCCGGCGACCCCGTTGATCGTGTTGCTGCCGGCGCGCGCCAGGTTCAGGACATTGGCGCCGTTGATGCCGCCGACCTTGTCGCTGATCCTAAAGGTCTTGCCGGCCGGCACGGCATTCGCCAGCGGCAAGGTGACGGTCCGAGCGGCAGTCAGCGCTGCGTTGAGCGCGATGCGGCTATCCGCCACCAGAAGCGTCACATTGGCATTGCCGATCTCGCGATAGGTGTCTCCGCTGATCTCATCGAGTCGCGCGGCCGGAATGCCGCCAGCCGTGGCGCCGTCGTGGAGACGCAGGCGCTTGGCCGTGGTGTCCATCGTGACCTCGCCCTCGGCGCCGACGAACGAGGTATGCGCCGCAGCGGTGCCGCGGCGGATCTGGACCCTGATGCTCATTGGCTATTTGTGCACGGCGGTGAGAAAACCATCCAGTGAAGCGCCGGCGCTTGTGCGGGCGCGGGCGGTGTAAAAGTCGTCCACTGGATAGGCTGGCCCCTT
>NZ_JBSHIO010000025.1:0-28685 GCF_053618995.1 Allobosea sp. NPDC055594
AAGCCGGGCTCGGTGAAGCCGCACACCAAGTTCAAGGCCGAGGCCTACATCCTGACCAAGGAAGAGGGCGGGCGCCACACCCCGTTCTTCACCAATTACCGCCCGCAGTTCTACTTCCGCACGACGGACGTGACCGGCGTGGTGCACCTGCCGGAAGGCACGGAGATGGTGATGCCGGGCGACAACATCTCGATGGAAGTGCACCTGATCGTGCCGATCGCGATGGAAGAGAAGCTGCGCTTCGCCATCCGTGAAGGCGGCCGCACCGTCGGTGCCGGCGTCGTCGCAACGATCCTCGCGTAACGCTGGCTGATCTGAGGGCGAAGGCCCTTTGCGGGCCTTCGCCTTTTCACGTCACGGAGATAACAAGACCATGAACGGTCAGAATATCCGGATCCGCCTCAAGGCGTTCGATCATCGCATCCTCGATGCTTCGACTCGCGAGATCGTCTCGACCGCGAAGCGGACTGGCGCCCAGGTTCGCGGCCCGATCCCGCTGCCGACGCTGATCGAGAAGTTCACCGTCAACCGCTCGCCGCACATCGACAAGAAGTCGCGCGAGCAGTTCGAGATGCGGACCCATAAGCGGGTTCTCGATATCGTCGACCCGACCCCGCAGACGGTCGACGCCCTCATGAAGCTCGATCTCGCCGCCGGCGTCGACGTCGAAATCAAGCTCTGATCCATCATCGGGTCCTCTGTTTCCGGGTGCTTTCCCGGATGGACATGACCCCAAGGGAAGGTGTGCACCGATGCGTTCCGGTGTGATTGCACAGAAAGTCGGGATGACCCGCATCTTCACCGATGCCGGCGAGCATATCCCGGTCACGGTGTTGAAGCTCGACAACTGCCAGGTTGTCGCGCATCGCACGGTCGAGAAGAACGGCTATGTCGCCGTGCAGCTCGGGTCGGGCTTGGCCAAGGTCAAGAACGTCTCGAAGGCGCAGCGTGGCCATTTCGCCGTCGCCAAGGTCGAGCCGAAGCAGAAGCTCGTCGAGTTCCGCGTCAGCAACGACGCGCTGATCCCGGTCGGCGCCGAGCTCACCGCCGACCATTTCGTCGTCGGCCAGTTCGTCGATGTCAGCGGCACCACCACCGGTAAGGGTTTCGCCGGCGGCATGAAGCGCTGGAACTTCGGTGGTCTGCGCGCCACGCACGGCGTCTCGATCTCGCATCGCTCGATCGGTTCGACCGGCGGTCGCCAGGATCCCGGCAAGACCTTCAAGAACAAGAAGATGCCCGGCCATATGGGTGTCGATCGCGTGACCACGCAGAACCTGCGCGTCGTCCAGACGGATGTCGAGCGCGGTCTGATCCTGGTCGAGGGCGCGGTCCCCGGCGTGGCTGGTGGCTGGATCCATGTCCGCGATGCGGTCAAGCGCGCTTTGCCGAAGGACGCTCCGCTTCCGGGCAAGTTCAAGGTCGCCGGTGGCGACGCCCAGGCTCCTGCGGCCGAGACGGTTGAGGAGAACGCGTGATGAAGCTCGATATCACCACTCTCGAAGGCGGTAACGCCGGTTCCGTCGAGCTTTCGGACGCGATCTTCGGCCTCGAGCCGCGCGCCGACCTGCTCGCCCGCATGGTTCGCTACCAGCTCGCCAAGCGTCGGGCCGGTACGCACAAGACCAAGGGCCGCTCGGAGATCGATCGCACCCGCAAGAAGATCTACAAGCAGAAGGGCACCGGCGGCGCTCGCCACGGCGCCGCTTCGGCCCCGCAGTTCCGCGGCGGCGGCAAGGCCTTCGGGCCGGTGGTGCGCGATCACGCGCACGACCTGCCGAAGAAGGTGAAGGCCTTGGCCCTGCGCCATGCGCTTTCGGCCAAGGCCAAGGATGCCGGCCTGATCATCATCGACGATGCGAAGCTCGCAGAGCCGAAGACCAAGATCCTGCTCGGCCATTTCAGCAAGCTCGACCTGTCGAGCGCGCTGGTGATCGGCGGCGCCGAGATCGATGCGAACTTCGGCCTGGCCGCGCGCTCGATCCCGAACGTCGACGTCCTGCCGGTTCAGGGTATCAACGTCTATGACATCCTGCGTCGCGACAAGCTCGTGTTGACGCGCTCGGCTGTCGATGCGCTGGAGGCGCGCTTCAAATGAGCCAGTCCAAGAACATGGATCCGCGGCACTACGACGTCATCGTCAGCCCGGTGATCACCGAGAAGGCGACCATGCTCTCCGAGCACAACAAGGTCGTTTTCGAGGTTGCCAAGACCGCGACGAAGCCGCAGATCAAGGCGGCGGTCGAGAAGCTGTTCGACGTCAAGGTGAAGAGCGTCAACACGCTGGTCACCGAGGGCAAGGTCAAGGTCTTCCGGGGCCGGCTCGGCCAGCGCTCGGACGTCAAGAAGGCGGTCGTGACCCTCGAAGAAGGTCACTCCATCGACGTGACCACGGGCCTGTAAGAGAGGATCGACAACATGGCTTTGAAGCATTTCAAGCCGGTCACGCCGAGCCTTCGCCAGCTCGTGATCGTCGACCGCAGCGAGCTCTACAAGGGCAAGCCCGTCAAGGCGCTGACCGAGGGCAAGTCGTCCTCGGGCGGCCGCAACAACAACGGCCGCATCACCGTCCGCTTCCGCGGCGGTGGCCACAAGCGCACGTTGCGCCTGATCGACTTCAAGCGTCGCGGCAAGGCCGGCATGCCGGCGACCGTGGAGCGGATCGAGTATGATCCGAACCGCAGCGCCTTCATCGCGCTGATCACCTATACCGACGGCGTCCAGTCCTACATCCTGGCGCCGCAGCGCCTGGCGGTCGGCGACACCGTGATCTCCGGCGACTCGGTCGACGTGAAGCCCGGCAACGCCGCCCCGATGGGCTCGCTGCCGATCGGCACGATCGTCCACAATGTCGAGCTGAAGATCGGCAAGGGCGGGGCGCTCGCGCGTTCGGCCGGCAACTACGCCCAGATCGTCGGTCGCGACCAGGGCTATGTCGTGGTTCGTCTGAACTCCGGCGAGCAGCGCCTGATCAGCGGCCAGTGCTATGCGACCGTCGGTGCGGTTTCGAACCCGGACCACATGAACACGAACGACGGCAAGGCAGGGCGCTCGCGCTGGCTGGGTCGCCGTCCGCACAACCGTGGCGTCTCGATGAACCCGGTCGACCACCCGCATGGCGGCGGTGAAGGCCGCACCTCGGGCGGCCGTCATCCGGTCACGCCCTGGGGTCTGCCGACCAAGGGTAAGAAGACCCGCTCGAACAAGCGGACCGACACCTTCATCGTGTCGAGCCGTCACGCCCGCAAGAAGAAGAACTGAGGTCCGTCATGGCGCGTTCGCTTTGGAAAGGTCCGTTTGTCGACGGATACCTTCTGAAAAAGGCCGAGGTCGCCCGTTCGGCGACCCGGCAGGAAGTCATCAAGATCTGGAGCCGCCGCTCCACGATCCTGCCGCAGTTCGTCGGTCTGACGTTCGGCGTCTACAACGGCCACAAGCATGTGCCGGTCGCCGTGTCCGAGGAGATGGTGGGTCACAAGTTCGGCGAGTTCTCGCCGACCCGCACCTTCCACGGCCACGCTGCCGACAAGAAGGCGAAGAGGAAGTAAGCCATGGGAAAGCCCTCCGCCCCCCGTGCGCTGCCTGAGAACGAGGCGGTTGCGGTTGCCCGCAACCTCCGCGTCTCCCCGCAGAAGCTGAATCTTCTCGCCCAGCTCATCCGTGGCAAGAAGGTCTCGACCGCGCTCGCCGATCTCGAGTTCTCGCGCAAGCGGATCTCGACCGATGTGCGCAAGTGCCTGCAGAGCGCGATCGCCAACGCCGAGAACAATCATGATCTCGACGTCGACGATCTCGTCGTCGCCCAGGCTTTCGTCGGCAAGGCGCTGGTCATGAAGCGCTTCCACGCCCGCGCCCGCGGCCGTGGCGCCCGCATCATGAAGCCCTTCGCCAACATCACGATCGTGGTGCGCGAAGTCCAGGCGGCCAAGGCCTGAGGAGAGAACGATGGGTCAGAAAATCAATCCGATCGGCCTTCGTCTCGGCATCAACCGGACCTGGGATTCGCGCTGGTTCGCCAACAAGGGCGAATATGGCAAGCTGCTCCACGAGGACATGGCGATCCGCGCCGCCCTCATGAAGCTGCTGAAGCAGGCCGCCGTCTCGAAGATCATCATCGAGCGCCCGCACAAGAAGTGCCGCGTCACCATCCACTCGGCTCGCCCGGGCGTGGTGATCGGCAAGAAGGGCGCCGACATCGAGAAGCTCCGCAAGGCGGTGATGAAGCTGACGAACGCCGACGTCACCATCAACATCGTCGAGGTGCGCAAGCCGGAGATCGACGCGACCCTGGTCGCCGACTCGATCGCCCAGCAGCTCGAGCGACGCGTCGCTTTCCGTCGCGCCATGAAGCGGGCCGTTCAGTCGGCCATGCGTCTGGGCGCCGAGGGCATCCGCATCAACTGCTCGGGCCGTCTCGGCGGGGCTGAGATCGCGCGCCTGGAATGGTATCGCGAAGGCCGCGTGCCGCTGCATACGCTGCGCGCCGATGTCGACTACGGTGTCGGCACCGCCTTCACGACCTACGGGACGTGCGGCATCAAGGTCTGGATCTTCAAGGGCGAGATCCTGGAACACGACCCGATGGCCCAGGACAAGCGCCTCTCGGACGAGGGCGGCCGCTCCGGTGGTGAGCGTCGCGAACGTCGCGAGCAGGCTGCGTAAGGCTGATCGAGAAGAGCCATGCTGCAACCAAAGCGCACTAAATTCCGTAAGCAGTTCAAGGGGCGCATCTCCGGCGCCGCCAAGGGCGGCACGGACCTCAACTTCGGCCAGTTCGGCCTGAAGGCGATGATGCCCGAGCGCATCACCGCCCGTCAGATCGAGGCTGCCCGTCGTGCCATCACTCGCGCCATGAAGCGCGCCGGCCGCGTCTGGATCCGCGTGTTCCCTGACGTGCCGGTTTCCAAGAAGCCGACCGAAGTCCGCATGGGTAAAGGCAAGGGCTCGCCCGAGTATTGGGCGGCCAAGGTCAAGCCGGGCCGGATCATGTTCGAGATCGACGGCGTCGCCGAGGACACCGCCCGCGAGGCGCTGCGTCTCGGGGCGGCCAAGCTCCCGATCAAGACCCGCTTCATCCAGCGCATCGCCGAGTAAGGAGGGCGACATGAAAGCAACGCAACGCCTTTCCGATCTCAAGGTGATGAGCACGGACCAGCTCCAGGAAGAGCTCCTGAAGCTCAAGAAGGAGCAGTTCAACCTGCGTTTCCAGCGCGCCACCGGCCAGCTCGAGAACACCTCGCGCGTCACCGAGGTCCGCAAGGAGATCGCCCGCATCAAGACGCTGCAGCGGTCCAAGACCGTCGCCGCGAGCGCCTGAGGAGTTAGACCATGCCGAAGCGCGTGCTGCAGGGCGTCGTCGTCAGCGACAAGCAGAACAAAACTGTTGTGGTTAAGGTGGAGCGGCGGTATACGCACCCGCTCCTCAAGAAGACGGTTCGCCGTTCGAAAAACTACCACGCCCACGATGAGGGCGAGGTGGCCAAGATCGGTGATCAGGTCTGGATCGAGGAATCCAAGCCCATCTCTAAGTTGAAGAGCTGGGTTGTGCTCGACGGCGCGCCGAAAGCGTAAAGTCATTTCGAGGCCAGGGGGCGATCGACCCCCGTCAGTCGTAGTCCGGGCGGAGCCTAAAGCTCTCGTCCGGAAACCGCGCTGATATGGAATGGAAGGATCAAGGCCATGATCCAGGTGCAGACGAATCTCGAGGTCGCCGACAATTCCGGCGCCCGCCGCGTGATGTGCATCAAGGTTCTCGGCGGCTCGAAGCGGCGCTATGCCCGCATCGGCGACATTATCGTGGTCTCCATCAAGGAAGCCATCCCGCGCGGCCGCGTGAAGAAGGGCGACGTCATGAAGGCTGTCGTCGTTCGCACGGCCAAGGACGTCAAGCGTCCGGACGGTTCGGTGATTCGGTTCGATCGCAATGCGGCCGTTCTGATCAACAACCAGAAGGAGCCTGTGGGCACCCGTATCTTCGGACCGGTTCCGCGCGAGCTGCGCGCCAAGAACCACATGAAGATCATTTCGCTCGCTCCTGAGGTGCTGTAATGGCTGCGAAAATCAAGAAGGGCGACAAGGTCGTCGTGCTCGCCGGCCGCGACAAGGGCAAGGATGGCGAAGTCCTCCAGGTCCTGCCGAAGGACGGCCGCGCCGTCGTGCGTGGCGTCAATCTGGTGAAGAAGCACACCAAGGCCACGGCGCAGTCCGAGGGCGGCATCATCAGCAAGGAAGCCACGATCGACCTGTCGAACCTGGCCGTCGCCGATCCGAAGGACGGCAAGCCGACCCGCGTCGGCTTCAAGGTGCTCGATGACGGCCGCAAGGTCCGTTTCGCCAAGCGTTCGGGGGATCTGATCGATGGCTGACAATCAGCAGGCGGCCCTGACGCCGCGTATGAAGAAGCACTATGAGGACGTTGTCCGCCCGGCCATGATCGCCGAGTTCGGCTACAAGAACGTCATGGAAGTGCCGACGATCGAGAAGATCGTCATCAATATGGGCGTTGGTGAAGCGACGGCCGACCGCAAGAAGGTCGACAACGCCGCCGGCGACCTCGCCCTGATCGCCGGTCAGCGGCCGGTCATCACAAAGTCCCGCCTCGCCATCGCCGGCTTCAAGCTGCGCGAGAACATGGCGGTGGGCTGCAAGGTCACGCTGCGCAAGACCAAGATGTTCGAGTTCGTCGACCGGCTCGTCACCATCGCCTTGCCGCGCGTGCGCGACTTCCGCGGTCTCAACCCGAAGTCGTTCGACGGGCGCGGCAATTTCGCGCTCGGGATCAAGGAGCACATCGTGTTTCCGGAGATCAACTACGACAAGGTCGACCAGGTCTGGGGTATGGACGTGATCGTCTGCACGACTGCGAAGTCGGACGACGAAGCTCGCGCCCTGCTCAAGCACTTCAACTTCCCGTTCCGGCAGTGAGCCGACCGGCTCATACGCGGAAACCAGGAGACATCGATGGCTAAGAAAAGCTCCGTCGAGAATAACAACCGCCGCAAGGCGCTCGTGAAGAAGTTCGCGGGCCGGCGCGCGCGGCTTCTCGCGATCGCCAATGACGAAAGCCAGTCCATGGACGAGCGCTTCCTCGCTCGCCTCAAGCTGGCCGAACTGCCCCGCAACTCCGCCGGCATTCGCGTGCGAAACCGTTGCGAAGTCACCGGCCGCCCGCGTGCGTTCTACCGCAAGCTGAAGATGTCGCGCGTTGCTTTGCGCGAGCTCGGCAACAAGGGGCTGGTTCCCGGCCTCGTCAAGTCGAGCTGGTGAGGAGGTAGCATCATGGCGATCATCGATCCGCTCGGAGATATGCTGACCCGCATCCGCAACGCTCAGTTGCGGCGCAAGTCGCGCGTCTCGACCCCTGGCTCGAAGCTGCGCGCCCGCGTGCTCGACGTGCTTCAGTCCGAGGGTTACATCCGCGGCTACACCCAGACCGAGTTCGGCAATGGCCGGACCGAGTTCGACATCGAGCTGAAGTACCATGAGGGCCAGCCGGTCATCCGGTCGATCTCTCGGGTCTCGAAGCCCGGCCGCCGTGTCTACTCTTCGGTCGAGACGATGCCGCGCGTGGCCGATGGCCTCGGCGTCACCATCATCTCGACGCCGAAGGGTGTCATGCCCGATCACCTTGCCCGCGAGCAGAACGTGGGCGGCGAAGTGCTCTGCAAGGTCTTCTGACCTTTCAGGCACGGCTGCTCATCAGGAGAAATCCAATGTCTCGTATCGGTAAGAGGCCGGTTCTGGTCCCCGCTGGCGTCACCGCCAACGTTTCCGGCCAGTTGGTCAAGATCAAGGGTTCGAAGGGCGAGATGTCCTTCGAGGTTCCCGACGACGTCTCGGTCGCGCTGGAGAACGGCACCATCGCCGTCCAGCCGCGTTCGCAGAGCAAGCGCGCCCGCTCGCTCTGGGGCACTTCGCGTGCCCGCATCAACAACCTGGTCATCGGCACCACTGCGGGCTTCGAGAAGAAGCTTGAGATCAACGGCGTCGGTTACAAGGCTGCGGTTGCCGGCAAGGTTCTGAAGCTGTCGCTCGGCTTCAGCCACGACGTCGACTACACGATCCCGGAAGGCGTCACGATCACGACGCCGAAGCCGACGGAAATCGTCGTCGCCGGCATCGACAAGCAGGTCGTCGGCCAGACCGCCGCGGAGATCCGCGAGTATCGTGGCCCCGAGCCCTATAAGGGCAAGGGCGTCAAGTACGCTGGCGAGTTCATCTTCCGCAAGGAAGGCAAGAAGAAGTAAGGACGGCAGGGATGAGCAAGCAGACAGTTGCGACTGCGCGCCGCAAGGCCCGCGTCCGCCGCGCGATCAAGGCGGTTGCCAATGGTCGCGCCCGCCTGTCGGTGCACCGCACTGGCAAGCAGATCTACGCCCAGATCATCGACGACGGGAAGGGCGTGACGCTAGCTTCCGCCTCGTCGCTGGACAAGGACATCCGCGGCGACATCAAGTCGGGCGCGAATGTCGTGGCGGCTGCGCAGATCGGCAAGATCATTGCCGAGCGTGCGCTCAAGGCCGGCGTCAAGGAAGTGGTCTTCGACCGCGGTTCTTATATGTATCACGGCCGCGTCAAGGCGCTGGCCGATGCCGCTCGCGAAGGCGGGCTGAGCTTCTGACGTTCAGGAATTGCGGTGCGCGGGGAACCCGGTGGGTTCTCCGCGCACCGCATTGTAGTGGCTGCCCCATCCGGGGCGCTCGAGCGAGCGGCGGGGTCCCTGGCCCTGGTCCGCGCAAGTAAGAGGATGACATGGCGAGAGAACCTCGTGACCGTCAGGATCGCGAAGAGCGCGATTCCGAATTCGTGGACCGTCTGGTCCACATCAACCGCGTCGCCAAGGTGGTGAAGGGCGGGCGTCGCTTCGGCTTCGCAGCGCTCGTCGTCGTCGGCGACCAGAAGGGCCGCGTCGGCTTCGGCCACGGCAAGGCCCGTGAAGTTCCCGAGGCGATCCGCAAGGCCACGGAAGCCGCCAAGCGCGGTCTCGTCCGTATCCCGCTGCGCGAGGGCCGCACCCTGCATCACGACGTCCACGGCCGCCACGGCGCCGGCAAGGTCGTGCTGCGCGCTGCCCCGGCCGGTACCGGCATCATCGCCGGCGGCCCGATGCGCGCCGTCTTCGAGGCGGTCGGCATGCAGGACGTCGTGTCGAAGTCGCTCGGCTCTTCGAACCCCTACAACCTCGTGCGCGCCACCTTCGACGCGCTGAAGAACGAGGACAGCCCGCGCAGCGTCGCCGCCCGGCGTTCGCTGAAGGTCTCGGCCCTGCAGACGCGTCGTCGCGATGCCGGCACCGATGCCGCGGCCGAAGCGTGAGGAGGGTTCTATGGCAAAGCCCGAGAAGACCCTCACCGTCGAGCAGATCGGTAGCCCGATCCGCCGCGACGCGTCGCAGCGCCAGACCCTGATCGGTCTCGGCCTGAACAAGATCCGCCGCCAGTCGACCCTGCAGGACACGCCGGCCGTGCGTGGCATGGTCGAGAAGGTCAAGCACCTCGTCCGCGTCGTCGACGCGAAGTGAGGAGGGGCGAACATGAAACTCACTGATATCCGTGACAACGCCGGTGCCGCCAAGTCGCGCATCCGCGTCGGCCGTGGCATTGGCTCCGGCAAGGGCAAGACCGGCGGGCGTGGCGTCAAGGGCCAGACCTCCCGCGCTGGTGTTGCGATCAACGGCTTCGAGGGCGGCCAGATGCCGCTTTATCGGCGCCTGCCGAAGCGCGGCTTCCACAACCTGTTCGCCCGCGAGCTGAACGAGGTCAATCTCGGCCGGATCCAGCAGGCGGTCGAGGCCGGCAAGCTGGATGCCAAGGGTGCCGTCACGCTCGAGGCGCTCGTCGCCGCCGGCGTGATCACCAAGGCTGCGCGCGACGGCGTCAAGATCCTCGGCGTGGGCGAGCTCAAGACCAAGCTCGCCTTCGAGGTCGCCGGTGCGTCGAAGTCCGCCGTCGAGGCGATCGAGAAGGCCGGCGGTTCGGTCAAGATCCTGACGGCCGCCGCTTCACAGGCGTGATCGCTACGCTTACATGACTGAACGCGAACGGCGGCCGGGCCTGAAGCCCTGGCCGCCGTTCGACTGTCTGACTATCACCGAAGGACCGGACGCATGGCATCGGCGGCTGAACAGCTTGCTTCAAACCTGAATTTCGCCGCGTTCGCCAAGGCGGACGAACTGAAGAAGCGAATCTGGTTCACCCTGGGCGCGCTGATCGTCTTCCGGCTCGGTACTTACATTCCGCTGCCCGGCATGAACCCGGACGCGGTCGCCGATCTCTTCAAGCAGACCCAGCAGGGTGTGCTCGGCATGTTCAACATGTTCTCGGGCGGCGCCGTCGGCCGTCTGGCGATCTTCGCCCTGAACATCATGCCCTACATCTCGGCCTCGATCATCGTGCAGTTGCTCTCCAGCGTGGTGCCGAGCTTCGAAGCGCTGAAGAAGGAAGGCGAGGCGGGTCGCAAGATCCTCAATCAGTACACCCGCTATCTGACCCTGGTGCTGGCGCTGTTCCAGGCCTGGGCGATCGCGGTCGGCCTGCAAGGCTCGGGCAATCTCGTCCTGGAGCCGGGGCCGTTCTTCCTGGTCTCGACCACCATCACCCTGGTCGGCGGCACGATGTTCCTGCTCTGGCTCGGCGAGCAGATCACCAGCCGCGGCATCGGCAACGGCACGTCGATCATCATCTTCGGCGGCATCATCGCCGAGTTCCCGGCGCAGCTGGCGCAGACCCTCGAACTCGGCCGCCAGGGCGCGATCTCGACCGGCCTGCTGCTCGGCGTGATGGTCATGGCGGTCGTCGTCATCGCCTTCGTCGTGTTCATCGAGCGCGCCCAGCGCCGGCTGCTGATCAACTATCCGAAGCGCCAGGTCGGCAACCGCATGTATGAGGGCCAGACCTCGTTCCTGCCGCTGAAGCTCAACACCGCCGGCGTGATTCCGCCGATCTTCGCCTCGTCGCTGCTGCTGCTGCCGACGACGATCGCGAGCTTCTCGCAGGCTTCGGGCGGAACGGGCGCGCTGGCGACGATCGCCACCTATCTCGCCCATGGCCGGCCGCTGTTCATGATTCTCTATGCGGCGCTGATCATCTTCTTCTGCTTCTTCTACACCGCGATCGTGTTCAATCCGGTCGAGACGGCGGACAACCTCAAGAAGCATGGCGGCTTCATGCCGGGCATCCGCCCGGGCGAGCGCACCGCGGAGCATATCGACCGCGTGCTGACGCGCATCACCGTGCTCGGCGCCGGCTATTTGACTATCGTCTGCTTGATCCCGGAGATGATGATCTCCTATGCCCAGATTCCGATCATCCTCTTGGGCGGCACTTCGCTGCTCATCGTGGTGACGACGACGATGGATACCGTGGCGCAGGTCCACGGGCATCTGCTGGCCCATCAGTATGAAGGGCTGGTCAAGAAGGCGAAGCTGCGGGGGGCAAAGCGCTGATGAGACTGATCTTCCTGGGGCCGCCAGGGGCGGGGAAGGGCACTCAGGCGGTACGCATCGTCGAGAAGCACGGCATTCCGCAGCTCTCGACGGGCGACATGCTGCGGGCTGCGGTCGCGGCCGGAACGCCGGTCGGCGTCAAGGCCAAGGCGGTGATGGATGCCGGCGGGCTGGTCTCCGACGAGATCGTCATCGGCATCGTCGCCGATCGGATCGAGGAGGCGGACGCCAAGAAGGGCTTCATCCTGGACGGGTTTCCGCGGACGCTGGCCCAGGCCGAGGCGCTCGACGAGATGCTGGCCTCCAAGGGGCTGAAGCTCGACAAGGTGCTGGAGCTCAAGGTCGACCAGAGCAAGCTCGTCGACCGGATCGTGCGGCGCGCCGAAGAGGCGAAGGCCGCCGGCCAGCCGGTGCGCAAGGACGACGATCCCGAGGTCTTCAAGACAAGGCTGCAGGCCTATAACCGCGACACTGCGGTGGTCGCGCCCTATTACGAGAAGCGTGGCCAGCTGACCGCGATCGACGGCATGCAGCCGATCGACAATGTGACATCGGCGATCGAGAAGGCGCTGGGGGGCTGAGAGCCTCGCGCAGGTTCAAGTTCACAAGCCGCGCGGTGCTCGCCGCGCGGCTTTTTCAATGGAGTGGAATGATGGCCGACGACGATTACGTCTATGACGAGGCGACCGGCGAATGGCGCCCGGCTTCGGAGCTGGCGGCTGCCGCCGCGGCGGTGCCGGAGGTGCGCGACGCGTCCGGCAACGTCCTCGCCGATGGCGACTCGGTGACGCTGATCAAGGACCTCAAGGTCAAGGGCGCGAACCAGACGCTGAAGCAGGGCACGGTGATCCGCTCGATCCGGCTGACGGGCAATCCCGAGGAGATCGACTGCCGCTATGAGGGTATCAAGGGCCTCGTCCTGCGCACGGAGTTCGTCCGCAAGCGGTGAGGCGTCGGGCTCCGCAAATCAGGGTTGTGCGGATTTGCGGCAGCGCGGGCACGGTTTCGCGCTCCGCTGAGGCAATTGACACATCTCCTTCCGGAAACTGAACTCGGCACAGGCCCATGAAGGCCGAGACACGGACCGGCGACAGTCGAGCGCGGTGGCGATCCGCCATCGCCGGCGGGCCGGCCGGAGACGGGAGGACTGCATGAAACGGGTTGCTTGCCTTGTGGCGGCTGCGCTGCTGGCGGCCGCATCGACCGCGCGCGCACAGGATGCGGTCAAGATCGGCGTTCTCAACGATCAGTCGGGAAATTATGCCGAATTCGGCGGGCTCGGCTCGGTCGAGGCGGCGAAGCTGGCGATCGAAGATTTCGGCGGCTCGGTGCTGGGCAAGCCGATCGAGATCGTCGCCGCCGATCACCAGAACAAGCCCGACATCGCGGCGGGCCTCGCCCGGCGCTGGTATGATGTCGACGGCGTCACCGCGATCGCCGACCTGACCAATTCGGCGGTCGCGCTCGCGGTCGCCGGCATCGCCAAGGAGCGGCAGAAGGTCACGCTCTACAACGGGCCGGCGACGACGCGCCTCTTCAACGAGGACTGTTCGGCGACCGGCTTCATGTGGACCTTCGACACCGCGACCTCCGCCAAGGGCACGGCGCTGTCGATCCTGCGCGAGGGCGGGGACAGCTGGTACATCATCGCCGCCGACTATGCCTTCGGCCATCAGCTCACGGCCGATATCGAGAGGATCGTCGCGGCCAATGGCGGCAAGACGCTCGGCACCGTCAGGGCGCCGCTCTCGACGCCGGACTTCTCGTCCTTCCTGCTGCAGGCGCAGGCCTCCAAGGCCAAGATCGTCGCCTTCGCCAATGCCGGTACCGACACGATCAACTCGATCAAGCAGGCCGGCGAATTCGGCCTGGTCGACGGCGGCCAGAAGCTCGCAGCCATGGTCGTGGTGCTGAGCGACGTGCACGGGCTCGGCCTCGACAAGGCCAAGGGGCTGATCACCACCACCGCCTATTATCACGATGCCGACAAGCCGAGCCGCGACTGGGCCGATCGCTATATGGCGCGGACCAAGAAGATGCCGGGCATGATCCAGGCCAGCGTCTATTCCTCGGTGCTGCACTATCTCAAGGCGGTGAAGGCGGCCGGCACCGCCGCCGGCCCGGCCGTCGCGGCCAAGATGCGGGAGCTGCCGGTCGAGGATTTCTACGCGCCGGGCGCGAAGATCCGCGAGGATGGCCGGCTGCTGAACGACATGCTGCTGGTCGAGGCCAAGGCTCCCTCCGCCTCCAAGGCGCCCTGGGACTATTTCAAGGTCGTCCGCAAGATCCCGGCCTCCGAGATCATCGCGCCGCTCTCCGAGAGCAAGTGCAACCTCGTGAAGAAGTGAGGGCTGGGTACCCGCCCAGGGCTCCGGTCCGGCTTGACAGCCCGGGCCGGAGCGACTAACAGCCGGCCATCCGGTTTCATAGAGCGATGCCGACGCCTTCGCGAGAAGGGGCGGTGTCGCATTCTCGCATGGAACGGATTCAACGCCTCGCAGGGGCCGGCCTCCACCGGACGCGGGGTTCTTTCAATCGTCGCGAACGCCATCGGGCATCGCGGCCGACATGGAGAGGTGAAGCCATGGCTCGTATTGCGGGCGTCAACATTCCAACCGGCAAGCGCGTCGTCATCGCGCTGCAGTACATTCACGGCATCGGCGCCGCCAAGGCGCAGGAGATCTGCGAGAAGGTCGGTATCGTGGCCGAGCGCCGCGTCAACCAGCTGACCGACGCCGAGGTGCTGCAAATCCGCGAGACGATCGACCGCGACTACCTCGTCGAGGGCGATCTGCGCCGCGAAGTCACCATGAACATCAAGCGTCTGATGGACCTCGGCTGCTATCGCGGCCTGCGTCATCGCCGCTCGCTGCCGGTGCGCGGTCAGCGTACCCATACCAACGCCCGCACCCGCAAGGGCAAGGCGAAGCCGATCGCCGGCAAGAAGAAGTAACGTTCGGCCGAGCCGAACGTCATGGCCGGGCTCGACCCGGCCATCTCGTGACGAGGTCGCCACGCTGCGCCTCTCCGGCCGGAGATGCCCGGGTCAAGCCCGGGCATGACGGCCGAAAGTTCTCTCCCCAGCGCCTGGCATGACGGGCGCGCCTGAAGGATGAAAGAAAGACCATGGCCAAGGAAGCCCAGCGCATTCGTCGTCGCGAGCGCAAGAACATCGTCTCCGGCGTCGCGCATGTGAACGCCTCGTTCAACAACACCATGATCACCATCACCGACGCGCAGGGCAACACGATCTCGTGGTCGTCGGCTGGCACGATGGGCTTCAAGGGCTCGCGCAAGTCGACCCCCTATGCCGCCCAGATCGCGGCCGAGGATGCCGCCCGCAAGGCTGCCGAGCATGGCATGCGTACCCTTGAGGTCGAGGTCACCGGTCCCGGTTCGGGCCGCGAGTCGGCGCTGCGTGCGCTGCAGGCCGCCGGCTTCACCGTCACCTCGATCCGTGACGTGACCCCGATCCCGCACAATGGCTGCCGGCCGCGCAAGCGTCGCCGCGTCTGAGCCGCGGATCGGATTGCGGCACCCGCAAGGGCGGGTGCCGGTACGGGGCGGCCCGCCGTCGCCATTGCATTGAAGCACCAGGAGTGCGGTCGTGATCAGCAAGAACTGGCAGGATTTGTCCAAGCCGAACAAGCTCGAAGTGAAGGTCGGGGACGACCCGAAGCGTCAAGCCACCGTGATCGCGCGCCCGCTGGAGCGCGGCTTCGGCATGACGCTCGGCAACGCCCTGCGCCGCGTGCTGCTCTCCTCGCTCCAGGGTGCGGCGGTCACCGCCGTCCAGATCGACGGCGTGCTGCATGAGTTCTCTTCGATCCCGGGCGTTCGCGAGGACGTCACCGACATCGTCCTCAACATCAAGGCCATCGCGCTGAAGATGCAGGGCGAGGGGCCGAAGCGCATGACCCTGCGCAAGACCGGTCCGGGCGTCGTCACCGCCGGCGACATCAACACCGTCGGCGACGTGTCGATCCTGAACCCCGAGCTGGCGCTCTGCACGCTGGACGACGGCGCCGAGATCCGCATGGAGTTCACGGTCAACACCGGCAAGGGCTATGTCCCGGCCGAGCAGAACCGTCCCGAGGACGCGCCGATCGGCCTGATCCCGGTCGATAGCCTGTACTCGCCGGTCAAGAAGGTCTCCTATCGCGTCGAGAACACCCGCGAGGGCCAGAACCTCGACCGCGACATGCTGACCATGGCGATCGAGACCAATGGCTCGGTCTCGCCGGAGGACGCGCTGGCGCTCGCCGCCCGCATCCTGCAGGACCAGCTCGCCGTGTTCATCACCTTCGAGGAGCCGCGCAAGGAAGAGGCCGTCTCGACCGCGCCGCAGCTGCCTTTCAACCCGGCGCTGCTCAAGAAGGTCGACGAGCTCGAGCTTTCGGTGCGTTCGGCGAACTGCCTGAAGAACGACAACATCGTCTATATCGGCGACCTCATCCAGAAGTCGGAGGGCGAGATGCTGCGCACCCCGAACTTCGGCCGCAAGTCGCTGAACGAGATCAAGGAAGTGCTCGCCACCATGGGCCTGCATCTCGGCATGGACGTCACCGGCTGGCCGCCGGAGAACATCGAAGAGCTGGCGAAGCGCTTCGAAGAGCACTACTGAGAGTTCAACAAGGCGCAGGCCCGGGCCTGCGCCTTTCGGCACGGCGCATTCCGCGCCGGAGCATAAGGGACGGCCGTTCCGTGGCACGGCGGCCGTAAGCAACGAAGGAGCCAATCATGCGTCACGGTTTTCGCGGTCGTCGTTTCAACCGCTCGGCTGAGCATCGCAAGGCGATGTTCGCCAACATGGCTCAGGCCCTGATCAAGCACGAGCAGATCACCACCACTTTGCCGAAGGCCAAGGACCTGCGTCCGGTCGTCGAGAAGCTGGTGACCCTCGGCAAGCGCGGCGACCTGCATGCCCGCCGCCAGGCGATCGCGCAGATCAAGGACGTCGCCCTGGTCGGCAAGCTCTTCGAGGTGCTCGGCCCGCGCTACAAGGAGCGCAATGGCGGCTATCTGCGCATCATGAAGGCGGGCTTCCGCTTCGGCGACAACGCCCCGCTCGCGGTGATCGAGTTCGTCGATCGCGACGTCGAGGCCAAGGGCAAGGATTCCGGCCCGGTCTTCACGGCAGAGGACGAGCAGGCCGCCTGAGGCCGGCAATCACGATTTTCGAAAGGGCGGCCTCCGGGCCGCCCTTTTTCGTTGCGCCGCAACAAAAAGACCGGAATGGGGCGGCTGAGAGCGCGGGCTTCGCAGATTATGCGGTCCTGGGCGGCGATCGGGGCGCTTTCGGGTGCGGCGGGTCGTCGCTGCCGCATTTTTGTATGGTTCGAACTGCGTGGTTCGCCCTTGTACCCGCCGTGCCTTCTGATTATGCGATTGCCTCTTCCTCGCTCACGTACAGGAAACTTCGATGTCCGAAGACAGCCTCCTCGACCATGCGCTCGTCCGACTGGATGATGCGGCCCGGCATCTCAATATCGACCCGGACGTGATCGAGAAGCTGAAATTCGCACGCGAGACGACCAAAGCGCGGCTGATGATCCGCATGGATGACGGCTCGCGGAAGTCCTTCCTGGCCTGGCGCTGCCGCTATGACGACACGCGCGGTCCGACCAAGGGCGGCATCCGCTTCCACCCGTCCTCGACCATAGACGAGGTCGAGACGCTGGCCTTCTGGATGACCTTCAAATGCGCCGTGATGAACCTGCCCTATGGCGGCGGCAAGGGCGCGGTCCAGGTCGACCCGCGGCAACTGTCGAAGGCTGAGCTGGAGCGCTTGGCGCGCGCCTATATCCAGGCCTTCGCGCGCATCATCGGCCCCGATCGCGACATCCCGGCGCCTGACGTCTACACCAACGCCATGATCATGGGCTGGATGGCCGACGAATACGCGCAGATCGTCGGTCAGGCCGAGCCGGCCGTGATCACCGGCAAGCCGATCGCGCTCGGTGGCTCGCTCGGCCGCAACGATGCGACGGCGCGCGGCGGCTATTACCTGGTGCGGCATCTCGCCGGTGAACTCGGCCTCGGCGACGGCATGCGCGTCGCGGTGCAGGGCTTCGGCAATGCCGGCCAGTTCATCGCGCGCCTGCTCGACGGCGACGGGCACAAGATCGTCGCCGTCTCGGATTCGGAAGGCGCCGTATTCGCGCCGAACGGGCTCGATATCGGGGCGCTGCTCTCGGCCAAGGCGAGCGGCAAGTCGGTGCTCTCCACCGTCGGAGCCCATGGCCACGAAGCGCTTTCCGCGGATGCGCTGATCGGCGTCGATTGCGATCTTCTGGTCCCGGCGGCGCTGGAGAACATGATCCACGAGGACAATGCCGCGCAGGTCAAGGCGCGCATCGTCCTCGAACTCGCCAACGGGCCGATCACCAGCGAGGCCGATGCCATTCTCGACGAGCGCGGCGTGATCGTCCTGCCGGACATCCTCGCCAATGCCGGCGGCGTCACCGTCTCCTATTTCGAGTGGGTGCAGAACCGCCAGGGCTTCTACTGGCCGCTCGAGGAGATCCATGACCGGCTGCGCACGATCATGGAGCGCGAGGGCAGGGCGATCTGGGGCGTCTCGAAGGATAAGGGCGTCTCGATGCGCACCGCCGCCTATGTGCATGCGCTGAGCCGTCTGGCGGAGGCGATCGAGGCTCATGGCACGCAGAGCTTCTTCGTGACCTGAGCCCTGCCCAGCAGGCGATAACCATTGGAAGGGGCGGCCTTTGCCGCCCCTTTTTCATGTCGGGACAGGGCTTACCGGATCTGGCTGGCGAGTTCGCCGGCAAGAGCGAGCAGGGTGTCGGCCGGCTGGACGTAGAGATCGGCCTCCGGCGTCACGCCATAGAGCGAGAAGATGAAGTCGTTGGTCTCGTCCTGCTCGGAGAAGGCCATCGACCAGTCGGCGAAGCCGCGCCGCTCGATCGGCTCCCGGGCCAACAGGCGCGGATTGGCGTGGCGCGGATCGACCACGATGCGGCCATAGGTTTCGGCGACATTCTCCGCCTCGCCCTCGAGAACCTGCGCGAAGGCGCCGGGTGTCGCCAGGAGAAAACCGGTTACATGATTGTCGGCATTGAGCCGCTGCGCCGTCGCGAGCATCCGGGCGAGTTCCATACGACGATTGACCTCGACGAGGCGGCTTTCGCTGGCATAAACAAGGCGCACGAGGCTCACGAAGCCGGTCCTTTTTCGTCAGGCTGGCCGGCAGGTCGTGCCGGGGCGGCCGGGTTTCTCCGGAAACCGCACGCAATGCGCCGGTTCGGACAGGTTATGGCGGTAGTGCGGCCATGAAAACGCAAATGCAGTCGATACGCTTCATGAAAGGTTCTGGGATGTCGGGCCGAATCAAGCTTTCCGGTGCAGGCGTCGCGGCCGCTCTTCTGGCCTCGACCATGCTCGCCGGGGCGCCTTCCTCGCCGGCTTTCGCGCAGGACCGCCAGGTGCCGGAGACGCGCCAGCAGGTTTCGCTGTCCTTTGCGCCGGTGGTCAAGAAGACCGCCCCCTCCGTGGTCAACGTCTATGGCGCGCGCATCGAGCGGCGGCCGCAGAACCCGTTCATGGACGATCCGTTCTTCCGCCGCTTCTTCGGCGATGGCGGCTTCGGCGTGCCGCGCGAACAGGTGCAGCGCTCGCTCGGCTCGGGCGTGATCGTCGATGCAACCGGGCTGGTGGTGACCAATAATCACGTCATCGAGGGGATGAGCGAGGTCAAGGTCGCGCTCGCCGACAAGCGCGAATTCGAGGCGACGATCCTGCTGCGCGATCCGCGCACCGATCTTGCCGTGCTGAAGATCCAGGCCAAGGATCTCAGTGCGCTGGAGCTCGCCGATTCCGACAAGGTCGAGATCGGCGATCTTTCGCTGGCGATCGGCAACCCCTTCGGCGTCGGCCAGACGGTGACGCAGGGCATCATCTCCGCCCTGGCGCGCACCCAGGTCGGCGTCGGTGACGCGCAGTCCTTCATCCAGACGGACGCCGCGATCAACCCGGGCAATTCCGGCGGCGCGCTGGTCGACATGCAGGGCCGGCTGGTCGGCATCAACACCGCGATCTTCTCGCGCTCCGGCGGCAGCGTCGGCATCGGCTTCGCCATTCCCTCCTCTATGGTCCAGGTCGTCGTCGCCAGTGCCAAGGCCGGGGCGAAGACGGTGCGTCGCCCCTGGTTCGGGGCGCGCCTGCAGGTGCTGACCGCCGATGTCGCCGACGGACTCGGGCTCGATCGCCCGGCCGGCTCCGTCGTCGCCAGCGTGGTCGAGAAGGGCCCGGCGGCCGAGGGCGGCCTCAAGCGCTCCGATGTGATCCTGGCGGTCGACGGCGTCGCCGTCGACGACCCCGAGAGCTTCGGCTACCGCTTCGCGACGCGTCCGCTCGGTGGGGTGACCTCGCTCACCGTACTGCGCGGCGGCAAGCGCATCGTCGTGCCGATCAAGCTCGCGCCGGCGCCGGAGACGCGGCCGCGCGAGCCGGTCACGCTTTCCGGCCGCTCGCCGCTTTCCGGGCTCACGGTGATGAACCTCTCGCCGGCCCTGGCCGAGGAACTCTCGGTCGAGACCGGGAACGAGGGGGTCATCGTCGGCGCGATCGAGGAGGGCAGCCCCTCGGCGCGCGTCGGCTTCCAGAAGGGCGATCTGATCCTCGCGATCAATGGCGAACGCATCGCGACCTCGCGCGACCTCGAGAGCGCGACCCGCGAGCGCAAGCGCGCCTGGGAGGTGACGATCTCGCGCGGCGGCAAGACCGTCACCTCCGTGTTCGGCGGATGAGGTGAGCGATCTCTTCGCCGCTTCCGGCCTCGACAAGTCCGGCCCGCGGCCGCTGGCCGATCGGCTGCGGCCGACGACCTTCGGCGAAGTCGCCGGGCAGGAGCACCTGACCGGGCCGGACGGGGTGCTGTCGCGCCTCGTCGCCTCCCGCTCGCTCGGCAGCCTGATCTTCTGGGGCCCACCCGGCACGGGCAAGACCACGGTGGCACGGCTGCTCGCCGGCATGGTCGATCTCGGTTTCGAGCAGATCAGCGCGATCTTCTCCGGCGTCGCCGATCTCAAGAAGGCCTTCGACAGCGCCCGCGGCCGCCGGCTCGGCGGCAAGGGAACGCTGCTCTTCGTCGACGAGATCCACCGTTTCAACCGGGCCCAGCAGGACGCCTTCCTGCCGGTGATGGAGGACGGCACGATCACGCTGGTCGGCGCCACCACCGAGAACCCGTCCTTCGCGCTCAACGCCGCTCTGCTCTCGCGGGCGCGCGTCCTGACCTTCAAGGCGCTGGACGAGGGGGCGCTGCTCTTCCTGCTCGGCCGGGCCGAGGTGCTGGAGGGCCGCGAACTGCCGCTGACGCCGGAGGCGCGGCAGCAATTGGCGCGCTTTGCCGATGGCGACGGGCGCGCCGTGCTGACGCTGGCCGAGGAGATCTGGCGTGCCGCCAAGCCGGGCGAGGTCTTCGACGAGGCCGGGCTCGCCGAGGTGATCCAGCGGCGTGCGCCGATCTACGACAAGGCGCAGGACGGCCATTACAACCTGATCTCGGCGCTGCACAAGACGATCCGCGGTTCCGATCCGGACGCGGCGCTCTACTATTTCGCTCGCATGCTCGACGCCGGGGAGGACCCGCGCTTCCTGGCGCGCCGGCTGGTGCGCATGGCGGTCGAGGATATCGGCCTCGCCGATCCGCAGGCGCTGGTCCATGCCCGCGCCGCGGCCGAGACCTATGAGCAGCTCGGCTCGCCGGAAGGAGAGCTCGCGCTCGCCAATTGCGTGATCTATCTCGCCACCGCACCGAAATCGAACGCGGCCTATCTCGCCTACAAGGCGGCGATGCGCACCGCCAAGCAGGCGGGCTCGCTGACGCCGCCCAAGACGATCCTCAACGCGCCGACCAAGCTGATGAAGGAAGAGGGCTACGGCGCCGACTACGCCTATGACCATGACGCGCCCGATGCCTTCTCGGGCCAGAACTACTGGCCCGACGCGCTCGGGCGGCAGTATTTCTACGATCCGCCGGAACGCGGCTTCGAGCGCGAGATCCGAAAGCGGCTGGAATACTGGGAGAAGCTCAGGCACGAGCGCGGCGGGTAGGGCGCCGCTCCAACCGGAGCCGAGGCGGCGTCCGTGCCTGTGTCCCGTGCATGGCGGCCAGCCCCATGCAACGGAACCGCGATCGGCAGGCATCCGCTAGATGCCGTGCATGTCCAGCTCGTCGCCTTCCCGACATCCGCTGCGCGGCATCCTGCTGATGCTGGGTGGGATCGCCTGCCTCGCCGCTTCCGATGCCGCCTCCAAGCTGCTCGCGGCGACGGTGCCGACGGCGCAGATCATGTGGATCCGCTTCGTCGTTTTCGCACCCCTTGCAGTGCTGATCGCGCTGCGCGCCCTCGGTCGTGCCGGCCTGCGCTCCCGGCAGCCGCTGCTGCAGGTCATCCGCGGCATCGGACTGCTCGGCTCGGGCTTCGGCTTCATCGCCGGCATGCAGTTCCTGCCGCTGGCCCAGGCGACAGCGGTGTTCTTCGTGGCGCCGCTGCTGGTGATCCTGCTGTCGGTGCCCCTGCTCGGCGAGGTCGCGCGTGCCCGGCAATGGGCGGCCGTCTGCCTTGGCCTTCTCGGCGTGCTGATCATCGTTCGGCCGGGATCGGCGGGCTTCCACCCGGCGCTGATCTTCCCGGTGATCTCGGCGGCGTCCTGGGCCTTCGCCTTCGTGATGGCCCGGAAGATGCGGGCCGACAGCCCATTGCTGACGCTGGCCTACACCGCCGTCGTCGGGCTCATCGTCTGCACCGCGCTGCTGCCCTTCTCCTACGTGCCGCTCGGCTGGCGCGAGATCGGCTTGGGCCTGATGACGGCGCTCTTCTTCGCGGCGGCGCAATTGCTGCTCATTCTGGCCGTTCGCTTCGCTCAAGCCAACGAGCTCGCGCCCTTTGCCTATAGCCAGCTAATCTGGGCGGCCCTGTTCGGCCTGCTGATCTTCGGCAACCTGCCCGATGTCTGGACGCTGGCCGGGGCGGTCGTCATTGTCGCGAGCGGCCTTGCGGCGACGAGCGGGACCAAGCGCGCAACGATCTCGGCGTGAGCGAGGCCGTCAGAAGCTCCGCTCGAGGAAAATCTGCGTCGAGATCTGCCGCCCGGCCAGCCCGGCCTGGATCTCGCGGCCGCTGATCGCGATCTTCGCCCAGGCAATGGAGCTCTCGACCCCGGCCTTGAAGCCCTCGACCGGCGTCCAGACGATGTTCGCGGCGACGCGGTCGATCCTGATCTCGCCCTTCGTCTGCCCGGCGAGCGGCACCGCCAGCCAGTAGCGGCTGAGATAGGCGTTGGTCGCGATCTCATCGGTCCATTCGCGTCGCGTCGAGACCAGGGCCGAGAAGCCGCGCGTCGGATCGCTGCCGAGCAGCACGCGGTTGACCAGGCGCCCGTCGAGCTGCGAGCCGATATAGGGCGCGGCGTCGATGCCGCCGGCGATCTGGGCGGTCAGGCTGCTCGTCGCGCCGAAGAGTTCGCTTTCATAGGTCGCGCCGAGAATGCCGGCGCGGCCCGGCCGCGCCGAGCCGCTCGGCGCCTCGCGCAAGGCGAGCGCGCCGTGCACGGTCCAGTCCCCGGCTTCGTAGACCAGGCGCGCGACGCCGTCGGGCACGGAACGGCCGGGGGCGAGGGAGGTGACGGAAGTGGGGGGCTCGGCCCCGCTGGTCGTGCTGGTCGCGGAGCCGTTGCCCAGCGCCGTGTCCTCGAGGGAGAGCGTCGCCGTCCAGCTCTCGGTGAGCGGCAGCTCCAGGGCGATCAGGCCGACGGTGCGGGAGGGGGCACGCGTCGAGAAGATGAACTCGTCGCCGGTCCAGAAGGAAAAGCGCGAGGTGTCGAGCCCGAAGGTCCAGGGGCCGATCAGGACCGTCGCCTCGTCGAGCGTAGTTTCGCTGACGCCGGAGACCGGGCTGTTGATCGTGAAGCCGAAGGCGGAGGCGACGCGCAGGCCTGAGGCGAGCTCGTGCGAGGTCGCGATCCGGAAGGCGGCGCTGGTCAGCATCGAGGTATTGGCGGAAGGCGGCGCGGGGACGGAGAGCGAGGCCTTGAAGCTGTCGTTCTGCAGCCCGGCGGTAACCGTGCCGCTGATCGAGAGGCAGGTACCGCTCTCCGGCAGGATCAGCCCGCGCTCCGGCGGATCGTCTTCATCGTCGTCGTCATCATCATCATCGTCATCCGAGTCGTCGGAACTGTCCTCGTCGTCATCAGCCGCGGCTGCAGCGGCGGCGAAGATCGGCTGTGTCTCGGGCAATGCGATGGTGCAGGCGCGGGCGAAGCTGGCTGCGAGCGGCGGGCGGGCGGGCAGGCGCGCCGGTGCGGCGACGGCAGTCGACGCCAGGACGAGGCAAAGCCCGCCGAGCGGCAGGAACCCTGGCCGCGGCCGCATCGCGCCAGCCATGGCGGTGCCTGGGAATCGCTCGGTCACTGTCGTTGTCGTTCACCCGTTCCGGCAATTTCTGCGGCGGTGCCGGTGCCGAAGTCAATCGGGGGGGCGGGCCGGGCATGCCGAGGTGATTTCGTTTGTGCCGACCGGCTGCGCTGGCTATTGCATGGTGATGACCTCCACGCTTCTCGTCTTCCTTGGCGCCGGCATCGGCGGCGTGCTGCGGCACGGCGTCAACCTCGCCACGCTGAGATGGCTCGGCCCCGGATTTCCGTTCGGGACGATGGCGATCAACATCCTCGGCTCCGGCCTGATGGGGCTGCTCGTCGGCTGGCTCGCCTTCCGGGCCGGAGAGGGCTGGACGCAGCATGGCAGGCTCTTCTTCGCCACCGGCGTCCTCGGTGGCTTCACCACTTTCTCCGCCTTTTCGCTCGATGCGGTTCTGCTCTGGCAGCGCGGCGATCTCGCCATGGCGGCATTCTATGTACTCGGCTCGGTCGTTCTGTCGCTCATCGCGCTGTTCACCGGGCTCGCTCTGGTCAGGGGACTGTCATGAGGTCGGGCGGCAAGGGCACCGGGGGCAAAGGCGCGCGCGGCAGCGGCACGGGCGGCAAGCCCGCCGCCGGCAAGGGCGAGGGCTCCCGTCCGCCGGCGCGGGCGGGCAAGCGGCCGAGCCATGATGCACGGCGCCAGGCGCAGGCTGCGGCGCGCAGCCGGCCGGAAGGCCTCCCGGCTGCGACCAGGCCGGCCCCGCGCCGGCCGGTGGTAGCGGCGCCGACCCGCGCCGAGGTCAAGGCCGAGACCGCCCAGGTGCTCTCGACCGGCGTGCAGCAGCTCGTGGTGACGCCGGACGAGAACGAGATGCGGATCGATCGCTTCCTCGAGACGCGTTTCCCGCAACTCTCCTTCAGCCATATCCAGCGCATCGTCCGGAAGGGCGAATTGCGCGTCGACGGCAAGCGCGCCGACAGCAAGGACCGGCTCGAGGCCGGCCAGACCGTGCGCATCCCGCCGCTCAAGCTAGAACAGCAGGCCGAGCGGCCGCGCTCGGCCAAGGCCGATGCCGACACGATCGGCTTCCTGCGCTCGATCACGCTCTATGAGGACGACGACGTCATGGTCCTCAACAAGCCGGCGGGCCTCGCCGTGCAGGGCGGCTCGGGCACGACGCGCCATGTCGACGGCATGCTCGAGGCGCTGACCGGCAAGGACGGGCAGAAGCCGCGCCTCGTCCACCGGCTCGACAAGGATACGGCCGGCTGCCTCGTCATCGCCAAATCGCGCTTTGCTGCCGCGACGCTGGCCAAGACCTTCCGCTCGCGTTCGGCGCGAAAAGTCTACTGGGCGCTGGTCGTCGGCGTACCGCGCGTGCGCCAGGGCCGGATCTCGACCTATCTCGCCCGCGAGGAGGCCTATGACGGCGACCAGCGCATGGCGGTGGCCCAGCATGGCGAAGACGGCGCCATGCATGCCGTGACTTATTACGCGGTGGTCGAGACCGCGGCACAGAAGCTCGCCTGGCTCTCGCTGAAGCCGGTGACCGGCCGCACCCACCAATTGCGCGCCCATACCACCCATATCGGCCATCCGATCGTCGGCGATCCCAAATATTTCAACATCCAGAACTGGGAACTGCCCGGCGGCATCCAGAACAAGCTGCATCTGCTGGCGCGGCGCATCGTGCTGCCGCATCCGCGCGGCAAGGGCACGATCGACGTCAGCGCGCCGTTGCCGCCGCATATGCGCCAGAGCTGGAACCTGCTCGGCTTCGAGGATGCGCCCTACGACCCGATCGTCGATGCGCCCGACGAGTAGCGCTTTGCATCGTGGGGTTGCATGACCAAGCGTAAGAACGCTTGCAGAACAAAATGCGTTATGTTCTAAGTTTGTTCCTGTGAGGGTTCATCACGGGAGGCTTTCCATGTCGCGCACCGCCTTGTTCGCTGCCGGTCTCGTTCTCGCATTCTCCTCCGCCGGCCTGGCCCAGACACAGCCGACCCCGGGTTCGGCGGCTGCCGGGCCGCAGACCGCTACCGTTTCCGACGACCCGATTCCGCGCGCCGCCCGGGCCGAGGCTCGGCGTGACTGCTATGCCGAGAACATCGCGCTCTCGGGCGAGGATCTGCGCCGGGCGATGCGCGCCTGCATGCAGGAACGTTTTCCGGGCGTGCAGCTCTATGCCGCCGACGGGCTGACCCGCGACGGCAGGCCGACCGCGGCAACCGCCCGCGCCCTCTGCAAGCAGCAGGCCGATGAGCGCAAGCTTGCGGGCAGCGAGCGGACCGCGGCACTGGTCGCCTGCTTCAACGAGAAGCGGCCCGACCTCGCCCAGCGCGCCGAGTGCCGCAAGGAGGCGCGCGGCAAGGGGCTGGAGGCGCAGGCTCTGCGCGCCGCGATCGCCGAATGCGCCAGGGGCGGCCAGGGCTGAGCGCGGCGCTGAGAGGGCCGGCATCTCCTTTGTCGGAGAGGCGCGAGCATAAGGCCCCTGCGCCGGCGATGCTGGCGCAGGGGCGTCAAGCCGGCTAAAGCGCCGGCATGAACCTCGTGATCTTCGACCTCGACGGCACCCTGATGAATTCCGAAGCGATCATTCTCGAAGCTCAGTTCGAGACCTTCGCGCGCTGCGGGCTCACGCATCCAGGCCGCGAGGCCGGGCTCGGCATCGTCGGCCTGAGCCTGGATATCGCGCTGATGCGCCTTGCCGGGCTCGAGCGGCCGGATGATGTGCTGACCGAGACCTATCGCCAGGTCTTCGGCGCGATGCGCCTTCAGGCGGAGAGCGACCCAAAGCTGGCCGAGCCGCTGTTCCCGGGCGTTGCCGAGATGCTGGCGGCGCTGGCGCAGCGGTCTGACACGGTGCTCGGCATCGCCACCGGCAAGTCGCGGCGCGGCGCCGACTACATCATCGAGCGCCATGGCTGGCGCGACCTGTTCGCGACCACCCAGACCGCCGACGACGCCGCCTCCAAGCCGCATCCGGAGATGATCCTGCGGGCGATGCGCGAGACCGGCGCTCGGCCCGAGGCGACCCTGATGATCGGTGACAGCAATTTCGACATGGAGATGGCGGTCGCTGCCGGGGTGGCGCCGGTCGCGGTGTCCTGGGGCTTTCAGTCGGTTCCGGCGTTGAAGGCGGCCGGTGCCGCGCATGTGATCGAGGACTGGGCGGCGTTGCCGGGGTTGATCGGCAAGCCTTAGCACGCGATCCGGGTGGACCGGCGCCGCTCGCCGTCATGCTCGGGCTTGATCCGAGCTACCCGCACGGAAGAGGAGCTGGTTGGCGTAGCCTCGGCATGCGCTTCTCGGCTCTGCGCGGAGTTTGTCTTCGGGCCGACCCAAGGCCGGACCCGAGGACTCCGTCCGAGCATGATGCGAGCGGGGACGCGATGGCCTTGCCGTGGTGAAGCGGCGCGCCGCAGGCCTTCAGTGGTTTTGGTAATAACCGCGCAACCACATCGACTCAGACCCGTTTAACCTGAACAGGCGTTCAGATTCTCGAATTAACCACCTGATCAGAAGCGTGGCTGCATCGTCTCCTCACAACAGGGACGTACCGGCACAAAACAACGCCGGACAGGGGTCGAACAATGATCAGCCATGAACTTCGTGAATTCGTCGATCGTGTGATGGACAGGCATGCGATCGACGACGAAGACGTCAAGATGCTTCAGCGTGAGATCTTGAGCGATGCTGTGATCAGCCGCGAAACGCTCGATATTCTCATCGCGCTCGACCGCGCCGTTCTGGTCAAGGCCGCGTCCTTCGCCGATTATCTGGTGGCGCTGACCGTCGACTTCGCGGTCTGGGAATGCCGCCCGACCGGGGTGATCGATCGCGACAAGGCGCATTGGCTGGTGACCACGCTCTCGGCCGGCGAAGGGCCGACGCAGACCGCCCAGCGGATCGGCTTCGAGATCGTCCGCGAGGCGCAGAGCTGCGACGAGGCGCTGGTTAGCTTCGCGCTGCGCAAGGGCGATGCCCGGATGCGCGGCGTCAGCTTCCAGCCGGAGCGCCTGTTCCTGGCGAGCTGAGCCGGAACTGGTCCGGGGCGGATCTTCGAGCGTGGGCTGCTGCAGCCCGCCGACCCGGCCGATCAGTGGACGGAAAGGTCCCACTCCCGTAAATCCGGCTATGCGCCATCAAGGCCGCCGGGCGGGGGAAACCAGCGATGTTCACGAAGATCCTGATCGCGAACCGCGGCGAGATCGCCTGCCGAGTGATCAAGACGGCGCGCCGGATGGGGATCGCGACGGTCGCGGTGTATTCGGATGCGGACCGCGAGGCGCTACATGTCGAGATGGCCGACGAGGCCGTGCCTATCGGGGCGGCGCCGGCCGCCGAATCCTATCTCCAGATCGAGAAGATCATCGCCGCCTGCAAGGCGACCGGCGCCGAAGCCGTGCATCCCGGCTATGGCTTCCTCTCCGAGCGCGAGGCCTTCGCCAGGGCGTTGAAGGAGAACGGCATCGTCTTCATCGGGCCGAACCCTGGCGCGATCGCGGCGATGGGCGACAAGATCGAGTCGAAGAAGGCGGCGGCGGCGGCGAAGGTCTCGACCGTGCCCGGGCATCTGGGCGTGATCGAGGACCCCGACCATGCCGTCAGGATCGCCGACGAGATCGGCTATCCCGTGATGATCAAGGCCTCGGCCGGCGGCGGCGGCAAGGGCATGCGCATCGCCCATTCCTCCGGCGAGGTGGCGGAGGGTTTCGCCCGGGCGCGCTCGGAAGCGGCCTCGTCCTTCGGCGACGATCGGGTCTTCATCGAAAAATTCATCGTCGATCCCCGGCATATCGAGATCCAGGTGCTCGGCGACAAGCATGGCACCGTGATCCATCTCGGCGAGCG
>NZ_JBSHIO010000026.1:0-26031 GCF_053618995.1 Allobosea sp. NPDC055594
AAAGGGGTCAGCCTATCCAGTGGCCGACTTTTACGCCGCCCGCGCCGGCACAAACGCCGGCGCTCCACTGGATGGTTTTCTCACCGCCGTGCACAGCCGTCAGGAGCCGATGGATTGGTCGAGGCCAGACGAGGCCGACATCGCTTTCATCCGGTCCCTGCGACAGCGCGAAGAGGCTCGAACTTTCGTGACACCACCCCTCGTACTCTTGTGACACCCATCGAACTTTCGTGACACTCGCTGCCAGGTGAGCGTTGGGACCGGTGAATTCAGCCCCTCCAATCAGCGCCAGATGTGACCGAAATTGGCTGAAATTCCGGGTTTCGACCCGATGGGCGAGGCCTCGAACTTTCGTGACGCTCCCCGATCGAACTCTTGTGACGCCTTTGATCTTTCGTGACGCTTTCGAACTCTCGTGACACACGTCATCGGACTCTTGCGACGCCCAGGAGAGGTCGCTTCTGCGCCGGTAGACTCTACCGACGAATAACGTAGCTTCGGAGGTCAATTACGCTGCTTGCCCTTATTCATTCCGGGCGACCGCTTGCACGATCGCACCGCGATCTCGGCTCGCCCTCGCAAGAGGCTGGGAGGGAACGATGATTGGAGCGACGTTGGCGATCTGCGGAATGATTGCCTGCGGGGGTATCGGGGACACTCACCTCCCAGACCCCGCACTCCGCGTTCAATTCGACCGGCTCATCCCGCGAAGCATTCCAACGCCGCCTACACCCCCGAACCCATTTGGATCCAGGAATCGCGCTCCTCCCGTGAGCCCTCCCACGACCCCGCAGCAACTCATCGAGACAATCCAATCACCAGCAACGGTTATGCCCGGTGCTCCATCCATCCCAGGCATTCCAGGCGGCGCCTCCGTTCCTGGCCTGCCAAGCGGCCCATCCGTTCCTGGCCTCCCCAATGGCATTTCGTGCGCGCTGCCAAACTTGATGGAGCCGATCAATCAGATAAAGGATGTGATCGGCAGCGTAGAGAAGAATCTCCGGGAAGATCTGCGGCAGGCGAAGTCCGATATCGCTAATCTGGAGAAGAAATTATCCGATCTGCGACGGGACATCGTGGCGGATGTAAAGGATGCAGCAACCGGCCCGTTCTCGGCGATAGGCTCGGAGGTAGCGAAGGCCCTCAATAAGAAGATCAATGAGCTTCAGGCGAGTGTCATGGAGAAGGCCGCCCCATTCGCCATTGGTGCATTGCTGTTCGTCCTTCTACTGATCTCCCTGATCGTCGGATTGCCTGTGAGAGCCGTCATGCGCCGGGGCAGATGACGCGACAGCAGGTCAGGCCTCTTCCCCATTTCGCGCCGACGGACTCATGCTTGGGTTCGTGGAGCGTGGGAGGGGATGATGGATCTAGATGAGCTCATCGACGCCCGGCAGCGCGAAGTGTCTGGCATCACCGAGCTTGAATGGCGTCGGCACCGCCGCTGGAGACGTATCGCATCCACCTGGTCGCTGATCTGCCGAGAGACGCCGACTGGGATGATGATCCTGATGGGGGTATCCCTACTGCTCGCCTCCATGATCCCCTCGTGATGCCGATATAGTCGTCCAGGCCTCTTCCGGATTTCCCGCCGGTGAATGATGCTGAGCTTCTGCCCCCTGCCAAAACTCCAATCCCGGTTAACTCCGAGGGGGATTACTCGGAGAGGGGGTAATCGTCGTAGGCGACGCGGACCGTGAAACATTTTCGAGTGTTTCACGGCCGGGGACCCTGCGATTCAGACGAAATGCGGGGTTATTCGCGACCGCGCTTGGCGGCTGTTACCAAATTTTTGAAATCAGGATCAGCACCAGCAACCCCGTTTCCTGCAACGCCATACGACCCCACTGAAGCTACTGGCATGACGGGGAGCCTTATGCCACTTTCTCCCGACTCCGCCGACAGGCTGAAGATTCACGACCAAACGTTGAGTTGATCAGGAGACGAGGCGTTTGAGTGCTTTTTGAAGCGGTCTCTGCAAGTGCCTCATCTACGAATCGCCGTAAGGGCAGAATTCGCTGAGATAGATATAGAATGCGCTTTTAGTGGGTATTATTGGTAACTCCTTCGGTATTTTATTGATAGCTTTAGGGCGATGAGAAAAATCCACGAAGAGATTCACTTGAGCGCGACCGACCTAGTCGGTCATCTAAACTGCGGGCATTTAACCGCGCTCGACCTCAAGGTCACCGCTGGTGAACTTGAGAAGCCTGTCCATTGGGACCCACTTCTAGAGATCCTCCGCGAGCGGGGATTCAGGCACGAACAATCGTTTATCGATCATCTGAATTCAGCTGGCCTGAAAGCAGTGACGATCGAGGGCATCGAGATTGCGGATGCGAGCGTTTCCGCAACGATCGAGGCAATGAAGGCCGGTCACGATATCATTATCCAAGGTGCGCTGCGGCAGGGTCGGTGGTCGGGCCGCGCCGACATTCTGCGGCGTGTTGAGACACCAAGCATATTCGGTGAGTGGTCTTACGAGATCATCGATACCAAACTTGCCCGCGAGACCAAGAGCGGCACCGTTTTGCAGCTTTGCCTCTATTCAGAGCTGCTCCGCGACACACAGCAGGATCAGCCGGAATTCGCGCATGTGGTCGTGCCATGGACCGATCATGTGCCTCAATCATATCGCATCGCGGATTACGCGGCGTACTTTCGCAAGGCGAAGGCTGCGGTCGAGCGCGTGACTACGGGCTCGATGAATGCGGAGACCTATCCTGAGCCCATCGACCATTGCGATATCTGCCGTTGGTACAACAGCTGCGACAAGCGCCGCCGGGCTGATGACCACCTGTCATTTGTGGCCGGGATCTCACGCAACCAGATCACCGAGCTGCGCGAGAACGGCGTCAACACACTGGCAGCGCTTGCGGCTCTGCCAACACCAATCGGCTGGAAGCCTCAGCGCGGCGCAGTCCAGTCATATGAGAAGGTCAAAAGGCAGGCTCTGGTTCAAGCGCAGGCTCGGGAGAGCGGCGAGTTGCTGCATGAATTTCTGCCTGTTGTGCCGGGATTTGGGCTCTGCGCTCTGCCAGAACCGAATGCAGGGGATATTTTCTTCGATCTCGAAGGGGACCCCTTCGTCGGTGAACACGGATTGGAATATCTATTTGGCTTCCACTACCGGGATGAAGCCGGCGCTCCCGTTTATCAGGCCCATTGGTCATTCAGCCGGGCCGAAGAGAAAGCCGCGTTCGAGCGTTTTGTCGATTTCGTCACCGAGCGGAAAAAGGCCTACCCCGGACTCCATATCTACCACTACGCGCCATACGAACCTGCGGCGCTGAAACGCTTGATGGGTCGTTATGCGAGCAAGGAAGATGAGATTGACGCGCTCTTGCGTGGCCTTGTCTTCGTCGACCTCTACGGCGTCGTTCGAAACGCCGTGCGTGCGAGCGTCGAGAGTTATTCGATCAAGAGGCTCGAGGCATTCTACGATTATGAGCGCGCCGTCTCGTTGCAAGATGCCAATCTTGCGCTTGCCAGTTTGCAGGCAGGCTTGGAACTTGGTGACAGCGTTTCGATATCGGACGGCGATAAAGCTGCCGTGCAAGGTTACAATCAAGACGACTGCAAATCGACTGAGGCCCTTCGCAACTGGCTGGAGAAGCTCCGGGCCGACATTCAGGCGAGCGGGACCGACGTTCCTCGGCCTCTCCCCGGCCAGGATGCTGCGAGCGAGGAGCTTTCAGAGCGCCAAGAGCGGGTAAACCGGCTGGTTGCGGCTCTCAGCGAGGGCTTACCTGTTGATCCGGCGGAACGCTCGGAAGAGCAGCAGGCGCAATGGATTCTAGCCAACATCCTCGACTGGCATCGCCGGGAGGAGAAAGCGACCTGGTGGGAGTATTTTAGACTGAGCGAGCTCAGTGCCGAGGAATTGCTCGACGAAAGGCCAGCACTTTCCGGCCTGAACTTTATCGGCGTTGTCCCGACCACCGGTCGGGTACCAACGCATCGATATGCGTTCCCTCAGCAAGACACCGATATCCGTGCCGACAAGAAACTTCGCGCGGCTGGGGGAGATTCGATTGGCGAGGTCGTTGCGATCTCCACGGAAAACCGAACGATCGACATCAAGAAGACGACCAAGACCGCAGGCGATCATCCGACTGCCGTATTTGTTCACGAGATCATTCCCGCGAAGGAACAAGCCGAATGCCTCCTTCGCATCGGCGAGCATGTTTTGAACCATGGCATAGCGGGCGACGGTCCATACCTTGCGGCCCGAGACCTTCTTTTGCGCAGGCTGCCGCGGATTGGTGATGAGCGCGTTCAGAACGCAGGAGAAACTACGCTGGACGCAGCCATTCGTATTGCACGCCATCTGCAAGGGGGCGTCCTGCCGATCCAGGGTCCGCCGGGAACCGGAAAATCTCACACCGGAGCGCGGATGATCTGCACGTTCGTGCAGCAAGGCCTCAAGGTCGGAATTACAGCCAACAGTCACAAGGTTATTCGCAATCTGCTCGATAAGGTCATCGAAGCCTCTGTCGAGATGGGCCTGGACCTTCGTTGCGTCCAAAAGGCCAAAGAGAAGGAGGACGACCTCCCTCGGCTTGTTTTTGCAAAGGATAACGCGGGCGTCTTCGATGCCCTTTCATCGGGCCGATGCAAAGTAGCGGGGGCAACGGGCTTTCTGTGGGCAAGAGGCGAGGCTCAGGACGTGCTCGACGTCCTCGTTGTTGACGAAGCGGCGCAGATGTCGTTGGCAAACGTTCTCGCTGTCTCTCATGCAGCCAAACGCCTCGTCCTGTTGGGCGATCCGCAGCAACTCGATCAGCCGACACAGGGCACGCACCCGGATGGAACTGGCGTGTCGTCTCTTGAACATGTCCTCGGCGGAAAACAAACGATCGAACCTGATCGCGGGCTATTCCTCGCGGTGACCTGGCGCATGAATCCCCCGATCTGCGCCTTTGATTCCGAGCTGTTTTACGAAGGCAAGCTCCATCCTATCGGGGGCTGCGACAAGCAGGTGGTCTTGTCCGACGGGCCAGTCGAAGGCGCCGGGCTGCGCTATGTTAGTGTCCCGCATTCTGGGAATAAAAGTTACTCGATCGAAGAAGCGGGCGCCGTCGCTCAGATCGTCATGACGATTCTGAATAGCAATTCGCGCTGGATCGATCGAGACGGTACCGAGCGGCGGGTCACGATGGAGGATATCGTGATCATCACGCCATACAATGCGCAGGTGTTCGAGATCCAGCAACGCCTTCCCGGCGCCCGGGTTGGGACAGTCGATAAGTTTCAGGGACAGGAAGCGCCGATCGCGATCTACTCGATGGCGACTTCGAGCCACGCCGATGCACCGCGGGGCATGGAATTCCTTTACAGCGCGAACCGCTTCAACGTGGCCATTTCCCGAGCAAAGTGCCTCGCCATATTGGTCTCGTCGCCGGAGATTTTTGAGGCCGAGTGTAAAACACCCCGGCAGATGAAACTGGCGAACGCCTTCTGCCGCTATCTGGAACTCGCAGCGCCATAGCGTGTGCACGCTGGAATGGGCGCGCCGGCCACATTCCGATGGGGGCAGGGAGATCGGGGCTCTTGGTCATTCCAGAGTTCGACGAGCACCTTCGCCTGTGCCTCGATCTCGGCCTCGCGCAGCATCGGAACAGGCAGGTCGGCGTCGCCGAGCGCTACCAGTATGCCAACGTAATCGCGCAGGCCGAGCCGATGTATCATTTCGGACTGGGATATCCGGCCTGCCGCAACGAATAGCTGGCACACTCAGCGCCTCTAACTATTCTCGACCGAAATCGAATCGCGAGAACTCGAGATCACGAGAATGGGGGGCGAGTGAACGCTGAGCCCGAATGGACCGAGTTGGCCCCGAAGCGGGGATTGGATCCGCTGGGCATGCAGAACGCCAGCGTCGCCATTTACCAATCCCTGCTGCCCGGCATCAGCAACGTTACTCTGCGGATGCGATACTACGGTTTCTTCTGCTGGGTTAGCGATGCTTACGCGGAAACCGGGGCAACGACTGAGTACTCGGCCTGGCTGTCCTGGGTCAGGCGGTCTGAAGCGCTTTACGCCCTCGTCTCCGCACGCGCTGGGGGGCAAGGGGGGGTCGGCGGGATCGACTGGGCCGAAAAACGGCTTAGCCTGAATGAGGCCATCATCGACTTCAGCGACGCCGTTACCAGTGACGTCAATACCAGATACCTAACCCAGACGGTCTTCGCTGGTGCCTACTACTCGCAGATGGCCGAGATGGGGCTATTCCGCCTGGGTGACCACGGCATTCAACGTATCACCAAGGAGGCGGGCAGGGCCACCGCTGGCGCATTCCGCTCGGCGATCGGGCGGGCAGTCGAAGATCTCCTTCGCAAGTCCATCATGTCGGCTCGCGTCGCTCGAGATGACCTTGCCCAGCTAGCCGTGATCGTGCCTTCCGCAATCGAAGACCCTTCTCCGGAACGGGATGCCTACGAGGGACTGCTCTTTCCCTCCGATGAAACGACGGCCGGAGATGAGCGGCGGGCTGCTTCCCTGCGGCTCTTGCTGAAGACGGCACAATCGATCGGCGGCCGACCCAGCCCGGACGATTTCCGTTGGCACATGTTCTCCCCGCACGAACTCGGCAGCGAGGTGCTCGATAAACAGCGCTTGCGTTGGGAGATCTACCAGTGTCAGGACCTCTTTCAGATGGCCGCGGCTGGTTTGCTCTCCTGGTCCATCGATTTGATGAGGGATGCCGGGCGCCCCTTGGCTGAGATCAAAGAGGAAGTTCGTGACCGGTTGAGCCGGGCCAATCCGGACAAGGCGGGGCTTCCCTGGTCGAAACTTCGTGCCGACATCAACACGAGGGTCTTCGATTACCGTGGAAGCGCAAGGACGCTCACGCGGCGAAGCGGGACCACCGAGGACAAGGCCTGGGATGCCGTGCTCCTTGTCGCGGCCCTGGACCAGCGCTTGATCGATAGGCCGGATCTTCTCGATGCTTCCTTGCGAGAATTGAAGTTCCGTGGCTCCGGAAGGTCGATTCTGACAGAGCGGGCTTGGATCGGGCCAAGGTCGGAAGAGCAGACGGCCGATTTGATCGCGTCTTTCGTCGTCGAGCGTATCGTCGAGCGCCACACCTGGGTCGCGATCCAGAAGCTTCGTCGCCAGCACGACTATACGTTTCTGTTCGAAGTGCATGATGGGCGCTGGATTCGGCGCAAGAGTTACGAGCCTGTCGCCACGACGCCCCGCCTAATTCCAGCTGTGCAATTCCTCGTCGACGTAGGGCTCCTTGGCGAACAAGGAATAACGGCTCGTGGGCGGGCAGTCCTCGGGGCCATTGCATGAAATATTTCGAGCGCCTAGGACGCCGCGCGCAGCGATCGCGCGCGTTTCACACTGCGGTTTCGACCACGTTCTCGATCGAGTTTGCCGCCTACGAGCAAATCATGCTGCCACAGCTCATGGCGAGCGGGGCCTCGAACTGTCTCGTTATCGCTGACCCTCGCATGGCCTCGATGTCGCTGTCCGATGGTTCTCGACTCCCGGAGCAGCTCGGGCGCGATTACGAGCTATTTTCACCCCCCGTCGCTTCCGGCTTGTTCCACACTAAGATCGTCATCCAGATTGGCCGCCAGGCGGGGCGCCTGTTCGTCGGCTCGGCGAATATCACGGCCGCGGGGTTGGCTGGGAACGCCGAGGTCGTCGTCGAACTCGAGTGCCAAGATACGCCAAGTCCGGAGCGCGAAATCGTCCGATCGGCATGGAGCTACGTCTCAAGCCTCGTTCCCGCAGACCGGGCTCCGGCGCGGGAGGCGCTGAACTGGGCGATGGACCGGGCCCCATGGCTCGCGGGGGCCGCAGCCACCCCCCTGCAACACCTGGAGGACGGGACAGCCATCGCCTTCCTGGCCCGCTACAGTGGCGAAAGCATCGGCAGTCGGTTCATCGGGTTCGTCGGCGATGAGGTGATTGAGCGGTTGGTGGTCTCGAGTCCCTACTGGGACGGAAGCCTGTCTGCCATCGGGGCCCTGATCGAAAGGTTTCAGCCCGCCCAAGTGACAGTTCTGCTGGATGCCGAGGGGCACGAATTCCCAATGGATCAGCCGCGATCGGGGCTGATCGAATTCCTCCCCTATCCCGATGACCTGAAAGGTCGTTTCAAGCACGCGAAGTTCGTGGTCGCTTCCAGCGCAACGCACGACCACCTTCTAGTTGGAAGTGCAAACTGCACAACCGCGGCGCTCGGGCGCGGGGCCGAGCCGGGGATGAATGCGGAGGCGTGCATCTACCGGATGCTGCCTCGGGAGCGAGCGGTCCAGGTCTTGAATCTCGCCAAATGCCTCGAAGAGCCTCCAATTGATCTCTCCACTGCCAAGCAGCGGAAGCCGACGCCTCCCATCCCCTTGGCGGAGATTGAAGCCCGTCAGCCCGGTACCTTCGAGCTCGACGGGTATACACTCCTCTGGGCTCGGCCTGACGGGATCGGCGGAACGGGAGCAGTGCTGCTCTTGGACATGAGAGGATCGCAAATCGGAAGCGTCGCTTTCGAGATGAGCGGCGAGGCCGTACATCGGCGCTCATTCCGCCTCAACATCGAGGAGCCGGAGCGGGTCAGCTTCGCGATCGTGGAACAGAATGGAGTTCTGTCGAACCGCGCTCACGTCGCTCACGCCTCCCGTCTCCGGAAACAACGGCGGGAGATGGCAACGGGGGCCGTCGCAAAGGCGATCAATGCCTTTAACCTCGGCGACGATTTCGAGAGCTGGATGCATGGCGCTTTTGAGGAGCTCCTGCGGGCCGACTACAGTGATCGTCCGCTTCCCGCGAAAGCTACGCCCAAGGCGCAACCATCCGGCTCCGACGGGGGAAAGCGTGGGGACGCTTCCGTTCACTACCTTTCCTACGACGAATTCATGGAGACGCGATCCCCCGATACGCGGAATTCCGGGCGGGAAGAATCGACCCTGGCCGGATCCCATACCGATAGTATTCGCAGTTTTCTGAATTCGCTCATTGGCATCTCTCCCAACTCCCTTGGCAACGGGGACGATGATGACGAGAGTGGCGATGATGACGATCGTAACGACGAAGATGATCAGCAGAGCGACGAACCCGAACCGCCGCCGTCGAAGCCACTCCCGGTGCCAGATGAGCCCAAAAAGGTAGTCGTCATAGACGCGAAGGAGATCAGCAAGTCGGTCGACAAGTATGTCGACAAACTCATGAGCGGCGCGGAGCCGATAGGTTCAGGCGAGGTACTGAGGATTCGGTACTGGATGATGTTCCTCCTCTTTAAGGCTCGGCATCCCGGTCTGCCGGATGGGCTGGAGGCGAGTTCGGAGCGCAAGGGCTGGCCGAGGATGGCGCTCCGCGTCATTGCGGCCTTCTTCTCGGGAAAATCACCACCGATCACCCGGCTGATGGTCGCCAAGGAATACACCGAGATGCCGGTAGATTTCCTCGAATGCTGGACCACGGTTCTCTGGACCCTTGACGTAATCGAGGCTTCTCTCGGAAGCGCCCCTCGGCATCGCGTGTTCTTGGGTTACGTTCAAAAAGCTCGTGGGGAGGTGGTAAAGATTCTGGGCTTAAGCCCAAGCGAGTTGGCGACAGGGACAGTGCTGAATCTCCGCGCATCGTTGGATCAAACGCTCGGAGGGCGATTGGGGCTGGGCGCAAGGGCGGCCGCCTAACAGCGTATTTGAGAGAGATCCTCGCCCACGACAGGTAGAGCACGGAGGTCCGCGACTGCAAGTCCTAAGAAGTCTGTAGCGGTTAATCCGACGGAGAGGAAGGGAGGCTAGCCCGCAACCATCGGATTTTGGCCCGAAATCTTGTGACAAGGGCCCGCTAGCTCTGCTAGCTCTGCTAGCTCTGCGGGAAAGCGATCACAGAAATCGAAGCGGGAGAGTTCATGAGTAGGCGCAGGAAGAACGAGTCTGTCCTGTTGGACCCGGGAGCGGCGATCAATCGCGCCGCCGGGAAAGCCTTCAAGAAGTGGCTCAAGGGGCCCACGAAGGCTGAGCAGAAGAACCGGGACGACCTCGAACGCGTCAAGAACTATCTCGAGAGGCACGGGCTGAAGAGCAACCTCGCCAAAGGCATTCTCGAGGAGGCGAAGCGGTCTGGAGTTCGCCTCAATCAGATCGAGAAGCAGATCATCATTCCGCGGTACGTTCCAAGCCCGCCGGTCGAGGAGCGCCCCACGCAGAGGCCCAGGCTTCCTGTCGAAGTTCGTGATGATGAAACGTCCACCATCGAGGCATCCGGTCTAGAGTCTCGCGTGATCAGCAAGGCGCAGCGGAGAGCGAGCACTTCGATCTTCAGGCAGATCGGAACGGCCATTCTGCGAGGCATCCTGGGCAGTATGAGCGGCGGCCGTAAATTCTAGTTCAAGGCGGTTGGTTCGCCGTGAGCCGCGCCGGTCGGTTCGGTGCTAGTTCGTAAGGTGGACTACCTCGCCGAGCACGACGTCGAGGTCATTGCGATAATCAACCTGGGCGGCGGTGCGTATGGCGCTCGCCCACCGCGTCTTCAATGGGATCATGCGTCCGGAGGCAGCGCTGACTTACTCATGACAGCCCTTTCTGCTCGCCTACGGTCGGCGCCGCTCATCAGGCCGAGCGCATGCGCAATGCAACCTGTCGGTACCTGATCAATTACCGTCGCTGATTCTCGACGCGCCAGTTCAGTCCATTCACCTGCATATTGTGACCGCCGACCCCCATGGTGATCGACCCGAAGCGCACTGTCTGTCCCCACACCCTCGATCTACTCAAGGTTCCGATCTGACCTGGCGTCTCCTCCTAGGCTTGAAGGCGCAGGCCGGGAAGTTTGAGCAGGAGCGGAACTCCCCATACGGCCCGGTGCGCAACACCAGCACGCCCTGCTTGCAGGCGGGGCAGCTCTCCTCCCGGACGACTCTGCCATCGGTGCCGGTGATCGACACCGCCCCGTCTTCTACCAGTTCGCGCAGGAAATCGGAGCATTGCCCGCGGGCGGTGAACATCGCCACGCTCCTGCGCGCACGCGTCAAGGCCACGTAGAACAGACGACGCTCTTCACCCTGTGGGAAGTCATCTCCTTCGGGCATGGCCAACGTCAGCACGGGGTCGTCGGCGCGGGTGTTGGGGAAGCTTCGCCCGCGAAGAGCGCTGAGCATCTCGGGCAGGATGACGTAGTCCGCCTCGCTGCCCTTCGACCGGTGAATGGTCAGAAATGTAACCTCGACCCAGCGATCGATACGGGCCTTGCGGGCCGGTACGTATCGGCGATCGGCGTTGTAGCGGCCGAGCACGTAGACGGAGATCCTGCCGCTTCGACCCGGAGGTATGATCCCATCGCGAACGCCCTCGGCCAGTTTCACGATGAACAGTTCGATCGCGGCGGCCAGTTTGTCCATATGATCCACTTGAAAGGCTTGGAGCACCGGACCTTGCGCGGGGATGACCGACCGTACTCGCTTTGCGATCTGGGCGGGATTTTTGGAAACGAATGCGCTGGAGGCGTCGCACAAGGCTTGTGGGCAGCGGAAAGTCTGTTCCAGCTTCAGCTCCTGGCCATGGCCGAACGACTGCCGAAATCCGGTCATCACCGAAACGTCGGCGCCGGCGAAGCGATTGATCGACTGCCAGTCGTCGCCCACCGCGAACAGGAACCGGCCCGGTTTCCGGACCAATGCGCGGCACAACCGGGCACGGCCCTGCGAGGCGTCCTGGAATTCATCGACCATAACCAGCTCATACGGAGCCTCGTAACGGCCGCTTTCCAAGTGCCCTGCCGCCAGATTGAGCATGTCCTCGAAATCGATGCCGTCTTCGGCCGCCAAGGCGGCGTCCCACGCCTCCAGCAGGGGCGCCACGATGTCGAGGAACACCCGGTATCGGTGTTTGAAGTTGCCCTCGGGCATGCCGTCCAGTCGCTGGCGCATGATAGGAATCGTCAAACAATTGCTTTTGGCGTGGCTGATGAAGGTACGCACCAGCCCTGTCAGTTCAGCCGGCTCCATGGGCTTTCGACCGCCCTCCGGAATCTCCCGATCGGGATCGGGATCCAGCACGGCGCCGCGCGCGGTCAGCTCGGCTTCCAGTCGCGGGAAGTCATCGCCGTTGCGAAGACCATGCGAGGTGGTCTCGAACATCGAAGTGCCCATCTCAACGTGCTTTTGGCGTTTCCAACGAACCCCATCCAAATAACCTTCGAACTCGGCTGGCGGCAGGCCTTGGGCATCGAGCGCAAAGTGCTCGTGGTAGAGGTCCAGGACGGGGTAGTAGAAGTCCGGCTTGTATTGGCGATGGTCGGCGTCGGCCGTCTGGTGCCTGTAACTCTCTTCGTAGCGGTACTCGACCCCGTTATAGAAGAGCCAGTCGGCGATCATGGCCTCCTCCTGGCTCTTGACCACTTCGCCAGCGGCCGTGCGGATCCTGCCCTTGCCTTGGCCGTCCCAAACGTCCGCCTTGCCTAGCGCGCCCGGACGAGCAAGGTCCCTCGCGAAAACAAAGCGAAATAAATCCCAACGCTGCCGAAAGGCGGGCGACCTCTCCTTCAAATGCTCGACGATGTCGGTCAGCTTGCGGAAGCCGCTCACGCCATCGCTCGCCCAGTCCGGGACGGACGGTTTCCTTCCCGTTGCCTTGCCGATGATGCTCAGGCCCAAGGCATGGAAGGTGGAAGCCTCCACCATCACCTCCTCCATGCCCACGCGCTTGAAGGACTTCGCAGCACGCTCGGCGAGCTCTTCGGCGGCTTGCTTATTGAACGCCAGCATCACGATGCGCTCGGGATCCACGAACTCGCGGTGAATGGCGTAGACGGCCTTCGCCACCATGGTCGAGGTCTTGCCGGACCCGGCCGAAGCGACGAGTTGCACCCGGTTGTCGAAGCAAATGACGGCCTTGGCCTGTTCTTCGGTGAGGGGCTTGCTCTCGACCCGGTCGAGCAGATCCTTGCAGGCTTTCAGCTCGCTTTCGGTGTGTGCGGCGTTGAAGCTGGCCCAGGCGGGGCGAGGGTCGGCTTCCCATGCCGAGAGAGATTGCTCCAGCGCGTGGGCCTTCGGACCCAGGCGCATCGCTACTGCGGGCTCTTTCAGCCGATCCCGAATGGCCTCGGCATCCATCGTCGGGCGAGTGGAGATCACGGAGGCCTGGAGTTCATGGGTGAACCATCGGTGCCTTTGGGAACAGGCTTGTTCCTGGCTGGTCTTGTACTCCAGCCACCGGTCGATCATCCGATGCTGATCGTCGAGAAGCTCCAGTTCTTCACGAAGACGCTTCTCGATCAGAACGGCATTCAACGCCTGGGTCAGGGCTGCCCCCTCGGCGTTGGGTAACCCATCACCCTCCACCGCCCGCCCATGTTCGGAGTAAATGGTGATGCCCGTCCAAAGCATGCCGGGCTGGACGCGGTATGCCGTTTCTTCCTCGACGTTGACCCGATGCGTGCGGCCCGCCACCGTCAGAGTGAGTTCAGGGCCGTCCAGTCTCAAGCGCCAATCGGACGATCCCGTCAGTCGACGCCCCAGGAACGATGGCCTCCACTCGGTCACGGCCACGTCGGCTTCACCCCGAATTCCGGCGCGCCGCGTAATGCGAATTCAACCGGCTGCCGATCGATCATCATCGTTAGGTTTCACCCACGCCTCCGCCGAAGCCTGATGCCATAGGATTCTTGATTGGCAAATCGCGTTAGATCGCCACCCCGCACAGAGACTACATTGCAGGACGATCTCACAAATTCGGGCGGAGTAGGGATCGGGACTGCCCAGAGGAAAGGCCATCGATGTGCTGACGCCCAAAAACGCCTGCCGCGGGGAGAGGCAGGCTGATGTGTCAATTGCGGTGCGCTGAAGCGTCAATAAGGCAAACTATGGTTCCGCTCCCAGGAGCGCCTACAGTATGTCTTGACGTCAAGATAGTTTGAAACTGCTGCAAATTTATAAGAATCGGCGTTTCGGGTCTCGTTCGGGAGATCATCGACCCAGGATCCAGCCTTCCCATTGCCTCTTGGGAGCGAGCGGCTCGGTAGCCTCGGGCCTCCTACCATCGCAGACCTCAATCATCTTCAGGACACCGGCCAAGGCATCAAAGGCATCCTCCCCGGAGGACGCGTCTCCGAAGCCATCGCGAATGGCCTCTGTCCCCGCATCAGAGAACTCAATCCGGTGAGCCTTTCCCCATGCGAGAATGGCATCAGCCTTGAGTGCCCTGTCGGCTCGCCGTCGCTTGCTCTCGCCTGATCGGAAGCCAGCATTGAACATGCGGTAGGCCTCGGCTGGGTAAGTCTCAGCGAGCACAACCGTGGCCTTTACCGAAAGTTCGGCAAGAGGTCCGTCGAACGGCCAGAGGGCGGCCCCCCTCGCCATGGCAGGCCTGACGACTTCCCGCCATCCCGACAGGGCCGCACGTCCGACCTGATTGCCGCCGAGGGTCCAGAACAGGGAACATGCTGCCTGTCGCTCGCTCGTCCTGCGCTCGCAGACGCGCAACAGATCATCGAAGGATCGGACGCCGAGACCTTCGATGAGCGAGCCCCTTCGTACTCCCTTCTTTCCGACTTGCGGATAGAAGGGGCGTCGCAAGGAGACCTCGCCGGGCAAATGGGCGACATTGAAGAACTCCGCCCACTCACCATTCCCGAAGAGGGGCAGGACAGTTCGGAAGCTATCCAGTCCGGTCCGATCTCCGTAGGCGTTCGGGATGCCAATGGGAAAGTCGAATCCGACCAGTGTCGTCCCATCGCCCGTGGCGAATATTTCGTCGAGGAAGTGGGGGATCGGTCCCACCGGGCGAGGCCCCGAAACCACCCATACCCCGTGCTTGCGTCCGGCCTCGGCAAGCCACCGCTTGCGCGGTTCGACGCTCCAATCGGCATGGATCAAGCGGTCGAACATCGGGGGCAGGATCTCCTCGAACGGTGCCGCTACGCTGCGCCGCGTCGGACCAGCCCCGACCACTGAAGCATCTTCCCGCCGTCCATGTCGATGTAGCCCCTCATGTTCCGCCGATGCAGAGCGACGAGTTCGAGGCGGTCGCTTGAACGGCTTTCCATCCGATATGTATTCCCGTCCGCATCGGAAAGGATGCCGTCATCGGAAAGGTCGAGCCCATGCTGATCGAAGAAGGCCGCGTTATGGGCGACGATAGCGTCGAGGTTCGCGACTTCGCGCCTTTGCTGGTTCCCGACAAATAGGCCTAGGCCGAACACGACAGCATAGAGCCGAACCGCGAGGTTGGCCGCATCCATGACATCCGGATCCGATTTCGAGTTAGTAGGCGGTCGAACTCGCTCCGTCTTCTTTTCGCTGAAGAAATCTACGACCGATTGGACGATGCCGATCGAACGCACCAGTGATGCCTCGGCATTCGCGACCACGGCCATCGACGCGGATGCCGGGACGAGGCTGTATCCGGGAATCTTCGAAGGCGGGACGAAACCTGAAGCGATCATCGTGAGGAAAAAGATCGCCCACCCGAAATACATCGTGGAGAAGATCGACCCGCCCGTGAACCAAACGATCTTGCCAAGTTTCTCACTGGGATTGTCCGGTCGCTCGAGCAGAGACTTGCCGAGCTTATAGGTGAAATAAATCGGGGCGACCGCGACTATGACTGCAATGATCACCAATATGACGGGGCCGATGTTGTTCTTCGTACCTCGCCAGGCGCTGTGGCCTGCACTCCCTCCATAGCCCAAGAGGAACGACCTCTTGAGTGTATTCACGGTCCCCATCGCGCAGCCCCCGCCGACACATTCCAACAGGCATCATTCATGCCCGAGGTATTCTCCCGACGATCACCTTCTTGAGACGCTGCGTAAAGGGCTCGCCCTGCCGTTTCGCTGCTGCCTTCGCCCAGGCTAGGCAAAACAACCTGGACGCTGCCTGAAGATGGCAGTGGCAGCCTGGCGGAGTGGAGGGAGAAGTGCGTCCAGGGATGGTTGCGACCTGCCGCTGATCCCACGCTAGCCTTGGTCCGTCGCTTACGCCCGCCCGCGGCCACATCAATCCGCTTCAGGAAGTCGCCGCCGACATCCAAGCCGTCGCCGCTGGCGTCACCTCCCGGGAGCGCGTCGCCAACGAACTGGGCAACGAGGCCGTCGAGATCGACCTCGGGAACGCAAGGTCGAAGGCGCGGTCGGACAACCTCGGCTTCTCCGACTCGCTCTTCGATCCTCAAAATGCCGCAGCAGCCGCTCTGGCGGCCGTGCAGATCATGGCAGGCGATAACGATCCCAGCGACGTCGAGGCAGATGTTGCGGCTATCGAAGAGGCCGCTATCGCCGAGGAGATCGAGAAGCTGCCCAAGAATTCGGCCGCTCCAACTCCGAACGTCGATCAGGGTGTTGTCGAGCCGATGGAAGCCGCTTGAGCTGCCGCCGCCTTGGCCTGTTCCGAGGCGGCGTTCATGCTCTCCCAGGCCCGCGCGTTTTCCTCTTGGTCCTTCCGGCGACGCCCCTTCGCCTCCTCTGCTTCTTTTCTGAGGAAATCGACATATTCAACAGCCGGGGCGTACGACGGGAATCCGTATTTTTCCCGAAGAGCGACAGCTAGGTCCCACGCTTCAATGCCGCGTTCGCAGGCTTGTTCGAGGCACATGCGGGTCATTTCGTCCCCGCCATCGCCATACTCTCCGGCGTAGCCAACCGCCTTCTGGCTCGCGCCTACCCTGTTGGGAAAGCTGAGGACCTTCTCGACAAGCACGAGGTCCATAGACCGCCAACTCTCTTCGTCCGTGGGATAGGTAGGGGCGGCGGGTAAATCAGTTCTTGGACTTCCGACATTCCCTCCCGACGACTCGTAATTGACGATGTCTCCAACGATCTCCGAGCAGGTCTCAGAAAAGGCCTCTAAAGCAACCGCGACACGAACCGCCAAATAGGCCGCGCTGGCCTTCTTCTTCGAGCCAGAAGCTCGCCACTCTCGCAGCCAGGTCATGCCCTGTGTGACGACGGCAGCAGTCACGCCAGCGGTAGCAGCGAGCTTTAAGAGTTCGACCCATTCCAGGACCGGCTCAGTCATAGCACATGGTCGACATGCCGCCCCGTCCAGCGAAAGACTCGCAATCCCGACCGCTGCCGACTGGAGGCGGAGGGAGTATGAACTGGAGCCCCACGCCTATCGCGATGAGCACAGCCATTCCACCCAGCCTCATGAGAATGCCTTTCCAGTGGGGCCAGTAGTCCCAATCGCGAAACTCGATCAACTGACCCAGGGCAGTCAGGAACAAGTAGATCGCTCCGAGCCCGATCAAGCCCGAGATCAGCCAATTCGCATAACTGCCGACCCGGGTAAAAACGAGAAGGACACCTATCCCGATCGTCCACGCCGCGATGCGCACGCCCTTCTCGACGGATATCCGCACGTTGTCCCCCCACCCGATACGGGAGATTAGATTAGGGCCTTAGCGTTGGGGAGCAAGCATGATAGCCAATCACCATGACTCTCGAAGAATTCACCGCTCAGCTCAACGCTTCAACGTTTTGGAGGGAATTTACGTTCTCCCAAACCAAGTTTTCGCCCCGTCCCAAGGAGCAGGTTGAGCTTGCCGACGGCATCGTACGGATAGGCTCTACGGCCTATATTCTGCAACTTAAGGAGCGAACTGAGGAGACCGACAATCCTCAGACCGAGAAGAACTGGTTTCAGAGCAAGGTCGTTAAGAGGGCTACGAAGCAGATCAGGGATTCTCTCGGCTACCTGTCCGACAACGAGTCGATTCAGCTCACGAATGAGCAAGGCCACACGATCGAAACCCGTGGCTCCGAACTCACGGACATCACCAAGCTTGTCATTTTCCGAGGAGCGAAGGCGCTTCCGAACGAATGCCGATCCACGCAATTTCACATCAGCGAGACGGCGGGATTTATCCACATAGTCGAAATGCACGACTATCTTGGCATTCATGAATATCTCAGGCTCCCAGAGGAAATTCGGCGATATTTCGACTACCGCGAGACGGTATTACCGCGGCTTCGAGAAAGCGGAGTGACGGTGGAAGAGCCGGACATAATGGTCGGCTACCTTACGGAACTGGACGTTCCCAGTCCGAATTCTCGTCAGCGGCTGGGCGACCTAGTTCAGGACCTGGATGAAGTCGACCTCAGTTACTTAATGAGGAATCTGCTCGACCACATCCAGAATCCTGATGGAAACCACCGATATTACGAGATTCTTGTTCAGTTCGCCCGGTCTCCACGCACTGTGTGGCGGGCGTTCAAACAGCGGTTGGTTCTTTCGCTCGAGGCAACGAAATCCCGGCAGTCCTGCCGACCGTACCGCTTCACGTTTCCTGATCTCGACTGCACATTCATGATCGCGAGCCTCGAACCGAACTTTCCAGTCATTGGTTCAGAGGGAGAGCGCATTCGAGCCAACGGCTTGGAACTGTACACACGCGCAGCCAAGTACGACGCTAAAGCGACTCGAGGCGTTGGGCTCCTCGTATCGCAGCACGAGAAGGATGTGCACCTCGATTGGTGCCTGATCGACGAGCCGTGGAAAGCCGATCCCTATTACGAGAAATTCCTGACGGAGACGCAGATCTTCCGCCCTGTGAGCGAGAAGAAGGTCGACGGCTTCTTCTTTAGAAATCCTGGGTCTGCCTGACATCATGACCCAGATTGATCAATTCTCTCTCGTCACGGTTCCGATTGAGCTTCTCTTTGAAGGCCGGTGCATCGGGCATGCAACGAGCTTCATTTGGCATGAGATGGGTCGCCACTTCCTGGTGACGAACTGGCATGTCCTTTCCGGCATCGACTTCTTCACCCTCGGAAACGCGAGTTCTCACGGTGGGAGGCCGGACCACATCCGCGCCTATTTCGAGGCGGCACCCGGCATGTTCGGAAAACGTCAGTGGGAACTGCCGCTCTTCGATGACGAGCGTGTCCCGTATTGGTTGGTATACCCGCTCGGAAAGAGGGCTGACATAGCTGTCCTCCCGCTCCCGGAGCCCGAGCTGCCGATGTCGATGTACCCGCTCAATGTTCTCGCCAGCGACGATCTGCGGGTCGAGATTGGGATGGACGTCTATATTCTCGGGTATCCCTTTGCCATCGAGCCACCGGCACTGCCTGTTTGGAAACGAGGGAGCATCGCGTCTGAGCCTGAACTCATCAGGATGACGACGAATTACATGCTGGTGGATTCCGCATCACGGCCCGGAATGTCCGGCTCGCCGGTAATTCGTCGAGACTGGGGTAATGGAGCCACCAAGTCGCTGACCAAATTTATCGGCATCTATTCGGGCCGGAAGAGGGTTGAGCCAGACGAAGCGCAGATCGGCCTCGTCTGGGACGCCTCCCTGATCCGCGACATCATCGCGGGAAATACGAGGGACACGCGTCAAACCTAGCTGCCAACCGGCCCCTCGTTTGTTGCAGAAGTCTCCTTGACGCTCGGTCTCACATCCACTTGTGAGGCCAGCCAGTGCCGCCGCGCACCCCGACAGATCAGCACCCGACGATGCGGACCCGCGCTCTATCGCGCAGGCCGGTCTCGGTTGGCCGATCAGGTGTCTGTCGGTGCTGACGCTCCAGAGATCGATTGTGAGCGCAACGGCGCCATCGCCGAGGTATTCATCGACGAGATCGTTGGCGAACTCGCTGTGTCGCAGCCTTTCCTTCGTGACAGGTTGATGTTTCATTTCCGCGGCTTACTGGGCTCGCGGTCGCGACGTCAACGCCGACGCCGACCTCGGCGCTTCTCTCGGCTTATCCTCTCCATCTCCATGAGCTTTTCCCACCCTTCGCGGAACTTCTCAGGATCGGTCCCCTTGTAGCCTGGTGCGACGTCCATCGGCGCGGGGACGCAGGTCTTGTATGGGGTAGAGGGCATCTTATCCCGGCTCAAGCCAGTGGTATCCGACGGCGAGAGACCGTGCTGAATCTCTGCCGCGATCACCTCGGCCTTCCCACCGCGCCCCGGGCCGGTTCGACTCCAATCCAAGCGCCTCGACATCCGCCCCTCCGTTGGGTCAGGGGAGGATACAGGAGCGACAAAAAGATGGCGACGCACCCTCGTTTGTTGCGGCGACCCGCCGGGCGGGCGTCAACGACAACGTCGCCTTCGTTCTTTCCGGGACGACGCTCCCCATCCTCGGCATCGAGCGCGGTCTGCACGGCGACCTCGACTTCGGCGGTCCCCGGGGCCGCCCGAAGCAGTACCGGCGCCTCGGGCCGAAGGTCACCTCCGCGCACACACACACACCCCTGATCGTCGACGGCGTCTATGTCGCTGGGGTCTCGGCCAGTCTGGACCAAGGACACAACCGCGGGCCGACTACGTGGGCGCACGCGCACGTGATCCTCTACGACAATGGCAAGCGCTGCCTGCTCACGATGACCGCCGATGGCCGGTGGCGTGCGGGTATGTCTGTCGAGGAGTACCGGCTGGCAGCTTGAACCAAGCTTCCGGGAAGGAGAAGGCTGGGGCGACGAACCCCGGCCTCTTCACGTCGTTTTCCAGAGCTGCTCGAAGACCGCAGCCTGTGCCTCCAACTCGACCTCCCTTGGCATCGGGATTGGCAGTCCCTCATCGCCCAGTGCGACCAGAAGTTCGGCGTAGTCACGCAGGCCCAGCCGGTGGATCGCCTCCGACCTCGACATCCGCCCCTTCGAGAACGCCTCAAGATCGCCGCGCATCCTCCGGGCGACCAGTCGCTTGGCATCGCGCCAGATGCGCCTCCGGAAATCGACGTCGCGCAGACAAGGGAGATCGGCCGACAACGTGATCGGTGTCGAGTTGCGCATCCACGCCGCCCGCTTGTCGCGCTGGGTGATCCGACGCCGGGTAGCCGCCGCTCCCTTCTCAAGAGCCTCGATCCAATAGACCGCGGGTTTCGTGGATCGCTCCTCTGCGGACCAGGCGACATACCCCGCAAGCGCCCGGTCGACGGCGCCTGGGTTCGCCGCGAGGTGCCGGGCAATGATCCGGGCCATCACTAGCTTGGCTTCGGAATTGACTGCTTCGGCGTCAGGTTGCATCGGGATCGTCCTCTTCGGGGTGACCTTCCCGGAGATCTCGACGACCGGCAAGCGAAACCGGTTCTGTCAAAAAAAGCACCCAGTTTCGGATTTTGGGTGCTTTTTTGGACAGAGCCGACAACCAAGATTGTACCCACTTCGCGAATTTGGGTACAATTCGTGCTGAAGTCAGCCGAGGAGATTGCCGCCTACGGCCAGGACGGCGAAGGTAATGACGGCCTTGATGGCCTCACCCCACTGCCGCCCGCGATTGGCCGCATAGAGCCTGATCGGCAGCCAAGCCACCACGATCGCGATCATCGAGAGGTGCTGAGCTGGCCTGCGGGCATATGCCGGGCGATCGATGAAAGGCCTGCGGAAATCCCAGATGACGCAGGCGATGCCGGTGAGCAGGTAGGCGATCAGGTAGATCAAGTCGGCGATCTCAGGTGACGATGCACGCCACCTTATCTGTCGCGACGTCAGGCTGCCAACTGCTCGTCAACCACCGCCTCGACGGCTCGGTTGATGGCCTAGGCGCGCTGCATGATCGGCCCGTATCCGATGTCGATTTCCATGCCTGCTTCGCGCAGATCGGCAACAGCCTGCTCGAGGCGGCCGCGGAGCTGGGAGCGTCGGTGCGCCCGGAGAGTTTCGAGGACCTCCTCGGTTGGCACCCGGCCCCGCTCAGCACGATACTGCCTGACCATCGTCGTCGACCGGCCGACAATCCGGCCGACCTCCGAAGCCGATAGTCCCAGCCAGTTGGTTAGGCCTCGAAATTCCCTCGTCTTAAGATCCATCTGCCCCTCCATCACTTGCGTATAGAGTGTGAGCAGAAATATCCGTCGGCTCAATCAGGTCATATTCAAGAGAAATCTGAAAATTATTTTCGGATGCTCACGCCTTATGCTGTAAACTTGTTTTCCAGATGTCGCCTGTCGGCGGCTTTTGCGTATGCAATGTTTGCAAGCATCGTTCCCCGTCGACGCACTATGCGTCGGGAGGGACAGCATCATGTTGAGAGCAATCATCGCAGCCGCAATGGCAGCCATCCGTTCGATGGCCCGTTGGTGCTCAAAGACCGGCACCTGGATTCAGGAGCGCGTGGTCGAGCCGGGCGTTGAGTATTTCCACCAAGCCGTGGCCGGGGCGAGCCAGGCAGTGACTGGCCTCGTGCCGGACGTCATCAAAGGTGCATTCCGGCTCCCCGGACAAGTCCTGCGTGGAACCGGAGCACTCGTCGAAGGCGGCGGGAAGCTGACTGGGGCAACGCTGTCTGCGGTTGCCTCGGTCCCTGCGGCGGTCGCGGCTGGCCTGGCAGGCGGCCGAGGCGGAATGCCCGCGCCGGCGCCGCAGAGCGCTCGCCAAGCCGAGGCTACTCAGGAACTCGCCGAAGTTATGGAAGGTCTCGAAGCCCGTCGCGGGGCCAGAGAGATGCTGCGCTCGATGCGCAAACATTCACCCGTCTCCCTCGAAGCCGATCTGGTGCACCGCTACGCGGCGGCCGACACGTACGAGCGCGACGCCATCCCTCTCGATGAGCTGCCGCCGCACCTCGCTGATTGGCTCGAGACGCTCGACGAGAAGCATCTCCAGTACCTCGCGCAGTCGGTGGATATGTGCGAGCAGGCGGTATCCGGACGTAGAACCGGCCTCGTCGGTATGCCGCTGCCGGTCCGCCCTACGTCGACCGCCGACGTCCGTCCCGTCGAAACCATCGGGACCATCGGCCAGATCGTCGGGGACCCCGTCGCCCTGAACGCCCGCATCGCCGCAGCGAAGGGCATCAGGACTGACCGTCGTCCTAACTGAGCGTAGGTCATCCACTGGAACGACGAAGGCCCCGGACGTGACCCGGGGCCTATCTTATTGGGTGGCTTCTGCCTGCGCTCGCTCTCGGTACCGAGGGAGCAGCGCGTCCGCGATGTCGGGGTCCTCGTGCACAATGTCGCCATGCGCTGCGACCATCAACTCCCACGCACGCATCTCGATGTCGCTCACGCGGAGAGCTGCCGGATCATCGCGTTGCGCTGGGCAAGTAGGGTGCGCAGGCGAGCGACCTCGTCCTTCAGATCGTCGTTCTCAGCTTCGACTTCAGCGAGCTGACGGACGGCCGAGGTGGCGACCCGGGCCATGGCAGCGGCGTCGCCCCGAGCCGATGCCAGCTCAGAGGACCAGGCGTCGAGAGCGCGTTGGTCGCGACGGTCGGCGGCGAGCTGGGCGGCAGAGGTCACCATGTTCGCCATGCCATACGCGATGCCGTAGGCAGCAGTTTCGGGGTGGATGGCCATGGTCGTGTCCTCCTCGGCGGTTCGAGGAGAGACATGAGCCCGCGGCGACTCCCCGTCAAGCGATCGACGGTCGACAAGCCGCGGGAATCCTTAATGAGCTCAATGAGATCCGAGGAGCGGAGGCAGCTTAGGCTGCCTCATCCTTCGCCACCTCGGGCCTGGTATCTCTTGGAGGGAGTGCCGCCAGCTTGTCGGCGAGATGCGCCTTCCGCAGATTGATGTATCTGCGCAGGGATTTGGGATCGCGATGGCCTGTCTGGGCCATGACCTCGCTGTCGGACCAGCCCGCTTCGATGAGTCGGCTGGCAAGCTCATGACGGGTGTCATGAAAGTTAAAATGCTCCACACCTGCTCGCGTCCGTGCTCGGTCGAAGGCTCCATCGAGAGCGTTCTCTGTGATCGGGAAGACCTTAGGTTCGTCCTCGGTGCGCGGCAAAGCTTCAAGGATTTCGATGGCACGCGGGGATAGGCCGACCGCAACGTTCAGAATCTTGTCAGGACTCCTGGAGTTCTTAACGGCACGGAGCGTGATCGTTCGCTGTTTGAGGTCAATGTCCCGCCACTCGATACGAAGCAGCGAACCCCTGCGCGCACCGATTTCAAAAGCAGACTCAACGATGGGAGCAAGCCACGGGTTGCGAGCCGCCCGACACTCTTCGAGGAGGCGCTCGATCTCGTGAGGCTCCAGTCTGACGTCGCGCTCGTCATTTACCGTGGGCCGCTTCACGTCGGTGGCATTGACCGGGTTGACCACCAGTCCCAGCCGCCGCCGTGAATGATCGATGGCGCTCTTGAGGTGCATCAGCTCCTTCTTGACCGTGCCAGGCTTGATCGTCGACGGCGGCTTCGGGGGAGCCTTCGGCTTCGCGGCGTTCGCTCTCGCCGTGCCGTCCTTGCGCAGCTTAGGCGTGAACTCGACCACCTTGTACTGCCCTCGGCCGCCGGGCTTGCCGCGCTGCGCGGTCTCCGTCAGGCGCCGGTCTCGATACTCCATGAAATGCTCTGGCTGGAGATGAGCCATTGCGTGAGCGCAGAGGTCGGGTTCGTCCCTGATGAACCGCTCGAATCGAGCGCGCTCGGCATCCCTAGAAGCTTGACCAGGGCGCTTGTCGGTTACCTCGAGCATGTACCGCTCGAGCACCTGCTTCAGGGTTTCTTTCTCCGACGGGGTACGGTCAACGAAGATTCCCCGGTCCATCGAATTTTCGACATCCCTGGCCCAGATCTCCGCTTCCTTCTTCGTGCGAAGCGTCTTGGATTTGGTCGGCCATCCCTTGCGCCTAACCTGCACATGCCACTGTGCCGGACCCTTCTCGCGAATCGTCGCCATTTACTCGCTCACCCCCAGCACGAAACCAACTGTGCCAAAATTGTGCCAGCAATTCGCGAGCGCCTTCAAGCCCCTCTCGGGACTTTGGCTAGACGATTGATTTATCAAGGAAATTTTGGCGCGCCCGACACGATTCGAACGTGTGACCTTTGCCTTCGGAGGGCAACGCTCTATCCAGCTGAGCTACGGGCGCAATCCGTGGAAGGTGGATAACCGATCCCGGCTGCTTCGGCAACGAGGGATTTTGCGATTGAGCAGAGCCCGAAGCGGCAAAGGTCACGCGTTCGAATCGTGTCGGGCGCGCCATGGTTGTGGCGCGCCATTGTCGGCTTCTGCACTGGGCTTGCCGTAGGCCCAAGGGCGTTCGTTCGGACGCCGCCGTCGCTTCCGAAGCACCTCAGCGCGCTCTGAGGCTTAGAATATAGGCGACGACATCGTCAATCTCGTCCCTGGTGAGCTGGTAGCGAGGCATGTTGCCATGCGGCGTCTGCAGGAAGATGCGCAGCGAAAGCGCTGTCTGAGACGTCATGTCGGCGATCGCGCCAAAGCCGGGCGGCATTCGGCCGGGATCGCGACCGGCGCCGTCGATCTGATGGCACTGGATGCAAAGCAAAGTTGCGACCTCCCGGCCTGCGCGCGCATCGCCGACGCCCTGCGCCCGACCGGCCTCTGCCGCGAGTAGGGTGCCCCCGAGAGCAAGCAGCCCCAGCGCGCGGCGAAACGCCATGGCTCGCTTCTGCCGTCTGATCGCGATCGCTGTCATCGTCGCCATGCTCCTGGTTGGAGAACGCCCTTGCGTCAGAGCGTCGGTTTCCATTGGCGCGACACGCGCCTGATGTAAGCCACGAGCCCGTCCGTTTCGTTTTCGATCAGGTTGAATTCCGGCATACCGGGATGGCGGACGACTGTGCCATCGATCAGGACAGGCGCCGGATTGCCTCCCGGATAGCGCTCGGCGATTAGCGGAAAGGGTGGCGCGTTCGGATTGGCGCTGGCACCGCTCGCTTCGATCGCGTGGCAGCCGCCGCAATGCCGCTGCGCCACGCTCTTGCCGATCGCGACGCTCTCGGCGTTGTCAGGCCGCTGCGCATCGGCCGGCATGGCATGTCCGGGCTGCATCGTGACGGCACAGATGCAGGTCGCAGACCAAGCGATCATCAGGAGGCGGAACGATACTATCGGAACCGCCAGACGCGGCGCTGCGAAAATGGAGCACTTGCGTGCGGCGAAATTACACCAGCCTGAGGTGTCGCGTTTTGCCATGAGCGCTGCCGGTTGCGAGGTCGATCTCGACTTCTATGCGCCCGCTGCCGAACCACCGCCTTGATCAAGGTCAAGGCAATGGCGGAGGGCCTGCGAAACTGAGGGTTAGGTCGCGAGGCCGCTCGTCTGCCGCTGTGCACGGCGGTGAGAAAACCATCCAGTGAAGCGCCGGCGCTTGTGCGGGCGCGGGCGGTGTAAAAGTCGTCCACTGGATAGGCTGGCCCCTTT
>NZ_JBSHIO010000027.1:0-25219 GCF_053618995.1 Allobosea sp. NPDC055594
CCCCGATCGGGGCCCTCGCCATATCCGCCGCTCCCCAACGCCAGTGGCCTGCTTTTACTCCGCCACGCTGGCCTGGAATCCGACCGCCGTTGACACCTGGCTCCGCATCCTAACGCATGGCCTGCCGCTGTACTTCCCGTAGATCAGCCGCTTCGCGGGGAATGGCTCGGATTGGTTCCTGGCGCTGAACGAGCGCTGCCGCGGAGAGCGCCGCAAGCCCTTGCTGCGCTTCAGCCCGTCGGTGGCGCCGCCGCCTTCGGCGCGGGCTCAACGGCATCGAACTCGCTTCGGAACTTGGCGTTGACCTCGACCCGATCCTTGAAGCGACCGATCGAGAACGGCGCGAGCGGCGTCGGCGTCGCGCCATCTAGGATCATTTCAGTCAAGCAGAGCCCAACGCCGGGGCCAATCTGGAAGCCATGGCCGCAGAAGCCGAAGGCATGGAACAGGCCAGGCGCGGTCTGGCTCGCGCCGATCACCGGGATCATGTCGGGCAGATAGCCCTCGATGCCCGACCAGACGCGGATGACATGGCAGCCAGCCAGCACCGGCGCCACCCTAGCAAGCGCCCGCATCGCCGCCAGCGTCTTGGCGGGCGGTACCGGCGCGCGGTTCGCCACCGGATCGGCGGCGCTGCGCGGATAGCCGGCGAGGATGACATTGCCGCGCGGGATCTGGCGGAAGATCACCGAGCCGTCGACCGCCTGGACCGAAGGCTCGATCAGATAGGGGAAGGGCTCGGTGACGAATTGCGGCGGCCCGGCCGGGAAAAGCGGCGCGCTCTCGCCGAAACGCTCGGCGATCTCCACCGCCCAGGCGCCGGCGGCGTTGACCAGCTGACCGCATTCGATCGCAAGGCCGGTATCGGTGCCCAGCAAAAAGCCGGAACCGACCGCCTTGCTCTCGATGACGCGGGCATTCTCGATGATGGTGACGCCGAGTGCCCTGGCGGCACGGGCCACCGCCGGGGTCACCAGCCGTGGATTGGCGGTTGCGTCGCGGGCCGAATAGGTCGCGGCGGCAACCTCGCGCCCGAGCCAGGGCCAGCGCCGCCTGAGCTCGGCGGGGCCGAGGCGCTCGATCGCGAGGCCATAGGATTCGCTGACATCGGCATAGGCCGCGAGCTTGCCGGCCTCCGCCGCGTCATAGGCGAGATAGAGATGGCCGCTGCGCTCGAATTCGCAGCTCTCGCCGACCAGCTCCTGCAGCTGCTCCCAGAGCTCTTGCGAGCGCAGCGATAGCGGGTACTGGCCAGGGAAACGGCCCTGCAGCCGCAGATTGCCGAAATTCACGCCGCTCGACTGGGCCCCGACCACGCCTTTCTCGACGATCACGACGCGCTGGCCGCGCCGGGCCAGGAATAGGGCGGTCCAGCAGCCGACCAGGCCGCCGCCGATGATCGCGACATCGGCAGCGAGCCGGCTCACCGCGGCTCACCCGCGGCCGAGAGCGCCAACGGCTTCACCGGCGCCTGGGCGCGCAGCCGGCCCGCGGCGGCGCCGGACAACTCTGCCACGCCGGCGACGATCTCGAGCAGGGCCGGGCCGCAGACCCGGCCCTGGCAGCGGCCCATGCCGCAACGGGTGATCGCCTTGACCCGGTTGAGCTCGGCCGGGCCGAGCTCGCGTGCCATCGCCTCCCGCACTGCGCCAATGCCGATATTCTCGCAGCGGCAGAGCACGACCTCGTCCGGCAAGGCGCGGATCTGCGCGACCGGCCAGGCGAAGGCCTGCGCCAGGCTGCGCTGGAACCGGCGCAGACGCTGCAGGCGCCGCCGCCGGGCGACGAGGCCGGGCGGCGCAGCGCCGCCAAGATCGGCCAGGACCGCGCTAGCGGCGACGACGCCGCTATCCTCCGCCGCATCGGCGCCGCCTATGGCCAGGCCGTCGCCGGCGAGATAGAGCCCCGGTGCCGCCCGGCCCTCGGCATCGGCCTGCGGCAGCCAGAGCCGGTAGGTTTCGTCGAAGGCGAGCCTGGCGCCGGCCAGCTCTGCGAGCTGCGTCTCGGGCTTCAGCCCATAGCCGAGCGCGATCGCATCGCAGGCGAAGCGCTGCTCGCGACCATTCCGGTCGCGCAGCAGCAGCGCCTGGACCTGGCCGTCGCCCTCGACCGCCAGCGGCGTCGCGCCATGCCGCAGCGGCACGCCGGCGAGCAGCGCGCCGCCGAGATAGAAGGCGCCACGCAGCAAGGTGCGCGGCGCCCGCAGCAGCCCCGGCAGGGCGGCGAGCTTGCCGGCGAAAGGCGTGGTGTCGGCGATGACGGCGACCTCGCCGCCGAGCTTGCGATATTGCTGGGCGGCGAGGGCCAGCAGCGGCGAGGAACCGAGGAAGGCGACGCGCCGGCCGATCAGGCAGCCCTGATCCTTGAGCGCGACCTGGGCACCGCCGAGGGTAAAGACGCCGGGTTTCGTCCAGCCCGGAAAGGGCGCGACCCGATCCATGGCGCCGGTGGCCAGCAGCAGCCGCTCGAAGCCCAGCGTCGTCGCGACGCCCTCGCTGAGCAGATGCAGGGTCTTGCCGTCGATTGCCCAGGCCAGGGTTCCCGGGCGGTAGTCGATCCGCGGCCGCAGAGCAGCGAAGCGCGCATGCAGCCGGGCGTATTTGCGGGCCTCGCTGCCCATCAGCCCGGCCATGTCGAGATCAAGCCCGGAGGCGGGCCGGCGATAGCCCTGGCCACCCGCCTGCGCGCCCTCGTCGATCAGGGTGACCTGCCGCCCATGCGCGGTCAGCAACTCGGCCGCGGCGATGCCGGCCGGGCCGGCACCGATAATGACGACCTCAGCCATGCGGGGGCAAAACGGGCCGGCTGGCGAGGATCATGCCGGCGGCCACTGGCGTCGTGCAGGCCCGAAGGCGTCCGCCGCTCTGCGACCAGACCCAACAATCCTGGCAGGCGCCCATCAGACAGAATCCGGCGCGCGGATCGTCGCCGAATTCGGAACGGCGCAGCAGGCGGCCATGGGCGAGGAGCGCGGAGAGCACGCTCTGTCCGGCGGCGGCGGCGATCGTCTGCCCGTCGAAGCTGAGCGAAAGCGGCTCGCCTCGCATCGCGGCGACACGGTGGAACTGGCCGCCGGCGCGGTGCTCCCCGGACGCGATCATCGGACGCTGTCACCGCTGCGCATGCCGCCCACCCCTTCCGGCATAATAATATTATCTCTATGCGATAACTATTTGCGTATAAAAATAGTCCCGCAGTTGTCCGGCGGCGTCAAGCGGGCATTTGTCCCGGCCTCAGATTCGCGAGATCGCCCGCGCGGTCGCGATGATCAGCGCGGAAAAGCGGGTCACGACCTCCTCGCGCGAATAGCGCGAGCAGGAGACTGCGATGTTGACCGCACCGTCGGGGCGGCCGCGATGGTCGAGCACCGGCGCCGCGATCGAGGCGTCGCCGAGATAGAACTCCTCGAAGGCGGTCGCATAACCCTGGTCGCGCGCCTGACCGATCTTGGCGACCAGGGCCTCGCGCTGCCAGATCGTCGAGGGCGTGTGCTGCCGAAGTTCGGAGCGGTCGAGCATGGACAGCGCCTCCTCCTCCGGCAGGCGCGAGAGCATGGCGATGCCGGGCGCGGAGCAATAGGCCGGCATGCGGCTGCCGATGATGACGTCGGTATGCAGAACATGGCGGCTGAGAAAGCGCGAGACGAAGATGATGTCGGTGCCGTCGAGCATGGTCAGGTTGACGGTTTCCTCCGTCTCCTTGCTGAGATGCATCAGATAGGGCATCGCGCGATCGACCAGCCGGCTGCTCCGGAAAAAATGATGGCCGACCTCGAGCGTCTTTGCGGTCAGCTCGAAACGTTTGGTCTGCTGGTCCTTGCTGAGATAGCCGAGCCGGGTCAGCGTATGGGTGAAGCGCTGGGCTGAGCTGATGTCCATACCGGTCACCGCCGCGACCTGCGACAGGTTCAGCGTCGGATTCTGCCGGCCGAAGGCCGAGAGCACGCGGAACGCCTTGTCGACCGACAGTACCATCAACGGGTCGTCGGCCTTTTCCGCCGCCGCGGCGCCGCGCTTGCGGCTCGAAGGGTGGCTCGCGTCGAGCGTCGTCATGCGTGATCTCTCCTTGCCGGATCAATGGTCGCGCGAAGCCCGGTTGACAAGCTCGCCCATCTGGTTCGATCATTCAATAGAAGTTATTGCATAACGATAATCGAACGGCGGGGAGCAGCCATGAAGGAATCCATCCTCAGCGAAGTCCGGGGGCCTGTCGGGATCCTGACGCTAAACCGCCCCGACAAGCTCAATGCCTGGAACACCCCGATGCGCACCCGTTTGGTCGAGGCGCTGGAGGCGCTGGAGGCCGACCCGACGGTGCGCGCTATTATCTTGACCGGCGCCGGGGACCGGGCCTTCGGCGCCGGCCAGGACCTGAACGAGACCAAGACCTTCGACCCCGACCGGGCCGAGCTCTGGATGGGAGAATGGGAGCGCCTCTACGACCGCATCCGTGCGCTTTCGAAGCCGATCATCGCGGCGCTGAACGGCGTCGCCGCCGGCTCGGCCTTCCAGGTCGCGTTACTCTGCGACCTGCGCATCGGCCACGCCGGCGTCACCATGGGCCAGCCGGAGATCAATTCCGGTATCGCCTCGACCACCGGCCCATGGATCATGCGCGAGCTGATCGGGCTCGGCCGCACAATCGATCTCACCCTGACCGGGCGGATGATGGACGCCGAGGAGTGCTACCGGATCGGCGTGATCAACCGACTGGTGCCGCAGGAGAAGGTGCTGGAGGCCGCGCTCGCACTCGCCAACGAGCTCGCCGACAAGCCGCCTGTCGCGATGCGGCTGAATCGCGCGCGCTTTCGCGAGGTCACCGAAGAGGGTTTCCGCGACTCCCTCAAGGCCGGGATACGCAACCAGCGCGAGGCCTATGCCACGGGCGAACCGGCGCGCATGATGGAGGCCTTCCTGGCCAAGAGGGCTGCACGCAAGAACGCCTGAGACTGCACCGATCCATGCCTTCCGACGAGGGGAATGCGGGGGAAACCTGCAACAACGGGAGAATGCCATGACGACGAAGCAGACGACCAGCAGACGCGAGGTGATCAAACTGACGGCCGGCGCCGCGGCGGCCGGGATCTTCGCTCCGGCGCTTTCGGGCCGGGCCGTGGCGGCGACGCAGATCACCGTGGCCGATCCCGGCGGGCCCTTCGGCCAAGCGTTCCGGAAAGCCTTCTACGATCCCTTCGAGAAAGCCACCGGCAACAAGGTGATCAATGTCGCGCGCGAGGCCGAGCCGACCGCGCAGTTCAAGGCGATGGTCGAGACCAAGTCCTATACTTGGGACGTCTGCACGCTGACACTCTCGGCGCGCGACATCCTGGCCAAGCAGGGCCTGCTCGAGCCGATCGGCTTCAGCCATGCCGACGTGCCCGGCATGATGCCCGAGGCCGTCTCGCCGCTGTGGATGGGCACCGACGTCTATTCGACGGTGCTCGCCTACCGCACCGACCGGGTCAAGAATGCGCCGACGAGTTGGGCCGACTTCTTCGACGTCGAGAAATTCCCGGGCCGTCGGGCCCTGCGCAAGAACCCGATCGACACGCTGGAGCAGGCGCTGCTGGCCGACGGCGTGAGCCTCGACCAGCTCTACCCGCTCGATGTCGAGCGCGCCTACAAGGTGCTCAACAAGATCAAGCCGCATGTCGCGGTCTGGTGGACCGGCGGCGCCCAGTCGACCCAGCTGCTGCAGAGCGGCGAGGTGGACATGATCCCCGGCTGGAATGCCCGCTTCCAGGCGGCGATCGACGGCGGCACCCCGGCCAGAATCGTCTGGAACCAGGGCCTCTATTCGCTCGAGGGCTGGTCGATGCCCAAGGGCGGGCCGCGCTCAGACGTCGCGCGCCAGTTCATCAAATTCTGCGCCGACCCCAAGGGCCAGGCGCTGTTCACCGAGATCCTGGCCTATGGGCCGACCAATCTCGACGCCTACAAGACCATCCCCGAGAAGCGGGCGGCCGACCTACCGACCTCGCCGCAGAATCTTAAGCAGATGCGGCTCGCCAACGAGGACTGGTGGGCCGCCAACCGTTCGGCGGTGACCGAGCGCTTCAACGCCTGGCTCCTGAGCTGACGCGGCGGCGCCGTGACGACACGCGGGAACGACAGCTCACCGGCGAAGCTCGAGGTCGAGGGCCTGTGCAAGCGCTATGGCGCGACCACGGCTCTCGAACCGAGCTCGCTCAGCGTGGCGGAGGGCGAGTTCCTCACCTTGCTGGGGCCGTCCGGCTCCGGCAAGACCACGCTGCTGCAACTGATCTGCGGCCTGGTCGAGGCGACGCAAGGGCGCGTCGTCATCGACGGGCGCGACCAGTCCGACACCCCGGTCCACCAGCGCGATATCGGGCTGGTGTTCCAGCACTACGCGCTGTTCCCGCATCTGACGGTCGCCGAGAACATCGCCTTTCCGCTGAAGATGCGCGGCCGCAGCGCCGCGGAAGTCGCGGAACGGGTCAAGGGCGCACTCGACATGGTCCATCTCGGCCATCTCGGCGCGCGCTTCCCGCGGGAATTGTCGGGCGGCCAGCAGCAGCGCGTCGCACTCGCCCGCTGCTTCGTCTACCAGCCCTCGATCATCCTGATGGACGAGCCTCTCGGCGCCCTCGACAAGAAGCTGCGTGAGCACATGCAGATCGAGATCAAGCGGCTGCACCGCGAGAGCGGCGCGACGATCATCTATGTCACGCATGACCAGGAGGAGGCACTGGCGCTGTCCGACCGGATCTGCCTGATGAACCATGCCAGGATCGAGCAGCTCGGCACGCCGCGCGAGATCTATGAGCAGCCGCGCACCGCCTTCGCCGCCGACTTCATCGGCCTCTCCAACATCCTGCGCGGGCAGGCCGAAACCGACGGCATGCTGGCGACGCCGCATGGCCGCTTCGCCCTGCCGGAGGGCGTGCGCTGCGCCAATGGCACAGGGGCGCTGGTGATCCGGCCGGAGCATCTGCGGCTCGGCCTGCGCGAAGGCAACCATATCCGCGGCCGCGTCAGCGAGATCGTCTATGCCGGTTCGGAAACGCGGGTGATCGCCGCCTTCGGCGAGGACGCGCAATTCGTGCTGCGGCTCGGCCCGGACGAGGCGGTGCCCGGTCTCGGCGAGGAGATCGTCGCCGGCTGGGCCCGTGAGCGAGCGGTGCTGGTCGGATGAGCACGGCAGCGGCAGCACCGGCCACGGTCCGCAAGCGACGGCAGCTCGGCGCGCTCTGGCTGGCGGCGCCGGGGCTCGCCTTCCTGGCGGTGTTCTTCGTCTATCCGGTGGCGCAGCTGCTCGGCCTCAGCCTGTGGAACGCCGAGACCGGCTTCTCGACGGCGACCTATCAGCGCATCGGCGCGACCGACGTCTATCTGCGCGTGCTCGGCATCACCTTCAGGATCGCCGGCTACACCGCACTCGCCTCGCTGGTGATCGGCTATCCGCTGGCCTACTGGCTGGCGCGCATGCCCGAACTCTTCCGCGGCCGCATGCTGCTCTTCGTGATGATCCCGTTCTGGACGAGCTATCTCGTCAAGACCTTCGCCTGGATGATCGTTCTCGGCCGCAGCGGGCTGATCAACACGCTGGTGCTCGGCAGCGGCGTCACCGACCAGCCGCTCAGCCTGCTGCACAACGAGTTCGGCGTGATGGTCGGCATGGTTCACGCCATGGTGCCGCTGGCGGTGATGACCATGCTGCCGGTGATGAGCGGCATCGACCAGCGGCTGGTGCAGGCGGCGCAGACCCTCGGCGCCGCCCCGGCGCGAGCCTTCTGGCTGGTCTATTTCAAGCTCTCCTTGCCGGGCGTCACGGCGGCGGGGCTGCTGGTCTTCATCTCCTCGCTCGGCTTCTTCATCGTGCCCGCCTTCCTCGGCGGCCGGCGCGAGACCATGCTGGCGCAGCTGATCATCACCCAGGTGCAGGAGCTGCTGAACTGGCCCTTCGCCGGGGCGCTGGCGGCGATGATGCTGGCGGCGGCGCTACTCTCCTGCTGGCTCTACGATAGGCTCTTCGGCCTCTCGACGATCTCGGGCGGCGCGGCCCATGAGGGCAGCGGGCTGATCCGCACGCTTGGCCTGAAGATCCTCGGCGCCATCGCGCAAATCAGCGCCGGCCTCGCCGATCTCAGCCGCCGCATCCTCGGCAAGCGCGGCAACGGCATGCTGCTGCCCGCCTTCGCTTGGCTCGCCATCGCCTTCCTGGTGCTGCCGACCCTGCTCGTCATCCCGCTCGCCTTCACCTCCTCGCAATTCCTGGAATTCCCGCCGCCGGGCTACAGCCTGCAATGGTTCAGGACCTATTTCGACTCGCCGCTCTGGATCCAGGCGACGATCCGCTCCTTCGCCGTCGCCTTCGCCACGGCGCTGGCGGCGACCGCGATCGGCGGCTTCGCGGCGCTGGCGCTGGCGAACAGCCGGACGCGCTGGGGCGGGCTGATCTTCGCCCTGTTCCTGGCGCCGATGATCGTGCCGCGCATCGTCATCGCCGTCGGGCTGTTCTACCTGTTCGCCCGGATCGGCCTCGTCGCCACCGATCTCGGCCTGATCATCGGCCACACCGTGCTCGCCATCCCCTTCACCATGGTGACGATCTCGGCGGTGCTGAAGACCTATGACCAGCGCCTCGACCAGGCCGCCGCGACGCTCGGCGCCAACCGGCTGCGGACGCTCGGCTTCGTCACCATCCCGCTGGTCAAGGGCGGGCTGGTCGCCGCCTTCCTGTTCGCCTTCATCACCTCCTTCGACGAGCTGACCATCGCGATTTTCGTCAGCGGCGGCATCAAGACGACGCTGCCCAAGCAGATGTGGGACGACATGATCCTGCAGCTCAACCCGACGCTGGCCGCGGTCTCGGTCGTCGTCTTCGTGGTCGTGACCAGCCTGCTGCTGCTGGCCGAACGCTTTCGCCGCGCCAACTGAGCGAGATCCGGAGTTCCGATGGCATTCGACGACGAGGGATTTGTCGGGCTCCTGCGGGAGCGGGCCGGACGCGACCCTGACGGCCTCTATGCGCGCTTCGAGGGCGAGCCGCTGAGCTATGGCGCGCTCGATGAATGGGCGAGCGCCTTCGCCGCGCATCTGCGGCAGCTCGGGATCGGGCCGGGCGAGCGCGTTGCGGTGATGATGCGCAACAGCATCGCCACGCTGGCGGTGGTCTTCGGCCTCGCCAAGGCCGGCGTCGCCTGGGTACCGGTCAATGCCCAGCAGCGCGGCGAGGGGCTGCGCTATCTGCTCAGCCATTCCGGGCCGCGGCTGGTGGTGGCCGATGCCGAGCTCGCCTTGCTGGTGGCGCAGGCGCGGCCAGAGGCCGATTCCCCGCCCGTGCTGATCCATGGCGAGGGCGGGCGCCTCGATGCCGTGCTGTGCTCGGGCGCGGGCTTCGACGAGGCGGCGCCCGCCGCCGACGCGCCCTTCGCAATCATGTACACCTCCGGCACGACCGGGCGGCCCAAGGGCGTCATCGTCTCGCACCGCATGCTGCGGCTGGCGGCGGAGGGGGTCGCGCTGGTCTCGGCCGCGAAGCCCGGCGAAGTGTTCTTCGTCTGGGAGCCGCTCTATCATATCGGCGGCGCCCAGCTCCTGCCCATGCCGATGATCCGCGACATCACGCTCGCCTTCGTCGAGCGCTTCAGCGCCACCCGCTTCTGGGCCCAGGTCAAGGGCGAGGGCGCGAGCCATATCCACTATCTCGGCGGCATCCTGCAGATCCTGCTGAAGCAGCCGCCCGGCCCGCTCGACCGCGACCATGGCGTGCGGATCGCCTGGGGCGGCGGCTGCCCGCCGGACATCTGGCCGCAATTTCAGAAGCGCTTCGGCATCGAGATCCGCGAATGCTACGGTATGACCGAGGCGTCGAGCATCACGACCTGCAATTACAGCGGCGTGGTCGGTGCCGTCGGCCTGCCGATGCCCTGGTTCACGGTCGAGCTGCAGGCCCCCGCCGGCAGGCCCGCGGCGCCGGGCGAGCGCGGCGAGATCGTGGTGCGCACCAGCAAGCCAGGCGCGCTCTTCACCGGCTATCTCGACAATCCCGAAGCCACGGCCAGGGCGCTGCGCGGCGGCGCGCTGCACACCGGCGATCTCGGCTCCTTCGACGCGGCCGGCAATCTGCGCTTCCACGGCCGGATGACCGACAGCGTGCGCTGCCGCGGCGAGAACGTCTCGGCCTTCGAGGTCGAGCATGTTGCCGCCGAGCATGAGGCGGTCGAGGACTGCGCCATGATCGGCGTCGCCGCCGAGATCGGCGAGCAGGAGATCAAGCTTCTGGTCAAGCGCAAGCCCGGTTCGAGGCTCGACGCAGCCGAAATGTCGCTCTGGCTCGGCCAGCGCCTCGCCCCCTATCAGAACCCGCGCTACATCGCCTTCGTCGACGAGTTCGAGCGGACGGCGAGCCAGCGCATCATGAAGCACCGGCTCTCGACCAGCACCGATGATTGCTGGGACCGGGCCGCGACGCAGGAACGCCGCCGATGACCGCTTGCGACATTCTGGTCTCCGGAACCGGCGGTTTCGCCGCGCGGATCGCCTTCGACATCGCCGCGACCGCGAGCACGCCGGTCACTATCGTCATCGCCGGGCGCAATCGCGGCCGGCTCGACTGGCTGCGCACCGCCGCCAATGCGCGGGCCTCGATCTTCCGACGCCCGGCCAGGTTCGAGAGCTTCGCGATCGACCTGCTCGAGCCCGACGCCGCCGCACGCCTGCTGACGGCGACGCAGCCGCGCGTTCTGGTGCAGGCGGCCTCGATCCAGACCTCGCAGGTCATCGCCCAGACCGGCAACGCCTGGACGCGGCTCGTCGCCGAGGGTGGGCTGAGCGCGACCGCGGTGTTTCAGGCGCTGATCTCGTCGCGGGTCGCGGCCGCGATCACCAGCGCGGGCAGGCCGATCGCCTTCGTCAATTGCGGCTTCCCCGACGTTGTCAACGGCATGATCACCGCCCAGGGCCACGCCGTCGCCTGCGGCATGGGCAATGTCGCGATCCTGTCCAATGTCTTCGCGGGTTCGGCGAGCGTCCGGCCCGGCGCCGAGGTCAGGACGCTGGCCCATTACCAGACCATCGGCGCCTGGCGCCGGCCGCCTTCCGAGCGGACGGGCCCGACGCCGCGCGTCTGGGTCGACGGCGCCGAAGTCGAGGATGTCTTCAGCCGTTTCGCCGATGTCCAGCTCACACCCGAACCAGCGATCGAGATCTCCGGCGCGAGCGGCGTGCCGATGATGCTGGCCATGGCCTCGGGCGGCGAGTGGCGCGGCCATGTGCCCGGCCCCAACGGCCTGCCGGGCGGCTATCCGGTCAGGCTCTCGGCCGGCAAGGTGACGCTCGATCTGCCGGCCGGCGTCTCGGCGCAGGAGGCCATCGCATGGAACCGGGCCTTCGAGGAACGCAATGGCCTGACCGTCACGCCGGATGGGCGGGCGATCTATAGCGGGCGGCTGCGCGACGGCATCGCCGCCCATGATGCGGGGCTGGCGGACGGCTTCGCCATCGCCGATCTGGAAAGCGTCTGCACGAAGATGCTGGCCTTGCGCGACCGGCTGATGGCACAGCCTTGAGCGGCCCCGCCATCCCGGCCTGACCAAAAGGCAGCGCGCCGGCTGCGGCTGCAGCGCGAACCGACGGCGCGGCCACGAGGCCGCGATGCGACAGCAAGGAGAAGACGATATGCGATTGAAGGGAAGATCCGCGATCATCACCGGCGGCGCCGGCGGGATCGGCCGGGCGATCGCCGAACGCTTCATCGCCGAGGGCGCCTCGGTCATGCTCGCCGATATCAACGAGGCCGGCCTGGAGGCTGTCGCCAAGGTGCTGAACTGTCCCTGGCTGCGCACCGATGTCGCGAAGAAGGCCGACCTCGTCGCACTCGTCGACGCCGCCACAAAGCAGTTCCCGACCCTCGACATCGTCGTCAACAATGCCGGCGTCATCCATGGCGCCGACCTGCTCGACCTGACCGAGGAGGATTTCGACCGCGTCCTCGCCATCAACCTGAAATCGGCATTCCTGCTGTCGCAGGCGGCGGCGCGCCAGATGATCCCGCACAAGCGCGGCAGCATCATCAACATGTCCTCGGTCAACGCCATCCTGGCGATCCCGAACCAGATCCCCTACGCGGTCTCGAAGGGCGGGCTGAACCAGCTGACCAAGGTGCTCTCGATCGGGCTCGCCCCGCATGGCATCCGGGTCAACGGCATCGGCCCGGGCACGATCGACACGGCGATCGCCTCCGCCGTCATCACCGACCCCGCTGCCGAACGCCGCGTTATGTCGCGCACCCCGCTCGGGCGCCGCGGCGAGGCCGCCGAGGTCGCGAGCGTCGCCGCCTTCCTGGCGAGCGACGACGCCTCCTACATCACCGGCCAGACGATCTATCCCGATGGCGGCCGGCTCGGGCTGAACTACACGATGTGACGCGTCGCCCGGCTCTCGAAGGAGGCCTCCGCGAAAGCGCGGCGAAACGCCCCCCTTCCCCCGTCTGGGGAAGCGGGGCGAGCGACCGGGTTCGCATTTGCTTGTAGGAGCGGATCGCCTTGCCCTTGCCGCGGGGCGCCCCAATTTTTCGCCCCCCTGCCCCTCCCCACAAGGGAAAGGGGTTTTCGCGGCGTTCCCGGGTTTTGCAGAGGCCTCGAAGGGAGGGGCGGCCGGCCGCTCAGCGCGCCGAGCGCCTCTCCAGCCAGCCGACGAAACCGATCAGCAGCGTCACCAGCAGCAGGAGCAGGGTCGAGGCCGCCGCCAGCGTCGGCGTCACGCTGAGCAGCGCATCGTCCCACATCTGCTTCGGCAGCGTCGTCGTCAGCCCGCCGGTGACGAACAGCGCCAGGGTCAACTCGTCGAAGGACGTGATCAACGCGAACAGGAAGGCCGAGATCAGCCCGGTCCGGATCAGCGGCAGGGTGACGCGGCGCAGCGTCGCCAGCCGCGGCGCGCCGAGATTCCAGGCCGCCTGATCGTAGCGCGGATCATAGTTCTTCAGCACAGCCATCACGGTGATCACCACATAGGGGATGGCGAGCACGGTGTGGCCGAGAATGAGCCCGGTATAGCTGCCGACGAGGCCGAGCTTGGCATAGGCGTAGAACAGCGCCACCGCGATGATCATGCGCGGAATGATCAGCGGCGACAGGATCAGCGCCAGCAGGACCGTCTTGCCGCGCATGTTCTCGCGGGCGAGCAGGAAGGCGACCGGCGTACCCAGCAGCATGGCGAGCGTCGCCGTGCCCAGTGCGACGAGCAGCGAACGCAGCGCCGCCTGGGCCCAGAGCGGCGATTCGAACAGAGCATGGTACCATTTCAGGTCGAAGCCGCGCGGCGGCCAGTCGATGGTGCCGCCGCCGGTGAACGAGACCGGAACCATGATGAAGGCGGGCAGGCAGAGGAAGAGCACGACGCCGACCGCGATCACCCACTGCACGGCCGGCCCGTAGGCGGAGCGCGGCCGCTCGCCGGCGGTCCGGCTGCGCCAGGCAGGAAACAGCACGGCATCGGTGACATGGCCGAGGCCAGCGCAGAGCTTCAGGCCGAGGCGCGCCGGCCAGCCCGAGAGCCCGGCACCACCACGCGCCGGCGCGCTCCCGCCGCCGGCCAGGGTCGAGAGGCCGAGCAGCCGGTCGTAGACATAGAAGATGACCAGCGCGACCGCGAGCAGCAGCATCGACAGGGCCCCGGCGAAAGACCAGTTTAGCATCTCCTGGATCTGCTCGATGATGACCTGGGTGATCATCGTCTCGAAGCGGCCGCCGAGGAAGGCCGGGGTTATGAAGAAGCCGAGCGATGTGATGAAGACCAGGAGGCCGCCGGCGGCGACGCCGGGCAGGGAAAGCGGAAAATAGATCCGCCAGAAGGCGCTGCCCGGCCGGGCGCCCAGCGTCAGCCCAGCCTTCACGCTGTTCTGGTCGATCGTCTCCATCACCGAGACCATGGTCAGGATGCAGAGCGGGATCATAGCATGGCTCATGCCGACGATGACGCTCGGCAGGGTGTAGAGCAGGTTCGCGGGCACATCGATCAGGCCGAGCGCCTGCAGGAACTGGTTGATCATGCCTTGCCGGCCGAGCAGAACGAGCCAGCCGAAGGTGCGCACGAGGAAGCTGGTCCAGAACGCCAGCAGCACCCAGAACATCACGCCCGACTTGGCGCGCCGCGAGCGGGTCGCCACGAGATAGGCCACCGGATAGCTGGCAAGCACCGTCGCGACCGTGGTCCAGGCCGCGATCTTCAGCGTCACCAGCATGACATTGACATAGACGTCAGCGGTGAACAGGCGGACGTAATGGGCCAGGCTGAAGCTGCCATCGCCGGCCCGGAAGCTCAGCGACAGGAGCTGCCCCACCGGCACGAACATCAGCGCGGCCAGGAAGAGCAGAACAGGCAGGCCCTTGAGCCAGCGACCGGCCGCGCCGGACAGAAGGCCCGGCCGGCTCCAGTCGCGCGCGACGACGGCCCGGCTCACGACTGCCCCCCGGAATCCTCGGCGAGCACGACGCCGCGCTCCTCGGCCCAGCTGACGAAGACCTTGTCGCCAGCCACAAGCTGCCGCGCCGCCGGCGCCGTCAATTCAAGGCAGAAGACGGTGCCGAGCCCGTCCAGCGCGATATATTGGCGCGTGGTGCCGCCGACGAACAGCGTCTCCAGCAGGGTGCCGGCCAGGACGTTGCCGGTCGCTGGCAGCTGCGAGGTCACCGACAGACTCTCGGGCCGGACCATCAGCCTGACCCCGGCACCGGCGGCCTCGCCCGCGCCGGCATTGGCGCGGATGAGGCGCTCCTGGCCGGCGCAGGCCAGTTCGAGAACCTCGCCCTCGCGCCTCGCCACCTTCGCCTCGATGAAGTTGGATTCGCCGAGGAAATCGGCGGCGAAATGGGTGCGCGGCCTGAAATAGAGCTCCTGTGGCGCCCCCAGTTGCTCGATGCGCCCGCCATTCATCAGGCAGACGCGGTCCGACATGGTCAGCGCCTCCTGCTGGTCATGGGTGACATAGAGGATCGTCGTGCCGATCTGGCGGTGCAGATGCTTGATCTCGAGCTGGAGCTGGTCGCGCAGCTTCTTGTCGAGCGCGCCGAGCGGCTCGTCCATCAGGATCAGGCTGGGCTCGAAGACCAGGCAGCGCGCCAGCGCGATGCGCTGCTGCTGGCCACCGGACAGCGCGCGCGGCAGCCGGTCGGCGACATGGGGCAGGCGCACGACATCGAGCGCCCGGCCAACCGCCGCCTTGATCTGCGCCTCGTCAACCCGGCGCATGCGCAGCGGGAAGGCGATGTTCTCGAAGACGCTGAGATGCGGAAAGAGCGCATAGTTCTGGAAGACCATGCCGATGCCGCGCTCCCAGGGCGGGGCGTAGGTGGCGTTGCGCCCGTCGATGGCGAGCCGGCCCTGATCGGGCTGGAGCAGGCCGGCGACCATCAGCAGCAGCGTGGTCTTGCCCGAGCCTGAAGGGCCGAGCAGGGTCATGAACTCGCCGGCGCGGACCGTCAGATCCGTCGGGTGCAGCGCGGTGAAGTCGCCATAGCGCTTGGTGAGCCCTGCGACGACCAGTTTCTCCGGGGCCGGCATTGCCCCGGTCGACATGCTCTTCTCGTTCGTCATCGCCCCTGGATCGGTTGGACGCGGATCGCGTCTGCGCGGCGGCGGGCGCGTGCCCCGCATGCGCCGCGGCTATCGTCGGATGGCTGGCCGGAGCGCGGGGCGCGACCGGGAATCCGGCCGCGCGCCGCCGCGCTCAGGTCAGCAGCCAGGCGTTGAAGCGCTCCGCAACCTTGTCGCGGTTGGCGGCCCAGAAGGCGTCGTTGATCTGCAGGCTGTTGCCGCGATAGGCCGGGTTGGTGGTCAGATGCTTGGCCCGCGCCTCGTCGATATGCTTGTAGGCATTGGGATTGGTCGGCCCGTTGACGATGAAGGGCGCGAGCGCCGCCTGGCGCTTGGCGTCCGAGGCAAAGCGGATGAACTCCCGGCAGATCTCGACATTGGCGCCGCCCTTGAGGATCGCCCAGACGTCCGTGCCCCAGATGTTGTTGTCATAGGAGATCGCGATCGGGGCGCCCTGCTCGGCTGCGGCGGCCGAGCGCGACGACCAGGTCGGGATCATGTCGACCTCGCCGGTGGCCAGCATCTGCGTCGCCTGCGCGCCGGAGGTCCACCAGGCGCTGACATGCGGCTTGATCGTGCCGAGCTTCTTGAAAGCGCGCTCGATGTCGAGTGGATACATCTGGTCCTTGGTGACGCCGTCGGCGAAGAGCGCGATCTCGAGCGTGTCGGCCGGGTTCTTGCGCATGGCACGCCGGCCGGGGAACTCGGCGACGTTGAAGAAGTCGGCCCAGGTCTTCGGCGCCTTGTCCTTGTACTTGTCGGTGCGGTAGCCCAGCGCGGTCGTATAGACCTCGACGCCGATCGCCAGCTCGTTGCGGAATTCGGCCGGGATCTCCTTGATCACCGGATCGTCGTCGAGCCGATGCGGCTCGATATAGTCGCCATCGGTCTTCAGCTGATGCACCGTCGCCATGCTGATGCCGCCGGCGATGTCCCAGGTCTTGGCGCCGGACTGGACGATGCCCTTGATCTGGCTGACCGGTTCGTTGGCCGAGCTGACGCCGACGACCTCGACGCCGGTCTCCTTCTTGAAGGGCTCGAAGAAGGCGACCTTGAAGGCATTGGAGAACGGCCCGCCGGGATCGCGTACGACGATGCGCCGCGACTGGGCCCAGGCCGAGGTCCACACCGCCGGGGCGGCGAGCCCGGTCGCGGCCACGCCGCCTGCCAGGAGCAGGCGACGGCGCGAGAGATGAAGCAGGTCTTTCGAGCTCATGATGTCGTTCCCCGTTCTGTTCGTGGTCAAGGGTAGCCAGGGCGTCGGCCGGCGAAGCCGGCGGAGCCTTGCCGCGCATGGGCCGAACCCGCCTTCAGGGTCGGATTTCGGGCCTCTCGCCAGGCTCCTCTCCTGGCTTCGCGGCGACGACGACGCTGGCGCAAGGCGACCTTGCGCTGGTTTGCCTATAGTGTATTTTTATGCAATACTTGGTATTAATGGTGAGACCGGCATTGCCTTCTGTCAACCGGAAATCTACGGGAAGAGCGGAGGTGGGCATGGCACGTCGAACGCGCCCCGAGGCGGAACAGGATCTGGCTGCTGGACCGGCCCGGCCGTCGCCGCTGCATGTGCGCTCGGTCGAGAAGGCCTTTCGCGTGCTCGACGCTTTCAGCCCGGCGCGGCCTTCGATGGGCCTAACGCAGCTCGCCAATCATCTCGGCATCGACAAGAGCGAGGCCCAGCGTTTTGTCTTCACGCTGATCGAACTCGGCTATCTCCGCAAGGACCCGATCAGCAAGGCCTTGCAACTCACGGTGAAGACACTCGATATTGGGCACAACTACCTGCGCTCCAATACGATCGTCCGCGGCGCCTCGACCTATCTTACGCATCTGAATACGCTGACAGACGAGACGGTCAATCTCGGCATCATGGACGACACTGAAGTCGTCTTCGTTCAGCGGATCGTCAGCCGGCACGTCTTCAACGAGAATGTGGTGATCGGCACCCGCCTGCCGGCCTTCTGCACCGCGGCGGGAATCGCGATGCTCGCCTATCTCGACCCTGCGGAGGCACGCGATATCCTCGAGCGTTCCGACCTCAGGCCGTTCACGCCGAACACGACCTATCGGCTGCCCGAACTGCTCGACAAGCTGAAGCTGACGGCCGACAAGGGCTATTCAGCCACCAATGGCGAGTATTACAGCGACATCTCGCTCGGGGCGGCGGTTCGCGATGCGCGCGGCGCGCCGGTCGCGGCGGTGACGCTGGCCTTGTCGAGCGCGCGGCTCTCGCTCGAGGAAGCCGAGCGCAAACTGGCGCCCCTGGTCATGGAAGCATCGCGTTCGATTCCGGCCTGACGCCTGATCTGTCTGTTTTTTCAGAAGCTTAGCATGACATCGCCGCGCCCCACCCGAGCAGGGCGGTGCGCAGTGCCGTAACCGGCCCGCCCCGGCATGCTGCGCCGCGACAACGGCAACGGCCGTTGACAAGCGCCGCGATCCGGTTTCACATAATAAATAGTATTTATATGCAATACATTCGCATGGTGTCCTGCACCGGCGACCACCCTTCCGCGCGCTCCGCCGGCCAGCCGGTGCCTGCCGTGCCCTTGTCGGAGAGCCCTCGATGAACGTTGCCCAGGCCATGGCCGCGATCCTGAAGAAGGAGGGCGTCGAGCTCTTGTTCTGCTACCCCTCGAACAAGGTGATCGACGAGGCCGCGCTGCTCGGCATCCGGCCGATCGTGGTGCGGCAGGAACGCACCGGGCTGCACATGGCCGACGCCTATTCGCGGCTGAGCTCGGGCAGGAAGATCGGCGTCTTCGCCATGCAGCACGGTCCGGGCGCCGAGAATTCCTATGGCAGCGTGGCGCAGGCCTATGCCGACTCGGTCCCCGTGCTCGTCATTCCGCAGGGCTATCCGCAGCGCGTCGCCGGCATCAAGCCGAACTTCAGCTCGGCGGTCAGCATGCGCGACATCAGCAAATCGGCCGAGGCGCTGGGCATCCCGGCCGAAGTCACCAACATCATGCGCCGCGCCTTCAGCCAGGTCCGCAATGGCCGCGGCGGGCCGGTGATCGTCGAGGTGCCGAACGATCTCTGGGCGGCCGAGCTGCCGGAGCCCGAAAACTACACCCCCGTCTCGGTCAGCCGCTACGGGCCCGATCCCGACGACGTCGCCAAGGCCGCCGACATCATCATCGCCGCCGCCAACCCTGTGATCCATGCCGGCCAGGGCGTGCACTACGCCCAGGCCTGGGAGGAGCTGAAGGAGCTCGCCGAACTGATCGCCGCCCCGGTCGCGACCACCTTGCCGGGCAAGAGCAGCTTCCCGGAAGACCATCCGCTCTCGCTCGGCTCCGGCGGCCTGACCTATCCGATCCCGGTCAAGACCTTCCTTGACGCCGCTGACGTGATCATCGGCATCGGCTGCAGCTTCACCGAGACGCTGTTCGCCGTGCCGGTGCCGACCGGTAAGCGCATCGTGCATCTGACGCTCGACCCGGCCCATCTCAACAAGGACGTGTTCGCCGAAATCGGGGTGATCGGCGATGCAAAGCTCGCCTTGCGGGCGCTGATCGGCGAATTGCGGGCACGCAGCTTCAGCTCGGCGAAGGGCGCCGAGAACGCCGCCCGCATCAAGCAGGCGCGCGACGCCTGGCTCGCCGAATGGATGCCGAAGCTGACCTCCGACGAGGCGCCGCTCTCGCCCTATCGTATCATCTGGGAACTGATGCAGGCGACGAAGGACGAGCGCACCATCATCACCAACGATGCCGGCCGGCCGCGCGACCAGCTGACGCCGTTCTGGATCTCGCGCGAGCCGCTGAGCTTCATCGGCTGGGGCAAGACCACGCAGCTCGGCTACGGGCTCGGCATCGCGATGGGCGCCAAGCTCGCCTGCCCCGACCGGCTCTGCATCAATGTCTGGGGCGATGCCGCCATCGGCTTCACCGGCATGGATATCGAGACCGCGGCGCGCGAGCGCATCCCGATCCTGACCATCCTGTTCAACAATGGCGGCATGGCCACCGAGCTGAAGAACATGCCGAGCGCCATCAAGCTCTATGACGCTCACAGGATCTCCGGAAACTATTGCGACATGGCTCGCGCCTTCGGTGCCTATGCCGAGCGGATCGCCGAGCCGCAGGAGATCGCCGCCGCGATCGCGCGCGGCATCGCCAAGACCAAGGAAGGCCAGCCGGTCCTGCTGGAATTCATCACCGCCCAGGAAACCGCGATGTCCAAGCTGTGAGCCATGCACCTCGACCGTTGCTTCAACATCGAGGATCTCCGGCAGGCGGCGAAGGCGCGCCTGCCGCATGGGCTGTTTTCCTTCATCGACCGGGCGACCGAGGACGATCTTGCCCGCGACCGCAACCGCGAGGGTTTCCGTAACCTGCGCCTGCTGCCGCGGGTGCTGGTCGACGTCGCCGAGCGCTCGACCGAGGCGCTGCTCTTCGGCCACCGTCAGGCCATGCCGCTCGCGGTCGCTCCGGCCGGGCCGGCGGGCCTGTTCTGGTACAAGGGCGAGGCGGCCCTGGCGCGCGCCGCAGCGGCGGCCCGCGTGCCTTTCACCCTCTCGACCTACTCGACCACCGGGATGGCCGAGATCGCCGAGACCGGGGCGACGATCTGGCAGCAGCTCTATCTCTGGAACGATCGCTCCCTGACCGAGGCGATCGTAGCGCGGGCCCGGGAGCTCGAATTCCAGGCGCTCGTCGTCACCGTCGACACGCCGGTGCTGGGGCAGCGCGAATACCTCCAGCGGGACCGCTTCATGCCGCCCTGGGGCCCATCGCTCGGCGCAATGGCGGAGGCGATGCTGCATCCGCGCTGGCTCATCGGCGTGGCACTGCGCTATCTCGCCAGCGGCGGCCTGCCGCGCGTCGTCAACATGCCGCTGCCGGCGGCCGGCGCGGCGGCGCAGGCGGAGATGGCACGGCGGACGGGCCTCAGTCAGTCGGTGACCTGGGACGATATCGCGCGGCTGCGGCAGGCCTGGCCGCGGGCGCTGGTGATCAAGGGCATCCTGCGGCCCGAGGAGGCCGAACGCGCCGTCGCTCTGGGCTGCGACGGCGTCGTCGTCTCCAATCACGGCGGGCGCAATCTCGACAGCGCGGCGAGCCCGATCGACCTGCTGCCTTCCATCGTCGCCGCGATTGGCGGCCGCGCCACCGTGCTGCTCGACAGCGGCGTCCGGCGCGGCAGCGACATCCTCAAGGCGCTGGCGCTCGGCGCGAGCGGCGTCCTGGTCGGCCGGGCACCGCTCTATGGCGTCGCAGCCGGCGGCGAGGCCGGTGCCCGGCACGCACTCGAGTTGCTGCGCTCCGAGCTCGACCGCACGATGGCGCTGACCGGCTGCCGAAAGCTCGACGAGATCAGCGCCGATCTGATTGCAGCGCCGCTCATCGGGGAGAGGCAGCCATGACGGAAGACAACAGCGCGGACGTCATCGTCGTCGGGGCCGGCATTGCCGGCGCCTCGGCTGCGATCGAGGCGGCGACGCGCGGGGCGCGGGTGATCGGCATCGATGCCGCTGTCGGCTTCGGCGGCACGGCGCGGCTCGCCGGCGGCGGCGCCTGCGTGCCGGGCACCGCCATGCAGAAGGAGCGCGGCGTCGCGGATTCGCCGGCGCTCGCCTTCGCCGATCTTTCAGCCGGCGGCCATGATTTCGACCGCGACTGGGCCCGGGCCTATTTCGAGCGCGCCAATGCCGAGGTCTTCGAATGGCTCGCCGGGCTCGGCATCGCCTTTCCGGACCTCCGGCATTTCGAAGGCGACAGCGTGCCGCGCTTCCACCGGCCGCTGAATGGCGGCGCCGGGCTGATGGCCGGACTCTGGCGGCACGGGGCTGGCCTCGGGCTCGACCGGGCCTGGCGCTTCGGCCTGCGGATGACCGATCTGATCGTCACCGGAGGCAAGGTTCGCGGCATCGTCTGCCGTAATGCCCAGGGCGACAGCGAGGAATTCCTCGCACCGGCCGTCATCGTCGCGATCGGCGGCTTCGCCGCCAATGCCGCGATGATTCGTCGCCATGCACGCTGGCTCGACCAGGCGCCGCGCGTGCTCGCTGGCGGCGGCCCCGGCGCCCAGGGCGAGGCGATCGCGATCCTTGGCCGGCATGGCGTGCGCTTCGGCCATCTCGGCGACCTCTATTGCTATGCCACCGGCGTGCCGGACTATCGTGACCCGAGCGGCGAGCGTGGCGTCGTGCTGCGCGGTGCGACCGGCTGGCTCTGGCTCAACCGCGACGGCGTCCGCTTCCATGACGAGAGCCAGGCGACCAGCGGCAATGTCGCGGTGCCGCGCCTGCTCGAACAGCCGGAGGCGACCGGCTGGGCGATCTTCGATGACGCCATGCTGGCGCAGGTGACGGTCGACGACCACCACGTCCCGCCGGGCTCCGAAACCGGCAACGCGGCGGCCCGCCGCCATCTCGCCCATTCCGCCCATGCCTGGCAAGCGCAGACGCTGGCAGAACTCTGGCGGCGCACCGGCATCGCGCCGGAAGGGGCTACGGCGAGCGTCGCCGCCTGGCAGGCCCTGCTCGCCTCCGGGCAGGACCACGACCCGACGACCGGCCGCTCGCTCGCCGGCTTGCAGCCCCTTCAGACACCGCCGTTCCACGCCGTGCAGTTCTTCCCGATCGGCCGCAAGGCGATGGGTGGGGTCCAGACCGACGAGGCCTGCCGGGCACTGACCGGCGATGGCAGCTGCCTGCCGGGACTCTATGCCGCCGGTGAGACCGCCGGGATGGCGGGCGGCCATATCGCCGGGCTCAAGCCGTTGGAAGGCATGATGGTCGGCCCCTCTTGCTTCAGCGGCCGGATCGCTGGAGCGATGGCCGCAAGCTTTGTAGCCGCAATCTCCGGCTAACCTCGGTTAGAGCCGTCCCTGGCCGACGCAGCGCAAGGCCGCGCGCTGCGCGGCTTAGGTAGGGGGCCGAACGACCAAAATTCATTGCTTTGGCCTGCTGCCGGTTTCGTGGACACCGAGATTGGGTGTTTCATGAAACCGGCAGCAGGCCAGAACTCGGACGCCGCCTTGATGACGATATAGGCTGGGCTGGTGATGAGATCATGCGCCTTCAGCAGCCGATCGACCGACGCTTCCGAGAAGAAGTAGCTCTTCTCGTCGGTGAAGCGCACCGCCAGCTCGCGCGGGCTGAGTTCAGTCTCGCGCAGCGCCATCTCGACGATCTCGGCCCGGATCGGGTCGGGAATCCGGTTCCAGATCCGGTCCGGCTTTGAACGATGATCGGCCAGCGCCTCGACCCCGCCGGTCAGATAGCGGTCGTACCGGCGGCAAAACGTGGCGCGCGGGATGCCGAGCTTGTCGAGCGTACGCCGCGCCGGCAGATGGGCGGCCTCGACGAGCCGGATGATCTCGGCCTTCTCGGATGGGGGATACCTCATATGTCGTCTTCCCCATCCGCCAGCATGCTTTTTTTGAGCAGGCGATTTTCCAGGGTCAGATCGGCCACGGCCTCCTTCAGCGCCTGTGCTTCACGGCGCAGCTCCTTCACCTCGTCGGAGGTCTCCGCGCGCGCCGTGTCACCGGCCAGCCGGCGCTTGGCCGCGTCTAGGAACTCCTTCGACCACCCATAATACATCGACGAGGCGATCCGGTCGACATTGGGGCAGTCGAGCGCCGGGTAGCGACGCCACATCCCGACCTGCATTGGGAAGTTGTGCGCGATCATCCGCCTGAGCGCGCCCGCAAAGGCCTCGCAGTTCGGGTGCTCCTGCGCGAGGCTGGTCACGGTCGTCTTCCAGCGGCCGAGGGCGGCCAGCCCGGAATAGCATTCGGGCGCCTTGACCGGATCGATCGCCTGGTAGGCGGACTCGCAGGCCTTGATCAGTTCCCGGTTCGCAAAGCGCCCCGGCTGATTCGCAGAACCGCTTATCCGCGGAGTATAGCGCACCATGTCGGCGCAATCGCTGCGGGCGCAGGCTGTCGGAAGGGTTTCGCAATCCTGCGAGCCTGGCTTGTTGTCCCCATCTCGCCCGCGCATGGCCCCGCTCGGCGCGGAGCCAGGCGTCGCCGGAGGCCGCGGCTGAGCAGCATCGACGGGTCTCGCATAGGCGAGCTCGATCGTGCCGCAGCGTCGATTGTCGAACGATCCTGCGAGGCGTTGCCCATCGGGCGAGCGACGGACCGTGAAGGCCAGCGAGGGATATCCCCTGGCCTGCAACAGCCAGCGCCCCGGCGATACGCGAAACTCGCCGCCCGGCAAGGCATGGGCCGTCACGACAAAGCGACCGATCGGTGGTCCCGCAGAGCCTGGTCCTCGAAACGAAAACCGCCTCCAAGACGCCTGCCGGCCTCATTCGCGAAGAGGATCGTGGCGCTCTGGAGCACACCGTCGCAGCTGAACGTCCCGGTCCATTCGCCGAGCAGCCCGCGGCCGCCGTTTTCCGCGATGGAGGGACCGCCCGACATGAGGACCGAGATTGCGAATGCGATGACCCATGCTCCGCGCATCTATCACTCCGGGGCCAGGTGCGAACGCTCCGTCACAAGCCGCAGACCCGGCGCATCAGCTGGGTGGCTTCCTCTGCGCCTCGCAGGCTGAAACTGGCCAGCTTCCGTCCCGTCGGATCGGAAATCGTCAGGAGGCCTCCCGCTTCGAAGGCGCTGAGGAAGTCCGGTGGCATCGGCCCTTCAGACGGCCAGGAATCGCCGGACGCCTCATATCGCATCCTGGCCTTGAAGGCCTGGCTACCGAAACCGCCCGTGACGGCGAAATTCATCGTCATTCGCCGACCGTCGACCCGGGGCAGGCCGGGAGGATTGAACAGCGTCATCCAAAGCCCGGGGCTGAGCAGAGCCGTGGCGCATCCGCCGGTCAAATGGGCCGTGCCGCCTGAGGCGCGCGCCTCGATGCTGACACCGCGTGGATTGGTATCGACCCTTGCGGGCCAGGCCTGGCTGGCCGCCTGTGCCAATACGCGGGGTGCCTCCGTCGCGTTGGCCGAACCGGGAGTTGCTGTCATGGACATGGCCAACAGCAGGAGCACAGTAATCGCATCCGTGCTGGATGACATCGCCATCGACCTCACCGCGCCCATGCAAGCCTCCAGCGTCGTCGACATCTCCAGCAGCGAGCAGTCGCGACGCTCTGCTCCAGCCCAGGAAATGCGCCATAGTTACCTTACGTTAACTATGGGCATCAAGGCATCCGTCTTCAGGCGGACGTCGCGAAGACGGCTCAAGTTCGCGCCCTAGCCGCGACAAGAACGAAACCACAGCGGCGGACTGCTCGGCATAAAACGGGAATGTCCGCTTTCCGGCAACGCGCGAATGCCCAGAAGTGCCGAAACCGAGGTCTTGAAACTCTTGGCAGCGATCCGAGTTTGGCAGCGATCCGAGTTCCGCTCATGGCGCAGGGCCAGTGTGCCTTGTGAGCCGGAGCGCGGGGCTCTTCGTCGGGCGCTAGTCCGCGCGATGCTGTTTCTGATGGGTGCCGCGTGAGCGTTCCCTTTCAGCCGCCCGAAACTGGCCTCAATGTGGACTGGCTGCGTTTTACAACGGGGCAGGGCCCCGGATGAGGTCGATTTCGGTCGCCCAGCTGCTACGCTCTCGATGTCACTTTGCGGGTTGACAGCAAAAGTCTGCTGCTGTGAAGGGTTTCGGATGCCGGTCCGTGCGGGCGGGGTCTGACCGGGCTGAGGGCCGGCGTCCGAAAGCCTCCAGGGGAGGAAGCCGCGGCCCGG
>NZ_JBSHIO010000028.1:0-22592 GCF_053618995.1 Allobosea sp. NPDC055594
CCGGGTTGTCGACGACATCGGCGCCTTCGCCGATCCAGGCACCGTCAACATAGCACTGCGAGCGAAAAAGCGACGGGTCGTTGAGCTCGAGCATGATTGTCACCTAACGGACTGATTGTAGCGGGCTAGCAAAATCCCTGCTGCACCTTTGCGGTCGGAGGGCGGGACCGAAGCCCGCTTGGCTGTATGTCCTGGGAGAGAAAGCCTTCAGATCGCCTTGGCCTCGCGCAGCCGCTGGGCGTCTGACGAAGACAGGTTCAGCCATTCGCTCAAGACTTCCTCCGTATGTTCGCCGATTCCGGGGCAGGAGCGTTGGAGCGCCATCGGGGTTTCGCTAAAGTTCACCGTGAACCCCTGCATGGGGACGTCGTGCTCGCCGTGCTTCGTCCAGATGATGTTGCCGTTGTGCCGAACTTGTGGGTTGTTCACGACGTCGGCGATCGTTGCGACCTTGGCGCTCGGAATTCGCCCTTCCTTCAGCATGGCCAGAACTGCATCAGTGCTCTGCGTTGAGGTCCAGGCTGCGATCTCCTGCTCGAGGGCCTCGACGTTTTCCAGACGGGCTGCGTTGCTCGCAAACCGTGGATCAATGGCTAGATCATTCCGTCCCATGCCAGCAGCGAGGAACTTGAACTTATCCTCCGGTGCTTGAAGGATGACCCAATCACCGTCTGCAGTCGGAAACGTGTTGCTCGGAGCCACAAAGCGGTCGCGGTTGCCATTGCGTGTGGTTCCCTGACCGAAGAGCATGAATTTCGGGATTGCGGTGACCAGGAGAGAGAGCGAACTGCTTAGAAGCGTTGTCTCGACGATTTGGCCGGCGCCGGTTCGCTCGCGGCTTTGTAGCGCGCCCATCGTCCCGATCGCTGCATAAAGCGCTGTCGAATAGTCCGCGACAAAAGTTCCGGCCATCGTAGGAGGGCCGTCCGGCTGGCCGGTGAGATCCATGATGCCCGACATCGCCTGAGCGATCATGTCGAAGCAGGGCTCATTGGAGTAGGGCCCGCTGGCACCGAAGCCAGAGATCCGAGTCATGATCAGTCGCGGATTGAGCTTGCTCACAACGTCCCAGCCGCAACCCATTTTTTCGAGCGTGCCGGGCAGGAAGTTCTCGATCACAACATCAGCCTGCTGCATCAGGTCTCGCAGGACGGCTTGCGCTTCGGGATGGCGGAAATTGAGAGTCATGCTCCGCTTATTGCGATTGAAAACCATCGTGTAGAGGCTTGAATCGGCAACGCGCGGGTGGAAGGCCCGAGTATTCTCTCCTTTCTCCGGCGTCTCGATCTTGATGACGTCCGCTCCCATGTCGCCGAGCAGCATGCCGCAGAAGGGGCCTGCGATGTATCGCGACAAGTCGAGGACCTTCAGCCCAGCCAGCGCACCCTGCATAACCCGCGTTCCTCCGAAAGCTTGTTGACATCGTTCTCGGACTTCTTATCCTGAAAAAACGATTTTTTATTAATCGGGCACGCCTCAAGCGAGGTCAAGCCCGTTCTCGGGAGAAGGCGCTTGAAGCAGCAGAATTTCCAGCAGATCGAGGTTGGAGAAACGTTCGGGCCGACGCCGTTCCGGGTCGACGACCATTTCGTCAAGGGCTTCGCTTTCGCGGTCGATGACTGGAGCCCGCTCTACTTCAAGGCCCCGGGGGTGTGCGGCCCGCTGGCCCACAGTTCAGGCATCGCCAAGAAGCTGCTGCATATCTTCATGGAGAAGTATGACCCGCAGGGGATCAAGGCGGTCCATCTCAAGGAGGATATCTGGTTTCACGCTCCCGTGCGGTTCGATGATCTCGTCGCCTTGCGCGGCGAGTACACGGAAAAATTCGTCCGCAAGGGCAGGCCCAGCGTGGTGCTTGAAGGGGAGGCCCGCGACAGCAAGGGCAATTTGCTCCTCAGGCAGCGTAGCGTTGAGATCGTGACAACGCTCGAGCCGCTCGAGGATTCTGATCCCAAGCCGGCCGATCTTCTGTCTGGCAGGCGTGTCAGCGGTCAATGGCCAGCGAACGGAACGGCGGCGAAAAGCGCCGCGGATGTGCGTGAGACTGGTGCGCTGCTGCCGATCATGACGAAGAAGATCCACCAGGATCAGATGTCGATGTTCGTCGGCGCCAACGAGAACTGGAAAAACCTTCATACTGATCCGGACGTCGCCAAAGCGGCCGGGTTCGACACGACCATCATGTCCGGCATGATCCAGGTCTGCTGGTTCTCGGAAATGATGGTTTCGTTCTTCGGCGAGCCATTCCTGTCGAATGGACGGCTCGGCGCGACATTTTTGGCGCCGGTCAAGAGTGGCGAGGTCATCGAATTGCGCGCGGTGGTTCGTAGCATTGCCGCAGACCGGACGATGGAAGTCGAGTTCTGGTCGGTCGATACGGCCGGCAAGATGACATCAGCCGGCTGGGCGATCGGTGGGGGCCGGTCCGCCTAAGACTGAACTCAAAAAATTCTGAAACCTCGGGAGGAGTCATCAATGGCATTCGTCGATCAGGCCAAGCAGCCGAAAGGGCGCTCGCTTCTTTCGGTTCGCGGATTGTGCAAGAGCTACGGTGGACTCAAGGCGGTGAAATCCGTCAGCCTCGAAATCCGTCCGGGCGAGGTTGTCGCGCTCGTCGGCGACAACGGCGCGGGCAAGTCCAGCTTCATCAAGATGCTCTCTGGCGTCATGATGCCCGACGAGGGCTCGATGCGGATGAAAGGGGCAGAGATCAAGCTCACCAGCCCTGCCGATGCTCGCAACTTCGGCATCGAAACACTGCACCAGCATCTGGGCCTTGTGGATGTCTTCAACGTTCAGGAGAACATCTTCTTGGGCCGCGAGCTCCAGACCAAGCGGTTCGGCATCTTCCCGGTGCTGGATCGGGCAAAGATGCGGAGCCAGACGGCCGATCTCCTCGAGCGGATCGGCCTCCAGCTTCCTGAGGTCGAGAGCCCGGTACGAGCAATGTCGGGAGGGCAGCGTCAATCGATTGCGATCGCCCGACTGCTGCTCAATGACGTGAAGTTGCTCATCATGGACGAGCCGATGGCGGCTCTGGGCGTCGACGAGGGCCGAAAGGTTCTCGAGTTGATCGACAGCCTTCGGGAGAAGGGGCTTTCGGTTCTGATCATCAGCCATAACCTGGAGCACGTTTTCACGATCGCCGATCGGATCGCCGTCATGAAAAATGGCAATCTCGTCGACGTGGTCGACACGAAGGCCGTCGATCACGACCAGGTAGTCAGCATGATCGTTAGCGGCAGGCCGGTGAACGCTCCGACGCACTAGGAGTAGCCCCCGGACCGGTCAGTCGGGCCGGTCCGGGCACTGCTTTACCTGCTGATCCGAAGTTCCGCTTCAGCGTGAAACGAGATGAAGGCTTTCCAGTGAAAACATTGGCGATCGTCACCGGTGGCGGAACCGGGATTGGGCGCGCATGCGCCGAGAAGCTGGCCCAAAACCACCGTGTCATCTGCTGTGGGCTTGACCGTGATCAGGACTTTCCTGCGTCGCTGGAGTTCGTGAAGCTCGACGTCACCGACGCCAACGCGATTGCAAAATTCGCCGCATCAGCCGCGGAGGCGACAGTGCTGGTGAACTGCGCCGGCATCATCCTCCATGAGGGCCGTGAATTTCAGGCGGACGGTTTTCGCAAAGTCATGGATGTCAACGTGACTTCGGCCATGCTGGTGACAACCGCGTTCAGAGACGCGCTTGCGCGTTTGGGCGGCAGTGTTGTGAACATTGCTTCGATGTGGAGCTTCTTTGGCTCAGGGCGTAACCCGGCCTATGCCACGAGCAAGGGTGCGATCGTGCAGCTGACCCGCTCGCTCGCCGTGGCTTTCGCGGACCAAGGAATCCGCGTGAACGCGGTGGCCCCTGGTTGGATTAGAACGCGCCTTTCGGCCGGAGCCTTGGAAAACCCAGAACGAAGTGAAGCCATCATGGCCCGCTTGCCGATGAAACGCTGGGGTGAGCCAAGCGATGTTGCTGACGTGGTCGCGTTCCTGACGTCGCACGCGGCGCGATACGTGACAGGGGTCATTCTTCCGGTCGACGGCGGCTACGGCATCGCCTGAGCCGCCGTCCGGAATCAGGCGAAGATCGCTTCTGCTTTACGCATCGCGGCGACAAACTGCGGTGCCGTGACTGGCGAAGGAAAATTCGCCATGTGGGGGGCCGCCAGCGTCAACCCGGCTATCGTTTCGAATGAGTCCTGCGTGATGTCGGATTGGCCGAGATCGACAAGAGTCAGAGGCAAGCCAACCTCGCGATAGAACGCTGCGTGATCAGCCAGGAATTCTTCGCTACGACCCTCCAGCACGAGCTGAACCGTGACGCCATAGGCCACCTGAAGGCCGTGCAGGGCGTTTGCCACCGGCTTGACTGCGGAGAGACCTCTTGTCATCGCGTGCGCGATGCAAAGCCCGCCATTCTCGAAGCTAAGGCCGGAAAGCAGCACGCAGGCCTCGACCACGCGCTCGAATGAAGCGTCCGTCTGTTGCTTGGCGACGGCGTTGAGGGCGGCGAGACCGTCGGCGCGGAGAATGTCGTAGGCGCTGCGAGCCATTGCCAAAGCTGCCATGGACGGGCCCGAACCGAAGACATTACGTCCTGCAGCGGCGACGCAGGCTTCGACCTCGTACTTCTTCACCAGGCAGTCGCCGATCCCCGCCCTGAGAAAGACCGCGGGTGCCCGAACGATGATGTCCGTGTCCACGAGGACAAGATCCGGATTCGTGGGGAGCTTTTCGACGCTCAGGAGCCGATGCTCTGCGTCATAGAGGACGTAAATGTGACTGGTGGGAGAATCATTTGATGCGATCGTCGGTATCGTCGCGATGTGGCTGTTGAGGCGACCGCTGAGTGCCTTGCCAGAATCGATGCATTTGCCGCCACCGGCTGCAACGACAATCTCTGGCCGAAGCCCGCCCAGTTGCTCCTCAAGCGCAGCGATCCCCTCAGGCGATGACTCGCCTGAGAATGAGATCACACTGAGCGAGACGCCCGCGTTTTCACAGCTGCTGGCAATCGCCGGCAGAAGGATCGCCTGAACCCCGGCGTCGACGACCAGAGCCGCGCTCTTACCCAATCGAGTGAGCTCTGCTCCAAGCATATTCAGCGTGCCTGGGCCCTGCACGTAGCGGCTTGGCGATCCGAAAATGATCATGAGTGGGTCTCGACTATGGAGGGCGTCAGCGCTGACCGGCCACCTTGGCGTGGCCGATCTGATTCGCGGGGGCGACGAGGGAAGCCGGATTTGTCTGGGGAATAGTGACGCTCGGCATCGGACCAAGCGACGGACAGTTGTCGATAAACTCGACCCAGGACTGCAGCTGGAATTTGAGCATAGCGTCGCCTCTCACGATCTGATGCCCTTTCTTTTCGGCAGCTGTGAGCAGCTTTGTCATGATTGGTTCCATCACGACGTCTGCAACGACTGCCGAAGCCTTGAGCCGATCGATAGCGAAAGGCAGTCCGTCGGACGCCTTTAGACCCAGTGATGTCGCATTCACTGCTACATCAAAGAGTTCGGGTCGATCGTCCGCGACGCTGGTTCCGACGTCAGGAAACCGCTTCTGCACGGCAGCAAGCAGCTCCTCTGCCTTGTTCTGCGAGCGGTTGCAGATGCTGAGATGCCTGATGCCGGCGTCGGCAAGGCTGAAGGCGATCGCGCGCGCCACGCCTCCAGCCCCGGCGAGATAGATCGACTTTCCGGCGATGCTGCCGGTGGCATCCTCAAGGGACTGGCGGAAGCCGACGCCGTCGAAATTCGCCCCCGTCATTCGACCGCTTGCGTCGCGTCGCAGAATGTTGACGGCACCGGCGATGCTCGCCGACGCGTCGAACTCGTCGCAGAACTCGAGCATGGAGATCTTGTGGGGCACCGTCACGACGATGCCCCTCAGATTCGATACCGAACGCAGTCCCTGAACCACCTCAGACAGCTTGTCCGGGGTGACGTGCACAGGAACCAAAACGGCGTCGATCCCGCATTTTTCGAGATGCGCGTTGAACATTTGAGGTGTTCTCACATGTCCAATCGGATCTGCGACAATACAGAACAATTTTGTGCGGCCGGAAATCATGAAATCCTCGGGGAAGGTGCGGGTCCGATGCGGTGAATTCCGGCTCAAGCTGCGGCTTGCGTCGGGCCCAGGAGGATTCCCCGCGGATCGATCTCATTGCGAATGATCGAGATTTCCTCGTCAGTCGGGACCGGCGTCTCGGGAACTTCGTCGAGGTTGCCGAGGTCAAATCCAGTCGAAGCCCTCAGATCGTCGCGGGACACGCCGGGATGTATCGATCGCACCTTCATGCGACCCTCCTGCTTGTCGAAATCGAAGAAGCATTTGGGCGTGATGACCAATTCGGGGCCACCCCGACGAAGCCCCAGCTTACGGCGCCCTTCGAGGCCACCCGGATAGCCGACGCCGGCGACGTAATCGACCTTTTCCACGATGGTGCGGCTGTCGTGCCGAGGCATCATCACGTATTCCCGCCCGAACATCGAAAAGTGCTCCGGCAACAGAATGGGGCCAACCAAACGCACCTTCGGACGCTTGTGATCGCCGATGCACACGCTGTTGATGTTGCCAACTCGATCGATTTGGACGCCGGAGCCGAAGCCGAAACTGATATTCCCGCGTCGGAGGCTGAACTGACCGGGATAGGTGAGGAGCTGGGATTCGCAGGGCAGATCCCGAAGGCGCTCATCGAATTCGGCGTCGGGCAACTGGTCGAGTTCCGACAAATCCGGATTGTGGACCCACCCGGCCAGCAGGACCGTTAGATTCGGCGCATGGATGCGCCGGGCGAGCTCCATTGCAACGAGCGGAATCGCGGTTGCATACAGTGCCGCGGCTGCGCCTGTCGCCAGGCCGGTGAAGCCAAGCTCGCCATCCTTCAGGTCACGGGCCAGGTTGGCGACGAGCAGTTCATTGAGCGTGTAATCTGAGGCTGTCATTTCTGGGTATCCACCTGCATGAGGGAGGCCAGATGCGCGCCGCCGATCTTGTCGAGATAGGCGGCGTTGTCCGTGGTTTGGTGGACGAATTCGTCGAGATAGCTTGCGAAGGTCTCAACTGACTGCGATGCCTCGACATAGGCCTGCCAGTGCTTCTCATCGTCCTGATAGCGGCCGAGCATGGAGGTCGGGTGTGCCCCGAGGGGGGCGACGCAGACAGCGCTGACGCGCACGGCCGGAATTTCAACGGTATAAGCGTGGCGCTTCAGATAGTTCTCGCTGACGATCCTCTCGACCGTCACGATGACCGTGTCGCAGCAGCGTGCGAGCGTAATATCCAAACTCTGCGGCAGATTGCGGTAGGTTGGCATGACGATGTTGCCGTAGACGTCGGCCGCCAACGCGTGCACCACGACCACATCGGGAGCAGCTGCCGGCAGGGCGTGCAGGGGATCCCCTGAGATCGGACAATTGAACGCCTTGATATCGGGGTTGAGCCGAACGACGTCGGTGCCGCCGAGCCCTTGAGCTGGCCAGAACGCCAGGTTTTCCTGGCTGGCCCGGAAGCGGTCCCAGCTCAGCAACTCCGGATAATCGACGATGTCGAAGCCATCCTGCTCGCAAGCGCGGCGGAAATTTTTGGCCAGGCCGTATTTCTCGAAACCGACATAGCTCGTTTCGACCTTACTGACGGCGCCGGCGCCAATGAGCATGTCGGTATCGATGCTGTTGGTTACCCCAACAATCGTCAAATCGCGCCGCTTCTGTCGAACCAGCTCGCGAACAAAGGCCATCGGACGTTGATAGATAGCGAACCCGCCGAGAGCGATCCTTGCGCCATCCTTGACCAATCCGGCCGCCTCTTGAAGGCTTTTGACCTTGGTGGAGCGCTGCTTTCGCGCGCTTGATGTCGATGCCTCTGACAAGCGTTCCTCCACAAAATCGTTTTTCTAGATTTCACTGATATAGGCGCCATTCTTTCCCAAATGCAAGCCGCTTCAACCGTCGAAGCGTGATGGGGTGGCTGGTAGGCCGGCGTCGTCAGGAAATTTCTGCGACGCAGCAGAAACGTACGTGGCGCTGCACAATCGTAAAAGGCTATTGACAGCCTTCCGCTAAGCCGCATATTCGTAAAAAAACGTTTTTGCAAACGAAGATTTTGCCGAACGGGGACCCGCGCAAGGGCCCTGCGCAGGGCTTTCCATCAGAGAGCCGACTGCGGGCAAGCGGGAGGAGAAAAGAATGGCCAGCACTCAAAGCGCGATCGTTGCCAAGCGTCCGGACGAGGGGGCAGCGTCCTTGCGCCGTATCGGCAGGACTTTGTTGAGATACAGTCACGTGGTCGCGCTGGTCGTGCTGATCCTTGCTGCTGCAATCGCATCGCCGTACTTCTTTGAAGTCCGCAACATCATGAACCTGCTTCGTGGTGCGGCGCCGATGGCGATCGTTGCGATCGGCATGACGGTGGTTATTCTCAATAAGGGAATTGACCTGTCTGTCGGATCCGTCCTGGGCGTCTCCGCGATGATCATAGGCATGGTCAGTCCGCAGAGCCCGCTGCTCGCAATCCTCCTCGCCTTGTTGGCCGGAACTGCTTTGGGCGTGGTCAACGGAATTCTTATCACCAAGGCTCGGCTCCAGCCCTTCATTGCTACGTTGGCGATGCTGATCTTTGCCCGTGGCATCGTTTACATTGTCACCGATGGCGCAAATATCGTTCTGCGCCAGCCGCCGGCGTGGTTCTCCTTCATCGGCTCCGGGTATGTGGGCCCAGTGCCCATGCCGGTCATCATTGCAGCGGCTGTGTGGGCGGTGGTGGCATATGTGCTGGGTGGGCTGCGTTTCGGCCGGCACATCTATGCGGTTGGTGCCAACGAGGAGGCTGCTCGCCTCTACGGTATCCCGGTAGATTGGGTAAAGATTCGCGTCTACGCCATCAGCGGCTTCCTCGCTGCGCTAGCCGGTGTCCTGGTGGTTGGCCGCCTTACGGTGGCTGAGCCAAACGCCGGGCAGCTCATCGAACTTGATGCCATCTCCGCGACCTTGATTGGGGGCACCACCTTCGACGGCGGTGTTGGCGGCATTCACGGCACCATCCTCGGTGTCCTGATCCTCGCTGTTCTCGGAAATATCCTCAACCTGATGGGTATTTCTCCATTTGTTCAAATGCTTCTGCAGGGCGTCATCATCGTGGTGGCCGTGATCATGAGCGATATTCGCTCTCGCTTGAAGAAATAACAGTCCAACGGGAGGAGCTATCATGGAAAAGAAGAACGGGATTATTGCGCCGACACGTCGCGGAATTCTGAGAAGCGGCGCTTCACTGGCTGGATTGTCTCTGATCGCGTCGCCTTTCGTGGTGCGATCGAGTTACGCGCAGACCAAGCTCGCCGGCAAGAAAATCGGTTACTCGATGAGCTTCTCGACGATCGAGTGGCTTGTCGCACAACGCCGTGGCGTGACTGAAACGGCAGCGCGATTTGGCTTCGATCTCACGGTGGCCGACGCAGCCGACAAGCCCACGAAGCAGGTGCAGGATCTGGAGGATCTGGTCACCCGCCGAATGGACCTCATCATCGTCTCAACCTACTACGCTGAGGCCATCACGCCGGCGATCAAGGAGATCAACAAGGCAGGTATTCCGCTTGTTGTTCTCTCGTCGTCGCTGGCTGGCGATTCCGACTGGACCTGCCGTCTGGCAGCGGACAATCTCGGCACCGCGCGCAGCGCCGGCAAGTACTATGTCGACAAGCTCGGGAAATCCGCGAAGGTCGTTCAGATCGAAGGGAAGACCGGCTCGGTCGTGAACCAGGAGCGCAGCAAGGGCTGGCGCGAAGAGATCGAGAAGGCCGGTGTCCAGATCGTCGGCCATGCGGTTGCGAACTACGAGCGCTCGCAGGCCTTGCGGAAGATGGAGGACTTCCTCCAGGCCCAACGCCAGATCAACGGCGTGTACTGCAACAACGACGATATGGCGCTTGGTGCGCTTCAGGCAGCGAAGGAAGCCGGTCGCAGCAAAGGCATGATGATCACGGGGTATGACGGCATCCAGCCGCAAGTCATGGCCGCGATTCATGCCGGCGATCTCCATGGCACCTGGCAATACACGCCCATGGGCGTGGAGGGCGTCGAGGTTGCGGCCAAGATTTTGCAAGGCGAGAAGGTGCCGAAGGAAATCCTGTTCCAGTCGCCGCTGATCACCAAAGAAAACGTCACTGAAATCTGGGATCCGTCGACTAACCAGATGAAGCCGTTCAAGTCACAACTGAATCTCTGACCTAGTATGGCGACGCCACGTGCGGCGTCGCCTTTCTTCAGAAATCGAGGTATCGCCGATGACAGCACTCTCCGCTGCGAGTGCGCGTAGAAACGCGCCCGTTCTAACCGCGTCAGAACTTGCGCGGCTGCGCGAGAAGGCCCGCTTTGTCCGCCTGGAAACAATCCGGCTTATCGAGATTGCGAAGGTCGGACACTACAGCTCAGTCTTCTCCGCCGCGGAGATCTTCGCTGCGCTCTATTACGACGTCATGTCTCTGCGTCACGGAGAGCCGGATTGGCCGGATCGTGACCGCTTCTTGATGGGGAAGGGACATGCCGCGGTCGGCCTTTTCCCGATCCTGGCGGAATACCGATACATCTCCAAGGAAACGCTCGACGGCTATACGCGTCTGGGCAACCCTCTCGGCGACCATCCGGACATGCGCAAGGTTCCGGGTGTCGATTTCAGCTCCGGCTCGATCGGTCATGCGCTTTCTGCCGGCGCGGGGATGGCGCTCGGAGGCAAGCTTTCAGGCCGGGAGTTTTCGGTTTTCGTCATGCTCGGCGATGGCGAGATGCAGGAGGGACAGGTTTGGGAAGCGGCGACCTTCGCCGCGCATCACAAGCTGTCGCGTCTTGTCGCTATCGTCGACCGCAACGGTTTCCAGCTCGACGGCGCAGTCGACGACGTCATGGGAATTGAGCCGCTCGCCGACAAGTGGCGCGCCTTCGGGTGGGAGACCCATGAGGTGGACGGACACAACCTTCCAGAGCTCACGGCGCTGCTGCGCCAGGTCAAGGAAGACACCGAGAGGCAGACGCCCGTCTGCATCGTCGCGCGAACGCTCAAGGGGAAGGGCGTCTCCTACATGGAGACCGAGCCCGGTTGGCACCTGGGCTATCTCGATCCCGCGGACGCCGAACGCGCCATCGCTGAAATCAAGAACCGCGAGATCTAACCAATGAACGGGCCACAGTCTCCCAATTCCTGGCAATATCGCGCGCTGAACGCGGCCAATCCCGGTCTTAACTTCTTCTCGGACGCTCTTATCGATCTGGTCGAAGCGGGGCACCCCGTCATCGCTGGCGCGGCCGACTTGCAGTACTCGAACGGCCTCAACAAGTTCGCCGACAGGTTCCCTGACCGCTACATCCAGTTCGGCATTTCCGAGCAGAATATGGTGACGGCTGCGGCGGGCCTGGCGACGACGGGCCATATGCCTTTCGTCGCCACATTCGCGTCCTTCCTCGGCCTGCTGTGCTGCGAGCAGATCCGCATGGACGTCGCTTACTGCGCTCAGAAGGTTCGCTTGGTCGGACACCATACCGGCATCTCACTGGGCTTCTACGGTACCTCGCACCACGCCACCGAGGACATCGCTACGATGAGGGCAATTGCCGACCTGACGGTGATCTCGCCCGCGGACGGCCCCCAGCTGGCATCGGCGATCAAGGCATCGGTCGATTGGGATCAGCCGATCTATTTCCGGATCGGTCGAGGCCGGGAACCTGATGTCTATGAGAACGGGCTTCCGTTCACCATTGGCAAGGCGATTGAGCATATGCAGGGGGACGAACTGACGATCATCGCCTGTGGTCTGCCGGTTCATCCATCGCTTGAGGTTGCGCGGCGCCTGAATGCTCAAGGCCGCTCGATCGGCGTCATCGATATGGCTACGGTCAAGCCCATTGACCGGGAGGCCATTCTCCGCGCCGCGGCGCGCTCCAAGATCATCATGACGATTGAGGAGCACAACGTTCTCGGCGGTCTGGGCTCAGCGGTAGCCGAGGTTATGGCCGATGAAGGCGCTGGGGTCCCGCTTGTGAGGCACGGCATCTATGACGAATACAGCCTCATTGCCCCGCCGACGCACCTCTACAGCCACTACAAGCTCGATGCCCCCGGGATCGAGCAGGTCGTTATCGAGGCTCTCAACAAGCGTAAGGCCTGACGAACGAGTTCAGGCGGAGCCAGCGAGCTCCTCGAGATGTGAAGGGGCGGCTCTGACGGAGCCGCCTTTTTTTACCTGTTGGTTTAGCTCTTCACGGCCTCCGTGCTGAGGCCAGCGACCATGTAGCGGTGAAACGTATATTCGCGGCCGGCGGGAGCGCATTGGCCTGCTGCCGGTTCTGTGGACGGTCGGTTAGGCTACTCCCATCTTCTTTTCGAACTCGACCGGGCTGATGTAGCCGATGGCCAAGTGCCTGCGGGCGGCGTTGTGGAGCCGCTCGATGTAGTCGAACACGTCGGCACGAGCATCGTCGCGTGTCCGGTAGACCCTGCCTCTGATCCGCTCGGTCTCCCGCGTCAGCTGTTTTGGCCGCCAGCGAGGATTCGAGCGCCTTGGGTGAGCCTCTGTGGGCAAGTAAAAGCTACCGACAGTCACCTGCCTGCCGTTTTCATTGGTTCGAGCGGGGCCGGATCATTCGTGATCCTGTGCCAGTCTTTGTGCGTCTTGGTGCCATATTAGCAGTTCGAGGTGCCAGATCGTCTGCGCCGTGAGAGTGAGGACGAGCGCCAATTTGGCACGGCGCCTTCGCTCGTCATCCTACGCGTTTTGCATGTCGCGCAGGTGCCGCACTGCGTTCGGTGACAAACTGGACACGCCGCGGTGACGGAAGGCGCGCGTCGATGACAAGCTCCTGCATCTTGAGAGCGAGTGCCGGTTGGTGCTCATCAACGCTCTCTTTCAATCAATCGATTGATTGAAAGAGAGCGTGGTGCTATATTCTCGCCATGGCACGCGTTTCCATCATCGAGGATGTCGAGGGCACGCGGCAGGCGCTGATCCGCGCGGGGCTCGACCTGTTCGGCCGCAACGGGTTCGACGCAACCTCGACGCGCGAGATAGCGCAGGCGGCCGGCGTCAACAGCGCCGGCATCGCCTATCATTTCGGCGGCAAGGACGGGCTGAGGCAGGCTTGTGCCGAGGCGATCATCGCCCGGATGCAGGGCGTGCTGGCGGGCGGCTCGCCTGCCGTCTCGATGGCGCTCGACGCGACCGATCGCGACGCCGCAACCGAGCAGCTGCTCGCCCTGATCGGCCGGGTCGTCGCCTTCCTGACGACGGTGCCGGAGAGCGAGGTCGTCGCCCGCTTCGTCATGCGCGAGATGCTGACGCCTAGCCCTGCTTTCGAGGCTCTCTATGGCGGGTTGTTCGAGCCGGTGCATCGCCGGGTCTGCCGGGTCTGGGCGGCGGCGACCGGCATGGAGCCGGAGGCGCCGGAGACGAAGCTCGCGGTCTTCGCGGCGATCGGCCAGGTCTTCTATTTCCGCATCGCGCGCCCGGCGGTGACGCGGCGGCTCGGCTGGGACGGGATCGGTGCCGAGGAGGCGCGCCTGATCGGCGAGGCGATCAGGCGCTCGGTGCGCGCCAGCATCCTCGCCTGCAGGGGAGAGGCCTCATGATCCTCGGCTTCATCTGCTCCTTCGCCCTGGCCGCCTCGCTCGGCATCTGCGCGCCGCCGACCACGCGGGTCGCCGGCTATGTCGAGGGCGAATATGTCCGGCTCGGGCCGATCGATGTCGCGCGGATCGAGAGCGTCGCGGTCCGCCGCGGCGAGCGGGTGACTCCGGGCGCCGTCGTCGCCGAACTGCAGAAGGACGATGCGCAGAACGTCGTCGCCGAAAGCGAGGCGCGGCTGGTGCAGGTGCGCGCCCAGCTCGCCAACCTGCTCAGCGGCAAGCGCCCGGAGGAGATCGCGGTGATCGAGGCCAATGCGGCCTCGGCCCAGGCCCAGCATCGCGAGGCCGAGCGGGCGCTGGAACGCCGGCAGGATTTGTTCCGGCGCGGGGTTTCGACCCAGGCCGATCTCGACCAGGCGCAGACGGCGCGCGACGTCGCGGCGGCCAGCGTCCGGCAGAGCGCCGCCAATCTCGCCGTGGCCCGGCTGGCGGCGCGCGAGGAGGAGATCAGGGCGGCGCAGAACCAGGTCGCGCAGGCGCAGGCCGCGCTCGACCAGGCGAAATGGCGGCTGTCGCAGCGCCGGCTCACCGCGCCGGCCGCCGGCATCGTCACCGATATCGTGCGTCATCCCGGCGAGCTCGCCGGGCCGACCGCGCCGGTGCTGACCATGCTGCCGGACGGGGCGGTGAAGCTGATGCTCTATGTGCCGGAGGCGCTGCTCTCCGGCACGGTGGTCGGCACAAGGCTCGAAGTGCACTGCAATGGCTGCCCGCCGGGTCTCGCGGCCACCGTCTCCTATGTCTCGCAGGAGCCGGAATTCACCCCGCCGGTGATCTACTCCGCCGATACCCGGCAAAAGCTGGTCTATCTCGTCGAGGCGCGGCCGGAAGGCGGGCCGGCGGCGAAGCTGCAGCCCGGCCAGATCGTCGACGTCGTCATGCAGGCCCGGCGATGAGCATCGAGAACGCCATCGCGGTCCGCGGGCTGACCAAGCGCTTCGGCACGCGGACCGTGGTCGACAATGTCGACCTCACCGTGCGCCAGGGCGAGATCGTCGGCTTCCTCGGTCCGAACGGCTCCGGCAAGACCACGACGATCCGGCTGATCTGCGGGCTGCTGACGCCGGATGCCGGCGAGGGCACGGTGCTCGGCTTCGACGTCCGCAGCCAGAGTGCGCAGATCAAGCTCAATGTCGGCTACATGACCCAGAGGTTCTCGTTCTACGAGGACCTGACGATCGAGGAGAATCTCGCCTTCGTCGCCCGGCTCTACGGGCTCAAGCCCGTCGGGACGGCCGTGGCGAGGACGCTCGACGGTCTCGGCCTGACCTCGCGCAAGGACCAGCTCGCCGGCACGCTCTCGGGGGGCTGGAAGCAGCGTCTCGCGCTCGCCGCCTGCATCATGCACGAGCCGAAGCTGCTCTTGCTCGACGAGCCGACCGCGGGCGTCGATCCAAAGGCGCGGCGCGAGTTCTGGGACGAGATCCACCGCCTCGCCGGCGAGGGGCTGACCGTGCTGGTCTCGACCCATTACATGGACGAGGCCGAGCGCTGCCACCGCATCGGCTACATCGCCTATGGCCGCATGCTGGCGACGGGCACGGTCGAGGAGGTGGTGCAGGGCTCCGGCCTCTCGACCTATGTCGTCCATGGCGTGCTGAAGCCGGCCGAGATCGCGGCGCTGTCCCGGACTGACGGTGTCGAGCAGGTCGCGCCCTTCGGCGCGACGCTGCATGTCGTCGGTACCGACAGGGGCAGGCTGGAGGCGGCGCTGGCGCCCTTGAGGCAGCGTCCGGGCCTTCGCATCGAGCCCGGCGAGACCAGCCTGGAGGATGTCTTCATCCAGTTCATGGCGAGGGCCCAGGCCGGAGGGCAGGCGGCATGAGCGCCTTCGCGCTGTCCGCGGGGCGGCTCGGCGCCATCCTCGCCAAGGAATTCGTGCAGATGCGGCGCGACCGCATCACCTTCGCGATGATGCTGGTGGTGCCGATCATCCAGCTCCTACTCTTCGGCTACGCGATCAACAACGACCCCAAGGGCTTGCCGGCGGCGGTCCTGGCGCTGGGCCAGGATCGCTATACCCGCTCGGTGGTCGCGGCGCTGGAGGTCTCCGGCTATTACCGTTTCGCCAAGCGGCCGGAGAGCGCGGCCGAGGCGGAGAGCCTGATGGCGCGCGGCGCGATCTCCTTCCTCGTCACCATTCCCAGCGATTTCGGCATGCGGGTCGAGCGCGGTGACGAGCCGCGCATCCTGGTCGAGGCCGATGCGACCGACCCCGCCGCATCGAGCAATGCGGTCGGGGCGCTGCAGACCATCGCCGGACGGGCGCTGACCCGCGAGCTCGGCACCGAGGACCAGGCCCGCCAGCAGAGCGAGAGCGCACTCTCCTTCGTCGTGCACCGGCGCTACAATCCCGAGGGCATCACCCAGTACAACATCGTGCCCGGCCTGCTCGGCGTCATCCTGCAGATGACCATGGTGATGATGACGGCGATGGCGCTGACCCGCGAGATCGAGCGCGGCACCATGGAGAACCTGCTCGCCATGCCGGCGACGGCGGGCGAGATCATGCTCGGCAAGGTCTTGCCCTATCTCGCGGTCGGCAGCGTCCAGGTCGCGGTCGTGCTCTCGGCGGCGAAGCTGCTCTTCGGCGTGCCTTTCCTCGGCAGCCTCACCTTGCTGCTCGCCTGCGTGCTGATCTTCGTGCTGGCGCTGGTCCTGCTCGGCTACACGATCTCGACCCTGGCGCGCACGCAGCTCCAGGCGATGCAATTGACCTTCTTCTTCTTCCTGCCCTCGCTGCTGCTTTCCGGCTTCATGTTTCCTTTCGCCGGGATGCCGCTCTGGGCGCAGTGGCTCGGCGAGATCTTCCCGCTGACGCATTTCCTGCGGGTCGTGCGCGCGATCATGCTGAAAGGTGCCGATCTCGGCGACATCGGCACCGAGGTGTTCTGGCTGACCGCCTTCGTGCCGCTCTATGCGGGGATCGCCCTGATGCGGTTCCGGAGCACGCTGGACTGACGAGGCGGCCTTCCGGGAAAATAGTAACTTGCAAAAAGATAGTAACTGAGATAGCGGGCTTGGTTATGCAGCCTGGGCTCGCTCCGCTCACCGAATGCCCCTGTGCCCGCGCCGTCGCGACCGTCGGCGAGTGGTGGAGCATACTGATCCTTTGCGATGCGCTGCAGGGGCTGACCCGCTTCGACGAGTTCGAGCGCAGCCGCGGTATCGCGCCTAACATGCTGGCGCGCCGGCTGAAGCATCTCGTCGAGAGCGGATTGTTCGAACGGCGGCTCTATAATGAGCGGCCGAAGCGCTACGAATACATCCTGACTGAGAAGGGGCGGGACTTCTTCCCGGTCGTCGCCGCGCTGATCGGCTATGCCAACCGGCATCTCGCGCCCGAGGGGGCCTCCCTGCAACTGGCCGAGCGCGGAAGCGAAGAGCCGATCATCCCGATCACCGTTGCTGCCGCGACCTTGCAACCCATCACCGTCGACAGCGTCACGGTCATCGCCGGTCCGCAGGCCAGCACCGGCATGCGCGAGCGCCTTGCCTTCGTCGCAGCGCGCGAAGCAGCCACCCGAACCAAACCGAGCTAGGAGCTTTCTATGCGTCGCATCGTCGTCACCGGACTGGGCGTCGTCTCGCCCCTGGGCTGCGGCACCGAACTCGCCTGGCGGCGCCTGCTCGCGGGCCGCTCCGGCCTGCGCCGCCTGCCGGATGCGGTGGCCGAGACCCTTCCGGCCAAGGTTGCGGGTCTCGTGCCCGGCAAGGCCGAGGACAATGAGGGCGGTTTCGATGCCGATGTCGCGATCGCGCCCAAGGACCAGCGCAAGATGGACCGTTTCATCCAGTTCGCGCTGGTCGCCGCCAAGGAGGCGCTGGCGCAGGCCGGCTGGCAGCCGCAGAGTGAGACCGAGCGCGAGCGCACCGCGACCGTGATCGCTTCCGGCGTCGGCGGCTTTCCGGCGATCGCCGAGGCGGTGCGGACCACCGACCAGCGCGGCGTGCGCCGGCTCTCGCCCTTCACCGTGCCGTCCTTCCTGGTCAATCTCGCCGCCGGACATGTTTCGATCGATCACGGCTTCAAGGGGCCGATCGGTGCACCGGTCACAGCCTGCGCCGCGGGTGTGCAGGCGATCGGCGATGCGGCGCGGATGATCCGGGCCGGCGAGGCCGATATCGCGCTCTGCGGCGGCAGTGAGGCCTGCGTCGATCTCGTCGCGCTCGGCGGCTTTGCCGCGGCACGGGCGCTCTCCACCGGTTTCAACGACGAGCCGGAGAAGGCGTCACGTCCCTTCGACCGCGACCGCGACGGCTTCGTCATGGGCGAGGGGGCCGGGATCCTGGTGATCGAGGCTCTGGAGCATGCGCAGGCGCGCGGTGCGACGATCCTCGCCGAGCTGACCGGCTACGGCACCAGCGCCGACGCCTATCACATCACCTCCGGCCCCGAGGACGGCTCGGGAGCGCGCCGGGCGATGGAAACGGCATTGAAGCAGGCAGGCCTGAAGCCCGGCGATGTCGGCCATCTCAATGCGCATTCGACCTCGACGCCGGTCGGCGATCGCGGCGAGCTCGCCGCGATCAAGTCGGTGTTCGGCGAGGGGGGCGGCATCGCGATCAGCGCGACCAAGTCTGCCACCGGCCATCTGCTCGGCGCGGCGGGCGGGCTCGAAGCGATCTTCACCGTCCTCGCATTGCGCGACCAGATCGTGCCGCCGACGCTCAATCTGGACAATCCGGACGAGGAGGCGGCCGGGCTCGACCTCGTCGCCAAGCTCGCCCGGCCGCATGCGATGGAGCACGCCATCTCGAACGGCTTCGGCTTCGGCGGCGTCAACGCCAGCGTGGTGTTCCGGCGCTGGAGCTGACGGCTTTCCGCGCCCTCAGGCGAATTCGCGCAGCAGCAGCTTGTAATTGCGCAGCCGCAGCGCGGGATCGTCGAGGAAGTCCTGGATCATGAATTCGTCGGCGCCGGTGAGCTCCGCCATGCGGCGCAGCCTGCCGGCAACGCGCTCCGGCGTGCCGACGATGAAGGTCGGCCAGTCGACCTCATCGGCCGGAACCATCCCGCCCATGATCGCGATCGCCTCGTCGAGCTCCGGCAGGCGTTCGAGCATGATCCGCTCGGGCTTGCGACGCTGGCGGAAGACGGCGCGGACCGGCATGGCGAGGCGCTCGGCCTCCTCCTGCGTTTCGCCGATGATGGCGCGCACGGCGATGAAGGCCTGCGGCGCGGCGATGCCGGCGGCATGGTGCGAGGGGCGGAAGGCCGATTGGTAGGCCGCATAGGAGTGCGGTGCCTGCTCCGGCTGGTGGAAGGCGCTGCAGGCGAGGCCGAGGCCGAGCTCGGCGGCGCGGCGCGCGCTGCCTTCGCTGACCGCGAGGATCCAGGGCAGGGGACCGGCCGGCTCGTCGCGCATGATGCGGATGCTGTGGAAGGGCGAGGTCTCCGGCAGATCATTGCCGAGCCAGCCGATCAGTTCCTCGACATGGGCTGCGTGATCATCCGGGATCTCGGCGTCGCGCAGCCGCTTCAGCGCCCGGTCGGCGAGCGGGCCGGCGGTGGCGCGGCCGATGCCGACATCGATGCGGCCCGGGAAGAGCGCGCCGAGCGTCCGCAGCGCCTCGGCGACCTTGTAGGGGCTGTAATGGTTGAGCAGCACGCCGCCGACGCCGATGCGGATCCGCGAGGTCGCGCTGGCGAGCGCTGCGGCGAAGACCTCCGGCGCCGGATTGGCCTCGAAGGCGACGTCGTGATGCTCGACGATCCAGTAGCGGACGAAGCCGAGGTTCTCGACCTCCTTCGCCATGGCGATCGCGGTGCGCAATGCGCCGCCGGAGGTCTGGCCTTTCGGCACGACGAGAGGATCGAGGAGCGAGAGCTTCATGGTGGCGATATCCGCTGGCCGGAGCGCCGCCGAAAAGGCGGCGCTCCCTTGCCTTGTCAGTTGAGCTTGAAGGCGGAGGGGGCGACGAGGCTCGCCTTGATGTCGATCGCCTTGGCCTTGGGCAACATGCCGGCCTCGATCATGAAGGCCTGGTCCGCCGTGAGATTGGCGATGTCGGCCTCGGTCATCGCCGGGGTGAAGTCGTAGAGCGGCAGCTGGGCACGGGCGTCCTCGATCGAGATCTTCTGCTCCTTGGCGGCGATCGCCAGCGCCTCCTCCGGGTTCTTCGCCATGAAGTCGAGCGCCTTGTGATGGGCGGCGAAATAGGCGGCGACGAGATCGGGGTGCTTCTCCAGGAAGGCGGCATTGGCGCCGATCACCGTGGTCGGCTTGATCAGGCCCTCGCCGCTGGTCAGAGCGCGGCCGCCGGCCTTTTCGACCTGGGTGACATTGGCGCCGGCGAGCGTCGCGACGTCGACCTGGCCGGCAAGCAGCGCGGCGCGCGCGGCCGGCAGATCCATGTTGATGTACTCGACATCGCTGAGCTTCAGATTCTGCGAGGCGAGCGCAGCGACGAGGAGCTGGTTCAGCACCGTGCCCTTGGGGCCGGCGATCTTCTTGCCCTTGAGGTCGGCGAGCTTGGCCGGGCCATCGGCGCGGGTCATCAGGAAATAGGCTTTCGGCGAGCGGGCGTAGGCGGCGACGACCTTGAGCGGCACGCCGTTCGCGGCAGCCAGGATCGCCGAGGTGCCGCCGAGCACGCTGGCGATGTCGATCTCGCCGGCGGCGATGGCCTGGGTCTGCTGCGCGCCGGATGTGATGACGGGGTTCTCGACCTTGATGCCCTTTGCCGCGAAGGCCTCGTCGAGGAAGCCCTTCTCGCGCATCACGATGGAGGGGACGTTGAAGGGCGCGGTGACATAGGTGATGCGAACCGTTTTGGGCTTCTCGGCCGTTTGCGCCTGGGCGTGAGCGGCGGGCAGCAGCAGCGCGAGCGCGAGGCCGAGACAGGCAAGGGGCTTCTTCATGGTGGTCTCCTTGGACAGAAAATTCAGGCTGCGGCAGGCGTCGGCGTCGTCATCAGCCGGGAAAGGATCGCCCGGCGATGGAGGTTCACGTCGGGGTCGGTCGGGTCGCGCGGATAGGGCAGGGCGATCGCCTCGCGGCCGACGATGCGGCCGGCCTGCATCTCCAGCGCCCGCTCGCCGAGCAGCACGGCTTCCTCGACGTCGTGGGTGACGAAGACGATGGTCGGGCGCCGCCGCTGCCAGATCGCGACGAGCTCGTTCTGCATGGTCCGGCGGGTGAAGGCGTCGAGCGCCGCGAAGGGCTCGTCGAGCAGCAGCAAATCCGGCTCCTGGACGAGGGCGCGGGCGATGGCGACGCGCTGCGCCATGCCGCCGGAAAGCTGCGCCGGCATCGCGCCGGCAAAGGCCGAGAGGCCGACGAGTTCGATCGCGGCGGCGCAGCGCTCGGCGGCGACGGTGCGCGGGACCCGGCCGCGCAGGCCGAAGCCGACATTGGCGGAAACATCGAGCCAGGGCATCAGCCTGGCCTCCTGGAAGACGACGGCGGTGCGCAGTTTGCCGCCGCCGCGTCGGATCTCGCCCTCGCTCGGCCGTTCGAGGCCGGCGAGGATGCGCAGCAGCGTGGTCTTGCCGCAGCCGCTGCGGCCGACCAGCGTCGTGAACGAGCCGGCGGGAAAGGACAGGTCGATATCGGCGAGGGCAGTGACCTCCTCCGCGCCGACGCGATAGCGCCGGCCGATGCCGGAAAGCTCAAGCACGGGCCATCTCCAGATCGCCGGAGAGCCAGGGCGCGCTGCGGCGGATGGCGAGGCGCAGCAGATGGTCGGCGAGGAGGCCGAGCACGCCGATGACCAGGATGCCGGCGAGCACGATGTCTGTGCGGGCGAGGTTCTCGGCGTCGACGATCATGTAGCCGAGCCCGGCGGATGAGGCGATCAGTTCGGCGCCGACCAGCGCGCGCCAGCTATAGCCGAGGCCGATCCGGAGGCCGACGACGATCGCCGGCAAGGCCGAGGGCAGCACGATGCGCAGCATGATCTCCGGCCGCGAGAAGCCGCAGACCGTGCCGACATCGATCAGCTTGCGGTCGACGGAATCGAAGCCGCCGCGCACGCCGAGGAAGATCGGGAAGAAGCAGGAGAGGATGATGATCCCGACCTTCTGCGTCTCGCCGATGCCGAGCCAGAGCATCAGCAGCGGCATCAGCGCCAGCGGCGGGATCTGGCGCAGGAATTCGAGCAGCGGCTCGAAGAGCGCCCGCAGCCGGCGGCTCAGCACGAAGAGCAAGGCGAGCGGCACGGCGAAGGCGATGGCGAACAGGTAGCCGAGCGCGACGCGGCGGAGGCTGACGAGCGTGTGGCGCAGGAGTTCGCCCGAGGCGATCAGCTCGGCAATCGTCTCCGCGACCGTGCCGGGCCCGGGCAGCAGGAAGGCGCTGACCCAGCCGAGACGGCTGGCCAGCCACCACAGTGCGAGCGTGGCGGCGAAGACGGCGATGGTCGTGAAACGGGGCAATGCTTGCTGACGCCAATTTTCGGATGCGCCACGCTCAATAAGCCGATGGATAAAATGCGCAAGCCTGCTGCAGTGCAGCAGCAAATTTTCGCTCTACATCAGAAATATTCTAATTCAATACTTCGGCTGCGTCTTCCGGCGAGCAGTGGTCGCGCAGGGGTTATCCTGCGCGAGCCGGATCACAGTGGAATATTGTCGTGTTTGCGCCAGGGGCGTTCGAGGCTCTTGGTGCGGAGCATGGCGAGCGCCCTTGCGATGCGGCGGCGGGTCGAGTGCGGCATGATCACCTCGTCGACATAGCCGCGTTCGGCCGCGACGAAGGGGCTCATGAAGCGGTCCTCGTATTCTTTCGTCTTGGCGGCGATGCCATCCGCGTCCATGCCCCGGAAGATGATCTCGACCGCGCCCTTGGCGCCCATCACCGCGATCTGGGCCGAGGGCCAAGCATAGTTGACGTCGGCGCCGATATGCTTCGAGGCCATCACGTCATAGGCACCGCCAAAGGCCTTTCGGGTGATCACCGTGACCAGCGGCACGGT
>NZ_JBSHIO010000029.1:0-20724 GCF_053618995.1 Allobosea sp. NPDC055594
CTTGGGCAGCATGCTGTTCACGATGTCGATGCGGATATGCTCCTTCACCTGCAGCGTCCAGGAGGCGCAGAGCAGGAAGACCGCACCGAACAGCACCCATTGCAGCTCGAGCCAGGCATTGGAGGAGACGCTGAAGAGCTTGCGGACGATGGCGTTGACGGTAGCGACGATGACGGCGAGCAGGATCAGCCAGGCGACCTTCTTTCCGATCTCGCGATTGATCTTGTCGATCACGCGGCTGAAAGCGAGTGGTCCTTCCACTGCAGGCCTCCCTGGCATCTGGCGATTATGGCAGCATCATGCGCCGCAAGAAGGGCGGTTATACCAATGCTACATGGCGCGCAAGATTATGTCTGAGGCACGCTGTGGATCAGCGTCCGAAGCGCAGCGCGAGCAGCGCCACCGCAAGCATCAGCCACATCATCGCCATCAGGGCTTGCGGCCAGACGATGACTGCCGCGCTGATCACGATCGTCGCCAGCGCGCCGGAGCCGAGCTGGACGGCACCCATAAGACCGGCTGCCGAGCCTGCGAGTTCGGGCCTGGCCGAAAGCGCGGAAGCCGTCGCGCCGGGTATTGTCAAACCGTTGCCGATGGCGTTCAGGGCAAGCGGCAGGAACAGGGTGAGCGGCGTCCAATGCGCTGACAGCGAGATCGCGAAGGCGGCGCTCAGCGCGACGAAGGAGATCGCCAGCCCGATCCGCACCATCCGCGCCGTGCCGACCCGGATCGCGAGGCGCGACATCGCGAAATTGCCGATCATGTAGCCGAGGGCGTTCAGGATGAAATAGGCGCCATAGACGTCGGAGCCGCGCCCCATCGTCTCGACGACGATGAAGGGGGCGGCGGCGATGAAGGCGAAGAAGGAGGCTGAGGTCATCGCCAGCGCGACGACGTCGATGATGAAGCCGCGGTCGGCGGCAAGCGCGGGGAAGGCCCGGAAAACACCGAGCAGCGAGGTGCTGACGCCGAGATCAGGCGCGGTTTCGGGCAGGCGCAGCGCGGTCAGCGCCAGTACCGCCACCCCGGCCGCGGTCATCGTCCAGAAGATCATCCGCCAGCCGAACCAGGTCTCGATATGCCCGCCGACATAAGGGGCGAGCATGGGGGCGACGACCATCACCATCGTCACCGAGGCGATCTGCCCGGCCGCCTCGTCGCGGCTCGACGTGTCGCGGATGATGGCGCGGGCGAGAGCGAAGGTCGTTCCGGCGCCCGCGCCTTCCAGCACCCGCGAGAACAGCAGCGTCTCGGTGGTCTCGGCGAGCGCCCCGAGTGCCGAGCCGGCGATGAAGGCGACGATGCCTGCTAGCACGCAGGGGCGTCGGCCGAACCGGTCGGAGAGCGGGCCGACGACGAGCTGCGTCGCGGCGACGGCGACGAGGAACAGCGTCAGGGTCAGCTGGATCGTGGCGTAGCTGGCCGAAAAGGCCCGCGCCAGCGCCGGTGTCGCCGGCGCGACCATGTTGAGGGCGATCGGCTGCAGCGTCGAGATCGCGACCAGGATCAGCAGGGTCGGGCGCTTCGGGCTCATCGCGGCTTGCCGCCTTCCGGTGTTTGCCGCGGCATCCGCGCCGCGAAGGCGAGAATGCCGCTGCGATTCTGGGCGGCGGTAGCCAAGGCAAGCTCCAGTCGGACGAGATGGGCTCAGGCGTCGAAGCGGGCGAGCGCGAAGGGGGAAAGATCGAAGGGCGTCCGGGCGCCGGTGCTGAGATCGGCGAGGATCTCACCGATCGCGCTGGCGAACTTGAAGCCATGGCCGGAGCAGGCTGACGCGAAGACGGCTTGCGGCACGCCCGGGACGGTGTCGATCACGAAGCCCTCATCGGGCGAGACGGTATAGACGCAGCCCTTCACGGTGAGGGGATCGCCGGCCGCGTCGGGCAGATAGCGCGCCAGGCATTCGCGGATCAGGCGCAACTGAGTGGCGCTCGGCGTCCGGTCGGGGTCGCGCGGATCCATCGGCTCGCGCCCGAAATGCGGCCCGCCAAGCTTGAAGCCGGGATGCTCATAGAGCGGGAAGCCGTAGAAATTGCCTTCCTCGACGGTGAGGATGAAAACCGGGAAGACGCCCTCGCGGAACAGTTCGGGCCGGCGCGTGGTGAACCAGCCGATGGCCTGGCGCACGGTTCTGACGCGCGTTGCCAGGGCTGGGACCGCGTCGGCGATCCAGCCGCCCGAGGTGATCACCAGCCGACCGGCCGAATAGTTGCCGCGCTCGGTGCGCACGACCACCCCGCCATCGGCGGTCGGGCGCCAGTCGAGCATCGGCTCGCCAGTGCGGATCTCCGCGCCTTTCGACTGGGCGAGGCCGACATGGGCGAAGATCGCCTTCTCCGAGGCGACGAAACCGCCATCGGGCTGCCAGAGCGCCTGGTGCCCGGCGGGGAGCTGGAAGGCCGGGAAGCGCCTGGCGATCTCGTCATGGCCCAGCACCTCATGCTCCAGGCCGTGGTCGAGGCAGGATTGCAGCGAGGATTCGACGGGGCCGGCCCCTTCCGGCGCCAGATCGAGCGAGCCGGTGACATGCAGCAGCTTCAGCCCCGCGGCCTCGCCGGTCTCGCGCCAGAGTTGGTGCGCCCGGCGCACGATCGGCACATAATGCGAGCCCTCGAAATAAGCGAGGCGGATGATCCGGGTCAGCCCGTGCGAGGAACCCATGGCGTGGCCGAGGTCGAAACGCTCGAGCCCCAGCACTCGCAATCCACGCTTGGCCAGATGCCAGCAGGCGGCCGATCCCATGGCGCCGACGCCTGCGACGATCACGTCGTAATGGGGCGCAGTCATTGCTGTCATCATCCTCGGCAGCGGGCCGGTCGTGGCCGGAAAACGGGCTTAATCTAGTCCGGCTGGCCAGTCCCGGTCCATGCCCGCCGCCCGCCGCGCGCATATGCGCGGTGGGCTCATCCTCGCCGCGCTGCCCGAGGCCATAGCGCGGTGGAGGGTGACCAGCAGAGGATTTGTTAACGCTGTTTGCTGCAAACTGGGCCGGTATGCGCCTTTTTACGGGAACGGCCTATGCTTGCTCGCTCAGTTCGGCGTCTGTTGGGCCGCGGCGGCCCTGCCATGCCGGCCACTGGGGCGGTGGCGCTGGCCGAGCCTGTGGTCGCGCCCGCACCGCCGGAAGCGCAGCCCGAGCCGCCTATCGGCGAAGCCATCAACGAACTCGAGAACGACGTCGTCGCCGCGATGCGCCGGCTGAATGACGGGCTCGACCGGGCCGAGGAGTTTTCCGCCCGTTCCGAAGCGCGTTCGCGCGAGATTCATGGCGGCATGGCCGAGCTGCGCGATGTGACTTTCACCGCCAGCACGAATTCCTCGGCGCTTGCCAGCGCCACCCTGCAGGTTTCCGAAGCGGCCGAACGGGTCGGGGCTTCGATGCTGGGCGCCAGGGACATGCTCGACAGCGCCGCGACCCGCGCCGCCGAGGCCGCTCGGATGATGAGCGACCTGGCGTTGGCGACCAGCGAGATCCGCTCGATCGTCGATGCGATCGCCGACATCGCCCGCCAGACCAATCTGCTCGCCCTCAACGCCACGATCGAGGCGGCGCGCGCCGGAGAGGCCGGCCGGGGCTTTGGAGTGGTGGCGCAGGAGGTCAAGTCGCTCTCGCTCGAAGTCCGCGACGCGGTCGAGGATATCCGCGGCCGGGTCGATCGGCTGCACCTGAGCGCGCAGGGCTCGGCCTCCTTCGTCAGCGATGCCTTCCGTCTGGTCGGCGATGTCAATCCGGTGATGGCGACGATCGGCGAGGCCTCGCAGGAACAAGCCGCTGCGGCGGCGGAGCTCTCGCGCTCGGCCGAGGTCACAGCCCGTTTCATCGAGACGGTCCAGCAGCGCGTCAGCGATGTCGACCGGGTCGCGCTGGCGGCGGCGGACGAGAGCGCCGGCGCGCGCAGGGCACTGTCGGAGGGGGCGCGCCAGGCTGACGGCCTGCTCGAGCGCTTCGTCCCGACCTTGCGTCAGACGCTGTTCGCCGATCGGCGCCGGCATGACCGGTTTCCGACCGAGCTTCCTGCCGTTCTGGCGGTTGCGGGTCAGAGCCACGCCTTGCAGACCATCGATCTCGGCTTCGGAGGCACGCTGCTCGCCTGCGCCGAAGAGCTGCGCCTGCCTCTGGGCGCGCCGGGCGAGATCACCATTGACGGCCTGCCGGCGCTCGCATGCCGGGTCAAGGCGCGCAGCGATCTTGGATTGCATATCGCCTTCGAGGACGATGACGGTCAGGGCTCGGCGGCGCTGCGCCAGCGCCTGGCCGTGGTCGAGGACGGCTATCGTCCGCTGATCGAAAGAGCGCAGCTGTTCTCGCGCCAGGTTGCGCTCGCCTTCGAGGATGCGCTCGGCCGGCGTCAACTTGGTGAGGACGATCTCTTCGATACCGAGTATCAGTCCCTGCCCGATACGGAGCCTCCGCAGTTCCGCAACCGTGCCCTGCCGGTCCTGCAACAGATCCTGCCACCCGTGCTGGCCGAAGCGTTGAAGAGCGATACCCGTCTGGTTTTTGCCGTCGCGATCGACCGCAACGGCTATATCCCGGTACATCACCCGCAATACTCGCAGCCGCAGCGCCCCGGCGACCGCGGCTGGGACCCCGCCTATAGCCGCGACCGGCGCATTTTCGACGACCGCGCCGGCATCATGGCGGCCCGCTCGACCAGGCCCTTCCTGGTCCAGTCCTATCATCGCGACATGGGAAGCGCGGGCATGCAGCTGATGCGCGAGGTCGATGCGCCGCTGCGCATCAATGGCCGCCATTGGGGCGCTGTGCGCATGGCCTACCGGATGTGAGGCCTCGCTGCGCGGCGGGAGCCGGTTTCAGCGCCGGCCCGCCAGCAGGATCGCGTCGATCAGCCGCTGGGAGGCCAGCGCTTCCTCGCCGGTGACGACGGGCTCGCCCTCGCTCTCGATCGCATCGAGGAAGTCCGCGATCACCGCCCGGTGCGCATCATGCGGGAAGTCCATGATGTTGGCCCCGGAGCCGGTGCTGCCCTCTGCCTCCACGGTCTCGCGGCGTCCATCGAGGAAGGAGAGCTCGAGCCGTCCGCCGACCAGTGCCGCATGGCCCAGGCGGCCGATGATCTCGATGCGCTCGGGGTGGCCGGGATAGGCCGCGGTGGTGGTGACCAGCGTCGCCGGGGCGCCATTGGCGGTTTCCAGCAGCGCGCCGACATAGTCCTCGGTCTCCATCCTGTGCAGCCCGGTGGTGCGGATCTGGGCGGCGACGACGCGCGAGACGCCGACCAGCGAGCGGAACAGGTCGAGCGAGTGGATCGCCTGTGTCAGCAGCACACCGCCTCCGTCGCGAGCGAGCGTGCCGCGGCCCGGCTCGTCGTAATAGGATTGCGGCCGCCACCACGGCACCTGCAGCAGCGCGGCCTCGACCTCGCCGAGCTCGCCACCGTCGAGCGCCGCCTTCAGGCGCTGGCTCGCAGGCCGGAAACGGTGCTGCAGCACGACGCCCAGCACCTTGCCGGCCTGCCTCGCCGCCGCGACAAGTTCCCGGCCCCGCGCGGCCGTCAGCTCGAGCGGCTTCTCGACCAGCACATGCTTGCCGGCTGCAAGGCAGCGCTCCGAAACCGCGAGATGGCTGGAAGGGGGTGTGAGCACGAGCACCGCTTCGACGGCGGGGTCGGCGAGCACCGCCTCGATCTCGGTCGTGCCCGGAAAGGGGAATTGCTGGCGGTAGGCGTCGAGCCGCTGCTGCGAGCGGCTGACGACATGCCGGACATCGACCCGCTCCGCCAGGTCGAGGAGGCTGCGCGAATGGGGCAGGGCGGCCGGTCCCAACCCGATGACGGCGATGCCGATCTTGCGTGTCATTTCGCTTCGGTTCCTCCGATCGGCAAGCGTACGGCCCGGTCCTGCGCATGCAGGGCGAGCCGGCAGACCGTGAAGACATGTCTTTGCGTGACCGCCCGCTCGCTGCGATTTGCGACATCCGCGATGAGGTCACGGAAATAGGTCAGAGGCTCGCCGGAGGCGTCGATATGGCGGGTGCCGGCCTTGTCGACCAGAAAGAGATGGTCGGTGCCCGGCCGGCCGGCGATGTCGAGATATTTGCGCAGCTCGATCGTGCCCTCGGTGCCGAGGATGGTGAGCCGGCCGTCGCCCCAGGTCGGCAGCCCGTCGGCGGTGAACCAGTCGACGCGAATATAGCCGCTAGCCCGGTCGCTGCGCAGCAGCACCTCGCCGAAATCCTCGAAATCCGGCAGATCGGCCGAGCCGAAATGGCCAACGCCGGAGGCGACGATTTCGGCATCCTGCGAGCCGGTGAAATGCAGGAACTGGTCGATCTGGTGCGAGGCGATGTCGGTCAGGATGCCGCCGAAATACTGCTTGTCGAAGAACCAGCCCGGCCTGATTGCCCGGTTGAGCCGGTGCGGGCCGAGGCCCAGGGTCTGGGCGATCCGTCCGATCGCGCCATCGGCGATCAATTTGCCGGCGACGATCGTCGAAGGGACGATGAAGCGCTCGGAGAAGCAGACCGAGAAGATCCGGCCGGTTTCGGCGACGGCGTGCTCGACCGCCGCGAGTTGCTCGAAGGAGGTGACGCCCGGCTTGTCGACCATCACGTCCTTGCCGGCGCGCATCGCCCTGATCGCGAGCGGCCCGCGCTCGGAGGGGATGCCGGCACAGACGACCAGCTCTATCGTCGGATCGTCGAGCAGCTCGTCAGCTCGCGCCTCCGCGAGCTGCGGGAAGCGCTCGCGGAAGCCGGCGAGCACGCGCGGATCGCTGGTCGCAGGATCGAAGCCGGCGCAGTCCGCGCCGGCGTCCAGCAGGCCACCGACCATGTGGTAGATATGGCGATGGTCGAGGCCTATGGCGGCGAAACGCATTCGCCGCCTCTCACTTCGGCGCGCGCCCGGCGCCGATCTCCTGGTCCCAGCGCCGGAAGGCGGCGACCAGGCGTTCCGGCGTCAATGGCGGGCGGGTCGGCAGGCTGGCGATCAGCCCGTCATATTCGGGCCGGCCGAACTCCTTCAGCACGTCCTGGCTCTCCTGCGGCGCCATGGCGAGGGTCACGCCCTTGATCGCCGGGCCGGGATAGAAATAGCCCTTGTCATAAGTCGCCGCCTGCGATTCCGGCTTCAGCAGATGCGACATCAGCGCCAGGATCACCGGGATCTTGGCCGCCGCCACGCCCTTCGGGATGCACATGAACTGGGTGTCCGGAATCCAGTGCGTGTTGGCGATGGTGAAGACCTTGGCCCCCTTCGGCACGATGCCCAGCGCGCGCGGGTTGATATCCCAGCCCAGCGTCGAGACGATGCAGTCGCGCGTGCCGTCGCCGAGTTCCTTCATCGTCGCGGCGGTGCCGGTCGGATAGTAGTCGATCGCCGTGCCGAGCTCCTTGAGATAGGCCCAGCTCTTGGCCCAGCCGTTCATCGGGTCGGTCGGGTCGCTGTCGCCGAGGATGTAGGGCATGCCCTGCAGGAAGGTCCAGCCGGGGCCGGAATTGAGCGGGCGGGCATAGGTGAAGCGGTTCGGGTTCTGCTTCACATAGGCGAGGAACTCCTCGGCCGTCTTCGGCACTGTCTTGAGCTTGTCGGGCATGTATTCGAACAGCGGCCCGGAGGGCGAATAGACCACGGCGACGCCTTCGTTCTGGCCGAAATTGCGCTGCATCATCAGCGCCTGCTCGTGATAGACATCCTCGGCCTTGGGCAGGCTCGCAGTGTGCGCCTTCCAGACGTCGACCCACAGCCCCTGCTGGATACCGTCCGACATCGCACCCGGCCCGGTCAGCACCATGTCGATGTCGACGCGGTTGGCGTCCTGCTGCGCCTTGAGCTTGGCGGGCAGTTCCGGCGAGGGGGCTCGCGAAAAATTCAGCCGCGAGATCAGCTTCGGATTGTCCTTCGCGAATTTCTCGATCGAGATCTGCGTCAGCTGCAGATTGCCGGCGACGTCGATGATGTTGAGCATCACCGGGCTCGACGGCATCGCGCCCTGGGCGAAGGCGCCGCCTGCATGCAGGGCGGCTAGGCTGGAAGCGCCGGCGATCACACTGCGTCGTGTCGGATTGGCCATGTCCCGTTCCCTCTGTCTCGGTCCATTTTTGCTGCGACCTTGGCATGTATACTAGTGCACAAGGAACGGACGGCAAGCGGCAATGGCGCGAAAGGAGAAGGCGCGGGGCGGGTCGGCCCAGGCCGGATGGCGGGTCAGCCCGGGCGCTGCTCCAGCCATTCCAGCAGCAGCACATAGCTGACGGCGAGGAGGACGGGGCCGACGAACAGGCCGAGAAGCCCCTCGGCGATCATGCCCCCGATCACACCGAACAGGATGATCGGCATCGGGACTTCCAGCCCTCGGCCGAGCAATAGCGGCCTGAGAACGTTGTCGCTGAGCCCGGCGACGACGTTCCAGATCAGGAAGATCACCGCCGGCTGCGTCGGTTCGGTGAAGAAGACATAGGCGACGACCGGCAGCGTCAGCAGGATCAGCGGAATCTGGATGATGCCGAGCAACAAGGCGACGAGCGTCAGCGGGCCGGCGGCCTGTAGCCCGATTGCGAAGAAGCCGAGCCCCAGCAGAAACGACTGGACCAGGGCGACGCCGACCACGCCGAGACCGACGCCGCGGATCGTCGCCGCGGTCAGGTTGGCCAATCGCTCCGTCCGCTCTTGGCTTCCCGTGACGCGCAGCAGCACGCGCCGGACCAGGGCAGCGGCATCCAGGCCATAGGCGAGGAGGACGGCGGCGATCGCGAATGAAACGATGAACGACAATTCGCCGATCACCAGCCGGCCCGCGAACGAGCCCAGCCAGGCGAGCGGGCCCGTCAGCAGGTGCCCGTATTTCGCCAGGACGGCTGGCAGATTGGCGGCGATGAGCGTCCAGTTCTCCGCCAGTTTCGCGCCGACAACCGGTACGCCTTCGAGCCAGAGCGGCGCCGGCGGAAAGCTCAGGTCCTGGCCCTGCAGGCTCGAGATCAGCGAGTAGAGCCAGGTCGCCAGGGACGTTACCATGAGCGCCGTCGGCCCCAGCAACAGCGTGACGCCGAGCACGCCGATCAGCAGGGCCGACCAACGGTTGCCGAGCCGCGGCGACAGGCGGCGATGCAGCGGATAGAGCATCACGGACAGGATCGCCGACCAGATCAGCAGAAAGACGAAGGGCAGGACGATGCGGGCGCCGGCATAGGCCAGGATGGCCACGAGCCCGACCCGGATCGCCGTGTCGATGATGGTCGAGACCGGGAACGCCTGGCCGGTTTCCGGCGCCTTCCTGTCCATCGATCTGTCCCTTGATCAGATCCTTGGGCGAGCCCGCGCCTCTTCGGCGCGGCCCGGCCGTAATGGTCGTGGCCCGTCCTTAACAGAGCGAAGAGGAGGCGCTGCTCCGCGGCTGCCGCGGAGCGGAAGCTTTTAGCGCCTGCCGGCCCGATTGACCGGACCGCCGCGGTTCATCGGGGTCCCCGGCCTCACGCCGACGCCCGGGGCGCCGACGCCGGGCGTTGCGACGGCGCGCGCCACCGGCCGTGGTGCCAGGGCCACGCCGGGCCTGGCGACACAGCCGACGGGGTAACCGATATAGGTGCAGTAGACGACCGCGCCGGCCTCTTCTGTGCTCGTGCCGACGAATGCGATCGCCAGCGCCGCCAATGTGATCGGGAGCTTCATATCAACCTCCATCGACTGTCTTCGTGCAGGCAAGATGGACGAACGCCGGCGAAGTTTAGGACCCAGGTCAGGCCGACGCTCATCATAACTGGATTCCAGCCCGGGGGCATCCGCTCGGCCGCCCCCGTCGATGCTGCAGCCTAATTCAACTTCGGGACTTTCGAAACGGGTGGCCTTTGGGCTTGCGCGAGATTGCCTCCTCCATCTTCCGGTAGAGCAGGGCGCTGTCTGCAGCGGGCGGAGCGGAGCGCGCAGGTCGGCGAGGCACTCATGGAGAGTGCGGCCCAGCCGTATGCGGTGGCAGCCCTCGAAATCGCCTCAGATCCCCGCAATGTCGACAGCGTTCGCTATGAACGCGACGTCATCGCAAAGGCTGCAATCGGGTGGGGGGAATGCGCGAAATCGGAGCCGGCCCGGCTGGTGCGCTCATCCTGTTTTTTGCTCGCTTCATCACGGCGGTTCGCGGGCGCTGGGACGGCATCGCACCGACCGACGAACAGCGAGTCTATTTCGCCAACCATGCCAGCCACGGCGATTTCGTCTTGATCTGGACTGTGCTGCCGCGCCGCCTGCGCTTCGTGACCCGGCCGGTCGCTGGCAGCGATTACTGGCTGAAGAGTGGCCTGCGGCGCTTCATCGGCCGCGATGTCTTCAACGCCGTCCTGATCGACCGTGACCCCACCACCCGAACGAGCGATCCGATCGTCCAGATGAGCGAAGCGCTCGATGCCGGCGCCTCCCTCATCGTCTTCCCGGAAGGGACGCGCAACACCACGGACGCATCGCTGCTGCCGTTCAAGAGCGGGCTGTTCCATCTGGCGCAGGCGCGCCCGAACGTGGCGCTCGTGCCGGTCTGGATCGACAATCTCAACCGCGTCATGCCGAAGGGCGAGTTCGTGCCGGTCCCACTGGTCTGCACCGTCACCTTCGGCGCGGCCCTGTCCGTCGCCGAGGGCGAGACGAAGCAGGATTTCCTGGCGAGGGCTGAGGCCGCGCTGCTCGCTTTGTCACCGAAGGCGAACGCGTCATGACGATGCCGCATCCCGATCTTCTCGCCGTATTGGCCGGCCTGCTCGGCGTCCTGATCGTGGCCTCCACGATCGGCTATGTGCTGCAGCGCCGCCTCTCGCCCGACGGCTCGAACGCCGTGGTCGAGAACCTGAACGATCGCATCCGCGCCTGGTGGATCATGATCGTGCTGATGGGCCTGGCGCTGATCGGCGGCAAGACCGGCGTCACGCTACTCTTCGCCTTCTGCTCCTTTGCGGCGCTGCGGGAATTCATCACGCTGACCGACACGCGACGCGCCGACCATTGGGCGCTGGCGGCCGGCTTCTTCGTCGTGCTGCCGGTGCAGTATTATCTGATCTGGATCGAGTGGTACGGGCTCTACTCGATCTTCATCCCCGTCTACGCCTTCCTGTTGATGCCGATCCTTGCCTCGCTGCGCGGCGACACCGAGCATTTTCTCGTGCGGATCGCCGAGGTGCAGTGGGCGCTGATGATCTCCGTTTTCTGCATCTCGCATGTGCCGGCGCTGCTCAGCCTCGATATTCCCGGTTTTCAGGGGCGCAATGTCCTACTGATCGCCTTCCTCGTCATCGTCGTGCAGATGAGCGACGTGCTCCAATACGTCTGGGGCAAGCTGCTCGGCCGCACCAAGATCGCGCCGAGGCTGTCGCCGTCCAAGACGGTCGAGGGCTTCGGCGGCGGTGCGCTCAGCGCGACGGCGGTCGGCGCCGCCTTGTCCTGGATGACGCCGTTCACGCCGCTGCAGGCGGCGTTCCTGGCGCTGGCCATCGTGCTGATGGGCTTTTTCGGCGGGCTGGTGATGTCGGCGATCAAGCGTGATCGCGGCATCAAGGATTGGGGCCATCTGATCGCCGGCCATGGTGGCTTCCTCGACCGGCTCGATTCGGTGGTGTTCTCCGCCCCGATCTTCTTCCATCTCGTTCGCTATGGCTGGTCGGCGACGTGAGTCCGCCGCTCGCGCGCCTGATGCGAAGCAGCATCGTCCATGTCGGCTTCGCCTTCCTCGCCATGGGGAGCTGGGCGGCATTTGCCAACCGAGCCCATCCGATGCCGGCGCCGCTCCTCGCCGGGCTGATCCAGGGCACGCTGTCGGCACTCATCACGCTGCTGCTGAAACGGGGCATCGAGTATCTCGCCAGCCGTTTCACCGGATTGACCGCGCTTCTGGCGCCGCCCCTGATCGCCGGTCTCGTTTCGGCCAGCCTGCTGGCCGCCATCCACATGATCGGCGGCACGCCAGAGATCGCGAGGACGATCGCCGTCCCGCTGACGGTCGCGACCAGCTATGCGGCGCTCTACAATCTCTCGCTGTGGCGGGGCAGGAAGGCGATGGACCATGGCGCAGGATAGCGATCGACGCCCGCTCGCGAGCCGCGACACCGGCTGGGCCCGGGGCATTGCGCGCCGCCTGAGCGCCAGCGGCATCACGCCGAACCAGATTTCGATGGCCAGCATGGCGATGGCGGCCTGCGCCGGCACCGCCTTCTGGCTTGCAGGTACTGCGGCGTCTGGGCCGCGCACCGCTCTGCTGCTTGCTGCGGCCTTGTTCTGCCAGCTCAGGCTGCTCTGCAATCTCTTCGACGGCATGGTAGCGATCGAGGGCGGCAAGCAGGAGGCCGACGGCCCGTTCTGGAACGAGTTTCCGGATCGGGTCGCCGATATCCTGATCCTCACCGGCGTCGGCTACGGGATCGGCCTGCCGGCTCTGGGCTGGGCCGCCGCCGCTTTTGCCGTGCTGACTGCCTATACCCGCGAGCTCGGGCGCAATTGCGGGCTGCCGGCCAACTTCTCCGGCCCGATGGCGAAGCAGCACCGCATGGCGACGATCACCGCCGCGGCGCTCCTCTCACTGCTCGAGCCGCTATGGCGCGGACAGGGCGAGGTGTTGGAGATCGCGCTCTGGCTGATCGCGGTGGGCGCGGCCGTGACCGCTCTCAGGCGGGCGGCGAAACTCGTGCGTGCATTGCGGGCTCGCTGAGTTCGCTCGGAGTCACCGTCCTTCAGCCGCCGGTCACGCTCATATGCCGGCCTACCGCCGCGCGCGGACGGCGCCGGTCGATCACGAAGTCGTGGCCCTTGGGCTTGCGTGAGATCGCTTCCTCCATCGCCCGGTAGAGCAGGGCGTCGTCGCTGGAGGCGCGGATGGGGCTGCGCAGATCGGCGGCGTCCTCCTGGCCGAGGCACATATAGAGCGTGCCGGTGCAGGTCAGGCGCACCCTGTTGCAGCTCTCGCAGAAATTATGCGTCATCGGCGTGATGAAGCCGACGAGGCCGCCGGTCTCGGCGACCTTGACATAGCGCGCTGGCCCGCCGGTCCGGTAGGGATCATCGGTGAGCGTGTAGCGATCCATCAGACGGGCGCGGACCACCGAGAGCGGCAGGAACTGGTCGAGCCGCGCCGGCTCGATCTCGCCGAGCGGCATCACCTCGATCAATGTCAGATCCATGCCGAGCCCGTGGGCCCATTGCATCAACCCCTCGATCTCGTCCTCGTTGACGTCCTTCAGCGCGACCGCGTTGATCTTGACGCGCAGGCCCGCGGCGCGGGCCGCCTCGATCCCCGCCAGCACCTTGGAAAGGTCGCCCCAGCGCGTGATCTTGCGGAACTTCTCCGGATCGAGCGTATCGAGCGAGACGTTGACTCGGCGCACCCCGCAATCCGCCAGCTCCTGCGCATAGCGGGAAAGCTGCGAGCCGTTGGTGGTCAGCGTCAGCTCGTCGAGCGCGCCCGAGGCCAGATGGCGCGAGAGCGAGCGGAACAGGTTCATGATGTCGCGCCGGACCAGCGGCTCGCCGCCGGTGATGCGCAGTTTCCGCGTGCCGCGCGAGACGAAGGCTGTGGCGACCCGGTCGATCTCCTCCAGCGTCAACAGGTCGCGCTTCGGCAGGAAGGCCATGTCCTCGGACATGCAATAGACGCAGCGGAAATCGCAGCGATCCGTCACCGAGATGCGCAGATAGGAGATGTCGCGGCCGAACGGGTCGACCAGCGGCGCACGCGTCAGCGGCATATGGGAATTGATCAGCACTCTGGTTTCGTCTCGCCAGCGTTTCCACCAAGCGCTGCTCGCACGTGCGTGGTGGCAGCCGCATCACTATAACAAGGACAGAGATTGGCACCGGCACGGCCGGCGTCAATAGCTGCAAATGCCACATCACCTTGGTGAAGAACGAAGATGTCCACCTGGCCGACCGAAATACGCCTGTCCAAGGACCGGCGGACCCTGCATGTCTCCTTCGAGGACGGGGAGCACTACGAGCTTGCCGCCGAGCTGCTGCGCGTCGAGAGCCCCTCGGCCGAGGTCCAGGGCCATGGCCCGACCCAGAAGCAGACCGTGCCCGGCAAGCGCGAGGTCGAGATCCTCAAGGTCGAGCCGGTCGGTCACTATGCCGTGCGCCTGACCTTCGACGACATGCACGACACCGGCATCTATGGCTGGGACTATCTGCGCGAGCTCGGCCGCGACGGCGAGGCGAAGCTGCGAGCCTATCTCGACGAGCTGGTTGCGAAGGGACTCTCGCGGGAACGCGTGAGGCGGGGATAGAGGGCCGCTCAGGCGGCTCCGCCGGGCATCAGGGCTGGATCAGCGGCTTCCCGGCAGTTTCTTCGCCTTCAGCCATTTTCGCAGGCGGGCCTGCGCATTGGCATAGGGCGAGGCGGTATTGAACTGGATCATCCGCCCCATCGTCCATGTCCCATACCAGGGGCGCCCATAGAGAATGGCGTTGTCGCGGCTTGCGATCGCGGCGACGATCGCCCCTTTCGCAGCGTCGAGGCGTTCGAGGAGTTTCGGAAGCGCTACGTCTTCATGGTCACGGTAGAATTTCTGCGCGAGCTTGCCGAGCTCGTTCCATTTGAAGCCGGCTTCCGGGAAGTCGATGGGGTGCCCTGCCGCATCCCGTTCCAGCCATTTCAGCACGAGCTCGTTCCAGCCGACGAGATAGGCGACGAGGTCGCAGGGGCTCATCTGCGTGTCTTTGGCGTGCCCTGGTAGGCTGCGTTCGCGGGCCAGCGGTTCGGGAATGCTCGCCAGCGCGGCAGCCAGTTTTTCGAAGCTGGCGTCGATCAGGCCGAGCAAGGCCTCCTTGTCCTGCGGAACGGCCATCCTGCTTCCCCCGGTGCCAAGACTCCAGAGAGGCGAACCTCTTGGTTCGGCCTGCCTCGACGAGCAATATCCCTCGCCGAGCGCGGGCGGTCGCGGCGGGGCTGTTGCAGCGCCAATGAAAAAGGCCGGCGCGAGGCCGGCCTTCCCGAAATCGGATAGCGGCGCGGCTCAGCGGGCAACGACGACCCGGGTGCCGACCCTGGCGCGCTCGTAGAGGTCGATCACGTCGTCGTTCAGCATGCGGATGCAGCCCGAGGACACAGCCTGACCGATCGTCTCCGGCTCGTTCGAGCCGTGGATGCGGTAGAGCGTCGAGCCGAGATAGAGCGCGCGGGCGCCCATCGGGTTCTCCGGGCCGCCCGGCATGAAGCGCGGCAGGTCGGGGCGGCGCTTCAGCATCTGGGCCGGCGGCGTCCAGGTTGGCCATTCGGTCTTGCGCGAGACGGTCTGAACGCCCGCCCAGTCGAAGCCGGGGCGGCCGACGCCGACGCCGTAGCGGACGGCCTTGCCGTCGGGCAGCACGTAATAGAGGCGGCGCTCGCTGGTGTTGATGACGATCGTGCCGGGGCGCTGATTGGTGGTGTAGGAAACGATCTCACGCGGGATAGCGGTCGCCTGGGCCTTGGCCGGGTCGACATATTGCGTCAGCGGCTGGCGGGTCAGCGGGTCGATCTCTGCGACGGCGACGGTCGCGCTCGCCGAAAGGCACACGCCGGCGAGCAGAGCCAGGTTGGAAAGACGGGTCATTGTGGCCTCGGACGGGAAAGAGCGGTGACGCGTGGGAAAACGGTGACGGAAAAACGTCAATAATTTCCCAAATTTTTGGCAGCAACGCGGCTTTTGCGCAATCGACAGAAGATCACATCGGCGAGACCTTTCGAGCTTTCGGCGTTCCCGTTGCGGCAGCGCAACAGGCCTCCACGCTGCCATCGCCTTGGCGCAATTTGGCCGACTTTCGCAAGCAGCCGCGAAAAAAGGCGATTCGCGGCTGGTCCGGCCGCGTCGCCGGCCGTCGGGCGCGGCTTCCGGGCGCTGGCCCTGGAGCCATGCGGGCATGGAGCTGTCGGATGCCGAGCCGGTCGGCCTTGCGCCCGCAGCCCATTCGAGCGGGCGGGAGGGGCATTGCCGGGTGAGGATCCGAGCCGGCGAGGAGCGGCGCCTCGTCCGAATCGATCCCGATTCGACGAGCGTCGGCTGCGCTCGCCCAGGCGCGGCCAGCCGAGCGCCTGCGACCTGCGGCCGGCCTGGACCGCCTTCCGCGCTCATGCGGCGATGTCCGCGGCGCGGAACCCACGCTGAATCCTGGCCGTACCGTAATGGTTTCGTGCACCGGTCCGCCTCCGGCAGGTGGCCTTTCGCGGTTGTCCCCGGCTCGTCGCCGATGACTGCGACGCCATTCTTGACGCCGCCGCCGATGAGCCCTAGGAGAAGCGCGCTCCGGGCGGCTAGCTCAGCGGTAGAGCACTCCCTTCACACGGGAGGGGTCACAGGTTCGATCCCTGTGCCGCCCACCATCCTTCGGTCATGCCGAGCAGGACGATCGACGAAGCGCCCTATGGTGCTCGGGTGACTTCGTTCCTTTGCCTGCAGTAATGCTTGGTTTGGAGCGAGCGCGCCCGCGTCCGAAATACGGCTATCGATTTAAGTCGTGCGCTGGTTGGCCGATGTCGTCGTCCTGCCGTTGCGCCTTGGTGCCCCTCACCGCCAAGTATAGGCTAGGCCAAGCACGGGCCCGCGTGGATGAGAAGACTCAGAAAGATCGTCAGACCCAGGGATCACGGCCGGCGGATATTCTCGCCTTGCTCCGCGTCGGCGGGCTCGTTCTCATTGTCCACCAGGGCCGCCTGAAGCACGCCGAGAATGTGCCTGATCGTTCCCACCGGTTTTCCGCATGTCTGGCAGCTGAGCAAGCTCCGATCGTCAGTCCATTCGGGGATATCGATGATGGCGGTGCCACAGCCGTCACAAGCGAACTTCCTGTCTCCGAACTGAACGATCAAGGCAGTACCTCTCGGAGAATATGCCGTATTTTTAGGCAAATACGATGATGCATATAACGATTGGCTCGGCAAGCCGCGTTCTGACGCAGCGTTCTCATGATCGACCAGACCGGGCGCGGGACCGGAGCCGGCAGCGTCGCGGCCATGCGGAAGAGCACATCCGGCCCCGATTCGCGCCGGTCGGGTCGGCGATGATCGGCGCTCGGCTTCTGCTCTGCGGGTCTCATAACGCCAGGGGCGCCAGCCGGCGGATGAAGTCCGCCTGCGATTGCGAGCCGGTCTTCGACAGGACACGTTTGAGCTGCGAGCGGATCGTCTCCCGTCCCACCTGGTGCGCGGTGGCGATCTCGTCGACGGAAAGACCTTCGAGAAGCTTCCTCGCCACGTTAGCCTCTGCGCGCGTCAGATCGTAGAGTTCGCAAAGCAGTGAAGTCTCGATCCTCAGGCGCCGGTCCGAGCTCGTGACGACGAGCATCGCCTGCGCCCGCGCGAAGATGTCGCGGGCCTGGCGCCGGATCGGCAGCACGTGGAGTATGAAGGCGGCCCGGTCGTCCCGGCGTGGAACGGCGATCGAGCGCGTGTCGCCGAGGTGATCCTGCCCCAGCTCCGACAGCGCTTTCTGCAGCAGCGCATTGGCGCGGGCGTCGTCGAGCGCGATCTTGTCGCGCGCCCGGATGATGATCTGGCCGAGCAGCGTTTCGAAGCGTGGATTGGCCGCCGTCACCCTGCCGGCCCCGTCGATCAGCGCTGCCGGCGATCCGGCCTGTTCGAAGGCAGCAAGGCTGGCCTGCGCCCGCTGCAGCTGGAGCTTGCTGGCGAGGACCGCCGCCCGCGCCAGGTGCGGACGGATGCCGTCGAGGATCTCGACCTCGCGCCGCGCAACCGGGCCGAGTTCGAATTTCCGTTCCAGGGTGAAGACGATGTTCTCGCCGGAAGCGGCGCGCACATGCGTCGCAGTGCCCCAACCATAGCCTTCGGGGCGCATGAAGTCGGTGTAGAGCGGAACCTGTTCCAACTCCTCGGGGCTGAAGAGATCGAGATCGGTCACGAAGCCGGAGCCTCCATGCGCCAGCAGACCGGCCATGCGGGCGTTCCGCTCCATCCAGCCCTGCGCCAGGAAGCGCTCGAAAACCGGCGCGAATGTCTTGCTGGCGACCCAATTTGTGCCTTGGTCGGTGTGGGCGAACAGCAGCCCTCCTGTACAGCCGGCGATCTCCGCCAGTCTTGCTATCGCCTCGGGCCAGACCTCGGGCACCGCGGCTGCTTCGTAGAGCATCGCCACGGCGTCGGTGAACTCATCCATGGCTGGCATGCATAGGCCTCGTCGCCCCATGACGAAATCGGGGAAGTGGTACGTTCACCATCGTGACGGGACACAGGAAAGGTCAACTGCGTTCGGAACCGATTTCGCCGCCCGGCGTAGATCTCCTGACAAGCAGGGGCTTGGCGCACGGAGACTTGCGCAAGGAGGCTTGGCGATGGCCACGCGGATCAAGGGCTACCCACAATTCGAGCGGGCAATGCACCGCCTTCAGGAACTGTCGGGCTTTCCCGAGGGAAGTCCGGAGCATCGCGAGATGCAGGCGCTGGAGCAGGCGCTTCACGATTGGGAGCAGGGTGAGGGCCGCGCGTTCGACGACGAGAGCGTCTGGCCCGAAGGCCCGCAGCAACACTTCTGCAGCGCGCTGTCGCATGGCGATCCCGCCGTGCAGCGATAGCGGCAGCATTGGCTGATGGGAGATCGCAGCTGGCTTCCGGCTACTATAGCATCGGACTGAAAAGTGGGATCCACTTTTCGGGAAATTCCGATGCGATAACACTGAGATAGATCGCCGTGACCGCGTCCGAACGGACGCGTGGCGATCCAGCTGGGCCTAGAGACAGCTCCGGATGCCGCTCTTGACGAGGTCCTGCCATTCGGGACCGAGGGCCTCGCGGGCGTCGACGGCCTCCTCGGCGCCGGGTTCGCCCTCCCGGAACATGACGACGCTCAGCGACCGGTCATGCGAGCCGGTCGTGACGGTCGGCCCCGGCGCATAGGTCGTCGTCGTGCGATAGACGCCGCCGGACATGGCGCCGGTCGTCTGGAAGCGCCCCGGCATGCGCGTCGTCGAGACATTGTTCTGCGATTGACCGCCGGTGATGACGTAGCGGTCATAGCCGGCGCGCAGCGTCTCGATCGCCGCGCTTTTGGCAGCCACGCGGGCGGCGCCCTGCGCGCCGCATTCGGGCGCGGCGCCTGCATCGATCTGGAGCGTGTTCTGCGAGGTGCGTGTCGCCTGCGCGCTCGCGCAGCCGGCCAGGGCGGCCGCGACCAGGACAAAGGCTATTCTCATTCTAGACGCATCCCCCGTAGCGCCGGGATCCTGCCCGAGCGTCCCGAGGCCGTCTAGAGAGAGTATTCCTCAGCCAATCCAGATGGTTAGCAGTCGGTTTCCGACAATGGTCGCGCCATCGGGCCTGCCGGGGCAGCAGATTAGGCGAGCACCTGGCGCACGGCGTCGGGCAGCGCGTCGAAATGCTGGATCACGCGGTCCGGGCCGAGGCTTTCGATCGGCACGTCGGTATAGCCGAAGGGCACGCAGATCACCGGCAGCCCGGCGGCCCGGGCGGTGTCGATGTCGGTGCGGGAATCGCCGATCATCACCGCGCGGGCGGGGTCGGCGCCGGCCTGGGCCACGGTCTGCGTGAGATGGCGCGGATCGGGCTTGAAGAAGGGGAAGCTGTCACGCCCGGCGATCGCCGCGAAACGGTCGGTGATCGCAAAATGGTCGAGGATCAGCCGCGTGTGCAGGATCGGCTTGTTGGTGCAGACGCCGAAGACGAAGCCTTCCGCGGCGAGCGTGTCGAGCGCGCCGATGACGCCGTCGTGCAGGAAGCTGTTGGGCGCGACCGCCTCGGCGTAGATCGAAAGGAAATCCTCGAATAGCACTTCGAGCTTCTCCGGCCCGAGCGGGCGGCCGCTGACCTTGAAGCCGCGCTCGAGCAAGGCGCGCGCGCCGGCGCCGACCAGTTCGCGGGCTCGCTCGACCGGCAGCGCCGGCAATCCCTCGCGTTCGAGGATGACGTTGAGCGTGCGCATGATGTCGGGGGCGGTTTCGGCGAGCGTGCCGTCGAGGTCGAAAACGACGATGGGAGGCAGGGACATGGCGATCTCTGTGGCTGTGTTGCTCGGCTTAAAGGCCTTCGGCTGCGGCTTGGCAAGGGCAGGCCGGCGCCGGACCTCTTCTGCTCACCCGGCCCCTTCCGCTCACATTGGCGTGCCCGGCAAATTGGCAGGCTCATCCCGGCTGGCCAGCATGATAGTCTGCGGGCGAATCGTCGGAAGGGTCGCAGTGGTGTCGAAGATCTCGGAAAACCCGAAGCGCAGGCTTGGCCGAGCGCTCCAGCTCGCCTGCTGCGCCGCGGCGTTTCTGGCGGCTCCCGCCTTCGCCGCCCCCTTCGAGTTCGCCCCGGCGCCGCAGACCGATCTCAACCGCGTCTACCGGGTCGACAAGGCGACCGGCGAGGTCGGCGCCTGCCAGTTCCAGCTGAAGGAGGGCGGGATCGGCGTCACCGCCTGCTTCCCGGCCGGTGAGGGGGCGGGGCCACAGCCGCCGAGCGACTATGTTCTCGTGCCCTCGCGGCATGAGCGCGAAGGCGGTATTTTCCGGGCGAACGTCCGAACCGGCGAGATGAGCATCTGCTACGTCTTCGACGACAAGGTGGTCTGCACGCCGCAGGCGAAATAGCGGGCATTTCGGCCCGGCTGGACGGCTCCTGCCGGGCGCCCATGCGTGTGATGCGGGCTTTTTGCTGTCGGCAAGCCCGGTGCCCGCATGCTAGAGCGCCGGGCATTCCCTCCGCAATGTCCGAGGCCTGCCATGCTCGAGCTCAACGACCCGTCGCTTTTTCGCTCGCAGTGCTATGTTGACGGTGCCTGGATCGGCGAAGGCGCCGATGTCGTCGACAACCCGG
>NZ_JBSHIO010000030.1:0-19406 GCF_053618995.1 Allobosea sp. NPDC055594
GTGATCCCGCGCGCCTTCTCCTCAGGAGCCTTGTCGATCTGGTCATAAGCCGTGAACGAAGCGCCGCCAGCCTCCGCCAGAACCTTCGTGATCGCTGCCGTCAAAGACGTCTTGCCATGGTCAACGTGACCAATCGTGCCGATGTTGCAGTGCGGCTTCGTGCGGGAGAACTTCTCTTTGGCCATGTCAGCCTCCGTCCGTCAAATCTTGTTCAAGTGTTCGGTTTAAGTCTTTGTCAGCTCAGGCGTACTTGGCCTGGACCTCGGCGGCCACCGCCGAAGGAACCTGCTCATAGTGGTCGAACTGCATGGTGTAGTTGGCACGCCCCTGGCTGAACGAACGCAGCTGGTTGACATAGCCGAACATGTTGGCGAGCGGCACCATCGCGTTGATCACGACGGCGTTGCCACGCATGTCCTGGCCCTGGATCTGCCCGCGACGCGAATTCAGGTCGCCGATGACCGAACCGGTATAGTCCTCCGGGGTCACGACCTCGACCTTCATGATCGGCTCGAGCAGCACCGCGCCAGCCTTCTGCAGCGCTTCGCGCAGACCGGCACGCGAGGCGATTTCGAAGGCCAGAGCCGACGAGTCGACCTCGTGGAAGGCGCCGTCGGTCAGGGTGACCTTAACGTCGACCACCGGGAAGCCGGCGAGCACGCCGGAGCCGATGACCGAGTTGAGGCCCTTCTCGACGCCCGGGATGTACTCCTTGGGAACCGTTCCGCCGACGATCTTCGACTCGAACTCGAAGCCCTTGCCGGTCTCGTTCGGCTCGACCGTGAACTTGACACGGGCGAACTGGCCGGTGCCGCCGGTCTGCTTCTTGTGGGTGTAGTCGACGTCGACCTTCTTGGTGATGGTCTCGCGATAGGCCACCTGCGGCGCGCCGATATTGGCGTCGACCTTGTAGGTACGGCGCAGGATGTCGACCTTGATGTCGAGATGCAGCTCGCCCATGCCCTTGAGGATGGTCTGGCCGCTCTCCTGGTCGGTCGAGACGCGGAAGGACGGATCCTCGTTGGCGAGCTTCGACAGGGCCAGGCCCAGCTTCTCCTGGTCGGCCTTGGACTTCGGCTCGATCGCGATCGTGATGACCGGCTCGGGGAACTCCATGCGCTCCAGGATCACCGCCTTGACGGGATCGCACAGCGTGTCGCCGGTGCGGACGTCCTTGAGGCCGGCCAGGGCGACGATGTCGCCGGCGAAAGCCTCCTTGATGTCCTCACGGTTGTTCGCATGCATCAGCAGCATGCGGCCGACACGTTCCTTCTTGTCGCGCGTCGAGTTGATGACGCTCGCGCCAGCCTCGACCTTGCCCGAATAGACGCGGCAGAAGGTGATGGTGCCGACGAAGGGGTCGTCCATGATCTTGAAGGCGAGCATGGAGAAGGGATCCTCGTCCGTCGGACGACGAACGGTCTCTTCCTCGGTCTTGAAGTCGATGGCCTTGATCTCGCCGCGATCGACCGGCGACGGCAGGAAGTCGACGACGGCGTCGAGCAGCGGCTGCACGCCCTTGTTCTTGAAGGCCGAGCCGCAAAGCACCGGGTGGAACGCGCGGCGCTGAACCGCGGTGCGGATCAGCCTGCGCAGCGTGTCGGCGTCCGGCTCGTTGCCCTCGAGATAGGCTTCCATCGCCGCATCGTCCATCTCGACGGCGGCTTCGATCAGCTTGTTGCGGTATTCGGCGGCCTTGTCGGCGAGATCGGCCGGAATGTCGCGCTCGTTATAGGACGCGCCGAGAGCCTCGCCGTCCCAGACGATCGCCTTCATCTTGATCAGGTCGACGACGCCCTGGAAGTCCGACTCGGCCCCGATCGGGATCTGCAGGCAGACCGGCTTGCCGGCGACGCGGTCGATGATGTCCTGGACGCAGCGGAAGAAATCGGCGCCGATCTTGTCCATCTTGTTGACGAAGACGACGCGCGGAACGTCGTACTTGTCGGCCTGGCGCCAGACGGTCTCGGTCTGGGGCTCGACACCCTGGTTGCCGTCGAGCACGCAGACGGCACCGTCGAGCACGCGCAGCGAACGCTCGACTTCGATGGTGAAGTCGACGTGGCCGGGGGTGTCGATGATGTTCAGGCGGTTGTCGCGCCAGAAGCAGGTCGTCGCGGCGGACGTGATCGTGATGCCGCGCTCCTGCTCCTGGGTCATCCAGTCCATGGTCGCCGAGCCGTCATGCGTCTCGCCGAGCTTATGGTTCTTGCCCGTATAAAACAGGATGCGCTCGGTCGTCGTCGTCTTGCCCGCATCAATGTGGGCCATGATGCCGAAGTTGCGATAGCTCTCGATGGGGTGGGAACGGGCCATGGAAGTGCTCTGTTTTTCCGGGGTGTCGCGGACGGATTACCAGCGATAGTGCGAGAAGGCGCGGTTGGCTTCCGCCATCCGGTGCGTGTCTTCGCGCTTCTTCACGGCGTTGCCGCGGTTGTTGGCGGCATCCATCAGCTCGGCCGAGAGACGCTCGACCATCGTACGGTCGTTGCGCGCACGGGCCGCGGCGATGAGCCAGCGGATCGCCAGCGCCTGACGACGCTCCGAGCGAACCTCGACGGGGACCTGGTAGGTCGCACCGCCGACGCGGCGGGAGCGGACCTCGATCGCCGGAGCGACGTTCTCGAGAGCGCTCTTGAAGACGGCGAGAGGGTCGCTCTTCATCTTGCCCTCGATGATGTCGAAGGCGCCGTAGACGATGCCTTCGGCCGTCGACTTCTTACCTTCGTACATGACGGAGTTCATGAACTTCGTCAGGATCACGTCGCCATACTTGGCGTCCGGGATGATCTCGCGTTTTTCGGCGCTATGGCGGCGGGACATCGTCTAGTCTCCGGTCAAATCTCTAAACTGCGAACCGGCCGGGCCCCTGCCCCGCCGGTTCGGCACAAATCACTTCGGACGCTTGGCGCCGTACTTCGAACGACGCTGCTTACGGTTCTTGACGCCCTGCGTATCGAGCACGCCGCGCAGGATGTGGTAGCGCACGCCGGGAAGGTCCTTGACGCGGCCGCCGCGGATCATGACGACGGAGTGCTCCTGGAGGTTGTGACCCTCGCCAGGAATGTAACCGATGACCTCGAAGCCATTGGTCAGGCGCACCTTGGCGACCTTGCGGAGCGCCGAGTTCGGCTTCTTCGGCGTCGTCGTATAGACGCGCGTGCAAACGCCCCGCTTCTGCGGGCAATTCTCAAGTGCCGGAGCGGAGTTGCGCGCCTTGACGGGCGAACGCGGCTTGCGGATCAGCTGGCTGATTGTCGGCATTTAAGGCCTCTCGCTCCCCTGAGCGCTTTGAAAAATCTCATGGTCCTTCCGGCACCGGCGAAGCCATGACACAAACGAAGCCGCGCCATCGGCGCCCTTTAAAGAGGCCTCAGGCGCGCTCGCCATGCAGAGGAACACGGGTGACCCGCATTCATGCGTCCTGCCATGTCGTCTATCGACGCTGGAATTCCGACGGAGTTTCGGTCGCGAAATTCGCTCATACTAGGGATGAGCGACAAACGTGTCCGACAACCGTCGACAGTGGCGCGCTTATGACTCAGCCGGAGATTCGCGTCAACCCCGGATTTACGAAGTCTCCGGCCCGTGCATGGCGGACCTGCCTCTACGGCGCCATCGGGCGCGCCGGAGTATCCCGCACCCCCTTCGCGAGGGGAGCCTGCCGAGGAACCCTAGCGCAGGAACATCGGGGCCAGCAAGGCCCGCCTTCATTCTCGGGCCGCTCTCCCGTGTTTTGGCCGGCGCGGTCTTGGGCCATGCCTCCTGCCTTGCGGGTCCGGCGACGAGTGCGCTTGCCCGGCAGGCCCGGTTCCTCGTGACCGCTGCCTCTTCAGTCGGCCTGCCCGCCCGCCGGCCCAAGCCGCGCGCCACGCAGCAGACCGACGAGCTCGGCCTGGCGATGGAGGCCGGTCTTGGCCATGACGCGCTTCAATGTCGTGCGTGCCGTCGACTCGGTGACGCCGAGCGTCGCGGCCGCGTCGCGCGGCCGGATGCCGGCGGCGATCAAGGCCGCGAGCTTCGCCTCCGACGGAGTCAGGTCGAACAGGCCCTGGACGACGCTGGCGCTGGGCAGCTCCCCGAGCACGACCGGCGTCACCACCAGGATCGTCGCGGCACGCGTGAAGATGTCATGGGCCGCGCCGCGGATCGGCGAGAGATGCAGGATCAGCGGCGGACGATCGCCCTGCTGCGCGATCGGGATCGAACGCACCGCCGCATCCGCCGGCGCCGCGCCGATCGCCGCGAGCGCAGCGGCGAAGAGTGCGTCCGCCGGTGCGTTGGTCAAGGTCAGACGGGCGATGCGGTCCTGGGCCACCTCCGGCAGCATCGCCGCGAGCAGCGGGTTCATCGCGACGGGCCGCCCGCTGCGATCCAGTACCGCCGCCGGCAACCCCATCGTCTCGAGCGCTTGCGTCGCGCTCCGAGCCCGTTCGAAATCCAGCCGCGCCGAGAGCACCATGGCCCGCGCCAGATGCGGGCGCAGCCCGTCGAGCCGGCGGATCTGCGCCGCATCGACGGGGCCTTCCTTCCATTCGCGTTCGGCGTGCAGGATGAAGGCCTCGCCGCTCGGCGAGACGATCGAGGTCGCGACGCCGATGCCGAGGCCGCGCGGCAGCAGGAAATCCGCATAGACCGGCTCCAGCGCCATCTCGTCACTGCTGAAAATGTCGACATCGCGCAGGAAGCCGGCATGATTGCGCCCGAGCAGCCGGGCCGTGCGCGCATTATCGGGGAAGCGCTCGAAATGCGTCGCCACGACCTCGTCGAATTCAGGCGAGGAGGAAATCCAGCGCGCCCGGCCGGCCGCGACCGTGACCAGGACCGCTCCGGCCCCCCGCGTCTGGCTCTGGAAGCGTTTCAGAACCCCGGGCCAGAGCTCGGGAACGATTGCCGCCTCATAGAGGCTTTCCAGGAAACGCTCGTCCATTGCCCCAGCCCCACCAGCAGCACATCGCTCGCCCCCCGGCGCGTTTCGCTGCTGGAATCTAGGCAGATCGGTCCCCCGAGCGTCAAGCCAAAGCAGAACGGCCGCCCGAAGGCGGCCGTTCCACATAAGTCGAAGCCTTGGGCCGAGCTTACTCGGCGGCCGGCAGCACCGCGGCCGCGGCCTTGGCCGCCGCATCCGCCTTCTGTCCGACGATGAGATCGTCGCGGCGCGTCGCCACCTGCTTGATGCGGGCGACCTGCGCGCCCGTACCGGCCGGGATCAGCGAGCCGACGATGACGTTCTCCTTCAGGCCCTCGAGCGTGTCCTGTTTGCCGTTGACCGCCGCCTCGGTGAGGACGCGGGTGGTCTCCTGGAAGGACGCCGCCGAGATGAAGGAGCGCGTCTGCAGCGAGGCCTTGGTGATGCCGAGCAGGACCGGAACGCCGGAGGCCGGCTTCTTGCCCTCTTCGCGCATCTTGGCGTTGACCTCTTCCAGCTCGATGCGGTCGATCTGGTCGCCGGTCAGGATGTCGGTGTCGCCGCCATCCGTGATCTCGACCTTCTGCAGCATCTGCCGGACGATCACCTCGATGTGCTTGTCGTTGATGCCGACGCCCTGGAGGCGATAGACCTCCTGGATTTCGTTCACCAGATAAGCCGCCAGCTCCTCGACGCCCTTGATCGCAAGGATGTCGTGCGGGGCCGGGTTGCCGTCGAGGATGTAGTCGCCCATCTCGACGACGTCGCCGTCCTGGAGATGGATGTGCTTGCCCTTCGGGATCAGGTACTCGAGCCCGTCCGAGCCGTCATGCGGCGTCAGCGTGACGCGCCGCTTGTTCTTGTAGTCCTTGCCGAAGCCGATGACGCCGGCCTTCTCGGCGATGATCGCCGCATCCTTGGGACGACGTGCCTCGAACAGCTCCGCCACCCGCGGCAGACCGCCGGTGATGTCGCGGGTCTTGGCCGAGTCGGTCGAGACACGGGCGAGCACGTCGCCCGCCTTGACCGAGCCCCCCGGCTCCACCGAGATGATGCCGTCGACGGGCAGGATGTAGCGGGCGTCGCCGCCACGCGCCAGCCTGGCGATCTTGCCATCCGGCCCATGCACGGTGAGCGCCGGCTTGAGGTCCGACGTACGGGCCGAGCCGCGCCAGTCGATGACGACGCGCTTGGAGATGCCGGTCGCCTCGTCGGTCGTCTCGGTGATCGACATGCCGTCCACGAGATCCTCGTAGCCGACATTGCCGTCCACTTCCGCCAGGATCGGACGGGAATAGGGGTCCCACTCGATCAGGCGCTGGCCGCGCTTGACCTTGTCGCCCTCGTCGACCCGCAGCTTCGAGCCGAACTGGACGCGGTGCACCGCGCGCTCCGCCCCGTCCGGACCGACGATCACGATGGCGATGTTGCGCGCCATGGCGATCAGGTCGCCGTCGGAGTTCCGCGCAACGTTGCGGTTGCGCATCTTCACGACGCCTTCGAAGTTGGACTCGACGAAGGACTGGTCCGCGATCGTCGCGGCGCCACCGATGTGGAAGGTACGCATGGTGAGCTGCGTGCCCGGTTCGCCGATCGACTGCGCCGCGATGACGCCGACGGCCTCGCCCATGTTGACGGGCGTGCCGCGAGCGAGGTCGCGGCCATAGCAGGTCGCGCAGACGCCGTTCTTGGTCTCGCAGGTCAGCACCGAGCGGATCTTCACCTCCTGGACACCGGCGGCGTTGATCTTCTCGATATGGCTTTCCTCGATCATCGTGCCCTTGGCCACGAGGATGTTGCCGTCGATATCCGTGACGTCCTCCGCCGCCGAGCGGCCGAGGATGCGGATGCCGAGCGACGCCACGACCTGGCCGGCATCGATGATGGCGCGCATCTTGATGCCGTTATCCGAGCCGCAATCCGTCTCGGAGATGATCGCGTCCTGCGCCACGTCGACGAGGCGGCGGGTCAGGTAACCCGAGTTCGCCGTCTTCAGCGCGGTGTCGGCGAGGCCCTTGCGGGCGCCGTGGGTCGAGTTGAAGTACTCGAGAACGTCGAGGCCTTCCTTGAAGTTCGAGATGATCGGGCTCTCGATGATCTCGCCCGACGGCTTGGCCATCAGGCCGCGCATGGCGGCGAGCTGGCGCATCTGGGCCGGCGAGCCACGGGCACCCGAATGGCTCATCATGTAGATCGAGTTGATCGGCTTGTCGCGGCCGTTCTCGTCCTTCTTCACGGTCGAGATGCGGGCCATCATCTCCTGGGCGAGCTTGTCGGAGCACTTCGCCCAGGCGTCGACGACCTTGTTGTACTTCTCGCCCTGCGTGATCAGGCCGTCCTGATACTGCTGCTCGTAATCCTTGGCGAGCACGCGGGTGGTATCGACGATCTCCCACTTGTTCTCGGGGATGACCATGTCGTCCTTGCCGAACGAGATACCGGCCTTGAAGGCGTGCTTGAAGCCGAGGCCCATGACGCGATCGCAGAAGATCACCGACTCCTTCTGACCGCAGCCGCGATAGACGGCGTCGATCATGTTGGAAATCTCCTTCTTGGTCATCAGCTTGTTGACGACGTCGAAGGACACGGCCGGATGCTCCGGCAGCGCGGTCGAAAGGATCACGCGGCCAGGCGTGGTCTCGTAGATCTTTGTATAGGGGTTGCCGTCCTGGCCGACGCCGGTCCAGCGATATTTGATCTTCGAGTGCAGCGTCACGACCTTCTCGTGCAGCGCGTGCTCGAGTTCGCCGAAATCGCCGAAGATCTTGCCCTGGCCCGGCTCACCATCGGAGATGATCGACAGGTAGTAGAGGCCGAGCACGATGTCCTGCGACGGCACGATGATCGGCAGGCCGTTCGCCGGGTGCAGGATGTTGTTGGTCGACATCATCAGCACGCGCGCTTCCAGCTGCGCCTCGAGCGACAGCGGGACGTGCACGGCCATCTGGTCGCCGTCGAAGTCGGCGTTGAACGCGGCGCAGACCAGCGGGTGCAGCTGGATCGCCTTGCCCTCGATCAGGACCGGCTCGAAGGCCTGGATGCCCAAGCGGTGCAGCGTCGGCGCGCGGTTCAGCAGCACCGGATGCTCGCGGATGACCTCGTCCAGGATATCCCAGACCTCGGGCTTCTCCTTCTCGACGAGCTTCTTGGCCTGCTTGACCGTGGTCGAGTAGCCCTTGGCGTCGAGGCGCGCATAGATGAACGGCTTGAACAGCTCGAGCGCCATCTTCTTCGGCAGGCCGCACTGGTGCAGCTTCATCTCCGGGCCGACCACGATGACCGAACGGCCGGAATAGTCGACGCGCTTGCCGAGCAGGTTCTGGCGGAACCGCCCCTGCTTGCCCTTCAGCATGTCGGCGAGCGACTTCAGCGGGCGCTTGTTGGCGCCGGTGATGACGCGGCCGCGACGGCCGTTGTCGAACAGGGCGTCGACCGATTCCTGCAGCATCCGCTTCTCGTTGCGGATGATGATGTCCGGCGCGCGCAGCTCGATCAGCCGCTTCAGGCGGTTGTTGCGGTTGATGACGCGGCGATAGAGGTCGTTCAGGTCGGAGGTCGCGAAACGGCCGCCATCGAGCGGCACCAGCGGACGCAGATCCGGCGGGATGACCGGGATCATGGTCATCACCATCCATTCCGGCTTGTTGCCGGACTCCTGGAAGGCCTCGATGATCTTGAGGCGCTTCATCAGCTTCTTCGGCTTGAGCTCGGACGTCGTCGTCGCGATCTCATGCTTCAGATCGGCGTTGATCTGGTCGAGATCGAGCGCGCGCAGCATCTCGCGGATCGCTTCCGCGCCGATCATCGCCGTGAAGGTATCCGCGCCATACTCCTCCTGGCAGCGGACATACTCCTCCTCGGAGAGCAGCTGGCGGTCCTTGAGCGGGGTCAGGCCCGGCTCCAGCACCACATACGACTCGAAATAGAGGATGCGCTCGAGGTCCTTGAGCGGCATGTCCATCAGCAGGCCGATGCGCGAGGGCAGCGACTTCAGGAACCAGATATGGGCGACCGGCGCCGCGAGCTCGATATGGCCCATGCGCTCGCGCCGGACGCGTGCCAGCGTCACCTCGACGCCGCACTTCTCGCAGATCACGCCCTTGAACTTCATGCGCTTGTACTTGCCGCACAGGCACTCATAGTCCTTGATCGGCCCGAAGATGCGGGCGCAGAACAGCCCGTCGCGCTCCGGCTTGAAGGTCCGGTAGTTGATGGTCTCGGGCTTCTTGATCTCGCCGAACGACCAGGACGCGATCTTTTCCGGGCTGGCGATCGAGATCTTGATCGCATCGAACGCCTGCTGCACCGGCTGCTGGCCGAAAAGGTTCATGACCTCTTGCTTCATAGCCTGTCTCCTATGGCCGGTGGGGTTTCAAGGGAAACCGCCCTGCCCGGCCTTTGATCCATCGGCCGGCGGCGTGAGTGCCGCCGGCATGAGTAACGAACGCTGCCGTGCCCCTCGGGGCGCGGCGGCTTACTCGGCCGCCTCGGCCGGGGGCAGCTCGCCCGGCCTCGGCTTGTTGCTGATCAGCTCGACATTGAGACCGAGCGAACGCATTTCCTTGACGAGCACGTTGAAGCTCTCCGGGATGCCGGCCTCGAAATTGTCTTCGCCACGCACGATCGACTCGTAGACCTTGGTGCGGCCCGCGACGTCGTCCGACTTCACGGTCAGCATTTCCTGCAGCGTGTAGGCGGCGCCATAGGCTTCGAGGGCCCAGACCTCCATCTCGCCGAAGCGCTGGCCGCCGAACTGCGCCTTGCCGCCGAGCGGCTGCTGGGTGACGAGCGAGTACGGGCCGATCGAGCGCGCATGGATCTTGTCGTCGACCAGGTGGTGCAGCTTCAGCATGTAGATGTAGCCCATCGTCACCTTGCGGTCGAAAGGCTCGCCGGTCCTGCCATCATACAGCGTGGACTGCCCAGAGCTGTGCAGCCCGGCCTGCTCCAGGAGCCGCTCGATATCGGCCTCCTTGGCGCCGTTGAACACCGGCGTCGCCATCGGCACGCCGCGACGCAGGTTCTGGCCCATCTCGACCAGTTCGTCGTCGTTCATCGAGGCAACGATCTCGTTGTCCTCGTAGACCGCTTCGAACGAGGCCCGCAGCGCCTTGGAATCATGCGCCTTGCGATAGGCGTCGAGCGCCTTGCCGATCTGCTTGCCGAGGCCTGCGGCGGCCCAGCCCAGATGGGTCTCCAGGATCTGTCCGACGTTCATGCGCGAGGGCACGCCGAGCGGGTTCAGCACGATGTCGGCATGGGTACCGTCCTCGAGGAACGGCATGTCCTCCGCCGGCACGATGCGCGAGACCACGCCCTTGTTGCCGTGACGGCCGGCCATCTTGTCGCCCGGCTGGATCTTGCGCTTCACCGCGACGAAGACCTTGACCATCTTCATCACGCCCGGAGGCAGCTCGTCGCCGCGCTGCAGCTTCTCGACCTTGTCGAGGAAGCGCTGCTCGAGGCGCTTCTTCGACTCGTCGTACTGCTTCCGCATCGCCTCGATTTCGGTCATCAGGGCGTCGTCCGCCGTGGCGAACAGCCACCACTGCGAACGCGGGAACTCGCTCATCGCCTCGCGGGTGATGACCGTGTCCTTCTTGAAGCCCTTCGGACCGGCGAGGCCGGTCTTGCCGGTCAGGATCTCGGCCAGACGCGCGAAGGTGTTGCGGTCGAGGATCGCCTGCTCGTCGTCGCGGTCCTTGGCGAGACGCTCGATCTCCTCGCGCTCGATCGCCTGGGCGCGCTCGTCCTTGTCGACGCCATGGCGGTTGAAGACGCGCACTTCGACGATCGTACCCTGCACGCCCGGCGGGACGCGCAGCGAGGTGTCGCGGACATCGGAAGCCTTCTCGCCGAAGATGGCGCGCAGCAGCTTCTCTTCCGGCGTCATCGGGCTCTCGCCCTTCGGCGTGATCTTGCCGACCAGAATGTCGCCCGCGGCGACTTCCGCACCGATATAGACGATGCCGGCTTCGTCGAGGTTCTTCAGCGCCTCTTCCGAGACGTTCGGAATGTCGCGCGTGATTTCCTCAGGGCCGAGCTTGGTGTCGCGGGCCATGACCTCGAATTCCTCGATATGGATCGAGGTGAAGATGTCTTCCGAGACGATCTTCTCCGAGAGCAGGATCGAGTCCTCGAAGTTGTAGCCGTTCCACGGCATGAACGCGACGAGCACGTTGCGGCCGAGAGCGAGCTCGCCGAACTCGGTCGACGGGCCGTCCGCGACGATGTCGCCCTTCTTGACGATGTCGCCGACGCGGACCAGCGGGCGCTGCGTGATGCAGGTCGACTGGTTCGAGCGCTGGAACTTCTGCAGACGATAGATGTCGACGCCCGGCTTGGTCGGGTCCATCTCGTCCGAAGCGCGGATGACGATACGGGTCGCGTCGACCTGATCGACGATACCGGCGCGGCGGGCCGCGATGGCGGCGCCGGAGTCGCGGGCGACCGCGGCCTCCATGCCGGTGCCGACGAAGGGCGCGTCGGCGCGGACCAGCGGCACCGCCTGGCGCTGCATGTTCGAGCCCATCAGCGCGCGGTTCGCGTCGTCGTTCTCGAGGAACGGGATCAGCGCGGCGGCGACGGAGACGACCTGCTTCGGCGAAACGTCCATGAAGTCGACCTTGTCGACCGGCGTGACGATGACTTCGCCGGCGCGGCGGCAGACGATCAGGTCATCGGTCAGGCGGCCTTCAGCATCGACCGAGGCATTCGCCTGGGCGACGTTGTACTTCGCCTCCTCCATCGCCGAGAGATAGATAATCTCGTCGGTCTGCTTGCCGTCGCGGATGCGGCGGTACGGGCTCTCGATGAAGCCGTACTTATTGACGCGGGCGAAGGTCGCGAGCGAGTTGATCAGGCCGATATTCGGGCCTTCCGGCGTCTCGATCGGGCAGATGCGGCCGTAATGCGTGGTGTGCACGTCGCGCACCTCGAAGCCGGCGCGCTCGCGGGTCAGACCACCCGGTCCAAGCGCCGAAAGACGACGCTTGTGAGTGACTTCCGAGAGCGGGTTCGTCTGGTCCATGAACTGCGAGAGCTGCGAGGAGCCGAAGAACTCGCGCACCGCGGCGGCCGCGGGCTTCGCGTTGATCAGGTCCTGCGGCATCACCGTGTCGATGTCGACCGAGGACATGCGCTCCTTGATGGCGCGCTCCATGCGCAGCAGGCCCAGGCGATACTGGTTCTCCATGAGCTCGCCGACCGAGCGCACGCGCCGGTTGCCGAGATGGTCGATGTCGTCGATCTCGCCCTTGCCGTCACGCAGGTCGACCAGCGCCTTGACCACGGCGAAGATGTCTTCCTTGCGCAGGATGCGCACGGTGTCCTCGGCGTCGAGGTCGAGGCGCATGTTCATCTTGACGCGGCCGACGGCCGAGAGATCGTAGCGCTCGGCGTCGAAGAACAGCGACTGGAACATGTTCTCGGCGGTCTCGAGCGTCGGCGGCTCGCCCGGACGCATCACCCGGTAGATGTCGAACAGCGCCTCTTCACGACGCGAGTTCTTGTCGACCTTGAGGGTGTTGCGGATGTAGGGGCCGACCGTGATGTGGTCGATGTCGAGCACCGGCAGCTCCTCGAAGCCCGCATCGAGCAGGGCCTTGAGGCTCTTCTCGTCGATCTCGTCGCCGGCCTCGGCGAAGACCTCGCCGGTCTGCGGGTTGACGAGGTCCTCGGCGATATACTGGCCGTAGAGATCGTCATCGCTGGCGCGCAGGAACTTCAGGCCCTTCTCGGCGAGCTGGCGCGCGGTACGCGCGACGAGCTTCTTGCCGGCCTCGACCACGACCTCGCCGGTGTCGGCGTCGATCAGGTCGACGCTCGCCTTGAAGCCCTTCATGCGCTCGGCGTCGTAGGGCACGCGCCAGCCATCGCCGTCGCGGGTGTAGGAGATGTGGTTGTAGAAGCGGTTGAGGATCTCCTCGCCGTCCATGCCGAGCGCGAACAGCAGCGAGGTCACCGGGATCTTACGCTTGCGGTCGATGCGCGCGTAGACGATGTCCTTGGCGTCGAACTCGATGTCGAGCCAGGAGCCGCGATAGGGGATGATGCGGGCGGCGAAGAGCAGCTTGCCCGAGGAATGGGTCTTGCCCTTGTCGTGATCGAAGAACACGCCCGGCGAACGGTGCATCTGCGAGACGATGACGCGCTCGGTGCCGTTGACGATGAAGGTGCCGTTGTCGGTCATGAGCGGCATCTCGCCCATGTAGACGTCCTGCTCCTTGATGTCCTTGACCGATTTGGCCTGGGTGTCCGGGTCGATATCGAACACGATCAGGCGCAGGGTCACCTTGAGCGGCGCCGAGAAGGTCATGCCGCGCTGGCGGCACTCGTCGACGTCGTATTTCGGCGGCTCGAAGGTGTACTTCACGAATTCGAGCAGCGAGGCGCCCGAGAAGTCGCCGATCGGGAACACCGACTTGAAGACCGACTGCAGGCCTTCGTCGCTGCGGCCGCCCTTCGGCTCGTCGATCATCAGGAACTGGTCATAGGACGCCTTCTGAACCTCGATGAGGTTCGGCATCTCCGCCACTTCCTTGAGCTTGCCGAAGAACTTCCGGACGCGCCTGCGGCCCTGGAGAGAATTGACCATGGTGTTCCTCGCAATCTCGGACGGCTCACCTGGCGGTCCGGGTTCTGGCGGTCGGGCCGCCGGGTGAGCCGTTCGGCGCCTCGGCGCCGACTTTCAACTGGATGAACCGTCACGCCGCTGCGCGATGATCCCTGCACACGTCGCCCCGCCCCGCGGAAACGACGCAACAGCCCCGGAGGCGGCGAGCCGCCCCGGGACTGTGCTTGTCGACTAGTTTCGGACCGGCATCAGCCGGCCCTGCTCACTTGAGCTCGACCTTGGCGCCGACGGCCTCGAGCTGCTTCTTGAGCTTCTCGGCCTCGTCCTTGGCGACGGCTTCCTTGACCGGCTTCGGAGCGGCTTCAACCAGATCCTTGGCTTCCTTGAGGCCCAGGCCGGTAATGGCGCGGACTTCCTTGATCACCTCGATCTTCTTGTCGCCGGCCGAGGCCAGGACAACGGTGAACTCAGTCTGCTCTTCGACGGCGGCGGCAGCAGCGCCAGCGGCCGGGCCAGCCGCAACAGCGACGGCGGCGGCGGCGGAGACGCCCCACTTCTCTTCGAGCATCTTGGCGAGGTCAGCGGCCTCGAGAACGGTGAGCGACGAGAGTTCGTCGACGAGCTTGGCGAGATCGGCCATTTTTCAGCTTCCTGATGTAAGAGGTTCGAACGATTAGGGTTTGACGGCTGCTCAGGCAGCGTTCTTGTCGGCGTAGGCCTTGACCACGCGCGCCAGCTTTCCGGCAGGCGCGTTCGTGAGCTGCGCGAGCTTGGTCGCCGGGGCCTGGACGAGGCCGACGATCTTGGCACGCAGTTCATCGAGCGAGGGCATCGTGGCCAGGGCCTTGACACCATCGGGGTTCAGGGCGGTCGTGCCCATCGCGCCGCCCAGGATCACGAGCTTGTCGTGGTCCTTGGCGAAGGCGACGGCGACCTTCGGCGCCGCGACCGGATCGCTGGAATAAGCGATCAGGGTGGGTCCCTTCAGCAGCGGGCTGATGGACGCGACGTCGGTGCCTTCAAGAGCGATCTTGGCAAGCCGGTTCTTTGCGACCTTCACGGTGGCGCCATTGGCCTTCATCTCGCGACGAAGCTTCTGGAACTGGGCCACCGTCAAGCCCGCATAGTGGGCCACGACGACGACCGACGTCTTCGAGAAGACATCGTTCAGCGTCGCGACGGCATCAGATTTTGCCGCTCTATCCACTGGGCTCTCTCCGGTAGGCGACAGGCTTTCACACCCGCCGCCAGTTGCACGTGCCGCTCTTCGCGAGAGCCGGTTGACACCGACCCCTCGCCAGAGCGACGCTCAGTGCCCTGTCCCCAGCCATGGCCGAAGCCGTGATCGGGCGAGATGGTTCGAACCTCGTTCGGCGCCTTTCGGCTCCGGCAGAGTTCTTGCACCGTCTATGCAGGCCTCTTGGCGAAATTATGCCCTCGGACGAACCGGGAGCACCTGCAGTCTCAGACAGGACTGGACGCCAGGCCCCAGGAAATCGCTTTCCTCGCTCCCGGCATCCATTCTTCGGTGGCGAACCACCGAAAAACGCGAAACGGACCCCCTCGTGCAAAGCACGCGGAAGCCCCGACACTTATGGAAACACGGGGAAGCTCATAGCCTCTCCCCCGGCTTCTGCCAAGTGGCAATCCTTGCGAGCTTTCGCAAGGTGGGGCAGCGGCCGCATGAGGCGGCCGCGAAAGCAGGATGCGAAGCGCGGAAATCGGCCCTTCGCGCCCTGCCCCAGGACGGCTTCAGCCGCCCATCACCGTGTTCGGCTCGATCTTGACGCCCGGACCCATGGTCGAGGAGATCGCGACGCGCTGGATATAGGTGCCCTTGGCGCCGGCCGGCTTGGCCTTCGAGACCGAATCGACGAACGCCTTGATGTTCTCCGAGAGCTTCTCGGCGTCGAACGAGACCTTGCCGACGGCGGCATGCACGATGCCGGCCTTCTCGACGCGGAACTCGACCGACCCGCCCTTCGAGGCGGCGACGGCGTTGACCAGGTCCATGGTGACCGTGCCGACGCGCGGGTTCGGCATCAGGCCGCGCGGGCCGAGCACCTTACCGAGACGGCCGACCAGACCCATCATGTCCGGGGTGGCGATGCAGCGGTCGAAATTGATCTCGCCCTTCTGCACGGCCTCGACCAGGTCCTCGGCGCCGACGATGTCGGCACCGGCCTTCTTGGCCTCCTCGGCCTTGGCGCCGCGAGCGAACACCGCGACGCGCAGGGTCCGGCCGGAACCGTTCGGCAGGTTGCAGACGCCGCGGACCATCTGGTCGGCATGACGCGGGTCGACACCGAGATTCATCGCGACCTCGACGGTCTCGTCGAACTTGGCGCTGGCGCGATCCTTGATCATCGCGACGGCTTCGGCGAGCGGGTAGAGCTTGGTCCGGTCGATGCCCTCACGGGCCTTGACGACGCGCTTTCCAACATGAGCCATGTTCAGTCCCCCCTCAGCCCACGACTTCCAGGCCCATGGACCGGGCGGAGCCGCGGATCATGGTCATGGCGGCATCGACGTCGTTGCAGTTGAGATCGGCCATCTTCTTCTCGGCGATCTCCTGAACCTGCGCGGCGGTGACCTTGCCGGCGGCGCCACCCTTGCCCGGGGTCTTCGAACCCGAGGTCAGGCCGGCGGCCTTCTTCAGGAAGTAGGACACGGGCGGCTGCTTCATCTCGAAGGTGAAGGAGCGGTCCTGATACGCGGTGATGATCACCGGGATCGGCATGCCCTTTTCCATCTGCGCGGTCTTCGCATTGAAGGCCTTGCAGAATTCCATGATGTTGAGGCCGCGCTGACCGAGCGCGGGACCGATCGGCGGCGACGGATTGGCCGCGCCCGCCGGAACCTGAAGCTTCACGTAGCCCGTGATCTTCTTTGCCATGATGGCTGCTCCTGCCGTCCATCCCGGCGCCTACCGGAACGACGACGCCCCATCCGGAAACCGAGTTCGTTCCGGAACGGGGTGGTTGCAGAGCGTGGTACGGCAGGGAATCCCGGTTGGCGGCCGGCCGACCTCCCACGCATGTGAGGGGCGCCCTATCGCACAACCCGGCGGGAAAGGGAAGCCCCGCCAGCATGCGGCGGCGGACCGCCCTTTCCGCCTCGCCGCCCGGGAATGCCCGCAAATGCGAAGGCCCGCGCCGGTATACGGCGCGGGCCTTCATGTTCGATGGCGAGAGGCGCCCGTCCGGGCAGCCTGCCCCGAATCGACGTCAGAGCTTCTCGACCTGGCCGTATTCGAGCTCGACCGGCGTGGCGCGGCCGAAGATCGAGACCGCGACCTTGAGGCGGGCGCGACCATGGTCGACATCCTCGACGACGCCGTTGAAGGAGGCGAAGGGACCGTCGGCGACCTTGACCTGCTCGCCGACCTCGAAGACCACCGTCGGCTTCGGACGCTCGATGCCCTCGGCGACCTGCCCCTTGATGCGCAGCGCCTCGTTCTCGGGGATCGGCATCGGCTTGGCCTTGTCGGCCCCGAGGAAGCCGGTGACCTTCGGCGTGTTCTTGATGAGGTGGTAGACCTCGTCGGTCATCTCGCACTTCACCAGCACATAGCCGGGGAAGAATTTGCGCTCGGCGTCGACCTTGCGGCCGCGGCGGACCTCGACGACCTTTTCGGTCGGGACCAGCACCTCTTCGAACTTGTCGGCGAGATTGCGCTGCGCCGCCTGATCCTTGATCGACTGGGCGACCTTGTTCTCGAAGTTCGAATAGGCGTGGACGATGTACCAGCGAGTGTTCACGTTCGTGGGTTCCGTTCAGCGCGCGCCGAGGATGAGGCCGAGACCCCAGCGGATCATCGTATCGGCAAAGAGGAAAAACAGGCTGAAGACCAGCACCATGACCAGCACCATCCCGGTGGTGATCAGGGTCTCGCGGCGCGAGGGCCAGGTCACCTTGGAGGCTTCGCTGCGCACCTGCTGCAGGAAGCTGAACGGGTTCGTCTTCGCCATCGGGCCGTCACCTTAAGGTTCCGGAGCGCCGCCGCGACCAAGCGCGCAAGCGACGATTCGGTACGTCCTGAAAGATTCGCGGCGCGGGGCTCAGGGAGCCGCGCGCCGTCGTGAGCCGCTTCTTACAACGCTATGGCGCGCTAGCCAAGCGCTTTCGCGGCAGCGCCCGAAAGCCGGGCCGGGAGCCCGCTCGAAACCACCTGCCGCAGCGCGCCTTTACATGCCGGGGAAGAGGCAAGACCGACTGCCTATAGCAGTGAGATGGATCACCGTGACCGCGTCCCAACGGACGCGCGGTGATCTAGACGATGCAGAGCCAGGTCAGGATGCCCATGGCCGAGAGGGCGAAGAGCGAAAGGCTGGCGATGGCGTCTGGCGGCAGATGATGCATGGCTCGGGTCCGGGGATTGCCCGTCCCGGTAGCCCTCGCCCATGACAGTCGCGCGACGCCGCAGCCCCGCAACGAGAAAGGGCGGCTCCACCGCAGTGGAACCGCCCTTTTCGATCGCTTATCGCGATGAAGTCCTGGCAGGGGCGGCAGGGCTCGAACCTGCGACACCCGGTTTTGGAGACCGGTACTCTACCAACTGAGCTACACCCCTGTAGTCGCGGGTTGCTTAGCCCGAACGACGCCGGCATTTCAAGTCGAAAACACGCGGCGCCGTGGAAAGTTCACAGGCTCGCTCAGGCGGCATAGGGCCCGAGCTGCTCGGCATAGCGCTTGACCAGCTCCAGCCCGAAGGCGCTCGGCCGCTGCGCCGGGCTGCGATCATGGATCTCGATGCCGGCGCGGGCCCCGAAAATGCGTTTTCCGTAGCAGAGCAGGCTCTCGATCGACTGCATGATGAAGACGATCGCCGGCAGCACCTCGCGATAGGCGGCTTCGGCGCCCTCGGCATCGCCGGCGAGGAATCGGTTATAGGCGCGCAGCGCGTAGTCGATCGTATCGGGCGCCAGCAGCAGGCCGACGCAGCCCGCCCGCAGATTGTCGGCGAGCTCCAGCCCGCCGCGGCCGTTCATCACCGGCAGGCGGCCCTCGGTCACCGAGATCAGCTGCTGGATATCGGTGGCCGGCCCCTCGCCCTTGATCAGGCAGATGTTCGGGTGCTGGCGCACCAGCTCGCGGATATCCTCCGAGGAGAGCCCGCGGCCCATATAGGCCGGCGCGTTCTGGATCGCGACCGGCAGCGAGGTCGCCTCGGCGATTCGCCCGAAGAAGCGGATATATTCGGCCGCGCCGAAGGAGCCGACCATCGGCGGCTGCAGAATCACCCAGTCGGCCTTGGCCGCCTCGGCCGCCTTGACCTGCTCGACCTGCTCGGCGACCGAACCGCCGAACATGGTGAAGGCGAGCGGCACCTTGCCGGCGACGTCCTCGGCCACCCAGTCGATCACCGTCCGGCGCTCGGCCAGGCTGAGCTTCGAGACCTCGGTGGCCAGACCCAGCGCCGCCATGCCGTGAACGCCGAGCCCGAGGCAGATTTCGGTCTGGCGCTTCATCGCCGCCCGGTCGAGCCGCTCCTGCGCGTCGAACAGCGCGAAGGCGATGGCATGAATGCCGGTGAAGGGCGGCTTGAAGGCCATCTCGAATTCCTCCTTGAGATTCGTGCGGGCTGTCCCGCCGGTTCCGCCCCATTGAGCACGGGGCGCGCCGCGGGGGCAGCAGCGTTTGCGACAGTCCCCTGCACGGGCCGCGCATGCATAAAGGAAAAGGGCGGTGTCGCCACCGCCCTTCCCGGATTCTGTCCCGGCCAGAAGGGCGGGGGCGATGCCTTGCGCTTACGCGAGGATCGTTGCGACGACGCCAGCACCGCAAAGTTTGCGGTTTCCGCGAACGTCGTTGTTGCTTCGATCAGGCGAGGATCGTTGCGACGACGCCGGCACCGACGGTGCGGCCGCCTTCACGGATGGCGAAGCGCAGCTTCTCTTCCATCGCGATCGGCACGATCAG
>NZ_JBSHIO010000031.1:0-17965 GCF_053618995.1 Allobosea sp. NPDC055594
CCCGCCATGCGCTGTTTGGCTTCGCGATGCAGCTCAACGAAGGCGAACTTGCTGGTGCGACCGATGGCGACGAACATGTAGAGCCTGCCTTCGGCAGTCCGCACCTCGGCGAGATCGATGTGAAAGACGCCGATCGGATGGCTCTTGAACCGCTTCTTCGGCTCCTTGTCGCCCTCGATTTCCGGAAGGCGGCTGACGCCATGCCGCTGCAAACAGCGATGCAGGGACGCAGGGATGACCGCGTCAACGTCGGGGGATCATCGGCTGCAGCGCATAGAGGCAATCGTCGAGCCGCAGAAGGGCGTGCCGCCGAAAGGCGATGATCACCGCCTCTTCCTCGACCGTCAGCACCGCCGAGGTTGGGGTCTTCGGCCCCGTTGGCACATCAGCCTCCGAGCTGCGCTTCTTCCACTTCGCGACGGTCTTCGGGTTGATACCGTAGTGCTTCGCCAGAGCCCTCAGGCTCTCTTGACTATGCTGTATCGCTCGACCGACCGACGCTGTCGTCGTGCGCTCCCATGATCAACCTGGCCCATAGCGCATCCTTCCACTCCTGTGAAAAGCCTGCACCATCAAAGCCCGGAAGCAAGCAGCTAGGCTTCCGAGGGCGGTCCCGACGACCGCGATTGCCGCAACCCGAAAAAATGAACGCAGATCGATATCGGCACGTTCAGAGGCTTGCGTACCATTAAGATCATCGATATACTCATCAGTATCAAATCAGATCGACAAGACGAAGGGCCTCTGATGCAGAACTCCAGCGACCTCGGCGGCGTAGCCGTTCGGTCTGCTCCGGATAGCGCGGGCAGATCCTGATGACGGACGCGCCCTTCAGTCGGACGCTGTTCGACCTCCTGCGCGAGCAGGCGGGCAGGCGCGGCGCGCACCCGGCGGTCATCGCGGACGAGAGCGTCATCAGCTACGCCGAGATGGCTGGCCGGGCTGCGCGCGTCGCGTCGGCCCTGGCTCGGAATGGGGTGCGGCGCGGCGACCGCGTCGGTCTGCTCATCAGCAACCGGACGGAATGGCTCGAGCTTAGTTTCGGCGCCAGCGCGGTCGGGGCGACTATCGTGCCTTTCAGCACCTGGTCGACGCGGCAGGAGCTCGCCTTCCTCCTGGCCGATTCCGGTGTTCGCATTCTTTTTGCCTTGCCGCGTTTCGGCGACCGCGATTTCCTCGCCGATCTGACTGTGCTGCGCGAGGCGACCGAGATCGCCTCGCTTCGCCAGATGGTGATCCTCGCCGACGAGGTGCCGCAAGGCTTCACGGCCTATCGCGGCTTCCTGGCCGAGAACGGTCCTGAAGCCGGTCTTCCTCCCGGCCTGGGAGCCAGCGCGATCGACGATGCGCTGATCCTCTATACGTCCGGGTCGAGCTCGCATCCCAAGGCGGTGCGGCTGCGCCATCACGGCATCATCGAGAACGGCTTCAATATCGGCGAGCGGCAGGGCCTCCGTGCCGAGGACCGCGTGCTGCTGTCGTCGCCGCTGTTCTGGGCCTATGGCGGCTCGAATGCGCTGCCGGCGACGTTCACGCACGGCGCCACGCTGGTCCTGCAGGAGAAATTCGACGCGGCCGAGGCGATCGCGTTGATCGAGCGGCATCGCTGCACGGCGATCTACACCCTGCCGGCGATGACCAGCGCCATGCTGCTCGATCCGTCCTTCAGTCCCGAACGGACCGCCAGCCTGCGCACCGGGGTGACCATCGGCAGCCCGAAGGACATTGTCGACGCCGCGACCAGGCTCGGCGCCGCCGAGATCTGCAACATCTATGGGGCGACCGAGACCTACGGCAATTGCTGCGTAACCTGGCACCACTGGCCGCTCGAGCGCCGGGCCCGTTGCCAGGGCACGCCGCTGCCGGGGGTCGAGATGCGTTTCGTCGACCCTGAGACGGGTGCCGCGGTGGCGCAAGGCGAAGCAGGGCTCGCCGAGGTCCGCGGCTATGTCACGCCGGGCTATTCGGGCGCGAGCGCGAGCCAGAACGAGGCGATCCTGACCGCCGACGGCTTCTATCGCACGGGCGATATGGGCCAGCTCGACGAAGGCGGCGCCTTCGTCTTCGTCGGCCGCGACACAGAGATGATCAAGAAGGCGGGGATCAACATCTCGCCGGCCGAGATCGAAGAGGTCCTGCTCCGGCATCCGGCGGTGCGCCAGACCTGCGTCGTCGGCGTGCCCGATGCCCGACGCGGCGAGATCGTCGTCGCCTTCGTCGTGCCCGAGGGGCCGGTCTCGGCCGAAGAGCTGACGGCGCATTGCCGGGAAATGTCCTCCAAATACAAGGTTCCGGATCGGATCGAGCTCTGCGAAGCCCTGCCCCTGACCGCGACCGGGAAGGTGATGCGGCGCGCCCTGAAGGGCGATGCGGTCGCCCTGGTCGAAAGGGCGGGCTGAGCCATGGCCGAGGAAGCATGGGGTCGCTGGGGTCCCGATGACGAGCGCGGCGCACTGAACCTGATCGGCCCGGAGCAGGTCCGCCGAGCGGCGAGCCTGGTCAGGACCGGTCGTCCGATCAGCCTGGCCCAGCCGATCTCGGATCGTCTGCTGGTGCCGTCGCACCGGCATAAGGTGATGCATTTCATGGGGCGTGATGGCGGCGACTATGCCGCCGGTTCCAGGCGCCCCGGCGGCTTCCAGTTCGCCGAGGATACCGTCGTCCTGCCGCTGCATACCGGCACGCATATCGATGCGCTTTGCCACGCCTGGTATGGCGACAAGCTCTATAACGGCTTTTCCGGTAACTCCGTCCGCAGCACGTCCGGCGCCGGTCATTGCGGCATCGACAAGTTTCCGCCGATCGTGACGCGCGGCGTGCTGCTCGATCTGGTCGGTCTCGGCGGCGGCCCGCTCGCGCCGAGTGAGATCGTCGGCCGCGCGCAGGTCGAGGCCGCTCTCGAGCGAGCTGGCCTCAGGCTGGAGCCCGGTGACGCCGTGCTTGTCCGCACCGGCTGGCTCGAAGCGCAGCAGCCGGGCGAGCAGGCCGACTTCAACCGCGAGCCGGGCCTGGATCTCGAGGCCGCCTTGTTCCTGGCGGAGGCCGGCGTCGCGGTCGTCGGCGCCGATAATTTCGCCGTCGAGGTGCTGCCTTTCGCCGAAGGAACGGTGTTCCCGGTTCACCAGCGGCTGATCCGCGATTTCGGCATCCCGCTGATCGAAGGGCTGGTGCTGAAGCCATTGGCGGAGGCTGGCGCGACGGCATTCCTGTTCGTCGCAGCGCCGCTGCCGGTCACCGGCGGAACCGGCAGCCCGCTCAACCCGGTCGCGGTGCTCTGATGTCGGAGTTGAACAGCTTTGCCGCCGGGCTGAAAGTGCTCGACCTGTCGCAGTACATCCCTGGTCCGCTGGCCGGCCTGCTGCTCGCCGATATGGGCGCCGATGTCCTCAAGATCGAGCCGCCGAACGGCGACGAAATGCAGAATCTCGGCCCCCGGGACGCCGCCGGCCGGTCGATATTCTATCGGGTTCTCAACGCCGGAAAGCGCTGTTTCCGCGTCAATCTCAAGACGGCGGAGGAGCGCGCTGAACTCCTCGAACTGGTCGCCGATGCCGACATCCTGATCGAGGGCTTCCGCCCGGGCGTGATGGCGCGGCTTGGCCTCGACTATGCGACGCTCAGCGCAATCAACGCCCGGCTGATCTATTGCTCGATCAGCGGCTACGGCGCCGGCGGCCCGATGGCGAAGAGTGCCGGGCATGACGGCAATTACCTGGCGCTGGCCGGCGTGCTGCACCGCAACGGCTATGATCGGCCGGTCGTCTACGACCCACCGGTCGCCGACATGTCGGGCGCTCTGTTTGCGACCATCGCCATTCTCGGTGCGGTGAATGCGCGTCATGCCACGGGCAAGGGCTGCGCGATCGACCTCGCCCTGGCCGATGTCATCATGCCGCTGCAACTGCTGCAGATCGCCGATTACGGCGTGAACCGGACCGTGCCTGCCCGCGCCGAGACCTATCTGAACGGCGGCGCCGCCTATTATCAGGTCTACCCGACGGCCGATGGCCGCTTCGTGATGCTGGGTTCGGTCGAGCCGAAATTCTGGGTGGCCTTCTGCGAGGCGGCGGGCCGTCCCGACTGGATCGCGCGCCAGCGGGAGGCGTTGCCGCAGGCCGGACTCATCGCCGATCTGACCGAGTATTTCGGAGCGCTGCCGCTCGACGAATGCCTCGCCCGGTTCGCACAGGCCGATTGCTGCATTTCGCCGGTGCTCGACCTTGCCGAAGCGCTGCGCCTCGACCGCGTCTCCGAGCGCAGGCTGGTGCGCCGCAGCGCCCAGGGCGAACTGGAAGCCGTGTTCCCGGCCTTGATCAACGGCAAGGCGCCGCAGGCGCGCACCTCGATCCAGAGCGCAGACGACACTTTCCTCAAGCCCGCCTGGAGCGAGGATGCATCCGCTGTCCTCGCCCCTTCCCGCCCACAAACCGCAGCAAGGTAGCCCCATGGCCCTTCATCGAAAAGTGGCCGTCATCGGCAGCGCCATCGGCGCGCCGCTCGACCGGCCGGACCGCTCGCTGGAAGAACTCATCTACGAGGCGACGCAGAAGGCTCTGGCCGATGCCGGCTTCGATATGGCTGCGATCGACGGCATCGTGGTGGCCGCCAACGATCAGCTCGATGGTCGGGCGATTTCCGTCATGATGGCGTCCGGCTCGGTCGGCGGTGTCGACCGCGACATCCTGTCGACGCCCTCGGCTGGCGAACATGCCTTCGTGATGGGGGCGCTGCGCGTCGCCAGTGGGCAATATCGCACCCAATTGGTGGTGGCCTGGAGCCCGGTCGAAGCCCATTCGATCCCGGAGGTCGAGCGGCTTGCGGCCGACCCCTATTTCCACCGTCGTCTCCCGCAGGACGATCTTGCCTCCTACGCGCTGCAGGCGACCGCGCTCGCCGGCAAGGTTGAGGGCGTGCACGAGCTCGCCCGTTCGCTCGCTGCGCTCCGCCCGGCGGCCACAGCCGGGTCCGAGACCACCCCGGGTCGCTGGCCGCTCACTGCCGAGATGGTTGCGCCTCCGGCGACCGGCGTCGTCGCGATCGTGCTGGCGGACGAGGATTTCGTGGCCGAACATGCCATCGCGCAGCCGGCATGGGTCCGGGGCATGGGCTGGGCGACCGAGCCGGGGTTCCTCGGCGACCGCGACCTCGCCGGCGCGCCGGCACTCGAGGCCGCAACCGGGCAGGCCTATGCCGAGGCGGCTATCGCCGATCCCGGGGCCGCATTCGACGTCGCCGAGATCGACGACCATACGCCCTATCAGGAGTTGCTCGTCCTCGAGGGGCTCGGCCTCTCCTCGCGCCACGACTGGCAGAAGGATGTCGCTGCCGGCGCGTTCGCCCCTGGCGGACGGCTGCCCATCAATCCGTCGGGCGGCACTCGTGCCGCCAACGCCATCTACTGCACCGGCCTGATGCGCATCGCGGAAGCCGCTGCCCAGATCCGTGGCAAGGCCGCCAACCAGATCGTCGGCGCCAGGACTGCGCTCGCGCACGCCGCGAGCGGCGCCGCGATGCAGTACCAGACCGTGATCGTTCTCGGCCAGGACCGGTGAGGAGACGCCCATGACCAGCACCCCCCGCGTCGGCATCATCGGCATTGGCCAATCCGCCTTCAAGCCGCGCCGCGACGATGCCAGCTATCCCGACCTGGTCCGCGAGGCCGTCAATCTCGCGCTGGCCGACGCTTCGCTCGAACTCGATGAGATCGAGGCCATCGTCTACTCGCTTTCGCCCGACGCGATGGTCGGCATCGGCAACGCCGAGCGCCTCGGCGTCGATGCCGTCGGCGCGCGTAACAAGCGCTTCCTGCGGATCAACACCGGCGGCGCGACCGGGATCTCCTCGGTCGCAGCGGCGTACTACCACATCGCCGCCGGTGCCTGCGACGTGATCATGACCGCCGGTGCCGACAAGGTCGGAGAGTGCGGCGACAGCCAGACCGTGCTCAACAAGATCTGGGACCCGATCTATGAGCGCTCGCTGCCGCTCGGAACCATCACCATGCTGGCGATGTCGGGCATCCGCTACGCCCACAAATACGGCATGACCGAAGAGGACATGGCGGCCGTGGTGGTCAAGAATCGCCGCCACGCTTCGCTCAATCCCAACGCCCATCTGCGCAAGCAGACGACGATCGAGGAGGTGCTGGCCTCGCGCTACATCTCCTGGCCGGTGAAGCTGTTCGATTGCTGCCCGCAATCGAGCGGCGGCGGCGCCATGGTGCTGGCCTCGGAGAAGTACATCAAGGACCGCAATCTCGACGCGGTCTGGATCACCGGCCTGGGTCACTGCTCCGAGAGCTACTATCTCGGCGACCGCATGGGGGAGGGCTTCACCGCCGACCATGCTGACGCCCATGCGCTCGCCGGCGCCTTCAAGCGCGCCTACAAGATGGCCGGCATCACCGATCCGCGGAAGCAGGTCGACGTCGCCGAGCTCTATGCACCCTTCAGCAACACCGAATTCCACTCGATCGAGGCGGCCGGCCTCGCGGAGTTGGGCAAATCGGTCAGGCCGCTGCGCGAGGGCGCCTACAACATCGAGGGCGAGGTCGCGGTCAACCCGTCGGGCGGCACGCTCTGCACCAACGCCATCGCCGTTACCGCAATGATCCGTGTCGCCGAAGTGGCGCTGCAGGTGCGCGGCAAAGCCGGCGGCCACCAGGTCAAAGGTGCGAAAATCGGCATCGCCAGCGGCAATGGCGGCGATCACCAATTCTTCGGAACCATGGTCGTCGAGGCCTGAGAATTCGAAAAAGGAAGCACGATCATGGAACTGATGACGCGCCACGAGACGTGGAACATCACCTACCGGCACGCGCTGGGCGAGACGGCGAGCTGGTTCTACGGCCAGATCCGCGACAACAAGAAGATCTACGGTCGCCGCTGCGCGAGTTCGGGGCGCGTGCTGGTGCCGCCGCGGGCCTTCTCCGACCAGACCCTGAAGCCGACGACCGAATGGGTCGAGGTCGGCCCCGGCGGCCGCATCGAGGCCTTCACCATGGTCTATGAGGAGTTCCAGGGCCTGCCGCCGCCGCCCTACGCCTTTGGCTACGTCATGCTCGACGGCGCCGACACGGCCATCGGCGGCTTCTTCAAGGGCGTCGACCTCACAAACCCGGCGGAAGCCGCAAAGAAGCTCGCGATCGGAACGCGGGTCACGACCCGCTTCGCCGAGCAGCGCACTGGCGATGTCCTCGATTTCTGGTTCGAGGTCGAGTCGGCGGCGTCCGCCTGAAGGCGGCGATCGAGAGGGACTGGGCGATGGCGCAAGCAGGACGGCGCATAGCGGTGATAGGGGCGGGCGCGGCGGGGCTTTGCGCCGCCAAGCACCTGCTTGCGCGCGGCATCGAGGTCACGGTCTTCGAGGCCGGCTCCACGGTCGGCGGTCTATGGGTCTACGAGAACGACAATGGCCTCAGCCCGGCCTATCGCTCGCTGCACGTCAATTCGGAAGCGAGCGTCACGGCCTATAAGGACTTTCCGTTTCCGGAAGGCTCGCCGATCTATCCGAACCATATGCAGATGGCGGCCTATCTGGACGCCTATGCCGAACGCTTCGACCTCAAGCGCCATATCCGTTTCCGGACGCCGGTGGCCCATGTCGAGCGGGCCGGAAAAGGGACCTGGCTCGTGTCGAGTCAGGGCGGCGATGCGGAACGGTTCGACGCCGTGGTGGTCGCGACCGGCCATCAGGGAACGCCGAGCCATCCCGCCTTCGCGGAGAAGTTCGCCGGCGAATATCTGCACGCCCACAGCTATCGCGTGCCCGAGCCCTTCCGTGACAAGCATGTCCTGGTGGTCGGTGTCGGGAACAGCGCCTGCGACATCGCAGCCGATATCTGCACTGTGGCGGGTTCGACGACGATCGCGGCCCGCTCGCCCGTGCTGATCATGCCGCGCGTGCTGTTCGGCAAGCCGACCTCGCGTTTCCTGGCGAAGGTCGAGAAGCGCTGGATGCCCTGGCCGCTGCGCCGCTGGATCCGGGAAACCATCACCTGGGCTGTGCATGGACGGATGGAGCAATGGGGCTTTGTAACGCCGAAGACGCGCACCCACCCTGCCAGCCACCCCTCGCTGATGGCGCATTTCGTCTGGCGACGCATCACCGCCAGACCAGGGATCGCGGAGGTCAGGGGCGATGAGGTGCACTTCGTCGATGGCAGCTCGCAGCGCTTCGACGCGATGATCGCCGCCACCGGATACGATGTCGAACTGCCCTTCCTGGGTGCCGATCTCTCCCCGGTCGACGGCCGCTGGCTGAACCTCTACCTGCGCGTCGTGCACCCCGGCGCTCCCGGGCTCTATTTCCTCGGCTTCTTCAATGTCGGCGGGGGCGGCAACATCCGCATGATGGACGACCAGGCCGAATGGGTGGCGGCCATCGAGGCGGGCGAGGTCGCCGCGCCGGAGGACGCGGAGATGAAGGACGGCATCGCGCGGGAACGCGCAGCCATCGTCCGCAACTATCCCGACAGCCCTCGCTACGGGCTGGAGCTCGATCCGCGCGAATATCGCGAGGCGCTGGCTCTCGAATTGCGGCGTGCCCGCCAGCGCCGGCGCACGTCATGAAGTCCTTCTGGAGTCGCCCGAGATGATCCCGCGCACGCTGTTCTCCGAGGAACATGAAATCATCCGCGACTCGGTGCGCCGTTTCATCGCCACCGAGATCACGCCCCATCATGCCGCCTGGGAGAAGGAAGGGATGGTGCCGCGCGCGCTCTGGCGCAAAGCCGGCGAGGCCGGGCTCCTGTGCACGGCGATCCCCGCCGAATATGGCGGCATGGGCGGCGACTTCCTGCACGGCGCCATCATCATCGAAGAGATGGCGCGCGCCGGCGCGACCGGCCCGACCTTCTATCTCCATTCCGAGATCATCTCTCCATACCTCCTCCACTACGGCACCGAGGAGCAGAAGCGCACATGGCTGCCGAGGATGGCGGCGGGCGAGGTCGTGACGGCGCTCGGGATGACCGAACCTTCGGGCGGCAGCGACCTGCAGAACCTGAAGACGACCGCGATCCGCGACGGCGACGACTATGTGATCAATGGCCAGAAGGTCTTCATCACCGCCGGCCACAGCGCCGATCTGCTGATGCTCGCCTGCAAGACCGATCCCAAGGCCGGCGCCCGCGGCGTCAGCCTCATCCTGGTCGAGACCGAGAGGACAGGTTTCCAGCGTGGGCAGCGCCTGGAGAAGATCGGCTGCAAGGCCCAGGATACCTCCGAACTGTTCTTTTCCGACCTGCGGGTGCCAGTGACCAATCTGCTCGGCGAGGAGGGGCGCGGTTTCTACCAGTTGATGAAGGAACTGGCGCAGGAGCGCCTCGTCCAGGCGATCCGCGCCGTTGCCGCGTCCGAGGCGGCTCTGGAATGGACGATCGATTACGCTGTCCAGCGCAAGATGTTCGGCCAGACCCTGGCGGATTTCCAGAACACCCAGTTCAAGCTGGCGGAAATGAAAACGGAACTCGCCGCGCAGCGCGTCTTCGTCGACCGCTGCATCGAGCTCCATCTTCAAGCCAGGCTCGATGCGGTCGACGCCGCCATGGCGAAGCTCAACGCCACCGAACTTCAGGGCAAGGTCATGGACCAGTGCCTGCAGTTCTTCGGTGGCTGGGGCTATATGTCCGAATATCCGATCGCCCGCGCCTTCGTGGATGCCCGCATGGCGCGGATCGGCGGCGGCAGCTCGGAGGTGATGAAGCAGATCATCGCCCGCAGCCTGCTGCCGGATAATCGCAAGCGTTCGGGCTGAGGCAATTCGATGCGTGTGAGCCTCGCCAGAAACGCGTTCGTCCCCAGGCTCTGGCCAGTTCGGTCAAGGCAGCATATAGGGAAGCTTGTCCTACTCACCGGGATGGTAACCAACGCGGGATCAGATGGCCGACTCCAGGACAGCAGCGTCGATGGGTATCCGGGACGAGGTTGCGGCACTCAAGCGCGAACGGACGATCGACGCCGCCGTCCAGCTCTTCTACGAGCGGGGCTTCGAGAAGACGACGCTCGAAGCAGTCGGGGAACGGCTGGGCGTGACCAAGCCGTTCATCTACGCCCATTTCAGCTCCAAGGCGGAACTGCTCGCGGAGATCTGCTCGAGGGGCATCGCCTCAGCGCTGAAGGCGATCGACAGCGTGCTGCCACTGGAACGCACGCCGACCGAGAAGATTCGCCTTTTAGGTCGACGCTTCGTCACCTCCGTCCTCGAAAACCAGATGCATATCGCGATCTTCACGCGCGAAGAGAAGAACCTTGCGCCAGAGGATTTCGAGCGCATCAACGCGATGCGGCGGGATTTCGACCACAAGCTGCGCAGCCTCCTGATCCAGGGCATGGAAGCCGGCGAGTTCAAAGTCTCCGATCCCCGGCTGGCGGCCCTCGGCATCGGCGGGATGGTGAGTTGGGCCTATGTCTGGTTCCGCCCGGACGGGCGGCTTTCGATCGAGGAGATCGCCGATGGATTGTCGGCAATGATCTTGGCGATGGTCGAGGCGCAGCCGGCTGGCACGCCGATGCCCAAGGCGGCACGGCGGACGGCGAAGAAGGCGTAAGCCTCTTTTCAGCGCCCGGATTCGGCCGTCAGCCGACGGCCAGCGTCACCGGGAGCCAGCGATGATGGTTGCAGGACCTCTGCGGGGCCTTCGCGTGCTCGACCTGTCCTCGGTCGTTCTCGGGCCGATGGCGGCGCAATATCTCGGCGACATGGGCGCCGACGTCATCAAGGTCGAGGCGCCGGAAGGCGACGTCACCCGGATGATCGGCCCCCGCCGGTCGGAGAAGATGGGCGCGCTTTTTCTGGCCAACAACCGGAACAAGCGCAGCATCGTCCTCGACCTGAAGACGGAGGCCGGCCGCGTCGCCCTGATGCGACTGGCCGCTGCCAGCGACGTGCTGATCCATTCGGTCCGCACCTCCGCGGCGGAGCGGATCGGGCTGAGCTACCCGACGCTCTCTGCGCTCAATCCCCGCCTGGTCTATTGCCATCTGAAGGGCTTTTCGGATGCCGGGCTCTATGCCGGCAAACCTGCCTATGACGATATCGTGCAGGCGCTCTCCGGGCTGGCCATGCTCCAGACCGTGGTCGGCGGCGAGCCGCGCTACATGCCGACCATCCTGGCCGACAAGGTCACCGCCGTGCACGCGGCATACGCCATCATGCTCGCGCTCTTCCACCGGGAGCGGACCGGCGAGGGCCAACTGGTCGGGCTGCCGATGCTGGAGACGATGGTGGCCTTCAATGCGGCCGAGCATCTCGGCGGCTGCATCTTCGAGCCGCCGGCCGGGCCTATGGGCTACGAGCCCGTGCGCAGGGCGATGCGGCGGCCATTCCGGACCAAGGACGGCTATCTTTGCTTCATGCCCTATACGGACGGGCATTGGCGCCAGTTCGTCGAGTTGATCGGCGCCGCCGATCTGGCCGCCGATCCGGGCTTCATGACGATGAAGGGCCGACAGGCCGACATTGGCCGGGTCTGGGCCGAGGTCGGCCGGCAATTGCTGACGCGCACGAATGCCGAATGGCTGGCGCTGTGCGGCAGCTCCGACATCCCGATGGCAGTGGTCAACGATCTCGAAGACCTGCTGCAGGATCCGCATCTTGAGAGCGTCGGCTTCTGGCAACTGCTGGAGCACAGGACCGAGGGCTGGCTGCGCCTGCCGGCCAATCCGATCGAGATGTCAGTGACGCCGCCTTCTATCCGGCTGCCGCCGCCCCTGCTCGGCGAGCATACCGCCGAGGTCCTTGCCGAGTTCGGCTGCGAAACGGCCGCCTGAGCCCGTGGCGTTCTCCTAATAGGAATGGAACATCCATGTCGTTGAGAGAGAAAGCTGCCGTCATCGGCATCGGCGAAACGGCTTATACGCGCGGCTCAGGCAAGAGCGCCTTCGCGCTGCAGGTCGAGTCCGCCCTGATCGCAATCCGCGATGCCGGGCTCACGCCGCGGGACATCGACGGCATCATTCCTTGCGGTATATCGGCTGCGCCGGCGGAGGATCTCGTCAACAATTTCGGCCTGCCGGACCTCGCCTTTTCCGGCCTGACTCCGATGGGTGGTGCAAGCCCGATCGCCGCGGTCCAGTGTGCGGCCGCCGTGGTTTCCGCCGGCATCTGCAAGAACGTGCTGATCACCGCCGGCCGGAACGGCTTCTCCGGAGCCAGGGCGGGGGTTCGCATCCACGACATGCCGCAGTTCCACTACGTCACCGAATATGAGCTGGCGCTCGGCGCGGTCGCTCCCGCCCAGCTTTACGCCCCGATGGCGCGCCGGCACATGGAGCTCTACGGCACGACCAGCGAGCAATTCGGCGAAATCGCGGTGACGATCCGCGAGCATGCGATGCTCAACGACAACGCGCTGATGAAGAAGCCGATGACGCTGGCCGATCATCAGGCCTCCCGGATGATCTCCGATCCGTTCCGCCTGTTCGATTGCAGCATCGAGAGCGATGGCGGCGCCGCCATCATCGTCTCCTCGGCCGAGCGCGCCCGGGACCGCCGCCAGCCGCCGGTCCTGATCATGGGCGTCGCGGAAGGGCATCCTGATTCTCCGGGCTCGATCACCCAGCGCGACACCCTGACGGAGCTCGGTATCGCCAAGGCCGCGCCGCGCGCCTTCGGGATGGCGGGGGTGACGCCGGCCGATATCGACGTCGCCGAGATCTATGACTGCTTCACCTATATCGTCCTCTGCCAACTCGAGGATCTCGGCTTCTGCAAGAAGGGCGAGGGAGGCCAGTTCGTCCAGGGCGGTCGGCTGAAGCTCGGCGGTGACCTGCCGCTCAACACCCATGGCGGCCTGCTCTCGCAAGCTCACATGCTCGGCATGAACCACGTCACCGAACTGGTCAGGCAGATGCGCGGCCAGGGAGGGCGCGCCCAGGTCGAGAACGCCGAGATCGGCCTCGCCACCGGCTATGGCGACATGGGCGACGGCGCGCTCGTAATCATGCGGAGAGGATAGAGACATGGCTGTCCAGGCCGAAAAGCCACTGCCCCGCCAGTCGGCGCTCGCCGAGCCCTATTGGGAGGCGCTGAAACAAGGCAGATACCTGATCCAGCGCTGCGCCGCCTGCGGAAAAGCGCGTCATTATCCGCGTCTGGTCTGTTCCGCCTGCCATTCGCTGGAGTTCGAGTGGATCGAGGCCAGCGGCCACGGAGTGGTCCATAGCTGGACCGTCTGTCATCACGCCTATCACCCCGGGTTTGCCGACGATCTGCCCTATACGCTGCTGACGGTCGATCTGGCGGAGGGCGTGCGCGCGCTGGGGCGGCTGCGCAGAGGCGCCGACGAGCCGGTCGCGATCGGGACCCCGGTCAGCATCGGCTACGAGCAGGCCCGCGACGGCGTCGTCCTGCCCGTCTTCGACCTAGTTGCGGCCCAGTCTAGGGTATCATCGTGACCGGGAAAGTCCTCGTCGAAGCCGCGGACGGGTTGATGGTCATCACCATCAACCGACCCGAAATGCGCAACGCCTATGATCGCGAGGTGTCGCTCGCCGTCTGCGCTGCGGTCGACCGCTTCGATGCCGATGCTGCCTTGCGTGTCGCGATCCTCACTGGCGCTGGCGGCAACTTCTGCGCCGGCATGGACCTGAAGGCCTTCCTGCGTGGCGAACGGCCGACGATCGAGGGGCGGGGTTCGCTCGGCATCACGCTGTCGCCTCCGAAGAAGCCGCTGATCGCGGCGGTGGAAGGCTATGCGCTGGCAGGCGGCTTCGAGGTCATGCTGGCCTGCGACCTGGCGGTCGCGGCCCGAAATGCCCAGTTTGGGCTGCCGGAGGTCAAGCGCGGCCTCGCCGCCGCCGCGGGTGGACTGCTGCGGTTGCCGCGGCTCGTGCCTCCCCGGATCGCGCTGGAGATCGCGCTGACCGGTGAGATGATCTCGGCTGAAAGGGCCGAGCACTTTGGCCTGGTCAATGCCCTGGTAGATCCGGGCCAGGCCCTCGCCGAGGCCAGGTTGCTGGCTGCCAGGATCATTGCCAATGCGCCGCTATCGGTTGCCGCGACCAAGCGTGTCATCGTCGAGCAGATCGACTGGAGCCTGGAAGAGCGGTTCGACCGTCAAAGGGAGATCACCCAGCCGGTGATCGAATCATCAGACGCCCGGGAAGGGGCGGCCGCGTTCGCGGAAAAGCGCCGGCCCGACTGGCGCGGCATGTGAGCAGAATGGCTTGATATCTCGTTCGAATCTTTTAGTACTGATTGGTATACGCTTCAGATAGCGGCCGAGGCAGGAGGAACGTCATGTCCCACGCCATATCGAGGCGCATAGCGATTGCCGCCCCGTTGGTCGCCGCCCTGGCGCCGAGGGTTAAGGCTCAACAGCAATCGCCTGCCTGGAAACCGTCCGGCGTGGTCAGGATCGTGGTGCTACAGGGCCCGGGAGGCACGACCGACGTGATGGCGCGGCTGCTCGCCGCCCATCTCGAGGGGCGCTGGGGTCAGGCCGTCGTCGTCGAGAACAAGCCGGGCGCGGGCGGTGCGATCGGCACGCTCGACATCGTCAGGTCGGCGCCCGACGGGCATGCGATCCTGATGGGCAATGTCGGGCCCCAAAGCATCGCCTATGCCTTGCAGAAGGCGCCGCGCTATCGCGCGGACGATCTGATTCCTGTTTCCAACATGGTCGTCGGCCCGAACGCACTGGTCATCAACCGGGAGATCCCGGCCAGAACGGTGCCCGAGTTCGTCGACTACATCCGCCGGAACCCCGACAAGGCCAATTTCGGCACGCCGGGAATCGGACAGTCGCCGCATCTGGCCGGCATTTGGTTCAACCAGCTCACCGGAATCAACAGCACCGCCGTCCACTACCGCGGTGCCGGCGCTGCGGCGACCGACCTGATGGGCGGCAATATCCAGTTCATGTTCGACGCCCTGGTCAATGCGATCGAGCCGGCGAAGTCCGGGCTCGTCAGGCTGCTGGCGACCACAGGGGCCGAGCGTTATCCGACGCTGCCTGACACGCCGACCATGAAAGAGACCATGCCCGAGCTCGAGAGCTTCGCATTTGGAAGCTGGGTCGGGGCCTTCTTGCCGAAAGCCACGCCGACGGCGATCGTCACGGCGCTCAACGCCGAGATCGGCCTCCTTCTCGAACGGCCCGGCCAGAAGGCGCGTTTCCTGCAGATGGGTGGGCTGCCGAGCTATAGCAGTGCGGCGGACTACGCCGCCTTCGTCGCCGCAGAGACCGCCCGATGGGGCGGGATCATCCGCCACTCGGGCCTCCAGGTCGACTGATGGCGGCAGCCTCGCCCGCACCGGATTCGCTGGCGGTCTGGGTGGGCCGGCGCGGGCCGACGACGCCGGCGCCGGACGCGGTCAACGCCGCCATGATCCGACATTGGTGCGAGGTGCTGGGGGACACCAACCCTGCCTATCGCGACGCCGGCGCTGGCGCGCCGATCGCGCCGCCGGCGATGCTTCAGGTCTGGACGATGCCGGGCTACGGGGTCGGCAGGCGCTCGGACGAACTGACCGCCGCCCTTTACGCAGAGCTGGACGCGCAGGGCTATAGCTCGATCGTCGCGACCAACTCAGAACAGGAATACCATCGCGCTCTTCGCCCGGGCGAGCGGGTCGCCGCCAGCCGCACGATCGAGGCGATCTCCGGCGAAAAGTCGACCAGGCTGGGGCCGGGCATTTTCGTGACATCGACGATCGAGTTCTCGGGCGAGGACGGTCATATCGTCGGCCGGCAACTGCATCGCGTTCTGAAGTTCAAGCCGCACCAGCCGGAGATTGGGTTCAGGGCGCGCCCCGAAGAGACGCTAGCGCCCCGGACAAACCCGGCGCTTTTGGCTCCCGCACCCAGCTCGGCCGCAGCCAGCGCGCTGTCGGTGGGAATGGCGATCCCGTCGCTGACGGTCGCGATCAGCCGCAGCTTTATCATCTCTTCCGCCATTGTTTCCCGCGATTTCGAGGACATCCACCATGATTGCGAGGCGGCTAAAAAGCGCGGTGCAGCCGATATCTTCACCAACATCATCACGACGAACGGGCTGATCAGCCGCCTGGTGACGGATTGGGCTGGACCAAAAGCGGAGCTGCGGCGGATTTCCGTCAGACTGGGCGGCCAGAATCATCCGGGCGATACCTTGAAGCTGACAGGCAGGATCGTCGAGAAGACCGCCTCGCCTTCGGGCCTCGCGCTCCGTGTCGAGATCTGCGGAGCCAACGAACGCGGCATCCACGCCACTGGCTTCGTCGATATCGTTTTGGCGAGTTAGCGCTCGCGACACCGGCCCTCGCCAACTCCCGCGAACTGGCCGGCTCAGCAGATGATGGACACCATGACAGGCATCATATCGCCTCCGGGCGCCCACGCGGTTGCCGCGTCCCTCACCGTGGCGGACCTGTTTCGCGAGCAGGTGCGGGCCAGGGGCGACGCCATCGCGCTCGAGCATGAGGGCCGGCAATGGAGCTATGCCGAGCTCGGCCGCCGGGTCGACGGCCTCGTATGTTTCCTGGCCCTGAATGGCATAGGCCGAGGCGACCGGCTGGCCGTGCTCTCGGAAAACCGCAACGAATATCTCGAAATCGTCCTCGCTGCCGCCCATCTGGGAGCGATCGTCGCCTGCCTGAACTGGCGGCTTGCCAGGGCGGAACTGGACTCCTGCGTACGATTGGCCGGGCCGGCACTTGCTTTGGTCTCGGAACGGCATGCCAGCGCATTTGCCGCGATCAATCATAGCGGCATCCCGTGTCTGGTCTTCGGCGAGGCCTATGAAAGCCATGCCGCCGCTAACTGCGCTGCCGCCGCACCATGCCTGGCCGAGCCGGAGGACGGGCTCACGCTTCTGAACACCAGCGGTACGACGGGGCGAGCAAAGGCGGCGCTGATCAGCCACCGGGCGCTGATCGCCCGCGCAGCGATCAGCGTCGCCGACGGCATTCTCGTTCCTGGGCTGGCCTTTGTTGCCTGGGCGCCGTTCTTCCATATCGGTGCGAACGACAGCTCCCTCGCCACGCTGATGCAAGGCGGGAAAGTCATTGTTGTCGACGGCTTCAAGCCGGAAGCGATCGCCAAGACTGTCTCCGAAAACCAGATCGGCTGGCTCTCGCTTGCCGGCACGGTCGGCCGCATGGCCGCGGAACTCGCCCGTCACGAAATCCCCGCGGGACAAGTGCGCCTCGTCGGCAGCATGGCCGATCTGGTGCCGCGCGAGGACATCGCGGCCATCACGCAGGCGCTCCAGGCGCCCTTCCTCAACTCCTTCGCCTCAACGGAAACCGGTATGGCGCCCGCCAGCGGTGGAAAGCTCCCGATCGGGGCTCTCCCGGATAAGTTCCTCAAGCGGCAAAGCGCGCTCTGCCGCATCCGCTTGCTCGACGAGGATGGCCAGGAAGCGCCCATCGGGAAGCCGGGCGTCCTGAGCATGCGCGGGCCGAGCCTGTTCAGCGGGTATTTCGGCGACCCGGCCGCGACCGCTGCCGCTTTCCGGGACGGCTGGTACCATATGGGCGACCAGTTCATCCGCCATCCCGGTGGAGAACTCGAATATGTCGGTCGCGAGAAGTACCTCATCAAATCGGGCGGCGAAAATATCTATCCAGCCGAGATCGAGCAGCTGGTTCTGGCTTCGACGCGCATCGAGGAGGCCGTTCTCATCGGCAGGCCGGACAAGGAGTGGGGCGAGATACCGGTTCTCCTGGTCGTCAAGCGGGATCAGACACTCGAGCATGACGAGGTCGCGGCGCTCTATCAGGGCCGGATCGCGCGCTACAAATATCCGAAGGAAATCATCTTCGTAGAAAATGATTTCTTCCAAAGAAGTTCGACCGGGAAGGTCATGCGATCAGAGATAAGATTAGCTTAGCACCTATTCGCCCTTCACCAGATCAAAAAAATGCCGAAGTGGAATTCAGTCCATGATGAAGAAGGTCTATCCCGATGCGGCGGCGGCTCTCGCCGGCATCGTCAAGGACGGCATGACCATCATGGCCGGCGGCTTCGGCCTGTGCGGCA
>NZ_JBSHIO010000032.1:0-16100 GCF_053618995.1 Allobosea sp. NPDC055594
GCCCGCTTTGCAACCCTCCGGGCAACTTCACCGGCGACGCGAAATCCCCCGCGCGCGCCGCACTCTCCGCCTTCCTCAAAGCCCACAAGGAGCAGACCGATGGATGAGAAGGCGCTGGCTCCTAGATTGCACCGGTGGAGCACCATTACCCCGGGTGACTACTTCGATCAGTGCTACTCCCCAGAGCCAAATTCCGGATGCTGGCTATGGCTGGGGCCGGCATACCGAACGAACGGGACAAGGGCTCTTCGGCCGGTGATGAGAATTGGCAGCCGCCGCCAGTATGCCTACCAGTTCTCATACCAGCGCTTCATCGGCGATATCCCCTCAGGGAGCCAGATTTGTCATCGGTGCAACACGCCTCTTTGCGTGAACCCCGAGCATATCTACGCTGGGACAAGCCTCGACAATAATCGGGACGCGATCCGTGCTGGCACCCACGTCAGCCAAAGATCGAAGGAATTCACCCGCAGGGGGGCCGATAACCCTGCGAGCATGCCTGTCGAAGCCGCCTTCAAAGATGGGCGGCGGCTGCTCTTCGGTTCGCAAGGCGAAGCGTCTCGCGCAGGGTTTAATGCCAACGCCATCAGCGACTGTATCAATGGGAGGCGAATGAGGCATCGCGGCGCCACTTGGCGCCCTCTCCCCGAGCCTCCGAAATCTGCGGCGGGAGAGCGGTGACATGGGCTGGTACACGCTCGCGAGCGCGCCTCTGGACGGTCGCGACATCGATATCCTCACCGCTGGCGGATTCGAGCTGCGAGCCCGATACGAACGCCAAGGCTTCATCAATGAGGCCGGAGACGATTGTGGCGGCTGGGTCTCCAGCGAAGAGGACAAGCACCCGCCTTGCTGGACGGACGGTGTCTGCTGGGGATCGAACGAGGACGAGAGCCCGTCAGACCCGCCGATCATGTGGAGGCCGGCCCATGACCGCTAGCCCCACCCCCTTGTTTGCAGAAAGCGCGGGCGAGCGGATCACTGGCGTTGCTATTGTCGACACGCAGGGCCGCATCTGGGCTCTGCCGGCGCCACGTCGGCACTGCCATATCTTCGCGCTAGCCGCCTTCCTTGGCGATAGCGCGGAAGGCAACATGCGCGGCCAAGGCTTCATGACCAGCGCCAACCGCTTCGTCGAGCGAGCCGAGGCACTGGAGATCGCCAAGACCGCCGGCCAGACGCGTCCTGGCGCCGCGCTGGGGCATCAGCTCTATTCGGAGGATCTGTGGTGAAGGATGGGCGAGATCAAATGCAGTCCGAAGCTACCGCTGCCGCAAACGAGATGCTCGGCTCTGACCCGAGCAAGGCAACTGGTTCCAAAATGGAACTAGTTCAACCCGCCCCCGCCGCTATGCCGAGCGAGGAGGACGGGGCGAGGACGATCTACGAAAGCAACCCACGGAACAAGCGTTGGGACCTTCTCGCGGACAAGGTCAAAGACAGGTATCGCGAGCAGGCCCGCGCCGTCCTCGCCCTCTTCGCGCCGGTCCTGGCAGAGAAGGAGCGGCTGGCGGACCAGGTGGATGTGTGGCGCACGGCGGCGGACGCGAACCTGTCAGACCAGCGAGCCGCTGAAGCCCGCGCCCTAGCCGCCGAAGCCGCGCTCGTTGCGGTCGAGAAGCCCGGCACCTATTTCGCGAACCAGCTTCAGCATGAATGGATCGGGCCGGACGGCGTCAGGTATAGTCCGACACGGGGGCGGAGGTCTGAAGATGTCGAATTCTGATCCTACCGAACAGGCAGTTGAGGCCGGCGCCAAGGCTTTCCACGATGCGGCGCGGAAGATGGCCGCTCAGGACAACACGCGCACGCTGCGATGGGAAACCAACTCCGAGCAGTATCGTCAGGAGATGCGCGATCTGGTTCGGCCGGCGGTGCTCGCAGCCGTCGCGATAGAGCGGGAGCGGTGCGCCGTAATCGCGGAGACAGCCGCCGACTGTCTAGAAAATTCAACGTTCGACGGTGTCGCCGCCGCCATCCGAGCGCAGGACGGTAGCAATGTGGCTTGAAATCCGCGCTTTTATCGCTGGGGTCGTTTTCACCTCAGCCGTCTGGGGCGCATGGCATACCTACGTCAATGCGGCGCACATGCGATGGATGGCCGAGCGAATGGAAGCCAGCACCCAGCATTTGCTAAAGCGGACGGCGGACATCCGCTCGCAGGAGCAGCCATGACGAAGCAAGAGCTATCCGTCCTTCGCCTCGTCTGCTGCGCTCCTGTAGCAGTAGGATCGTGCGAGCCTGAGATGAGCGAACTGGCGCAGCGCGGGTATGTCGAGCAGTTCAGCGAGCGTGTTGGTCTTGAGGACAGACCGACGTGGCAGGCTACCGATGAAGGTCGGGACGCCGCTAGAGCGCAGGGGGAGTGAGATGGGCAGTCTGGAGCGAGCTATCGAGATCGCCGCCGCAGCGCATGCAGGGCAGACCGACAAGGCCGGCGCCCCGTACATATCGCACCCGCTCCGGGTCGCACTCGGCTTTATCCGTGCCGGCGACGAAGAGCGTGCCATCATCGCCGTCCTCCACGATGTGATCGAGGACAGCGATTTAACGGCGGGCGACCTGCGGCGCGAGGGCTTCTCTCAAGCGATCGTCGACGCGGTCGAAGCTCTGACCAGGCCGGACGGCGAGCCTTACTGCGACTTCATACTGCGGGCCGCGGCGAATGAACTCGCCCGGCCGGTGAAGGTCGCAGATCTCAAGGACAATCTGAATCGGACGAGGCTTGCTATGCTGCCGGCGGACAAGCGCGAAAAGCTACTCGCCAAGTATGAAGGCGCCTTAGAGGCGCTGGGCGGCTAATGCGCTACGGCCCCTCAGACGCGAGGATGGCGCTGGTCCTGATGCTGCTGGTTGGGGCTGCGGTGTATGGATGGTGGGTAGGGGCTTGGCGATAATCTGCGACTCTTCCCCCTCGCCGTGATACAGATTAGGCCTCTGTCGTTTTGAACCGCATCGGGCGACAGACGGGCCGGAGATGGTGCGGCCCGTCTTCGGCTCAAGTTCAAGGGGCAGCACCGAAGAGGTGCCACCGCACTTGTCGATAGCCGCGCAGAACAGCAGGCCGACTTTGGACATCAAAATTACGCGGGCGCCCGAAGATGGGACCTGGCTTCTCACCGACCTTCTGGGCCGGGCCATGGGTCGGATCTCCGAAGAGCCTGTAGGCACATTTCAAGTCTTCCCGCTTGGTAACGCCGTTGAAACGATGGACGGCATGCGGCTCGGCCCGTTTCGGTCGTTGAACGATGCGCTCGCCGCGATCGAGCGGTTCACACGCGGCTCTTGCCAGAGGGCGCCGGCACAGGACGGCTAAGGCTTAGGAACCAACGTCGTCGAAAGCCGTTGGTCGAAAGCCTCAGGCTGGAGCCCGATCCCAATGTTCAAGATGCTTTTTGAGATGTCGATGCTCGCTTTCGAAGCGCAGCAGGCCATTTGGCTGCGAGGCGCGAGGCTAGCGATCGGAGGCCCCGCCGCCGACCGCGAAGCAGAGCGAATGGTCACGGAAAAAATTGCCGCGGCACAGCAGGCGGCCGCAAAGCTGATGACCGGCACCACTCCGATCGGCGTTGTCCGCGGTTATAGGCGGAAGGTGAAAGCTAATGTCCGCCGGCTCTCGAGGTAACTGTGTTATGGCTTGATTAGCCCCTAGCCCATGTTAGCCGCTAGCAGCAGATCGTCTTTTTTGCCGCCGCGCTGGACAATCTCAAGGCTGCCATCGAGCAGCGGGCGCTGCAGATAGCTTGCCACCGCCCAGGGCGCAGTCATCCAGGTCTCGCACTGCTCGGGCGTCGTCAGGATCACCGGCATCGCCTTGGGATGGACTGAACCAACTTCGACGTTCGGCTCGGTCGTCAGGAAGGCATAGAGGTCGATCGTCTCCTCGCCGTTCTTGATCTTCCGCACGCTGGTCCATTGCGAGAGCCAGATGCCAGCGAAGAAGGCTGTCGGCCGATCGTTGCCGAAAGCAAACCAGACGTCTTGCTTGGCCGCCCAGTCGAACTCGCTGAAGCTGGTGAAGGGAACAAGACACCGGTTCTCGACGCCCAGCCAGCGCTTCCAATGCGAGCTCGAGGTGTTGCGGATGTTGGTGGTGCCGCCGTCCGGCTCCATGCGCAGGAGGTGATCGAAGTCGACCTCCTTTCCCTTGGCGCGCAGTTTGTCCGCGCGCTTGGCCGCTGCGTCGAGCAGCGCCTTCTTCGAGGACGGCATTCCCCAGCGCGTCATGGCGAGACGGGCGCCACCTGGCTCATTGCGAACGATCGGCGCCTCGTAGTCGGGGAAGATGCCGGGCTGTGGCGCGAGATTGGTGCCACCATCGTTGAACGGGGCGAACAGCTTGCGCATCGCTTCGACCGATCGGGTGTGGCTGTACAGGTTGCACATGCACCCGAGCTTAAGCCGCCTTTGGCGCCGCCACCAAGTAGTAGAGATCCTCATTCTCGTCTGGCGGCAGATAAGGGCCTGACACCACCAGGCCGAACCGTTCAGCGACCATATCGAGTTTGGTCCAAACCACGTCCTTAGCGGCGACCAGCTCGCTCCAGTCCTGCTGCGGCACCAGGCCGAGCCGTTCGGCGTCGGCGAGGCCAATCGCATAGCCCCCGCGGGCAGTCTCGGACGCCTGGCGGATGCCGGTCTCGACATCGCTCAAGGCGAGATCAGTCGCCCCCGATCCTGCGGCGGCGTTCTTTGGCAGGCGCTTTGGTGAGTTGGTCATGCTTGCCTCCTGTTACGACTGTCAGGCCAGACATGCTGGGCGGCAGGTCCGGCGGGCGAGACGAGCGGACGTCGGGGCAATAGGCCCCGCAGCGCATGCCGTACTTCTGCGGCTTCCACTCTTCGCTATGCGGGTCCCAGGAGCATCCGCTCACGAACCGTCGAAAGACCCACTCCAGCGGCGCACGATGGCCGTAGGAGGCCGCGAGAACGGCGATATGGACCTCGGCATTCCGCGGGCACCAGTGACAGCGGAAATGCACGTGTATCCATGGCCAGCGCCCCAGCGGCGTTCCGAAATCCGGCGGCTCTTCCAATCACGGTCGTCCTCTCGTATGAGAACAGATTGAGAACAAACAGGATGAGAGTCAAGCCATGGCCAGCGTCGACGCCTTCTTCCTCCAGCCTTTCAAGACCCACCGGAAACGGCTGGTGTCCGGCCAGCGCGTGCCCGCAAAGACGAAGCATCATGCCCTGCAGGATGGCGAGCGCCTGGCTCGCACGGCCGAGGGCGTGGCTGTCGTGCACGTCGTCGCCGACGACGAGACGGGCGAGGTTGCATCGATCGAGGTTATCGCCCGGCACGGCGCGATCCCGGATGAATTCGACGAGCAGATCAGAGCGGCATGAGCCATATGGAGAGGCGCTCCATGCCCCTCCGCCTCCGCCAGGTCGCTCCCGACGCTCCCGACAACTTCGTCGTGGTGAACGATCATGGCGATGCGATCGGCCGCATCTCGCGAGACCGTCATGTGCCGGTCAGCACTCCGGCCTGGAGCTGGTCGCTCAGTGCTTACCGATACCGGCATCGTCCCGACTACGCCGGTCGGTGCGAGACGCTGGACGAAGCGAAGGCGGCGGTAAAAGAGCGATGGCCTGGCTACCTCGCCGAGCTCGAGTATGACGGCGTGCTGGAGCGCTTGCGCCGTGAGAGGCTGGGGGTCCCCACACGCATGTTCATCTACGAGGACGAGCGTGAGGCCGCGCCCGCTCAGATCGAAGCCTTGGCAGGCTGCCTGGAGGAGACCGTCGAGGAGGCCCGGCTCTCGCTGCTCGTAGAAGCGCTGACGCGGTTCGAGGATAGGCCCAGGCCGCTATGCCAGCGGGTTGCTGCTGACATCGCCGAGCGGGATCGCGCGATGTGGCCGTCGTCGCGAGTGTGGACAAACGGAGACCGCCGGCCCAGCCTATAGATCGCCATATGCCCGAGGGCGGAACCGCCCCGCCTCACGTGCGTTTAAGCGCCCGCACGCACAACAGTAGAGGCAATCCATGCCCAATGATCCTTCTCGCGTCTTCATCGTTCTCGACGTCCTGAGCGTCGCCGTGAGCGGCGACCCCAACGAAGGCTCCATAATCAGCGTGAAGGTTCGAGAGGGAGCGGACGTCTCGCTCTGGCTTCCGGCGGAAGCTATGGCCAAACTGCAGGCGATGATGGCTGAAGCCGATCTAAAGCACGCCAAATCTTTGCAGCCGCAGTAGACACGGGAACAATCCCAGCGCGCCCCGCTTGTCTGCCAAAAGGAGAACATCCATGGCAGATGACAAGACCAACCGCGGCCCCCAGGATCGGGCTCGTGTCAATCTAAGCGAGGACCACGAAGTTCGATACTGGATGAAAAAATTCGGCGTTTCGCGGGCCGAGCTGGAGCAGGCCGTGGCGAAGGCCGGAGAGAGCGCCGCGGCGGTCGCGCACGCGCTCGGCAAGACCCTTTAGCCAAGCCTATAGATCGCGACCTCATCCGCCTTTTCGCGCACCCCTTTGAATGACGCGTGCCGAAGCTTGACGTCATGGGTCCAGCCTCGGAAGGCGATTTCGGCCGCCAGCATCGGCTTGGTCCAGACGACGCCCTTCTTCGCGGCGCGCACCGGCGGGGCCGCCGTTTTCAACCGGTCGAGTTGCTTGCGCAGATCTCTCGCGGACTGTTGCGTGAAGCCGGTTCCGACGCTTCCTACATAGGTCAAGCCATAGTTGCCGTGGGCTGCAAGAAGCAGCCGGCCGACGCCGCCGAGCGCAGCCGGCGACGGCTCATAGCCGACGATCAGAAAGGTCTCCGACTGCACGCATTTGATTTTGAGCCAATCCCCGCCACGGCCGGGCCGGTAAGGTGCGCTGCGCCTTTTCGCGATGATGCCCTCTAAGCCCATCTCGCAAGCCTGCTCGAGGAAGCGCACACCGGCGGCTTCCACCTCCTCGCTGAGACGGATCGACTGATCACTCGGCGCCAGAAGGAATTGGAGCATCTGCCGCCGCTCGTCGAGCGACATGCGCATCAGGTCATGGCCGTCGAGATAAAGCAGGTCGAAGGCATAGAGGACGGCGAGATGCGCAGTGCCCTTGCCGCCGCGGCCGCCCAGCGCCTGCTGGAGCGCGCCGAAGTCGGACCGTCCCTCGTCATTGAAGACAACCGCTTCGCCATCGAGAATGAAGCTCTCGGCGGGTAAGTCCAAAGCGGATTCGGCGATGGCCGGAAAGCGATGGGTCCAGTCATGGCCACCCCGCGTAATGATGCGCACCTCAGCGCCGCGCCGATGCACCGCCAGCCTGTAGCCGTCCCATTTGACCTCGAAAGCCCAATCTGGGCCCACGGGGGGCGCGGGCCTCAGGAGCGCCAGACACGGCTCGACCCGCGCAGGCATGGGGTCGGCGAAAAGATCGCCGGACAAGACGCCGCTTCGCGCCGGCGCTACCAGGGCGCTCTGCAGCGTCTCGCCGGCTGGCCCGGCTTTCAATACGCGACGCGGAGCCGGACGTCTCACCATCTCACCACCACGCAACTGCTGCCGCATCAGGCGGCCCTACGAATTAAGCTTGTCGTCATGGATGTCGTCGGCCCGTTCGAGCTCCGGGTCTCGCTCCATCGGCTCGAACTTCCGACATTCGACGAGTGGGATCTTCATCCAAGCGCCGGTGGCCTCCAGCCCCGAAGCCTCCGCGTCCTCGATCAGCAATGTGATCAGGGCATCTGCCTCTTCCGCTATCATTGCGATGAAGGCGTTGACCGATTGCGCATCGATGTCGGTGGCATCGCCCTCCGGCCCAAGGCTGCGGATGCATTTCACTTCGGCGAGGCGGCGCGCAAACTGACGGGCCATCAGAGCGATCGGGTCCACCGCGTCAATCCAACCACGCGCGGAGTCGTAGGAGCGGTAGGTTAGTCCTTCGGCGCCATCAGCGGCGGCGGCTCCCGCCAACTTCAGGCGGAGCTCTGTGACCTCGCGCGCGAGCCGGTAAATCGTCTGTTCAGCTGTGTGCCCCAGTTCTCGAGGGCCGAGGTCGAAGCAGCCCTGCCGGGGATCTACTCGCCTGGTCAGGCGGGTCCGGATGACGTCGGCGACGGGACCGGCACGCAAGATCCGCTGAGCACACATAACGCAACTCCTCACACAGGAGTCAAAACGGCACTGCCTTGGAAACGTTCCGCCTGCAACTTCCGCCGCGATCGCGAATTGAGGGGTCAGGAGGCAGCGTTATGGATTTCACGGTCACGAAGGCGACGCTTGGTCGATGGGTTCTCACTGATCTTCTAGGAAGATGCGCATGCAGGATTGAGCAACTAGGTCCGCGCCATGTTCGAATGGTGCCGTCCGAACGCGCCGCTGCCGTGTTGCGCGAGGTGGCCATGGAAACATTTGATACTCAGGAGCATGCTTTGCGCGCCGTTGAGCAAGCCAGTCGCGGCACCTGTCGGCTCGCGAATTCCGCGAAATAGAGGGTGAACGTGGCGGGCACGACCGGTGGCGACGAGCACGGGATAAAAGGGCGCGCGGCGAAGCTGCGGTGACGGCGCTGCCTTACGGGCCCGTTCGAGTCTGCCGAGGCGGCGGGGGAGAGCGCTGATCAGGTGTCTGCCCTCAGAGCTGCGGCGATGGCCGCCTGGGCTGAGCGCCATCCATCCTCAATTGCCGCGCAGTTGAGCCCTGATAGCCGCCAACGCTTCCGGTGCGGCGGAAGCTTGGCGAGTTCTGCGGCCACGTCGGTATCACGCTCGGCTTTCCCGCGCACGGTGACGGCCGGTCGAGCACGGCCGGCTCGATGTCGCGGAACGGCTTGCCCGCTCGGCCGCCTACGTGGACTGCCGAGCGGGCGACTATCGGGAGTGGCCGATCATTTGCCCTCGGACACTCGTCTGTTGGATAGCGTCCTAATAAGAGCAAGTATGGCATTCAATCGCGCGGTCGCGAATTCACCCGCTCCCGGCAACTGGGCCTCGACGTGGATGGCAACCGTCTGCCACGTCGCCGATCCATCCCTTGTCATGACAGCCAAAAGGTTCTCTTTCAGTCCGTAGGTCGCGCTCTCGGCATTCGTAAGAAGGGCTTTGAAGCGATCAGAAGCTGATAGTTGCTTAGATTCCTGCGAGCCATCTGTCATATTGGATGCAAAGTTACATTAACGGAAGTATATCGGCCTTTTCATAGGCATTTGCCCAGTCTTTCTGCAAGAAACCGATCGACCGCAATGGCGAAGGCCAAGTCGATGGGATCGGTGAGCGATGAAAAGGGCATAGCTTTTCCTCGGGCGCAACTTGTAAAAGCCGTGGATGAGGGCGCCGCGGCTTCCGCGGCGCCCTCGATGCTCAATAGTCCATGCCGCCGACGGGCATGGCAGGCGCCGGGTCCTTCTTCGGCGCCTCGGCGATCATCGCCTCGGTGGTGATCAGCAGGCCTGCGACCGACGCCGCGTCCTGGATCGCCGTGCGCACGACCTTGGTCGGGTCGATGATGCCAGCCTTGACCAGATCGCCATACTTGCCGGTCTGGGCGTCGTAACCCCAGGCGTAATCCTGCGCTTCGAGCAACTTGCCGACCACGACGGCGCCATCGCCGCCGGCGTTCTCGACGATCTGGCGCGCAGGAGCGGTGATCGCCTTGCGGACGATCTCGACCCCGGTCCTCTGGTCGTCATTGCCCGGCACAAGACCTTCGAGTGCCTTGACCGAGCGCAGCAGGGCGACGCCACCTCCCGGCAGAATACCCTCTTCCACCGCGGCGCGGGTGGCGTTCAGGGCATCGTCGACGCGATCCTTCTTCTCCTTGACCTCGACCTCGGTCGCGCCGCCGACGCGGATGACCGCGACGCCGCCTGCGAGCTTGGCCAGACGTTCCTGCAGCTTCTCCCGGTCATAGTCCGACGAGGTTTCTTCGATCTGCGCCTTGATCTGGGCGACGCGCGCGTCGATCTCGGCCTTCTTGCCGGCCCCATCGACGATGGTGGTGTTCTCCTTCTCGATCCGGACCTTCTTGGCGCGGCCGAGCATGTTGAGCGTAACGTTCTCCAACTTGATGCCGAGGTCCTCGCTCACGGCCGTGCCGCCGGTCAGGATGGCGATGTCCTCGAGCATGGCCTTACGGCGATCGCCGAAGCCCGGAGCCTTGACGGCAGCGATCTTGAGGCCGCCGCGCAGCTTGTTCACGACAAGCGTAGCCAGTGCCTCGCCCTCGACGTCCTCCGCTACGATCAACAGCGGCTTTCCCGTCTGCACCACCGCTTCCAACAGCGGCAGCATCGTCTGGAGGCCCGAGAGCTTCTTTTCGTGGATCAGGATGTAAGGGTCTTCCAGCTCGGCGACCATCTTCTCCGAGTTGGTCACGAAATAGGGCGAGAGATAGCCGCGGTCGAACTGCATGCCCTCGACCACGTCGAGCTCGGTCTCGGCGGTCTTGGCTTCCTCGACGGTGATGACACCCTCGTTGCCGACCTTCTTCATCGCCTCGGCGATCATCTCGCCGATCGTGCGGTCGCCATTGGCGGAGATGGTGCCGACCTGCGCGACCTCCTCCGAACCGGTGATGGTCTTCGAATGCTCGCCTAGCGACTTCGTCACTGCTTCGACGGCCAGATCGATGCCGCGCTTAAGGTCCATCGGATTGATGCCGGCGGCCACCGCTTTGGCGCCCTCACGAACGATCGCCTGGGCGAGCACGGTCGCGGTCGTGGTGCCGTCGCCAGCTGCATCGTTCTGCTTCGAAGCCACCTCGCGCACCATCTGCGCGCCCATGTTTTCGAACTTGTCGGAAAGCTCGATCTCCTTGGCGACGGTAACGCCGTCCTTGGTGATGCGGGGCGCGCCGAACGACTTCTCGATCACGACGTTGCGGCCCTTCGGACCCAGCGTGACCTTCACCGCATTCGCCAGCGTGTCGACGCCGCGCAGCATCCGCTCGCGCGCGTCCTGCGAAAACTTCACGTCCTTCGCAGCCATGATTCCTCACTCCTTCAGACTTGAGGTTTCAAGTTGATGATATTGATGGATGAGGCCCCGTCAGGCGGCCTTCTTGAAGGCGGCAGTCGTCTCGATGACGCCCATGATGTCGGACTCCTTCATGATCAGGAGATCCTCGCCATCGATCTTGACCTCGGTGCCGCTCCATTTGCCGAAGAGCACGCGGTCGCCGACCTTGACGTCGGGCGGCACGAGCTTGCCGGTCTCGTCGCGCGCGCCGGCGCCGACGCCAACGACCTCGCCCTCCTGCGGCTTTTCCTTGGCGGTGTCGGGAATGATGATCCCGCCCTTGGTCTTCTCCTCGGCGTCGATGCGCTTCACGACGACGCGGTCATGCAGTGGCCGAAACTTCATGAGTTCCTCCAGTTTTCATGTCGGTCACATGTCAAAGCGGGCCGGCCCTGTTCAGGTCTCGCGGCGAGGTTCCGCGCGCCCTTGAGGCGCCGTGCCCGCGCGATGATTTGGGTTGCCCGATTTTTGCCTTCAAGAGGCTGGCAGCACTTTTTTTGACCAAGTGCTAACAGCCTGAAAAGGCGGCACAAACGCAACCTTTCGGCTTGCAAGAGCGTTGGAAATCCGCTGCCATCGGTGCAGTGAAACCAGGGAGCTGAAAGGAATGGCTTCGACCGACTTCGCCCGCCAGATCGCCGGCTACGGATTGACCACCGCCGGCATCCTCTACCGCCTGCCCGACCACCCTTCGATCCTGCAGGAATATGTCTGGCAGGATTACGACCTCGCCCCGCGCTTCCCCGAGCTGAATAAGTTCCTCGCCTTCTGGCAGGCCAAGCTTGATGGCAAGCTTTTCCGCATCACCGTGGCTCACAAGGATCTAATCGGTCCCGCTGACCTCAGTGCGGTCAGCGGCGAATTCCGGCTCCAGTGACGTCGCAGCGTCGCCGGACTTGACCCAGGAAGAAGGCTTACCAACATCATGACGAGCCGCCGACAGCGGCAGCTGGACGCGGCGATCAACCAAACCGGATCCATGTTGCTCTAGGAGGATATGGCTTTGGCACTCCCGTCAGACCAATTCGAACGCCCGGTCGTCATCTTGACCCGGTTCGGCGTCCCTACGGCGGTCTCCTCGGCTATGGAGGCCTATATGTTTCTCACCGACTGGCCAGTCGGGCAGCCTGATGCAATCCATTCATTGGCGCTCAAAGGTTGCTTGGCAGCGGTCCGTGGCGACATCGAAACCGAGACCGCACGAGGGCTCTTCGCGTCGTGGGCGGAACGCCGCGACATCCTCGCGCCCGATGTTGCCGCTTTCGTGAGCAGCCAGCGCGGAAGCTCGCACGGCGCCCGTTAACGCAAAAGGCGCCCGGCCTCGATATCAGCGGGACCGGGCGCCAGGCTGACATTGGATGCGCGGGCGAGGCTGAAGGGCTATTGAGCCCGCTCTGCCCTGATCACGATTCGGACCTGTGCCTTGAACTACCCGCCCGCCGAAGCGCCGCTCGCCTATTCCTATCTCGCTGGCTGCGAGGTCTCGACCTGGTCGGAGGAATGGAAGCATGAATGCGAGATCGCCTATCTCTCCGGGCTCGCGCCGCCGAAGCTGAGCGTGATGCTGGATGGCGTGGCGGGCTCGACCAATCGCGAGGATCGGGGGATCAAGGGCGTGCGCGGTGAGGCAGCCGTTGCGACGCTTCGCGCGGAGATTGCGCGCTTCAGGGCGCTAAAGGCGACGGCCTGAAAGGAAAAAGGCCCGGTTCGCCGTAGCAAAGCCGGGCCGCTGGCCTGCAGACATTGGCCAGGACTACTCGGTTGGCTTTCGCCTGAATAACGCCTCCGCGCGATCAAGCTGCCGGTACATCCGCGGCGCGCTCAAGATCGGCGGTAGGCACGGTGCAATTCAGCACCGAGCCTACAATTCGGGAGGCCATCGAATGTTCCACCGGCGGTGAAACCCTCAGGAACGGAACTTCTCGGCCGCCCGCTGCGCTAAGTCTTCCTCATCCATAGCGAGCGGCGCGAGGCTGGCGACGATGAAGGCCAGCCGATCGCGCTCGCGCTCGTCGATGTCAGGCTGCTGGGCCTTAATCTCAGCCCACGCTGCTTCAAGCGCCGCGTGGGCGCGCGCGAGGTCGACCGGGCCGGTCAGCGAGCTAAAAGGCATCTGGGCCCCCTGTAGGCATAGTAGGCGGCAGATGTAGCGCGGGCGGCCGCAAACGCAAGAAGGCTAGGTCCCGTGTGAGCGGGATCGGGCGCGCTCGACCGGAAAGCGATCCAACCTATAGAGGCCAACGCTTTGAGGCCCACCACGTCACTGCTGCGACGCCTAGCATCCCGCCGGTGACAATCAGCGCGGTCCAGATTTTATGGCCCCTTGGTTGGAAATCTTCCAAGGCGTCTAGGAGGCGACCGTTGCGTCACCTCAACGCCGAATGATCACGAGTGACGAAAAGTCGCGGCGCGCCTCCTGTGGGGGCCTGAGTTCATCGGATTTTATTGAGATTTTTCATTGACCTAAGGGCATTCTTCCTCGTTTTCCACATTGCTAGGCCGGGCTGGAATGGGACGCTACCGAACAGTAACTGACGCCAGTCTTCAGGCAACAAAAAAGGCCCGATCCCGCGCGAGCGAGACCGGGCCTTTGGGCTACCCTGCTTACTCGATGACCTGGACGATCTTGCGAGTCTTCGGCTCGACGAGGACCGTGCGGTTGTTGACGACGGTATAGCGATACTCCTTGACGCCATACTCGGCCGGCACCTCGTGGTAGGTCACGCCGCGCTCCGGAAGTACCGCACCGACACGGACCTCCTCCTTATAGGTGTACGAGGGGACCCGCTGCTGGCTCACATAGGTCTTGAAGCGAGGGGTGTTGTCGCCAATGATGCCTCCAACCACGGCGCCGCCAACACCACCGACGACTGCGCCCACCGGGCCGCCAACGACCGCGCCGCCAACCGCGCCAGCAGCTGCGCCGCCGGCTGCGCCACCCTGGGCGCCCGAGGGATTCTGAGCGAAAGCCGCCATCGGGGCCAAGGCGATTGCGGCAGCAAGAATGATCTTCTTCATGATCAGATCTCCAGTTGGTCCCCAGATGGGCCGCCAACTTAGAACCCGTGTAAAAAGTTCCATTTGGGTCCGGTCAGCCGGCGCCTCCCTCGAAATTGCTTTGGCCACTCGCAATCATCGAGGGCATGCTGTGAGCAAGGTATTTTCCCGATCTGCTGCGTTCGCGGCATAAGCCGCGGTCGCGTTCTCTTCGACCTCGTGGCGGAATGGCTACGCAGAGGATTGCATAGTCCTCACATCCCCGGTTCGAATCCAGGGCGAGGTCTCCCAAGGCCGTTGGACGCAGCGGAACTCTCTTACGAAGCCCGCGTTGTCAGTCGCCGACTCATCGAGACCCCGCCCCATGTCGCTTGCCGCATCGCTATGGCTGGTCACCCTTGCACTCATTCTCGGGACCCTCGCGATGTTATCCTTCGGGGTCCGGTGACTGGCCCAGCGACGCGCTGGAGTTTCTTCCGAAACTGCTTTCTGGCGCCGAAAGGAACTCGTGGGCGACATAGTCCACGCGCCAAAAAGCCCCGCCGGCACAAGCCAGCGGGGCCAGTTCAACAGGGAGGCATCAACCGAGGGGCCGGCGCCACTCGGAGCCGGTTAGGCCGGCCAGACCATCGCGGGTGCGATCTCAAGGCGGCTTCGGCGTCCGCTCCATCATCATCCGGTCCAGAAGCGCCTCGATCCTGCTGACGCCGCGCGATGTGCTGCGTAGCTCTGCGGCCATTTCCGCGATCTTCTGACGGTCCTCCGCAGCGGCGCGGCGCGCCTCGCGGGCCTCGTTCTCGACCGTGTCGATTCGACGCTCGATACGCGTGATCGCATCCGCCGTCTTAGCGTCGACTGTCTTGCTCTCCGACCAGAACATGATCGCGAAAGCGCCAATCGAGATCGTCAACGAGACTCCGGCCGGGATCGCAGCGGCAACAACCCTCGGCCAGAGACGGCCATCCTCATTTACACGCATGTTCATGGCGGCTCCGGTGGAAGGTCGGGCAGAGGCTTAGCGGGTGGTGACGGCGGAGGAAGCGACCTTCGCCACGATGTCCGGCGTGGTGACGATCTTCGCGACCTCCGGCAGCGCGGCGGCAGTGGCGACGAGCCCGGCTTTGCGGCGGATGTAGAGGCTGTAGAGCGTCGTCACGATCGCCATGACGGCGCCAAGCAGGACCTGCAAGGAAGCCTCGTCGAGATAGCCGCGCGTGACGAGGCCCGCTCCGAGCATTTGCAGCAGCGTGCGGACGAGCGACCAGAACTGTTCGGACGTGAACATGATGTTCTCCTAGGTGATGAAGGGGGGCGAGGCTTGACGCAGCGCCGCTACGCGATCAGCCTCAGTGCGGGGGCGGAGGCGTGTGCAATGTTGCGGCGAGTAACTGCGTCTGATGTTTGGGGCGCCTGGATCAGGGCAGCGATCGTGGTGGGGCTGGGCGTGCTGGTCGCACTGCCGATGCTCTGAGATCTGATCAGACCAGCCGGCCAAGCTCGTCCTTGCGAACGTCGAAGCTGGGACAAGCCTTGCTGCTGTACTGATTGTGGCCGGTCACCTTGCGGATCGCCGGGTAGCGCTGGATCAGCGCGCGGCAGAGTTCGAGCAGCGCAGCCCTCTGTGCGGGCGTGCGGGTGTCCTTCGGCGTCTTTCCATCGGCCCCGACGCCGCCGACATAGACGACGCCAAGCGTCCCGGAGTTGTGGCCGGCTACATGCGAGCCGACCTGCGATTCCGGCCGGCCGGGCGCGATCGTGCCGTCGAGCAGCACCACCCAGTGATAGCCGATGTCCCGCCAGCCCTGGCCGATATGCCACCCGCGGATGGTGTTGACGGAGACCGGGCGCCCTTCTGGGGTCGCCGTGCAGTGCACGATGATCTCCTCGATGTGGCGGGTCGTCGGCTTGGGGAAGGCGGGCAGCTTGACGGCTGGTTCGGCTGGGGCCGGGCGCTTCTCCGCCGCCGCAGCCTGCAGCGCCTTGATCGTCTCGCTATCGAGTCGGCCGGTAGCGGAGAGGCCGCGACCGCGCTGGAAGGCGGCACAGGCGGTCTGGTGTCAACGGCGGTCGGATTCCAGGCCAGCGTGGCGGAGTAAAAGCAGGCCACTGGCGTTGGGGAGCGGCGGATATGGCGAGGGCCCCGATCGG
>NZ_JBSHIO010000033.1:0-15335 GCF_053618995.1 Allobosea sp. NPDC055594
ACCACTCGGATCGGTAGGCCCCGGTAATGAAGCGGCTCGCGGCGCTGTCTGGGAACAGCGCGACATGGATTGCACCATCCAACTCGCGATCCGCTTCCTCGCCCTTCTCGACGCGCTCTATCAGTTCATTCATTGAACCATTCCATTGGGTTGCCACTGGACGGGTGCCTTTGTGCTGATATTCTCTGAAGGCGCTCTATCAGTTCATCGATCATGTTGCCGCTGGACCGCGATCTCTGAGCCGGCCTGCTCTACGTGAGCGGGCCGGTTGCGCTTCTCATCGGTGTTCTCCAGGGCGAGGCGGCCGGCGGGGGTGATGCGGTAGGTGTTCTGGGTGGCCCCGTATTTCGCGAACCCGTCGCGAACGAGAAACTTCAAGACCTTCTCGACGGTCGCGGTCTTGACGGTCATCAGGCCGAGAGTGGCTTGCACCTCGTAGGGAGCTGCCCAATCGTGGATGGCCCCCAAATAAAGCGCCTGCGCCTTCGTCAGCTTCTCAGCCACGGTCTTCCTCCGCGTCGTCTAGGGAGGCGCGGAGCTTGTCGCGCACGCGGTACGGCATGATGTAGCTTCGCCGCTCGTCCCATTCGAGCGCGAGGCGAACAGCCTCCTTCACCTGCGCGCTCTCCACGGGGGCGGGAGGGGTGGCGGGCAATGGGCCAAGAGGTTGCACAGCGACAATATCGCCTGCGACGTGAAGCATTCCGCGACTGATGCGCATGAATGGCTGGCTGTCGCCCTGCACCGTGTAAAGGCACGCCACCGCCTCGGCCGGCTCAGAATGGTGGGTCATGTCAGTTGCCACAGCCGTAACTCCCGCAATCTTTCGTGCAGCCCTCTGCGCCGATGGGGCATTCGAAGGCGTGTTCTTGGTTGAACCGATCTACGAAGAACTCGACGAGCTGCTGCTGAAGGGCCGATGCCTGCGGCCTCGTGAGCGCTCCGTCTTTCATCGACGGCCGGAGCCAGAAATCAGCGACCGCGAATGGCGGGCGCTCGCCTCGAGTGGCAAAAACCGTCACCACGCCGTCCTCGTCTCGATTCCAGCTAAGTCTCGTCATCGTCCCGCCTCCCCAATAGGAGCGAGCGCCTGGGGAAGGGCGGCGCGGGCGCGGCGGAAGTCGGAAGGGCCGAACCAGACCGAGATGCCCTCTCGGTGGATGTTGCAGGCCCAGCCCTCGGCGTCCGTCCACTGCGCGAAATCCGCGAACGGCCGCAACGCCGCCTCCAGCACCGCGACCCTCTCGGACAGGGAGGGGGTGGAGGGGGCATAGTCTGCAAGTGGGCAAAAGCTGGCGGGCCGTCCATTCAGTTCGGCAAGCGACGGCAGCCTCATTTCGGCGGCGCTGCAATCATACTGCCCGGCCGAGTAGTAGACGCGACGAGGGCACTTCTCGCACCCGCTGATGAGTTGGAGCACCTTCATGCTGTTTCTCCATCCGCGAGACCGGCAGGGCCGTTCTCCAGAGCCGGGCGGGCGCGGCGCTCTCGCGCGACAGACACCTTCGCCTCATGCAGTTCAGTGCGAAGCATCGCGATCTCAGCCGTGCAGACGTCCGGGTCCGCGTAGAAGTCTTCGCCAGCCCGCATGAACAGCTCCGAGCCGCCAAGCGGGCGAACGGTCAGCAGCGCGTCGCTCAGCCTGCGGGCCAAAGCCCCCATCCTCTCCTTCTCGCGAAGCAGTTCATCGCGCTCGGCTTCGGCGGCTAGGAGCCTCTCAGAGTAATTGTCGGCTCTCGCGGCGAGAGTAGCGTAGGCGGCCTTGAGGAAAGCCTTGTCTTGCTCCAACCTCGCCAGTTCGGCCGCGAGCTGCTCAATGAGTGCGGCGGCTTCGGTCATCGCCACGTCCTGAGGGACGCCATGCTTGACGCGCTCAGGCGAAGCCAGGGCATGCAACCGGTCGACCAGCCCCGCCCGGATCTCTGCGGCCTTCGTGGTGAGGGGCGTCATGCGGCTTCTCCCGCGCAGGTGAGACCGCATTCGGCATCGTGCTCGTGATCCGGGTCGACCAGCGGTAGGACTGGGGTCGACAAGGCCCGCTCTCGCATTTCAGCGAACGAGCGGCGACCTTTCTTAAAAAGGTGCCCGACGCGCTCTTCTTGCTCGATCCACCAGTCCGCGCGGCTTGGGTCGTCGAGGATGATGCGCTGAAGGATGCGCTCGCCCTTCATGAAGCAGAGGTCGCAGTTGCCTTCCCAAGGCTGAAGGCCCAGGTCGAAGTCCTGCTCTGCCCAGAACTCCATCACGTCGTCGCGCGTGACCCCGGCCTCGTAGAGTGGGCAGACGACATCCCAGCCCTTCGGCGGGGCGGCCATCTGCCTCGCGACGCGCTTTCCCTCATCGCGGCGCAGACCAACCGCATTGACGCAGTGCTTCCACCCCAGCCTGCGGATGAAAGCCTGCATCGTCTTCAGCTTCAGATCGATCGTGCAGATCCGCATGAAGCTGTTCGGGATGATGCCCGTCAGATTAATGCGTGCCTCGAAGGGCTCGCCCTTTCGAGCAGCGCTTTCGAAGTCGACCACCGCAAAGCGGTCGGCATCGTCGCCACCGCGACCACGCCATTCCAGCCATCGGATCGGGACGCCCCACCGCGCCCCGCACTCATGGACGAAGCGAAGCGTCTCCTCGCGCTCCTTGCCGGTGTTCGCAAAGGCCACGACCACGTCGTCAGGCAGCTTGCCGCCGTGAGCCTGGAGGATGTTCCAGAGCATGAATGCGCTGGTCCGCCCGCCGCTGAAGCTGATGAGCGCCGGGCCGGTGATGAGGTAAGGGTCCGCCATCACGCCACCTCCGCCTGGGTGGGGGAGGGGCGGGAAAAGCGCTTTACAAAGTCTCGGATCGTTCTGGGTCCATTCACGCCATGTCCTGCTCGCGTTGGAAAACGCAAGTGCTTGGCGTTGCTCAGCAATCCGGCCCTTGGCCTAACTGTGCGATTTCGGCCCGACCGGGCTGAGTTCGGGCCGCTCGCCCGACCGGCTCGACGCGCTGGTCTGGGCGCTGACGCATCTGATGCTCGGGCCGAAAGGCCGGCCGCGGGTGAGGGGACTTTAGATCTACCTCCGAGGTCGTCCCGGACAAGCCGCGAAGCGGCGCCGATCCGGGATCCATGCCTGAGCCTCGTTCGGAAAGGCTCAGGAATGAATCCCGGGTCTCCCTGCGGTCGCCCGGGATGACTCGGGTGATGAGATGCTCGGCTCAAGGCCGAGCATGACCTGCGCTTAAACAGCGAGAAACCCATGCTCAATTTCCTTCGCAGCCTGCGCGGCCTTGCCGCGCCGGAACAGAAGCGCTCGCGCATCGGGCCGCTGATCGCCCTGCACGAGGCCGGGCGCCCGGTCTGGACGCCGCGCGATTATGGCGCGCTCTCGCGGGAGGGCTATCAGCGCAACCCGGTGGTGCATCGCTGCGTCAGGCTGATCGCCGAGGCGGCGGCCCAGACTCCGCTGATCGCCAAGGTCAGCGGGCGCGAGCAGACTGAACACCCAGCGCTGGCGCTGATCGAGCGGCCCAATCCGCTCCAGGGCGGCATCGCCTTCCGCGAGACGCTCTATGGCCACCTCGTCGTCGCCGGCAATGCCTATGTCGAGGCCGTCAGCATCGGCCGCGAGCCGCGTGAGCTTCATGCGCTCAGGCCCGACCGGATGCGGGTCGTCCCCGGTCGCGATGGCTGGGCCGAGGCTTATGACTATAGCGTCGGGGCTCGGACCATCCGCTTCCGCCAGGATGAAGGCTCGCTGCCGCCGATCCTGCATCTCACGCAGTTCCACCCGGTCGACGACCATTACGGGCTCTCGCCGATCGAGGCGGCCGCCTGCTCGCTCGATGTCCACAATGCCGCCGGCGCCTGGCACAAGGCGCTGCTCGACAATGCGGCGCGGCCCTCGGGCGCGCTGGTCTATGACGGGCCGGAAGGCGGCACGCTGACCGAGGCGCAGTTCGAGCGGCTGAAGCAGGAGCTGGAGGAGGGCTTCCAGGGCGCGCGCAATGCCGGCCGCCCGCTGCAGCTCGAAGGTGGGCTCGACTGGAAGCCGTTGTCCTTGTCGCCGGCCGAGCTCGATTTCGTCGCCGCCAAGGGCGTCGCAGCGCGCGAGATCGCGCTCGCCTTCGGCGTGCCACCCTTGCTGCTCGGCCTACCCGGCGACAACACCCATGCCAATTTCGCCGAGGCCAACCGTGCCTTCTGGCGCCAGACGCTGATCCCGCTGGTCAGGCGTACGGCGCAGTCGCTGGCGCAATGGCTCGGCCCGGCCTTCGGCGAGGATCTTTCACTCGAACCCGATCTCGATGCGGTCGAGGCGCTCGCCGAGGAGCGGGAATCGCTCTGGCGCAGGGTTTCGGCCGCGGAGTTCCTCAGCACCGACGAGAAGCGCGAGGCGGTCGGCTATGGCCGCCGGGAGGAGGCGTCATGAACCTGATCGAACAGGCGGCCGGCGGCATCGTCGCGCGCGGCGATCTCGGCCATCTCGCCTTGCTGCTCTGGGCCTTCGGCGCCTCGGCGCTGGCTTTGCTCGTCCTGCGCGAACTCGTCGCCGCCAACCGGCGCTTCGACGATTTCGTCCGCGAGTTCGCCCGCTTCAACGCCCGCTACGAGGGAGATGAGACATGAGCAAGACCGGCGCGAAATCGCCGTCTCGACCAGCGCCTGCCATCAGCCGCCCGACCACAGGAACGCGTGGGCCGCGCAGCGACGGCCCGCCACGCGAGGTCTTCGGACGCTTCTTCGAGACGCTGGGCCGCCTCGACCAGGCCGACCGCCCCGCCAGGGAGGGCGCGCGATGAGGCTGGCTCTGGGGAACAACCCGTTTGCCAGGGAGGCCAAGTTCCTGGCGCGGCCGCTGACCCGGATCGCGCCGGATGGCGCCTTCGAGGGCTATGCCAGCCTGTTTCGCGTCGCCGATCTCGGCAAGGACGTGGTCGAGCCCGGCGCCTTCCGCGAAAGCCTGGCACGCCGCGGGCCGGGCGGCGTCAAGCTGCTCTGGCAGCATGACCCGACCGAGCCGATCGGCCGCTGGATCGAGCTGCGCGAGGATATGCGCGGGCTCCGCGTGCGCGGCCGGCTCTCGCTCGCCGTCGCCCGGGCCCGTGAGCTGCACGCATTGATGCGTGACGGCGCGATAGACGGGCTCTCGATCGGCTTCCGTTCCGAGGGGGCCCGGAACGATCCGCGCACCGGCCTGCGCCGGCTGGAGAAGGTCGATCTCTGGGAGATTTCGCTCGTCACCTTCCCGATGCAGCCGCAGGCCCGCGTCGCGGTGGTCAAGACGGCGCGCCCGCTTTCGCCCGCCTTCCTGTCCTGAATCTGAAACCCTCCGCTCACTTCCGAGGACAAGCCATGCGAGGAGAACCCATGACCCTGTCGAACCAGGCTCCTGAGACCAAGGCGACCGGCGAGATCGCGCTGGCCTATGACGATCTGCGCTACACATTGGAGGCCTATCGGGCCGCCAATGACGAGCGCCTGGCTGAGCTCGAAACCCGCATGGGCGGCGATGTCGTGACCAGCGAGAAACTGCAGCGCCTCGACGGCGCGCTCGACGAGACGCGCCGCCGTCTCGATCGGCTCGCGCTCGACGCCCGCCGTCCGGCGCTGGGTGCGGGGGAGGAGCGCGACCCGGCCGTGGCCGAGCACAAGGCCGCCTTCGCCTCCTATGTCCGCCATGGCGAGGCGGCCGGGCTGAAGCAGCTCGAGGGCAAGGCGCTCTCTGCCGGTTCGGGGCCCGATGGCGGCTATCTCGCGCCTTCGACCGTCGAGAGCGAGATCCTGCGGCGCCTCTCCGCGGTCTCGCCGATCCGCGCGCTCGGGCACCTACAAGAAGGCGTTCTCGACCAGCGGCCCGGCTTCGGGCTGGGTGGCGGAGACCGTCGCCCGGGCGCAGACCGGCACGCCCGCTCTGGCCGAGCTCTCCTTCCCGGCGATGGAGCTCTATGCCATGCCGGCGGCGACCCAGACGCTGCTCGACGACGCGATCGTCGATATCGACCAGTGGATCGCCGAGGAGGTCGAGAGCGCCTTCGCCGAGCAGGAGGGCGCGGCCTTCGTCAACGGCGACGGCGTCGACAAGCCCAGGGGCTTCCTTGCCTATCCGAGCGTCGCCGATGCCAGCTGGAGCTGGGGCAATATCGGCACGTTGAAGACCGGCGTCGCCGGTGCCTTCGCCGCCGCGAACCCGGCCGACATCCTGGTCGACCTCGTCTATGCGCTGAAGGCCGGCTACCGCCAGAACGCCAGCTTCGTGATGAACCGCAAGACGCAGGCCGCGGTGCGCAAGTTCAAGGACACCATCGGTCAGTATCTCTGGCAGCCACCGGCCGCGGCGGGCGCGCAGGCGACGCTGTTGGGCTTTCCGGTGGTCGAGGCGGAGGACACGCCGAACATCGCGACGGATGCGATCGCGATCGCCTTCGGCGATTTCCGGCGCGGCTATCTCGTGGTCGACCGGGCGGGGGTGCGCATCCTGCGCGATCCCTATTCCGCCAAGCCGCATGTGCTGTTCTACACGACCAAGCGGGTCGGCGGCGGCGTCCAGGACTCCGCCGCGATCAAGGGGCTGAAGTTCTCCGCCTGAGGGCCGTGGTCGGCGCTCGTCGGCTCAGCGGCCGAACCACCAGCTGTAGCTGGCGCTCGGGTTCGCATCGTCGCGCACCTGCCTGGTATCATCGCCATAATTGAGCAGGCGAGCGCTGGCTTCGCTGATCCAGGCGCGGTGCTCGCTGATCGGGGTGATCGCCGTGAAGCCGCCACAAATTAACCGGACGCGCGAACTCAACGGACCGCTCGACCAGGAGACGATTCCGACGAGATCGCGCGAACCCGGCGGCCCGCGCAGCACCGGGCCGCCGGAATCGCCGCGGCAGGCGCCGGCGCCCGGCACTTCGCCGCGGTTCTCGGTGTCGACGGCCACCTTGACGGTGTTCGCGGTGGTGTAGTTGCCGGCGTTGACCAGCGTCGCCTCGCGCAGCACCCGGGCGGTGCGCTTGTTTTTCTCCGAGGCCAGGCCGAAACCGGCCATGGTCACCGTTTCGCCCTGCCAGAGCCCGCCGCCCAGCGTCAAAGGCTCGAGATCGGCAGGCAGCGGGCTGGCGACGCGGATCAGCGCGAGGTCGGCGCCGGGCTGGGTGCGCGGCGTCGTGCCCGGCACGAAGGTCGGGTGCGGCAGCACGGCCGCAACGGCATGGGTGCGGCTGCGGAAGCGCCGGTCGAGGCTGATGACGCGCACCGAGCCGCCCGTCATCAGGCAATGCGCCGCCGTCAGGATCAGCTCGGTCGAGATCACGGCGCCGGAGCAGAGTTCGCCGCGGCTGGTCTCGATCCGCAGGGTCGAGGCACGCACGCCATCGGCGGAGCGCGACTTGACGCCGCCGACGACCGCGCTTGCCGGCGTGGCCTGCAGCGCGGCTGCGAACAGGATGACGGCCGCCTTGAACGGATGGCGGGATTGAGATGCGATCGGTTTCATTGCGACCATGGTGTCACTTTATGGTTTGCTGCGGCGCAGTCCAGTGCCGTTCTCCGCGCCTGCCTTCGACAGAGTCGGAAGGCAGCCGAGATTCGGCTCCGATCTGTCGCATTGCGTCTCAGCGCTTCTGTGTCCAATCGACGGTTTCGCCCCAGCCCGACAGGGTCCGGTCGATCCAGCTGCGTTGCGGGGCGACCAGAACGCCCTGGCTGAGCAGGCCGCATTGCTTGCCGCCGGGGCCGGTCGACCAGCTGGTGACTGCGACGATGCCGCCTTCATGATCGAGCATCGGGCCGCCGGAGTCGCCCTGGCAGGCGCCTGACGCCGCGCGCTTGCCGCCGCCGGCAGGATCTGCCGTCCAGATCAGAACCCGGCCGGGGCCATAGGGCTCGACGGTGGCGAGCGCTGCCGAACGATAGGTGCCGGTCGATCTCGCTTCGCCCTCGCGCGAGACGCCATAGCCGGCGAGCGTGATCGCCGTGCCGGCGCGCGGCAGAGGGCCGTCGACCAGCGACGCCGCCGAGAAGCGGGCCGGGAGCGGTGCTGCGAGACGGACGAGCGCGAGGTCGATCGAGCGTTTCCTGGCCGCGACCGCCTTTGCGTTGAACTCCGGGTGGAGCGCGACCGCGCTGGGTTCGACCAGGACGGGTTCACCGCCTTCGCGCCAATGGATGCGCAGATCGGTGCGTCCGTCGGCGCAATGCGCCGCTGTCAGGATCGCGCGACGCGACAGCACGATGCCCGTGCAGACGCCGCCGCGGGCGTTGAGGACCATTACGGTCGAGCTGGCCTGCGGCCCCCCTTCGCGCCCGCCAACCACCGCCCCGGCCGGCGAGGCCAGCAGCGCCGCTGCCCCGGCGGCCAGTCCGGCAAACCATTTCGCTGTGCCGTCGCGCATGACGCCCTCCAGTTGGGAGGGCGCTGGATAGCGCATCGGCTCCTTCGTTCAAACCCCGGAAAGGGAGAGGCCATGAACACGGCCAGGATGACGCCGCTCGCGATCTCGCCGCCGGCAATCGAGCCCGTCTCGCTGGTGCAGGCCAGGGATTTCCTGCGGCTCGATGCTGCCGACGAGGACGAACTCCTCGGCATGCTCGTCACGGCGGCGCGTCTGATGGTCGAGGCCGCATCCGGCCGCATGCTGATCGACCAGAGCTGGCGCCTCGTGCTCGACCGCTGGCCGGTCGGCGGAGAGCTGCGCCTGCCGCTTTCGCCGGTCCAGCGCATCATCGCTGCACGGGTCTACGACGCCGCAGGTAACGCACAGATCGTGGCCGCTTCCTCGCTTGCCCTGATCAAGGGCATGGACCCGCCTGTCATTGCGGTTTCCGGGTCCGTGCCGATGCCGGGTCGCGAGCGCGACGCGGTCGAAATCGATGTCGTCGCCGGTTTCGGGGCGACGCCGGATCTGGTGCCGTCGCCCTTGCGCCAGGCTGTCCTGCGGCTGGCCTGCCGCTGGTTCGAGCAGCGCGGCGACGTCGCCAGCCGGGATTCCGCGCAACTGCCGGCCGAGATCGCGGCGCTCCTCGCCCCTTTTCGCCGCCTGAAACTGTGACGGAGGCGGTGATGGACGAATCTTTCAAATCCGGCCCGGTCGGCGCGATGCGGCGGCGCCTGCTGCTCGAGCGGCCGGTGGGTGTGCCGGACGGAAGCGGTGGCGAGATGCGGAGCCATGAGCTCGTCGCAGCGGTCTGGGCACGGGTCGAATGGCTGTCGGGCGAAGAACGCTGGCGCGCCGGACGTCCAGAGCAGGCGCTCAGCCATCGCATCAGCCTGCGCTGGCGCGCCGGGGTCGATGCCGGCCAGCGGCTGCGGGATGCGACACAGATTTTCGAGATCCGCGCCGTCGCCGACCCCGATGGCGGACGCCGGCGCCTGGTCTGCCTGGCGGAGGAGGTTCGTCCATGAGCGGAGCGGTCCTTGCCCTGCGCCGTGCCGTCCAGGCGCATCTGGCCGCCGATGCGGGCCTGATTGCCCTGATCGGAGCCGGCCGGCTCTATGAGGAGCCGCCGCGCGCCGCGAAGGGAACCTATCTCGTCCATGGCGAGGTCGAGGCCGATGACTGGTCGACCGGCAGCGATTCCGGCTGCGAGCAACGCTTCAGCCTCGTGGTCTGGGCCGGCGAAAGCGCGTCCGCGCGCCAGGCGCTCGAGGCGGCTGCTGCAATCGTCGCCAGCCTGAACGGTGCACCGCTCGGGCTCGACGGACATCGCCTGATCAATCTGACCTGGCTGTCCTCGCGGCTCGCTCGCGATGCCAGGAGTCAGCTTCCGACGGTGACGCTGCGCTTCCGCGCCGTCACCGAAACCCTTTGAGAACACCGGAAAGGAACAGCCGATGCCGGCCCAGAAAGGCAAGGACCTGCTGCTCAAGGCGGCCGATGCAGGCGGAAGCTTCGTCACCGTCGCCGGGCTGCGCGCCCGCCAGATCGCCTTCAATGCCGAGGCGGTCGACGTCACCCATGCCGAATCGGCCGGCCGCTGGCGCGAATTGCTGGCGGGAGCCGGCATGCGGCGGGCCAGCATCAGCGGCGCCGGCATCTTCAAGGACGAGGCTTCGGACGCGCTGGTGCGGCAGATCTTCTTCGACGGCAGCATTCGCGACTGGCAGGTGGTGGTGCCCGATTTCGGCGTGATCACCGGGCCGTTCCAGATCTCCACGCTCGAATATCGCGGCGACCACGCCGCCGAGGTCACCTTCGAGCTCTCGCTGGAATCGGCCGGACAGCTCATCTTCACGCTCGCCTGAGGAGATCCCTCCATGGTCAATCGCTATCGGGGCGAGGTCGCCCTCATGGTCGAGGGCAGGGCGCGGCCGATGCGGCTTACCCTGGGCGCGCTTGCCGAGCTGGAGCACGCCTTTGCCGTCGAGGATCTGCCCGCTTTGGGAGAACGTTTCGCCACCGGCAGGCTGTCCGCCCGCGATGTCACCCGCATCCTCGCGGCCGGCCTTCGTGGCGCGGGTGTCGGGCTGGCCGATGACGAGGTGGCGGCGCTCGCCTTCGATGGGGGGCTGAACGGCGCGATCGCGGCGGCGATCGCCTTGCTCGACGCGACCTTCGCACCGGTGGGCGAGGGCGAGCCTGCGCGCCCTCCGTCGCCGCCGGTGCCATAGCCGCGCCGGCGGCGCCCGCCCCGTTCCCCTGGCGCGAGGTCATGGCCTTCGGGCTCGGCCAACTGCGCTGGCCGCCCGAGACTTTCTGGGCTGCGAGCCCGCGCGAGATCTTTGCGGCGAGCGAAGCGCTTCGCCGCGTTCCTGCGGGCGAGCCGCCGGCGCGCGGCACGCTCGAGGCCCTGATGCGCGACCATCCCGACAGCCCTGCGGCCTTGGGCTGAGCCGGAACCGAAGGACCGATCGCCATGTCAGAAGACGATACACCCTCATTCGATCTCTCCGGGCTGCGCGCCATGACCGGGCTGACGCAAGGCCTGACTCGCGCTTCCGAAGCTTTCGGACGGTCGATCAGCGGTGCCTTCGCCAGAGGCGTCATCGAGGGCCGGCGCTTCGAGGACGTGCTGCGCAGCGTTGGCCGGATCTTGAGCGAGAGCCTGCTGAAATCGGCGCTGAAGCCCTTGCAGACCGGGCTTTCCGGGTTGCTGGGCTCAGGGTTGAAGAGCCTCGCCGGACTGTTCTCGAACGGGCTTGGCGGCAATGTCGTCCCCTCCGTGTCGGTCTTCGCCGATGGCGGAGTGGTTGCGGCGCCGTCCTATTTCGCCATGGGACGCGGCCTCGGCCTGATGGGCGAGCGCGGCGCCGAGGCGATCATGCCGCTCTCGCGAGGCCCTGACGGCAAGCTCGGCGTGCGCGCCGGCGGCGGGGATGGCCGCAGGCCGGTCAGCGTCGTCGTCCAGGTTTCGACCCCCGATGCCGATAGTTTCCGCCGCTCCGAGGCTCAGGTTTCGGCCGCGATCGCGCGGGCGGTGGCGCGCGGCAACCGTGCGCTCTGACCGGCCCGTGCAGCATGAGCCGGCAGCCACGCCCCAACCAGCAAGGAATGCGGCATGAGCGGCTTCCATGAGGAACGCTTCCCGATCGAGATCGCGCGCGGCGCCCGCGGTGGTCCGGAGCGGCTGACGCAGGTCGTCACGCTGGCCTCCGGCCGGGAGGTCCGCAACAGCCGCTGGGCCCATTCCCGCCGGCGCTATGATGCCGGCTTCGGCGTGCGCACGCTCGATCAGCTCGCGGCGATCGTAGCCTTCTTCGAGGAGCGTCGCGGTCGGCTCTACGGTTTCCGCTGGCGCGATCGGCTCGACTGGAAGAGCTGCGTGCCCTCCGGCGAGCCGGCGGCGAGCGATCAGCAGATCGGCATCGGCGACGGGGTGACGCGCGTCTTCCAGCTCGGCAAGCTCTATGGCGGCCTGCATGCGCCCTATGTCCGGCGGATCACCAAGCCGGTCCTCGGCTCGGTGCAGGTCGCCGTGGACGGCGTCGTCCAGGCCCAGCCCGGAAACGTCGTCTGCGACCATGCGACGGGTCAGCTGACCTTCGCCGTCGGTCACGCCCCGGCAGCGGATGCACTCGTCAGCGCCGGCTTCGCCTTCGACGTCCCGGTGCGCTTCGACCTCGACATGATCGAGGTCGACCTTTCCGCCTTCGAGGCCGGCGACATCCCGAAGATTCCGATCGTCGAAATCGTCGACTGAGGCCGAGCCCATGCGCACTCTATCCTCCGCGCTCGCCGCCCATCTTTCCGGCGAGGCGACGACGCTTTGCCGCTGCTGGAGCCTGACACGGCGCGACGGTGCCGTGCTCGGCTTCACCGACCACGATCGCGACCTGGCATTCGACGGCATCCTCTACAGGGCCGGATCGGGGCTCGAGGCGGCCGAGGCGACGGCCGAACTCGGCTTCGCGACCGGTGGTGGCGAGGTGCTCGGCGCCTTCGTCGCCAGCGGGCTCAGCGAGGCCGAACTGTCGCGCGGGCTCTATGACGATGCCCGGGTCTCGCTTTGGCTGGTGAACTGGGCCGATATCGGCCAGCGCGCTTTGCTGGAGACCGGCTTCGTCGGCGAGGTGAAGCGAGGCGACAGCCATTTCAGCGCGGAGGTGCGCGGGCTCGGCAAGGCCTTCGACGAGGAGCGTGGCGGACTCTATATCGCGTCTTGCTCCGCCGATCTCGGCGATGCCCGCTGCGGCGCCGTGATCGGACAGGCTCATGCCAGCGTCGCCACGACGGATGGCAGGCTGACACTGACGGCGTACGGCCTCGCGGGCTCAGCCGACGGGTTTTACGCCGGCGGCAAGCTGAGCTTTACCAGCGGCGCCAGTCTCGGCTTCGCGACCGAGGTGAAAAGCCATCGCAACGCCGATGGCGTGGTGAGCTTCCAGCTCTGGCAGGCCGCTCCGGCGCCGATCGCGGCCGGCGATGCTTTCACGGTCTCGGCCGGCTGCGACAAGAGCTTCGCGACCTGCCGGTCCAAGTTCGGAAACGGCGTCAATTTCCGCGGCTTCCCGCATCTGCCCGGCAACGACTTCATCATCGGCGGCGTCCGCGCCTCCGATCCCGGCGCGGGGCCGTTCGACGGCGGGAGCCTGTTCCGATGAATGCGGCGAGGGGCGACGGAACCGCGAGGCGCGCCCGGATCGTCGCGACGGCCCGGTCCTGGCTTGGCACGCCCTATCACCATCAGGCCTCCCTGCGCGGCGTTGGCTGCGACTGCCTCGGCCTGGTGCGCGGCGTCTGGCGTGAGCTCTATGGTGACGAACCCGAGCCGCTGCCGCCTTATGACCCCTATTGGGCACAGCATGCCGCCGACGAGACCCTGGCGCTCGCGGCGATGCGCCATCTGGCGGCCATCGAGCCGGCTCAGGCCTTTCCTGGCGACATCCTGCTCTTTCGCTGGCGCGACCATTGGCCTGCGGCGCACTGCGCCATCCTGACCGAGCCGGGCCGGATCCTGCACGCTCATGACGGGGCTGCGGTCAGCGAGGTCGCCTTCACGGGCTGGTGGCGCCGCCATTGCAGTCACGCCTTCTCGTTCCCGGAGCTGGATTGCTGATGGCTACGCTCGTTCTTCAGGTCGCCGGCTCGGTGCTGGGCGGCATGCTCGGCGGCCCAGCCGGCGCGATGCTCGGCCGGGCGCTCGGCGCCGTCGCCGGGGCCGGGCTCGACCAGTCGCTGCTCGGTGGCGGCGGTGGAACGCGGGTCATCGAAGGGCCGCGCCTGACCGAGATCGACGGTCTCGCCTCGACGGAGGGGGCCGCGATCCCGCGCGTCTATGGTCGTGTCCGGATCGGCGGGCAGCTGATCTGGGCGACACGGTTCGAGGAGGAGGTGACGACCACGGTCAGCCGCAGCAAGCGCGGCGGCAAGGGCGGGCAGAAGGCGCAAAAGACCTATGAGACGACGTATTCTTACTACGCCAACCTCGCCATCGGACTATGCGAGGGGCCGATCGCCTTCGTGCGCCGGATCTGGGCCGATGGCCGCGAGATCGATTTCAATGCCGTGACGCTGCGCGTCCATCGTGGCTTTCCCGATCAGCAGCCCGACCCGCTGATCTCTGCCAAGGAAGCGGGCGCTGCTCCGGGCTATCGCGGCATGGCCTATGTCGTGTTCGAGCATTTTCCGCTCGCCGACTACGGCAATCGCGTGCCGCAATTCTCCTTCGAGGTGGTGCGCGCGGTGCCGGGGCTCGGCGGCATGATCCGTGCCGTGACGCTGATCCCGGGTGCTAGCGAGTTCATCTATCAGCCGACGCTGGTGAACCAGGAGCCCGAGCCGGGCGTCAGCCTCGCCGAGAATCGCCATCAATGGCACAGCGCGACCGATGTCGATGGCGCGATCGGCCATCTCCTGGCGCTCTGCCCCCAATTGCGGCGGGTCTCCTTGGTGGTGAGCTGGTTCGGCGACGATCTGCGCGCCGGCTCCTGCACTATCACGCCGCGCGTCGAGATCACGGAGAAGACGACGTCCGGCGCGCAGTGGTCGGTGGCCGGGCTCGGACGTGCCGAGGCGCGCCTGGTCAGCCGGTCGGGTGGCAAGCCGGCCTATGGCGGCACGCCCTCGGACGACAGCGTCATCGCGCTGATCCGCAGGCTGCGGGACGTCTATGGGCTGGAGGTCGTGCTCTATCCCTTCGTGATGATGGACATCCCGGCCGACAATGCCCTGCCGGATCCCCATTCCAGCGCTGGCGCGCAGCCTCCCTATCCCTGGCGTGGCCGGCTGAGCTGCTCGCCCGCGCCCGATCGGCCGGGCACGGCCGATGGTGGTGCGGTGGCCGCCGCGCAGATCGCGAGCTTCCTCGGCTCGGCGCGGGCGAGCGATTTCTCGCTCGATGGCGACAGGGTCGTCTGCGCGGTGCCGGAGGATTGGGGATTTCGTCGCGCGGTGCTGCATGCCGCGATGCTGGCCAGGGCGGCCGGCGGGGTCGCCGGCTTCATTCTCGGCTCGGAGCTGGTCGGCCTGACACGGGTGCGCCGCGCGCCGGGCATCTATCCGATGGTCGAGGGGCTGGTCGCTCTGGCGGCCGAGGTGCGAGCCTTGCTGCCGGCCCCGACCCAGCTGGTCTATGCCGCCGACTGGACCGAGTACGGTGCTCATGTCCGAGACGGCGGGCTCGAAGTGCGTTTTCCGCTCGATCCGCTCTGGGCCTCGTCTGACATCGACGCGATCGGCATCGACTATTACGCGCCGCTGACCGATTGGCGCGATACGCCCGATCATGCCGACATCGCCCTGGCGCGCGGGCCGGCCGATGTCGACCATCTTCGCGCGCGGCTGGTCTCGGGCGAGGGCTATGACTGGTATTATCTGTCCGTCGCTGATAGGCAGGCGCCGACGCGGCCGCCCCACAGCGCCGGGGCCCATGGGGGTGTCTTATAAAAAAAAACCAGCCCCCCAGACAGGTGGTAAACGCGGGTTGCGGCGTG
>NZ_JBSHIO010000034.1:0-14928 GCF_053618995.1 Allobosea sp. NPDC055594
CCCCGATCGGGGCCCTTGCCATATCCGCCGCTCCACGACGCCAGTGGCCTACTTTTGCTCCGCCACCCTGGCCTGGAATCCGACCGCCGTTGACAGACTTCCTGGCGGTTTCCCGGAACCTTGAGAACCGGCGAGAATCATCGTGGCTAGCCTTGAGCGCTTCTCAGCGCGACAGCCTCGGTGAAAATCGGCTCCCAAGCCATGATATGGCCGGTCATCAACGCCTCTGCCTCGTCTTCGAGACGCAGCTTGATGATCTCGATGATGCGGTAGTGCTCCGGCACTGACGCCTTCTGCCGTTCAAGGCCGTGCTGCGATCGGATTCCATATAGGCGCATCCTGTCGCGCAGGCGCAGGACGATATCGGCCAGCACTTCGTTGCCCGCTAGCGCCAACAATTCGGCATGGAAAGCCCGGTCGGCGGCGAGATAGCGGGGCACGTCCCCCGTTTCGACCGAGTCAGCGATGGCATCGGCCTGTGCCTGCAACTCCGAAAGGTCTCCGGCCCCCATTCTGACCAGTTTACGAAAAGCAGAGGCCTCCAGCTGCGTGCGGACCTCGAAAATGCCGCGCAGTTCGTCGATCGAGGGGTCGACGACGCGAAAGCCGCGATTACGCATCGGTTGGAGCAGCCCGTCCGCGGTAAGCTGGAGCAAGGCCTCGCGGATCGGCGTCGTCGAGATCCCGAGCGTGCGCGCCAGCGAGGGCACCGAACAGACCGTGCCCGGCGGCATCTCGCCCGAGACGATCGCGATCCGCAACTGATCGACGACCTGTTCGCGCAGATTGGCGTCTCCCGAGATCAGCTGCATCCGTTCCCCACCTTGCGCCGAACAGTCTGCGCTCTCTGCCATGAGCACCCCGGATATGGCGAGTCGCATCTCTGACTTGAAGTAGCGCGTCACGCGTAATACACTACCTCATGTCCGATATGCGGAATGCCGAGATCAAAGAAGGCTATTGCACCCTGTGCCGCTCCCGCTGTGGCTCGCTGAACCATGTGTTGGACGGGCGCCTCGTCGCGGTTTCGCCGAACCCTACCCATCCCACCGGGGCGGCACTCTGTGCCAAGGGCCGGGCGGCGCCCGAGCTGATCGAAAGCCCGCTGCGGCTGACCAGGCCACTAAAGCGCACCACACCGCGCGGCGCCGATTCGCCGGGCTGGGTCGAGATCGAGTGGTCGGAGGCGCTCGACACGATCGCTAAGCGGCTCGGCACGATTCGCCGTGAAACGGGGGCGGAGACGGTCGCCTTCGCGGTGACCACGCCGAGTGGCACGCCCATGGTCGACAGCTTCGAATGGGTCGAGCGCTTCATCCGCTGCTTCGGCAGCCCCAATCTGATCTATGCCGTCGAGATCTGCGGCTGGCACAAGGATTATGCCCAGGCCCTGACCTATGGCCGCGGCATCGGCGCTGCCGATTACGACAATGCCGACGCCATCGTGCTCTGGGGCCACAACCCGACGCGGACCTGGCTGGCGCAGGCAACCCGCATAGCCGAGGCCCGCAAGCGCGGCGCGATCGTCGCGGTGGTCGATCCCAAGCGCGGCGGCGCTGGCGAGAGCGCCGATCTCTGGCTTGGCATCCGCCCGGGCGCCGACGGGGCGCTCGCCATGGGCGCGATCCGCCATCTCCTGATCAACCGCAGCTATGACGACGTCTTCGTCCGGCAATGGACGAATGCGCCGATGCTGGTCGATCTCGCGACGGGGCGCCTGCTTCGGGCGGGCGATCTCTGGCCGGACCGCGCGGCTGACGCCTTCGTGCTGCTGCGCCCGGATGGTTCGCCTGTGGCCTATGACACCCGCGAGGCGCTGATGCGGCCGCAGGACATCGTCCTAGACGGCGAAGCGACGCTGCAGGGCGTGGACGGCCGGGCGATCGCCTGCGCCACCGTGATGCGGCTCCTGGCGCGCGAGGCTGCCGCCTTCACGCCCGAGCACGTCGCCGGGATCACCGGTCTCGCGACCGATGACCTCGCCCGCTTCTATGGCCTGTTCGCGGGCTCGCCGCGGCTCGCCTATCATTCCTGGACCGGCGTCGGCCAGCACTCCAATGCGACGATGATCGAGCGCGCCATCGGCACGCTCTATGCGCTGACCGGCGCGAGCGACCGTATCGGCGGCAATGTCTGGACGAGCCCGCCGCCGTTCCGCGCAGTGAATGACTATGCGCTGCTGCCGGAGACACAGCGCCGCAAGGCGCTCGGCCTCGCTGAGCTGCCACTCGGCCCGCCGGCCAAGGGCTGGATTACCGCGCGCGATTTCTGCCGGTCGGTGCTCGAAGGCGAGCCTTACCGCGTCAGGGCGCTGATGAGCTTCGGCACCAATTTCGTGGTGTCACAGAGCGATTCCGCGCGCAATCGCGCGGCACTGCAGGCACTCGAGTTCCATGTCCATGTCGACATGTTCATGAACCCGACCGCCGAGCAGGCCGACATCGTCCTGCCGGCGAGCATGCCCTGGGAGCGCGAGGCGCTCCGGCTCGGCTTCGAGATCACGCAGGCGGCGGTCGAGCACATCCAATTGCGCCAGGCTATGGTGCCGCCGCGCGGCGATGTCCGGGCCGATTACGACATAGCCTTCGACCTGGCTTGCCGCCTCGGTCACGCCGAGGCCTTCTTCGGCGGTTCGATCGAAGCCGGCTGGAACCACCAGCTCGAGCCGCTTGGGCTGAACGTTGCGCAATTACGGAAAGCGCCGGGCGGCATCCGCGTGCCGCAGCCCAATCCGGAACGCAAATACACTGTGGTTCGCAAGGAGGGCTGCGTCACCGGTTTCCCGACCGCGAGCCGCCGCGTCGAGATCTATTCTGAACAGCTGCTCGCACTGGGCCACCCGGCTTTACCGCGACATGTCGAGCCGGCGAGCGCGGAAGGGCGCCCGGCCGAATTGCCATTGCTGCTCTCGACCGCAAAATCCGGCTGGTTCGTCCACTCATCGCACCGACATGTCGCCTCGCTCAGGCGCAAGGCGCCTGACCCGTCGGTCGAACTCAGCCCGGCAGACGCGCAGGCACGCGGCATCACCGCCGGCGATTGGGTGATCATTCGCACGCATGATGGCGAGGCGCGCTTAAGGGCGAAGCTGGACCCGACCTTGCCGACCGGAACCGTGATCGCCGAGTTCGGCTGGTGGCAGGCCTGCACTCCGCTGGGGCGCTCCGGTGGAGCAATCACAGGCGCGGCGACATGCAATATCAACGCGATCCTGTCGGACCGCGACCGTGACCCGATCAGCGGTTCGGTGCCGCTGCGGGCGGTGGCCTGCGAGATCGCCCGGGACGAGGCCGCCTCGCACGGCTGGTGGGCTGGCGAGCGCGCCTTCCGCGTAGCCGCGCGCCGTCGCGAAGCGAGCGACGTCCTCGCTTTCAGCCTGGTGCCTCTCGATGGCAAACCGCTACCCGGCTTCTTGCCCGGGCAGCATGTCCAGGTGACCGAGCCCGAGACGGGGTTGTCGCGCAGCTATTCATTGACCGGGCCGACCGAGAACCCGGCCGAATACGAAATCGCGGTGCGCCGCATCGCGGCAGGTGGCGACGGCACGCCGCCCGGCCGGATGTCGACGCGCCTGCATGAACTCGCCTCGGGCAATATCGTCACCTTGCAGCCGCCTGCGGGAATTTTTACCCCGCCTTTGACCGGCGATCGCCCTGTGATCCTGGTCGCGGCTGGTGTCGGCATCACGCCCTTCATCGGCTATCTCGCGGCGCTTGCGCGGATCGCGCCGGAGCAGCGTCCACCCTCCGTCGAGCTCGTCTATATCTGCCGCAACGGAGCCGAGCAGCCTTTCGGCGACTGGCTGCGGATGATCGCCGCCCGAATCCCGGAGCTGCGGGTGCTCCGCGCCTTCACCCGGCCACGGCCGCAGGATCGGCTCGGCCGCGATTTTGACCATGCCGGCCGGCCGGACATCGCAGAGCTCGGCCTCGCGCCTGGAACGCGCCAGCCGCTCGCCTATCTCTGCGGGCCCGACGGCTTCGTCACCGACACCAGGGCCGCTTTGGCCAGCACCGGACTGCCGGGCTTTGACGTGTTCAGCGAGGTCTTCGTCTCGCAGATCGAGATACCCTCGAATCTGGCGCCGCGCCGCATCGTGCTGGAGCGCAGCGGGACATCCTTCGACTGGTCGGCGCAATCAGGCAGCCTGCTCGATGCCGCCGAGGCGGCCGGGCTGTCGCTGCCGAGCGGCTGCCGCAGCGGCCAATGCGAGAGCTGCCGCCTGCGTGTCGTCTCCGGCACCGCCAGCCATCTCTCGCCCTATGACGGCGAACCCGACGATTGCCTGACCTGCTGTGCGGTGCCGCTCAGCGACCTCGTTCTCGACGCCTGAAGCAGACCAACGGCGGCAAACCGCCATAAGAGGGGACAATGACAGATTCGATCCTGAACGAACGCGCGGCGGCGCCGCGTGAAGGCGTCCTCGTGCGCCTGTCGCAGAGCATGGTGGCCTTTTCCGAACGCTGGTTCCCGGACGCCTATATCTTCGTTCTGCTGGCGACGGTGGCGGTGGCGCTGGCGGCGATCGCGCATGGCGGTTCGCCGGTCGCGGTCAGCACCGCCTTCGGTGAAGGTTTCTGGAGCATCATTCCGTTCACCATGCAGATGGCGCTCGTCGCCATCGGCGGCTACATCGTCGCGCTGTCGCCGCCTGTCGCGGCGCTGATGCGCCGGGCCGCCGCCGTGCCGACGACTGGCCGCGGCGCCGTCGTCTTCGTCGGCGTGGTCAGCATCCTGCTCTCGCTGGTCAACTGGGGCGTCAGCCTGATCTTCTCCGGCCTGCTGGTGCGCGAGATCGCGCGGCGCAGCGACATCCGCCTCGACTATCGCGCAGCTGGTGCAGCCGGCTATCTCGGGCTCGGCTTCGGCTTCACGCTCGGCATCAGCTCCTCGGCGGCGCAATTGCAGGCCAATCCGGCGAGTATCCCGCCCTCGCTGATGCCGATCACCGGGGTGATCAGTTTCTACGAGACGATCCTGACCTGGCAGAACCTCTTGGTGATCGTGGTCGGCACGCTGCTTTCAGCGGCGATCTGCTACTACACCACCCCGTCCGACGCGGCGGCCAAGACCGCCGCCGATCTCGGCGTCGATCTCACCGACGTCAAAGCCGAGCAGAAGCCGACCCGGCCGGGCGACTATCTCGAATTCAGCCCGCTCCTAACGATCCTGATCGTCGTGCTGGCGGCCGGCTGGTTCTACGAGACCTTCAAGTCCGGCAACCCGTTGATCACCATGTCGGGCCTCAACACCTACAACTTCGTCTTCCTGCTCGTCGGTGCCCTGCTGCACTGGCGGCCGCGCAGCTTCCTCGTCAGCTTCTCGCAGGCCATGCCGAGCGTCGCCGGCGTGCTGCTGCAGTTCCCGTTCTATGGCGGCATCGCCTACATGCTGACCCGGGTGAAGGCCGAAGGCGCCTCGCTCTCCGACACGATCGCGCACTGGTTCGTCAGCCTCGCCAGCGATGCCAGCGTGTTCTCCTTCATCGTCGGCATCTATTCGGCGATCCTCGGCTTCTTCATCCCCTCTGCCGGCGGCAAGTGGATCATCGAGGCGCCCTACATCATGAAGGCCGCCAACGAAATCGGCGCGCATCTCGGCTGGACGGTGATGGTCTACAATATCGCCGAGACCTTGCCGAACTTCATCAACCCGTTCTGGATGCTGCCGCTCCTCGGCGTGCTCAAGCTGAAGTCGAAGGACCTGATCGGCTACACATCGATGCAGTTCTTCATCCACTTCCCGGTGGTCATGCTGCTCGCGGTCGCGCTGATGCACACCTTCACTTACCGCGCGCCGGTCATCCCTTAGGCGTCCAATTCTATGGCGGGAAATCCATAGCTGGCCATCAGCCACCGTCTCAGACTGCTGCAAAGCTTGGCGGTTCCGATCGCCGAGCCTTCAGCCTCGGCCTGAGGTTGTCAGGGAATCCGCACAAGCGGCGATACAAGCCGGTCAGGCAGCTTGATGCACCGCTCGGTATCGGCCCTGCGCCAAGAGCTGGCGTTGGGCCATGGTCAATGAGCGGACATTCAATCCGGCGCCCGGCCAATCGGCCGGGTTATCATCTCGAATCTCTGCTTCGGCTGCTTAACCGAACGACGTCCTGATCGCGCTCCAAAGTGCTTTCGCCTGCTCCGCGATCGCTCCCGAAAGCTCCCGAGCCAAGCGCGAACGGCTTTGCCAGGCGGGAAAAACGAAACCGTAGCGCAGCTCGATAGCAGGCCGGAAGGGCCGGAAGGCCAGGCCGGGCGCTCCGCTCGAATGAGCGACGAAGGGGTCCGCGACGCAACAGCCGAGGCCGCGCGCTGCGAGCTGGCATGCAATCATGCCGCTCTGCGTCTCGAAGCGCGATTCGGGCGTAACTCCGGCCTCGTCCGCCTGGCGTTCTATCTCTTTCTGGATCAGCGAGCGGCGGTGGGTCGCGATGAAGCTGGTCTTGGCGAGGTCCGCGACCGTGACCGCCTCCAGCCGCGCCAGCGGGTGACAGTCCGCCATGGCGGCCACAGCTTCGATACGCAAGAATTCTTCGGTTTCGAAGCCGGCATGGCTGATCGGGAGAACGGTGACAGCGAGATCGAAGTGCTCCTGGCCGAGCCAGCTGTCGATATCGATGCGGACGCGTGAATCGACGCTAGCCGTGAAGCGTGGGTCGCTTCGGGAAAGCTTGGCCACGGCATCGATGACGATGGCCTCGGCGACATGCGGCGCGGCGAGCACGCGGATGTGGTGGCGCCCGCCACGACGCAGCTGGGCGGCGAAGCGTTCAAGTCCGTCATGTCCCTGCAGCAGCCGCTCCGCATGCTGGTAGAACTCGCGGCCTTCGGCGGTCAGGCTCAGGCGCTTGTTCTGCCGATCGAACAGCTGGAAGCCGAGCTCGCTCTCGAGCGCACTGAGCAGTCGCCCGATCTGCGGCTGGGTGCGGCCGAGCCTTGCCGCGGCCCGCGATACGGTGCCTGTCTCGACGAAGGCCCTCAGGGCCTCCAATCCCCGCAGCGCCGCCATCCGATCTATTTAATATGCGAATTAAGCATGATGTTCTCTTTATTACGCATTTGACGCATATGTCGAGGGTTTGCGACGCTCGAATTTCGAAGTGGAACGGTTTGAGACGGGCAACTTTCATGGCGAGCGAGAATGCGGCCTGGCGCGTGACCCCGCAGGCCTATCTGAAGGACCGCAAGCGCTCCTATGGCGTGTCGAAGAAGCCGTTCTCGCAGTATGTGACGATGCCGGATGGCTGCCGGCTCGCGGTCGATGTCTATCTTCCGCAGACGCCGGAGGGAGTGGCTGCCGAGGGACCGTTCCCGGCGATCACCATCTTCACCCCCTATTACCGCCGGTTCGCACTGGCCGATTGGAGCAAGGGCGACGAGGTCACGCCCGGCTCATTCCGCTATCGCGACAATTTCGTACCTGCCGGCTACGCGCTGGTCGTCATCGACGTGCGCGGTACGGGAGCGAGCTTCGGAACGCGCGACAGCTTCCGTTCGCCGCGCGAGCGCGAGGATTGCCGCGCCATCGCCGACTGGATCGTGGCGCAGCCCTGGTCGAACGGCGCGATCGGCGCGACCGGCGTATCCTATCTCGGCGCGGCGGCGGACTTCCTGGCCAGCACGGGCCACGAGGCCGTGAAGGCGATCGCACCGCTTTTCGCGGTCTGGGACACCTATTCGGACCATTACTATCCGGGCGGCATCCTCCTGAAGGAACTGGCGCGGGTCTATGACGACCTGATGATCGCAATGGATCACGACCGGCGCGACCTGTTGAAGAACATCTCCTACTACGCCAACCCGAATTATGCCGGCCCGCAGCCGGTGGACGAGGACGCGGACGGGGCGCTCTGCCGGCAGGCGATCACCGAGCATATCGGTAATTTCCACATGCCGGACTTCATCACCGAGTTCAAATTCAAGGGCGACACGCTGCCCTATGACCCGGAGTTCACCTCGGCCAAGTTCAGTCCCTACGGTTTCTACGAGGGCATCGATCCCGATGTCGCAGTCTATTCGGTCTCAGGCTGGATGGACGGCGCGGGCTATGCCAACGGCTCGATCAGCCGCTTCCTGACACTGCCGAACGCCAAGCGGCATCTCCTGCTTGGTCCCTGGGACCATGGTGCGCGCATCGACTGCTCGCCCTGGCGGCCGAAGGTCGAGCCGGACTTTCCCGTCGTCGGCGAGGTGCTGCGCTTCTTCGACGAGTACCTCATGGGCCTCGACACCGGTCTCCGCGACGAGGCGCCGATCCATTACTACACCATGCATGAGGAAGCCTGGCAGGAGGCCGCGTCCTGGCCGCCGGTCGAGACCAGCGAGACGCTGCATCTCGACGAAGGCGCGCGCCTCTCGCCGCAGGCCGGCGCCGCGGGGGTGGACGACTACCAGGTCGATTTCGGCAAGGGCACCGGCGGCCAGACCCGCTATGAGCGCATCGCCGCGATCGATAGCCGCGATTATTACATCGATTGGCAGGGCCGGGACGAGGCGATGCTGCGCTACGATTCCGCTCCGCTGGAGCGGGACTGGCAAGTGTCCGGCCATGTGATCGCCGACCTGCGGGTGGCGTCGAACGAGCCGGACGCCGCGGTCTTCGTCTATCTCTCTGAGGTCGAGGCGGACGGCATGGTCCGTTACGTCACCGAAGGGCTGCTGCGGGCGCTGCATCGCAAGGAAAGCGAGTGCCCGGCGGAGCATCGCACCAGCTGGCCGTTCCGCAGCTTCACGCGAGCCGATGCCGCGCCGATGCCGATCGGCGAGCCGCAGCGCCTGCATTTCGCGCTGCTGCCGACGTCATGGACCTTCAGGGCAGGGAGCCGCATCCGCATCGCGATCGCAGGCGCCGATGCCGACCATTGCGGGCAGGTGCCGCATGGCCGCCCGCCGAAGCTGACACTGCATCGCGGCGGCGCATGGAATTCGACAATCCGATTGCCGGTGAGACGCGCGGTCTGAGAAGGTCGCAAGCGATCATTCCCGGCCATGAGGAGAGGGCCGGGAGTGGAGACTGATCCTGAAACGGGACGGAGGGGAACGATGATGACGACTCGGAGCATGGCGGCCGCGTTGACTGTCGCGGCAGCGCTCGGCCTCGGTGCCGGCACCGCCCAGGCCGGCAAGGCGGACGACACGCTGGTCTTCGCCTCGGCCAGCGAGGTCGACACGGTCGATCTCTACTACCAGAATCTACGCGAGGTCGTGATCATCGCACAGCAGATGTGCGACACGCTGATGTATCGCGATCCGATCAAGGGCGAATACAAGCCGCTGCTCTCGACCGGCTATCGCTGGATCGACGACAAGACGCTTGAGTTCAAGCTGCGCAAGGGACTGAAGTTCTCGAACGGCAAGGAGCTGACGGCTGCCGACGTCGCCTACACCTACAACCATGCCCGCCAGCCGGACAGCGGCGTGGTTACCCGGCTGCTGGTGGACTGGATCGACAATGTCGAGGCGCCCAGCACCGACACGGTGATCTTCAAGGCCAAGGCGCCCACGCCTGCTGCGATCGAGTATTTCTCGGGCATCACGCCGATCTATCCCGAGGGGCACTACGACAAGGCGCCGACCGTCAACACCGGCGGTAAGCCGCGGCGCGATTGGGGAGCGGTCCAGCCGGTCTGCATCGGCCCCTATAATCTCAAGGAGTTCAAGTCCGGCTCCTCGGTGACATTGGTCAAGAACGACGCCTATTTCGCCGACAGCCGAAGGGCAAGCCGGCGATTGGCACGCTGATCTACAAGACCATCCCCGACACCGACACGCAGCTCGCCGAACTCGTTACCGGCGGCCTCGACTGGATCTGGGGCGTGCCGTCCGAGAACGCCAAGCAGCTTGCCGCAATGCCGAACGTCACGGTCAAGGCCGCGCCGACGACGCGCATGTCGTTCCTCTCGCTCGACGCGGTCGGCCGCTCCGGCGACAATCCGATGAAGGATGTCCGCGTCCGCCGCGCGATGTTCCACGCCATCGACCGGGCGGCGATCTCGCGTGATCTCGTCGGCGACGGCTCCGAGGTGCTGCGCTTCATGTGCGACGCACGCCAGTTCGGCTGCGACGCCAAGACCGAGGAATATGCCTACGATCCCGCCAAGGCCAAGGCGCTGCTGAAAGAGGCCGGGCATCCCGACGGCTTCACCATCCCGATCTACGCTTATCGCGACCGGCCCTATACCGAGGCGGTGATGAACTATCTGCGTGCGGTCGGCATCAAGACCGACTTGCGCTATCTGCAGTGGCGCGCGCTGCGGCCGATCCTGCAGGAAGGCAAGGCCGAGGTGGCCCATCTGAGCTGGGGTTCGCAGGGCGTGCTCGACGCCTCGGCCTCGGTCAGCAACTATTTCAAGTTCAGCACCGATGACTATGCCCGTGACGAGCAGGTGCGCGACTGGCTCCAGGCGGCGGACACGACTGTCGATCCGGAGAAGCGCAAGGAACTGTACGGCAAGGCGCTCGCCCGCATCAACGAGCAGGCCTACATGGTGCCGCTGTTCAGCTACGGCCGGACCTACGCCTTCAACGCCGAACTCGACCTGCCGGTGACGCCGGACGAGCTGGCCCACTTCTACCTGGCACGCTGGAAGAAGTGAGCAGGAAAGCGGTCGCCGCCGACTGATCGAACATCATGTTACGTTTTCTCGCGCGGCGACTGCTCGTCACCCTGCTGGTGATCGCCTGCACCTCGGTGCTCGCCTTTTCGCTCGTCCATCTCTCCGGCGATCCCGCCGCAGCGATGGCGGGCGAGGGGGCTTCTCCGGCCGATGTGGAATCGATCCGCCGGCTCTACGGTTTCGACCAACCGATCCACACGCAGTACTTCGCCTGGATCGGCAAGATCCTGACCGGCGATTTCGGCCGGTCCTTCTATCTGCGCCAGTCCGTGACCACCGTGCTCGCAGAGCACGCCCCGGTCACCGCCAAGCTCGGCCTGTCGGCACTGGTCTTCGCGCTGCTGCTCTCCATCCCGCTCGGAATCCTCGCTGGCCTCCATCGTGATACGGCGCTGGACCGTTTCGCGCTCGGTCTGGCGGTTGCCGGGCAGGCGCTGCCTTCATTCCTGTTCGCGCTGCTCTTGATCTACATCTTCGGCGTGCAGCTGCGCTGGCTGCCGATTTCCGGCTCGGCGACATGGCTGCATTTCGTGCTGCCCTCGGTGACACTGGGTTATTACGCCGCTCCCGCACTCATGCGACTGACGCGCTCGGGCATGATCGACGTCATGCAGTCCGACCATGTCCGCACGGCGCGGGCCTATGGGCTTCCGGCTTGGCGCGTGGTGCTGCTTCATGCACTGCGCAGTGCCATCATCCCGGTCGTCTCGCTGGCGGCGGTGCAGCTTGGCTTCATGCTCGGCGGCTCGATCGTCGTCGAGACGGTCTTCTCGCTGAAAGGGCTCGGACTCCTTGCCTGGCAATCGATCCAGCGCTCCGACATCGAGGTGATCCAGGCCATCCTGCTGCTGATCGCTCTGACCTATGCGCTGCTGACATTGCTGGCGGACCTGCTCAACGCCCTGATCGATCCGAGGATCCGCATCTCATGACGGCGGCGACACTCACCACGATGAGCCCCCGCCGGCTCGCTTTGCACCGCCTGCTGCGGCATGGCAGCTTCTGGTTGGGAGGTGGTGCGATCCTGCTGATCCTGCTCGTCGCACTCGTCGGGCCGCTGTTCACGCTTGATCCCGTCGCACAGAATCTCGGCGCCCGCCTCGTCCCGCCGGTGTGGGATGTGCGCGGCAGCTGGGCGCATCCGCTCGGCACCGACCAGCTTGGACGCGACCTGCTGGCGCGCCTCGTCGACGGCGCCCGCATCTCGATGTTCATCGGCATCGCGACGGTGCTGGTCTCGGGGCTGATCGGCACGGCGATGGGCATGGCCGCCGGCTATTTCGGCGGCCGGGTCGATCTCGTCATCAACTTCCTGATCACGATCCGGCTGACGCTTCCTGTCGTGCTGGTTGCGCTCGTCGTGGTCGCGGTCGTCGGCTCCTCGCTGAGCGTGCTCGTCGTGGTGATCGGGCTCCTGCTCTGGGACCGGTTCGCGGTGGTGACCCGCAGCGCGACGCAGCGGCTGGCGCATAGCGACTTCGTCATCGCGGCGCGCGCCATCGGCTCCTCGACGCCGCGCATCCTGCTGGTCGAGATCCTGCCCAACATCGTCGGCCCGCTGATCGTGGTCGCGACCGTCGAGGTCGCGCATGCGGTGCTGCTCGAGGCCGCGCTCTCCTTCCTCGGCCTCGGGGTCAAGCCGCCGCTCGCCTCCTGGGGGCTGATGGTGGCGGAATCGAAGAACCAGCTGCTGTTCCGGCCCTGGCTGATCGCGATTCCCGGCGTCGCGCTGGTAACGCTGGTGCTGGCGATCAACCTGCTAGGCGACGCGTTGCGCGACGTCGTCGCCCCGGAGGGCCGGGCATGAGCACTCCCAGGGAGAGCGCGCTGATCGAGCTCGAGGACCTGAAGATCACGATCCCGACCGCGCAGGGGCGCGTGCTGCAGCCGGTGCGCGGCATCGCGCTGTCGGTCGCGCGGGGCGAAACGCTGGCGATCGTCGGCGAATCCGGCTGCGGCAAGAGCCTCACCGCGCTGTCGCTGATGGGGCTCGTGCCGAAGCCGGGCCGGGTCGAGGCGGCCCGGCTGAACTTCGACGGGCAGCCGCTGATCGGGCTGCGTGAGACGGAATGGCGCAAGCTGCGCGGACCGCGCATCGCGATGATCTTCCAGGACCCGATGACCTCGCTGGATCCCTGCTACACGATCGGCAGCCAGATGACCGAGGTGATGCGCACGCATCTGCGCATCGGACAGAAGGAGGCGCGGGAGCGGGCGGTTTCGCTGCTGGCCCGGGTCGGCATCCCGTCGCCGGCGGCCAGGCTCGAACAATACCCCCACCAACTTTCCGGTGGCCTGCGCCAGCGTGTTATGATCGCCATGGCGCTGTCCTGTGATCCGGACCTGATCATCGCCGACGAGCCGACGACGGCGCTCGACGTCACCACCCAGGCACAGATCCTCGGGCTGCTGGCGAAGCTACAGGCGGAGACCGGCGTCGGCATCGTCCTGATCACGCATGATCTCGGCGTAGTCGCGACGATGGCCCACCGCGTCGCGGTGATGTATGCCGGCCAAGTGGTCGAGACCGGCGAGACCTCAGCCATCCTGACCGCGTCGGCGCATCCCTATACCGAGGGCCTGCTGCAGGCGATTCCAACGCCGGGACGCACCGCGCGCGGCGCACTGCTGGGGTCGATACCGGGGATCGTGCCACCGCCGACAGGCGAGGTGAAAAGCTGCCTGTTCATGGAACGTTGCCCCTATGCGCGGCCGGTCTGCGCCGTCCCGGTGCCGCTCGTGCTGCAGGATAGCGACCGTGCGCTACGCTGCGTCCGGTCAGTGGCGGAGCGGGCCGGCGAACCGGGTTTCGAGGAGCGGGGCGAGGTGGTGTCGTGAGCGCGCAGGCCGCACTGAGCATCGTCGGCGGGACGCGCGACTACGCCGTCGCTTTCCATGGCGAAAGACGCACCCTGCGGGCGTTGCGCGGCATCGATCTCGAGGTCCAGCAGGGCGAGGTCGTCGCGATCGTCGGCGAATCCGGCTGCGGCAAGACCACGCTGTCGCGGCTGATGCTGGGCATCGAGGCGCCGAGCAGCGGTTCCGTCACCGTGGCGGGGAAGCCGATCGCGTCCTATCACCGGATCGAGCGAGCGGGGCTGATCCAGCCGGTCTTCCAGGATCCCTATTCCTCGCTCAATCCGCGCCAGACGCTGGGCAGCATCATCGCGGCACCGCTCGTCGTCCGCGGCGAGGGCAATGCCCGCAGCCGGCAGGCCGCCGTGGCCGAGATGATGCAGGCGGTCGGTCTACCGCCGCATCTGCTCAACGCCTATCCGAGCCAGATCTCGGGCGGGCAGCGCCAGCGCGTCGCCATCGCACGCGCGCTGATCGCACAGCCGCGTATCCTGATCTGCGACGAGCCGACTTCGGCGCTCGACGTTTCCGTGCAGTCGCAGATCATCAACCTGATCGGCACGCTGCAGAAGAAGCTCGGCCTCACGGTTCTGCTGATCAGCCACAACCTCGCCGTGGTCTATCATATGGCGGAGCGGGTGGCGGTGATGTATCTCGGCACCCTGGTCGAGACCGGCCGGACGGAGGAGCTGTTCGCGCGGCCCCGCCATCCCTATACACGCTCGCTGCTCGACGCAGTCCTGCCGCCGACGCCGGGGCGACGCCCCGACTGGTCGGAGGCGATCGCCGAGCCGCCGAATCCTGTCGACCCGCCGCCCGGCTGTCCGTTCAACCCACGCTGCCCGCGGGCGAGCGATCTCTGCCGCACGCAGATGCCGGAGGCGACCGGGACCGCGGGCGGAATGTTCCGCTGTCACCACCCGTTCGAAGCGGCAGCGTGACGCCTCGCCGGAAAGAGAATGCGATCAAGCAGCGTGAAACTGGCTCGGCGTCGCAAGACGGTGCCGAGCGCTTCCGTAATCTGCGCGCAGAAGATCACGAAGCTCTCAACCACTCCGAAGAACGGCCCGAGTTGGCAAGCGCTGCGGCTGCCGATCGGAAAGATCGTGCTGACGCCGTGGTCACGGCGCGACGAGATCGGTACGATCCCTGACTGGGCGCGACGGCAACCTGTTGAAAGGCGACAAAAACAAACACTCCCGGAGCGGAGCTCTCGGGAGTGTTTGTCTCAGTGGTTGCGGGGGCAGGATTTGAACCTACGACCTTCAGGTTATGAGCCTGACGAGCTACCGGGCTGCTCCACCCCGCGTCAAACCAGTCACGCGGCAACCGAAATCGTCATCGGCAGCAGCGTTCTGAATTTCATCATTGTTTAGAGGGATATCCTTGACAGGCCCGGCGACGACCTACTCTCCCGGGTCTTGAGACACAGTACCATCAGCGCTGAGGAGTTTAACGGC
>NZ_JBSHIO010000035.1:0-13481 GCF_053618995.1 Allobosea sp. NPDC055594
ACGACCCCGAAATCCTCGGATGCAGCGCCTCACAGGCGAAATCTCAGCGATGACCGTGCCGCAGCGCCCTGCCGCGAGAGCGGCTTAGTCCTGTGCCTGAAACCGCCTTGAGACGCGCGGGGGAACGCGGCAGCGAACTGCCTCGAAGGTCCGTTACTCAGGCGCATCTGGTGAACGATACGTGCGAGAGGCCTCATCGAGTTCCAGCGAGCAGCTCAAACTACTAGTAGACATCCGCCTGATAGCGCCCCGTCTTTCGCAATGCAGCGACATAGGCAATAGCCTCCTCGCTGGATTGCTTGCCATGCTCGGCAACGACGTCGACGAGAGCGCGCTCCACATCCCTGGCCATGCGCTTGGCATCGCCGCAGACATAGAAATGCGAACCCTGTTCTAGCCAGGCGAAGAGCTCGGCGCCGCGCTCGCGCATGCGATCCTGCACGTAGATCTTCTCCTTGCCGTCGCGAGACCAGGCGAGGGTCAGGCCGGTGAGAACGCCCGCGTCCTTCATCGCATTGAGCTCGTCCTCGTAGAAGAAGTCGCTCGCCCGGCGCTGATGGCCGAAGAACAGCCAGTTCCTGCCCTTGGCGCCAGTCGCCTTGCGGTCCTGCAGGAAGGCGCGGAACGGGGCGACGCCGGTGCCGGGGCCGCACATGATCACCGGCGTCTCCGGGTTCGCCGGCAAGCCGAAGCCATGGGCGCGCTGGACATAGACCGGCACCTTGTCGCCGGGCTGGACGCGCTCGCCGAGGAAGGTCGAGGCGACGCCCCAGCGCGGCCGCGAGCCGATCTTGTAGCGGACCGTGTCGACCGTCAGCGAGATCCGGCCGGGCGTGGCGTTGAACGAGGACGAGATCGAGTAGAGCCGCGGCTGCAATTCGTCCAACGCCTCGACGAAGGCCTCGGCCGAGAGCCGGGCGCCGCTAAACTTGTGCAGCGTTCCGAGCACGTCGAGCCGGTCGAGATCGCCGTCCGGGTCCTCGCCGGCCGCGAGCAGCCTCGCCTTCTGGCGGGCTTCGCCGCCTGTGACATAGGAGATCAGCTGGAACAGCGCATCCGGCGCCGGCCCGAGCGCACAATCGGCCAGCAGTTTTTCGCGCAGGGTCATGCCGCCGCAATCGGCGTCGGGGCGCGCGCCGAGCATGGCGATCACCGCATCGACCAGGCGCGGATCGTTCTGCGCGACGATGCCGAAGGCGTCGCCGACGATATAATCCAGCCCGCTCTCGGAGAGATCGAACTCGACATGCCAAGTCTCTTTCTCGGAGCCCTCGCTATTGAGCTTGCGGCGCGAGAGAAAGGTGGCGAGCGCCGGGTTCTCGCGGCAGCGGCCGAGCGGGCCAGCGGGAGCTGCGGGCGTGGTTTCGACCGGCGCGGCGGCCGGACCAGACCCATTGTCCTCGATCAGCGCCTTGAGCTGGCGCAGCGTCTCCTTGCCGCCGGGCGCGCAGAGGTTGAGGCGTCCTTCCTTGCCTTCGGCGATCGCTGCCGAATAGGTCTCGCAGACATAGCCGCACTGACCGCAATCCTGCTGCGCCATGGCGGCGAAGAGCTTGCGCGGCAGCGGCTTGCTCTCGGCGAGCTGCATGCGCTCGGCTATCGCCATCGCCGGATCGTGCCAGGGCGCGCCATCATCGGCCTCGCCCATCACAGCGGCATTCTCGGCTGACGACAATGCGGTGACACCGGCATTGTCGAGCGAGAGCAGGCCGGCGAAGAAGCCGTTGAGCCAGGAGCGCTGCTCCTCGCTGAAGGGCGCGGTTTCCGGCAGGACCTGGACCAGCGGGTTCGGCGTCTGGATGGTCATGCGGCCTCTCCCGTCTCAGCGACTAGCGCCTGCAACGCTGCGATCTCGTGGCGGCGGGCGAAGGCGACGAAGCTCTCGTCAGGCCCGGCGCGATGGACCTGCCAGGTCCGCAGGATCGCCTCGACCAGCGCCGGAGCTTCCTCGGCCCTGACTTTCTCCTGGAAGAGCCGGGCCATGCCGCCATCGACGCCATAGCCGCCGCCGACTAGCAGGTCGTAGCCCGGCACGATGTCACCTTCCTCATTGACCGGGACCTTGGCGCCGATCAGGCCGAGATCGCCGATATAGTGCTGGGCGCAGGAATGGTGGCAGCCGGTCAGGTGGATGTTGACCGGCTGGTCCAGCGTGATCAGCGGCTCGCAATGGGCGGCGATGGCAAGCGCATCCTCCTTGGTGTGGGCGGCGGCGAACTTGCAGCCGGTCGCGCCGGTGCAGGCGATCAGCCCGGCGCGCAAAACAGAGGTTTCGGCCGAGAGGCCGATCGCCTTCAGATTGGCGAGGACGTCGTCGACCCTGGCGTCGGGCACGCCGGAGATCAGCAGGTTCTGCCAGACGGTCAGGCGGATATCGCCGTCGCCGCAGGCTTGCGAGATGGACGCAACGGTCCGCATCTGCGCCACGGTGAGCTTGCCGACCGGCAGCGCGACGCCGACCCAGTTCAGCCCGGGCTGCACCTGCCTGTGCACGCCGATATGGGCGAGGCGGTCATAAACCGGGCGCGGCTTGACGAAGGCACCATCGACGCGGACCAGCTGGCGGCCGAACACCTCCTCGACGGCCGCCAGGAATTTGTCGAAGCCCCAGGCGTCGAGCACGTATTTCAGCCGCGCCTTCGCGCGGTTGGTGCGGTCGCCATTGGCGATGAAGACGCGCACGATCGCATCGGCGACCGCGACCGTATCCGACGGCGCGACGACGATGCCGGTGTCGCGGGCAAGGTCATGGTGGCCGGTGATGCCGCCGAGCGCGAGCCGATACCAGATGCCGGGCTCGATCGCCGCGCCCTCGAAAGATGCGCCTTCGCCAATCTCGATCGCCTGGAAGCCGATATCGTTGGTGTCCTCCAGTGTCGCGATCGAGCCGGCCCCGTCGAAGGCGACGTTGAACTTGCGCGGCAGGCCGTAGAGCGAGCGGTCGTTGAGGATGTGGTGGTGCCAGGCGCGTGCGTGCGGGCGGGTGTCGAGCAGCTCGAGCGGGTCGATGCCGGCGGTCGCCGATCCCGTGACGTTGCGGATGTTGTCGGCGCCCGAGCCCTTGGCGGTCAGGCCGAGATCGGCAAGGCCTTCCAACAGCAGCGGTGCGTTCTCGGCCTTGATCTCGCGGACCTGGAGATTGGCGCGGGTTGTGACGTGGCTGTAGCCGCCACTGAGCCGCTCGGCGAGATCGGCGACACCCTCGAACTGCCAAGCCTTCAGGATGCCGTTCGGGATGCGCAGGCGGCACATATAGCTGTCCTGCGCCGGGGCGACATAGAACAGGCCGTGATAGCGCCAGCGGAAATTGTCCTCGGGTTTGGGATAGGTTCCCGATCCCGCCTGCTGCTTGAAGCGGGCATAGGCATCGAAGGGATGTTCTGCCGTCTTCCACTTCTCCTGGTCGACCAGTTTGCCACCGCCAGCGACCGTCTTCGCCTGCGCCTCCGTATGCTCCTTGTCGGGGCCGGACGGGGCAGCATTTCCGGAGCCGCTTGCGCCACCCAGCGGCCCCAGCCCTCGCGCGGCGCGGGCCGACTGCAGGCCGCTCATGAAACCTTCGAGATAGCGCTTCTGCTCGGGGGAGAAGTCGTTGCTCATGGGCGGTTCCGTCACGCCGCCTCGACGAAGCGGTGCCGCTCGTAGAGGAATTTCAGCACGGCTTCGCGCGCGGCGATGTAGGTGCGGTCAGAGACCAGCTCGAGCCGCTTGCGCGGGCGCTCAAGCCTGACGTCGAGCACTTCGCCGATCCGGGCCGACGGGCCATTGGTCATCATCACGATCCGGTCCGAGAGCAGCACGGCCTCGTCGACGTCATGGGTGATCATGATCATCGTGTTCCCGAGCGCGGCATGAATCTGCATGATCGAATCCTGCAGATGGGCGCGAGTCAGCGCGTCGAGAGCGCCGAAGGGCTCGTCGAGCAGGAGGATCTTCGGCTCCATGGCGAGGCCGCGGGCGATGCCGACGCGCTGCTTCATGCCGCCGGAGATCTCGGACGGGCGCTTGTCCCTGGCATGGCCCATCTGGACGAGGTCGAGATTGTGCATGATCCAGTCATGCCGCTCGGCCTTACTCTTCACGCGGCTGAAGACCTTGTTCACGGCGAGCGCGACATTGTCGTAGACGGTGAGCCAGGGCAGCAGCGAATGGTTCTGGAAGACCACGGCGCGCTCGGGGCCGGGGGCGTTGACCTCCTTGCCTTCGAGCAGCACGGCCCCGGCGCTCACCGGCGTCAGACCGGCGACGATGTTGAGCAGGGTCGATTTCCCGCAGCCGGAATGGCCGATGATCGAGACGAACTCGCCCTTGTCGATGACGAGGCTGATATCCTTCAGCACCTCGGTCGTGGCGGGGCCGCGCGCGAAGCGTTTGTCGACATGATCGATCTTGAGATAGCTCATCGCCCGTCCCTTAATTGGCCTGGGTGCCGCGGGTGACGACATGGCCGATGAAGGCGACGAGGCGGTCGAGGATGAAGCCGACCACGCCGATATAGACCAGCGCCACGATGATGTCGGAGAGGCGGGAGGAGTTCCACGCATCCCAGATGAAGAAGCCGATTCCGACGCCGCCGGTCAGCATCTCGGCGGCGACGATGGCGAGCCAGGACAGGCCGACGCCGATGCGCAGCCCGGTGAAGATGTAGGGCGCGGCCGAGGGCACCATGATCTTGAAGAAGAATTCGAGCTGGTTCAGCCGCAGCACCTGCGCGACGTTACGATAGTCCTGCGGGATGTTGCGGATGCCGACGGCGGTGTTGATGATCACCGGCCAGATCGCGGTGATGAAGATCACGAAGATCGCCGAGGGCTGGCTGTCGCGGAAGGCGGCAAGCGAGAGCGGTAGCCAGGCGAGCGGCGGCACGGTGCGCAGCACCTGGAAGACCGGATCGAGACCGCGCATCGCCCAGACCGACTGGCCGACGAGCGCGCCGAGCAGCACGCCGATCACCGCCGCCAGACTGAAGCCGATGGCGACGCGCTGAAGCGAGACCAGGATGCGCCAGCCGAGGCCGATATCCTGTGAGCCGTTCCAGAAGAAGGGCTCGACGATCAGGTCGCGCGCCTCGCTCCAGATCTTGCTCGGCGGCGGCAGCGAGGATTGCGGGCTGGACGCGGCGATTTGCCAGAACAGCAGCAGCAGCCCGACCGTCAGCAGCGGCGGCAGCAGATTGACGGCGATCGCCCTGAGCCAGGACGCCGCGCGCGCTGAAAGCGGCTTTGCGGCTAGCGGCGGCAAGGTCACGACTGCAGCCTTCGCGCCCGGCAGCGCGACGATCACCGCCTCCGCCGCCGTTCTCTTCGAGACAGCCTGTCCCATCGCAATACTCCCTTGTCCATGCTGCTGCGCCGCGTCCGTCATGCTGCCTCCGTCTCGCGCGACTGCGCCCCGATGCGGCGGATTTCCGGGAGGCAGGAACCGCAATTCGTGCCTGCCTTGAGCTGACGCCCGATATCCTCGGCGCTCAGCGCCTGGCCGCCGGCGAAGGCGGCGCGGATGGCGTTGAGGCCGACGCCGAAGCAGGCGCAGACGATCGGCCCCGCCTCGACGATGCCACCCGGGCTGCGGCCGGCGAGCAGTGCCCGCCGGTTCTCCGGCTCCCTGCCGGCGGCGAAGGCCGCTTTCACCGTGTCCCAGAGTGGCGCCCGTCCGGTGGGGGCGAGGAACAGAGCGCCGACCAGGCGCCCATTGTTCGTCGCGATGCAGCGGTAGACTCCGCCCGCCCGGTCGATCATTTCGGTGAGCTCGCAGCCGCTGAAGGCGGCATTCGCATGCGCCATCAGCGCCTCAGGCCCGCTATCGGTGGCGAAAAGCCGTCCCTCTCCGCCTTCGACGGCGAGCCGCGCCCACCAGCCGCCGGCCGGCAGCGCAAAGCCATCCCGCGACAGCACGAAGCCCTGTGAGGCATAGGTGACAGGCGCGATCGAGGCCGGCGTTGCCTTCAGCTCGGGCTGTCCGGAAAAAGGATCGCAGGCGGCCTGCGCGAGGGCGCCGATGCGCGCATCGGAGGCCGTCTCACCAGACCAGTGGATCGGCGCGAAGGGCGCACCCTGCCGCGCGCGCTCGTCGAGCACGACCTTGAGCACGGCGGCGCCATGCTCGGTCGCGACACGGGCGAAGCCGCCTTCGCTGACGCCGTAGCGCTCGGCATCGCGCGGATGCAAGAAGAGCGCGGGCTCGGCGACAGGAGCCGAGAGGCGCGGGCTCAACCCCGTGCGGGTCATGCTGTGCCAATGATCGCGGATACGGCCGGTGTTCAGCAACAAGGGCCGCTCGGCATCCGGCGAGCTGGCGAGGGCGGGAATGGCGAGAGGCCGCATGGTGGCGCGGCCACCCGGCGCGTAGAAGCCGCCATCCGCAAACAGGCGGGCGGTGCCGCCGGGGCGCCCGGCCGGCCGCGGCCATTGCACCGGCTCCAGCGCGTCATAATCGCCGCGCCCGAGGCCGGCATGGGCGCCGAGATCGAAATCGCGGCTGCCCTCGTTCTCGAAAGCCGAGAGCGCGGCATGCTCGGCATAGATCTCGGCCGGGCCGGCATGGGCGAAGGCCTCGCCGAAGCCGAGGCGCCGGGCGACTTCGCAGATAATCCACCAATCCGGCTTCGCCTCGCCGGGCAGGGGCAGAAAGGCGCGCTGACGCGAGATCCGGCGCTCGGAATTGGTGACGGTGCCGTCCTTCTCGCCCCAGGCGGCGGCGGGCAGGATGTAATGCGGGCCGGCGGCCAGCGTGTCGTTGGAGAGGACGTTCTCGGAGACGATGAAGAGCTCGAGCCCGGCGAGAGCCGCCTTGACGGCGTCGGCACGCGGCAGAGAGACGGCCGGATTGGTCGCCATCACCCACAGCGCCTTGACGCTGCCGGCGGCGACGGCGTCCATCATGGCGACTGCCTTCAACCCTTCCTGCCGGGCGATGTTCGGCGCTTTCCAGAAGCGCCGGACGCGGTCGATCTCGGCGGGCGCGTAACCCATATGGGCGGCCAGCATGTTGGCGAGGCCGCCGACCTCCCGCCCGCCCATGGCGTTGGGCTGGCCGGTCAGCGAGAACGGACCGCTACCCGGTCGGCCGATCCGGCCGGTGGCGAGATGGCAATGCAAGATCGCGGCGACCTTGTCGGTGCCTTGAGCCGACTGGTTGACGCCCTGGCTCCAGGCGGTGACGACGGCCGGCGTCTCGGCCCAGAGCCGGTAGAAGGCGGCGATGTCGTCAGCCGGGAGGCCTGTGCCATCGGCAATCGCGGCAAGGCTCGGCGCGAGCGTCCGCGCATTGGCCAGCGCCTCCTCGAAGCCGCTGGTGTGGTGCGCGAGATAGCTTTCATCGAGCAGGCCGCCATCGGCGAGATGGACCAGGAGCCCAGCGAACAACAGGCTGTCGGAGCCGGGTTTTAGCGGAAGGACGAGATCGGCCTCCTCGGCGCTCGCCGTGCCCCTGGGATCGACGACCACGACTCTCGCGCCGCGCTCCGCGCGGTTCTGCTGGATCCGGCGGAACAGCACCGGATGGCACCAGGCGGCGTTGGAGCCGACGAGCACGATAAGGTCGGCGCAGTCGAGGTCCTCATAGCAGCCCGGCACGGTGTCGGAGCCGAGGACGCGGCGATGGCCGGCAACCGTCGAGGACATGCAGAGCCTCGAATTGGTGTCGACATGCGGCGTGCCGATGAAGCCCTTGGCGAGCTTGTTGGCGACGTAATAATCCTCGGTCAGCAGCTGGCCGGAGAGATAGAAGGCCGCCGCCTCGGGACCGTCGCGCGCGATGATTGCCCGCAGCCCGCCGGCGACCGCATCGAGCGCCTCGTCCCAGGAGGCCCGGTCATAGGCGCCGCAGGCATTACGCTTCAGCGGATGCAGCACGCGCGTACCCAGACCGAGCGTCTCGCCCAGCGCCGAGCCCTTGGAACAGAGCCGGCCGCGATTGGCGGGATGGGCGGGATCACCGGCGATCGCCGCTCCGCCCCTGCTGTCCGGCGTCGCCAGGATGCCGCAGCCGACCCCGCAATAGGGGCAGGTGGTGCGAACCGGCTGGCCGGAGCAGCCGGAGAGCGGGGCGTCGTGGCGCATCAGGCGGCCTCCCCGATGCAATAGCCCTCGCCGAAGGGCAGGTCGGCGCGGAACGGCGTGATGTCCTGCAGCGAGCGGATCAGGCCGAGATAGAACAGGGCTCCCTGCGTATCGCCCACCAGCACGCAGCCGGCGAGCCTGCCCTCGCGCAGCACGAATTTGCGGTAGATGCCGGCGCTCCGGTCGCGCAGCACCACGGTCTCGGCGCCTTCGCTGGCCTCGAACTCGCCGGCCGAGAAGACGCCGACGCCGGAGACCTTGAGGTTGGTCGCGAGCAGCGAGCCGGCATAGCCTGCCTCGCGGCCGGTGAGGCGGGCGGCGAGCGTGCGCGCCTGCTCATAGGCGGGCTCGACCAACCCATAGACCTGACCACGATGCTCGGCGCATTCGCCGATCGCAAAGATCGCTGGATCGCTGGTCGCCAGCGCATCGTCGACGACGATGCCGCGCGCGATCTCGAGCCCGGCCGCTGCGGCAAGATCGGTGTTCGGCCGCACGCCGATGGCGATCACGACGAGTTCGGCCGGGATCACCGTGCCGTCCTGCAATGCGACGCCTTCGACCTTGTCCGTCCCGACGAAGCAGTTGGTCGCGCTGTTCAACCGGATCTCGACGCCGCGCATGGCCATGGCGGAGGCGAGCAGCGCCGCGCCCTCGGCATCGAGCTGGCGCTCCATGAGCCGGCCGACGAGATGGAGCAAGGTCACCTTGCCGCCGGCTCGCGCCAGACCATAGGCGGCTTCCAGCCCGAGCAGGCCGCCGCCGATGACGACGATCCGCGCGCCTCGCGCCGCATAAGCCCGCATCGCCTGGACATCGGCGGTGTCGCGGAAGGTCGCGACGCCCGGCAGATCACCGCCCGGGAAGGGCGGCTTGAGCGGCTTCGAGCCGGTGGCGAGAACGAGCTTGCCATAGGGCAGAGTCAGGCCACCCTGCAGTGTCACCGTCCTGGCGCGCCGGTCGATGCCGGTGACTGGCTTGCCGTAGAGCATCGAGACGCCACGCGCCTGCCACCAGGCGGCGGGCTTCAGCTCGATGTCCGGTTCCGCGATCTCGCCGGCCAGCAGCGGCGAGAGCAGCACCCGGTTGTAGGCGAGCCGCGGCTCGGCCCCGATCACCGCGACGGAATAGCGGCCGAGTGCGCGCTGGCTGAGTTCGTCGACCAGCCTGGTCGCCGCCATGCCCTTTCCGACGATGATCAGCGGCTCGGCCATGGCTCAGGCGACCCGCTTGATCTTGAGGGCCTTGAGATAGTCGAGCGGCGCCGCCGGATCGAACGTCACGCCGTCGAAGAAGGTCTCGACGCCGCGGCTGTCGCCGGTCGGGGCTCCGGCGACTCCGAGCGCCTTGGCGGCCTCGCGCCAGAGATCGGCGCGGTTGGTCTTGTCGACCAGCGCCTTGATGTCGATCGTCGGTTCGAACTTGCCCCAGCGGATGTTTTCGGCGACGAACCAAGTGTCGAGGCTCTTCCAGGGGTAGGAAGAGGAGCCGCCCTCGCCCCAGAACTTCATGTAGAGCTTGGTGCCCTTGGCCTCGCGGCCATTGCCGTAATTGATGTCGCCCTGCAGGCGCTTGTTGATGTCGGTGACGGGTACGTTGAACCATTGCCGCTTGCCGACGATCTCGGAAAGCTCCTGGCGGTTCTCCATCCTGTCGGCCCATTGCTGGGCTTCCATTACCGCCATAAGGATAGCCTGCGTCGCCTTCAGGTTGGCGTCGACGAAATCGGCGCGCATGCCGAGGATCTTCTCGGGGTGCCGGGCCCAGAGTTCGCCGGTGGTCAGCGCGGTGTAGCCGATGTTCTGGTTGACCAGCTGCTCGTTCCACGGCTCGCCAACGCAGAAGCAGTCCATGGTGCCGACCTTCATGTTCGCCACCATCTGCGGCGGCGGCACGACGATGACCTTGATGTCGGTGTCGGGGTCGATGCCGCCGGCGGCGAGCCAGTAGCGGATCCAGAGATCATGGGTGCCGCCCGGGAAGGTCATGGCGGCGGTGAGTTCCTTGCCCGCCGCCTTCTTGCGCTCGAAGGCCTGCTTCAGCGGCGCGGCGTCCTTCTGGACGTTGAGGTCCTTGTATTCGTTCGAGACCGAGATCGCCTGGCCGTCCTCGTTGAGGTTCAGCAGCGTGTACATCGGCAGGGGCTGGCCGTTCTGCATCACCTTGCCGGTAGCGTAGAGATGCGTCTTCGGGCGCAGGATGTGGCCGCCATCGATGCCATTGTTCTTGAAGCCGAGCGCCATGTTGTCGCGTGTCGCGCCCCAGGAGGCCTGCTTGGCGATGTCCATGTCGGGCAGGCCGTATTTGGCGAAGAGCCCTTTCTCCTTGGCGATGATCAGCGGCGAGGCGTCGGTCAGGGCGATGTAGCCGAGGCGCGTGCCCTTGACCTCCGGGCCGGCGCCTTGCGCGAACGCGCCGGCGGGCAGCGCGAGCCGCGCCGCGCTCAGCAGCGCCGCGGCGCCCGTGAGCCGCAGCAGCTTGCGACGGCTGGGTCTTGCTCTTGTCTCGATCATCTCACTCATCAATCGCCTCGCTTGGGAATGCCGGATCGAAGTCGGGGAGCAGCCAGAACGAAAACACCGCGCGAAAGCGCCCGGTCAGGCACATTCGACAGCGGCGTTGCTGTGCGTTCGGTCAGGAAATTGGCGCGGGCAGCCTTGGCCGCGTCACTGGAAGTCTTACAAGGAGCGTGCCAACTGCCGGATCGCAGTGAAATCCGCGACTCTCAAGGCGTTAGCTGGCGATTGCCGTGAAAGTCGACATTTCGCTCGCCGATGCTGCGGCGCACAATTTATCCGCGACAGCACAAAAACCATGCAGAACTTCCGATCAGGAGGAACTGGCCATAAACAGGGCAGGCCGGAACATTGTCCGCGCTTGCGTTAGCATGTGAGACGTTCCCGCGGCCTGCCCTGCCGCCTCCATGCTCGCCAGGATCCAGTCGGCATGGGCGGGGTTGGGTTTCAACGCCCCCCGATCGAAACGGATGAAGCGCTCGACCTTGCGCGGCGGCCGGCCTCCCCCCTGGATCAGGCTGAAGCGCACTACCGGCGCGATCAGTTCGGCAGGCAGGGCCAGCCGGTCCGGCCGCGACAAATGAAAAGCGAGACGTTCGCCATTGGCGGGATCGCCGACCCAGTCGCTGGCCCTCAGGATCGCGGCATTGAGCCGCGCCACAGCATTCGAGCGTTGGTCGGCATCGTCGGCGCGCCAGGCCAGCACCTTGTCGGGGCAGTCGCGGCGCAGATCGACGCCGCAATGAAGCATGGCGCCGATGCCGGCAACGACCGCGGCGGCGTTCCAGGGCGCGCCGGCGCAGAAACCGTCGACGCGCCCGCTGCTCAAGGCCTCCACCGTCTGCGGCGGCGGCACAACCTCGAAACGGATATCCTCGCCAAGCTTCAGCCCGCCCTTCGCGAGCCATTCGCAGAGCAGATAGGTGTGGCTCGAGAAGCCGAAAACCGCAGCGAAGGTCAGTTGCGGCAGGCCGGAGGCCCTGCGGCGCGCAACCAGTGCCGCGAGCGCCGCCGCGGAGATCATGGGGTCAGCCATGTCGCCCTGCGCCAGCCTCGTCAGCTCCTCGAAGCGCCGCAACGACAGGGTGATGGCGCTGCCGTCGAGGTTGAGGGCGATCGGTACCGCCATCGGCGCCCGGACGCCGCCAATCCCCAGCGTCGCAGCAACCGCGGCCGGGCCGAGCATATGGGCAGCATCGAGCAGGCGGACATTGAGCTTGTCGCGCAGATTCGACCAGGAGACCTCGCGCACCAGTTCGAGATCGAGCCCTTCGGCCTCGGCGAAGCCCTCATCCTTCGCGGCGACGATCAGCGCGGAATCGATCAGCGGCATGAAGCCGACCCGCAGATGCAGCGTCATTTCAGCACCTCGGCGGCCGTGATGATCGAACGGGCGATGTCGACGAGCTTGCGCTTCTCGTTCATCGCGGTCTTGCGCAATAGGGCATAGGCCTCCTCCTCGGACAGGCCCTTCAGCCGCATGACAATGCCCTTGGCACGGTCGATCGTCTTGCGATCGTCGAGCTGCGAACGGGCCTCGTCCAGTTCCTGCTGGAGGCGGCGAAAGGCGTTGAAGCGGCTGATGCAGGTCTGCAGGATCGGCTTCAGCCGCTCCTTCTTCAGCCCGTCGACGATATAGGCGGAGACCCCGGCCTCGACCGCCTCCTCGATCGAGGCGGCATCCGACTGGTCGACGAACATGGTAATCGGGCGCTTCACATGGCGGCTGACCAGGAACATGTCGGCGAGCGCGTCTCGGCTCGGATTCTCGAGGTCGACCACCACGACGTCGGGGTCGTGCCGCTCAATGGCGGCGACGAGGCCGGTCATCCCAGATACGCGAATGAGCTCGTGGTAGCCCGCTTCCCGCAGGCCTTCCTCGATGATCGCGGCCCGGACCTGGTTCGCGTCAACGATGAGGATCCGCAGGTTGCGCACCATGCCTATCGATCGTCCCAGCTGAATGATCTGGCATCGCCCAATCACGAATCGTGCCACTGCGGCTCGACGGACCGCGTGGATCGGGCGAAACGAAAAGGAACGCACAGGCTGCTGCAAGACCGATGCCGGATACATGGCGCGCGCATGTGGCGAAGTGGCTGATCATGATTTCACCATAGATGGAGGCTGCGTCGGTCAGCGCGCTTCAGGAAAATGGCGAAGTTCGAGCGTCTTCGCCAGGAAATCGCGAGTGGGTCGAGCGCCATTGCTCTGATGTAGCCGACATAGCCGTCGGGCCTCAGGAGCACGAGCGCAGGCGGCTCGCCGTCGAACACTGCTTGCAGCGCTTCTGGCTCGGCGCGCACGACGGTGATCTCCAGCAGGTCCACCTCGGCACTGTCCTGCCGAAGGATTGCGACGCTGACGACTTTCCCCGGAGAATCCGCCGACAGCCTCGCCACGATAGTCTGCAGGGCACCGCTGTCGCCATCTCCGGCAAAGGCAATAACGTGAACCTGGGGCTGCGGGTCAGGTCGAACAGCCCTAAGGGAAAACCAACGCCGCGCTGCCGCAGGCCTCGGATGTCGGGCATCCGGTCTCTGGGCGCGAGGCAGGCCTGCGGGGGGCCCGCCAACGATCGGCCCGCCGGCATAGCTGAGCCTTATCTGCGTATCCTGCAGCCGGTCTGTCCGCGCCGACGGCTTGCCCATGCTTATCCTGCACTCGACCGTATCGGCGATTATGCGTTCCGCGGCGGGACGCCGTTCTGCCTCATAGCTTCGAGCAAAGCGGACGCCGCCTCGCCGCACGCCGTCAAGGCGAGCTTCCAGCATATGTCCGCTTTCCGGCATTAAGCCAATGTCCGATTGTGTGAAGGGTTTCGGATGCCGGTCCGTGCGGGCGGGGTCTGACCGGGCTGAGGGCCGGCGTCCGAAAGCCTCCAGGGGAGGAAGCCGCGGCCCGG
>NZ_JBSHIO010000036.1:0-12849 GCF_053618995.1 Allobosea sp. NPDC055594
CCGGGCCGCGGCTTCCTCCCCTGGAGGCTTTCGGACGCCGGCCCTCAGCCCGGTCAGACCCCGCCCGCACGGACCGGCATCCGAAACCCTTCACATGTCCGGACGTTGGGGGACTGCCCAGAAGCGGACATCGCTAGCCCTGCGAGTGCGTGGCCGACATATCCTCGAACTTCAGCCCGAAGCGCGCGAGGTATTTGCGCAGCCTGTCGGCATCGTTCCCGCTTGTCTTGGTCGTGCGAGAGACGGAGAAGAGCCTGCGCCCCGCTGCGCTGAGGGTGCGGCTTTCGCGGCAGACCCCGATGACTGCCGCCAGCTGGGCTCGGTCGAACAGATCGATCTCCTCGACCCGGTCACGCCCGAGGACGTCATGCAGCCGCTCCTCCGGCCCGGGAGCCCCCGCCGAACCGGCGCGCCAATGCTCGGATAGCCGCGCGATCTCGTCGCGCACCGTCGCTTCGTTGATGCGCCCTTGCGGCGCCAGCGTCGCCATGCGGGTGACCGAGGCCGAGAGATCACGGAAATTGGCGTGCCATGCGGCATCGGGTGCGATGGCGAATGTGAGATAGAGCGCGCGTGCCTCCTTGTTGAAGGTCACGTTCTGCCGCTCGCGCTCGGCGAAGCGGCGCAGCTCGAAGTCGAGATTGGGCTCGATGTCGTCCTTGCGGTCGCGCAGCGCCGGCAGGCGAAAGGTCCAGAGATTGAGCCGCGCGAACAGATCCTCGCGAAAAGTGCCTTCACGGACGCAGAGCGAGAGATCCTTGTTGGTGCCGGCGATGAGCTGGAAATCCGAGCTCCGGTCGCGGTCGGAGCCCATCGGCAGGAAGCGCTTCTCCTCGATCGCGCGCAGGCACATCGCCTGCTCGTCGAGCCCGAGTTCGCCGATCTCGTCGAGGAAGAGCACGCCCTTGTCGGCAGCCTTCATCAGGCCCGGCCTGTCGCTCTGGGCGCCAGTGAAGGCGCCCTTCACATGGCCGAACAGGGTCGACATCGCCTGATCGCCGCGCAGCGTCGCGCAATTCACCTCGACGAACTCGCCGGGGACCTGGTGCTGAGCCTTCTTCAGTTCGTAGATACGCTTGGCGAGTTGCGACTTGCCGGCGCCGGTTGGCCCGGTGAGCAGCACCGGTGCACGCGAGCGGATCGCGACCTTCTCGATCTGGTCGATCATCGCGTTGAAGGCGGTACTGCGCGTGGCGATGCCGGATTTCAGGAAGGAGGTCGCCTCTTCATGCTCAGCGGCGAAGCGCGTTGCGATGGCGTCGTAGCGCGAGAGGTCGAGGTCGATGATCGAATGATTGCCGGCATAGTCGCTGGTCTCCGGGCGCCCGCGCGGCGGCGAGAGCTGGATCAGGCGGCCGGGGATGTAATGCGCTTCCGTGAGCAGGAACCAGCAGATCTGCGCGACATGGGTGCCGGTGGTGATGTTGACCAGATAGTCCTCGCGATCGGGATCGAAGGCATAGGCGCGGGCAAAGTCGCGCAGGCTGGTATAGACCTCGCTGAAATCCCAGGGATCGGCCAGCTCGATCAGATGCTGCCGAACCTCCGTCGCCGGGGAGACCTTCTCGATGTCGGAGATGATCTCGCGTGCGAGGCCGCCCGAACTGGCGCCGTGGAGCAGCTCGAGGCGGTCGATGAAGAGCCCCTGCTGCTGGCAGAGCCCGATCGTCGGGCGCCAGCGCTTCCAGCGTTCGCCGCGCCCGGCGTCGAGCGTCGTTCCAAGGATGCTGATGGCGACGCGGCGGCGCATGATCGTATTATCCAATGATCTATATAATTATCTTACAGGATAATATTTTTAGGCGACAGACATCCTCGATTGGGAGCCTCCTGAGGCCGTCTAAAATACTTTTCTTATTATATATCAATTGGATGCACTAATAGTTCGTGCGTCCTTCCTGTCGCCTTCCCGGAGTTGGCACGAAGCCTGAAATGATCGGCTCGTGAAAACGAAGGATGAAGATGATGGCAAACAAATCCGTGTTTGCGACGATGGCAGGAAAGCTGCTCCCGCGCACCGATGCCAAGAACCATGAAGAGGCACAAGCTTACGGCCTGTCGCCTCGGCAGGCTCTGGCGCAACTGGCGGCGACGGGAACGTTCAACGCGACCTTCTATGCCGGGGCGCGGGAGCAGCTGACCGAAGTGCTGGAGCTGGCCTGGCAGGTCGAGCCGGATTTCCTGGCGAAGACCGCGGTGTTCGCGTTCGAGAAGGGCTACATGAAGGACATGCCGGCTCTGCTGCTCGCGGTGCTGTCCTGCCTGCATGGCGACGAGTTCAGTCGCGCCTTCCCGCGCATCGTCCGGAACGGCAAGATGCTGCGCAACTTCGTGCAGGTCATGCGATCCGGTGCGACCGGGCGCAAGTCGCTCGGAACGCGTCCCAAGCGCTTCGTCCAGGCCTGGTTCGAGCAGGCGAGCGATATCGAGGTCATGCGCGCCGCGGTCGGCAACGAGCCGTCCTTGGCCGATGTGATCAAGATGGTGCACCCGAAGCCGGCATCGGCGGCGCGCGCGGCCCTCTATGGCTACCTGATCGGCAAGCCGCACGACGTGCTGGCGCTGCCCGAGCTGGTCAAGGCCTTCGAGGCATTCAAGCGCGATCCGTCGCTGCCAGTGCCGGCGGTGCCATTCCAGATGCTGACCGCATTGCCCCTGACCAGGGAGCATTGGGTGGAGATCACCGGGACGGCTGGCTGGCAGATGCTGCGGCAGAACCTCAACAGCCTCGCCCGCAACGGCGTGTTCGAGGTCGAGGGCTTCGCCGAGCAGCTGGCGCGGCGCTTGCGCGATCCGGAGGAGATCCGGCGCGCCAGGGTGTTCCCGTACCAGCTGATGGTGGCCTTCACCATGGCTGACGCGGCGGTGCCCGGGGTCGTGAAGGAGGCATTGCAGGACGCGATGGAGATCGCGCTCGCCAATGTGCCTGCGATCGGCGGCCGCGTCGTGGTCTGCCCGGACGTGTCCGGCTCGATGATCTCGCCCGTGACGGGTCACCGCCAGGGCGCTTCGAGCAAGGTGCGCTGCATCGATGTCGCGGCCCTGGTGGCGGCGGCGTTCCTGCGGGCCAACCGCACGGCGAGGGTGCTGCCCTTCGAGCAGGATGTGGTCGACGTCGACCTCAACCCGCGCGATGCGGTGATGACCAATGCGGTCAAGTTGGCTGCGATCGGAGGCGGCGGGACGAACTGTTCCGCCCCGCTGGAGTGGCTAGCACAGGAGAGGGCGAAGGTCGATCTCGTCGTCTTCGTCTCGGACAACCAGTCCTGGGTGGATGCATCAGCGCATGCGCATCAGGGCACCGCGACGATGCAGGCGTGGAATAGGGTGAAGATGGCGAACCCGCAGGCGAAGCTCGTCTGCATCGACCTCCAGCCCCTGACCACGACGCAGGCGAAGAGCCGTGGCGACATCCTGAATGTCGGCGGCTTCTCCGATCAGGTCTTCGAAGTGATCGCCACGATGGCCAAGGCCGAGACCGGCGCCGACCATTGGGTCGAACAGATCGAGGCCATCACGCTGTAGGCCCCCGGCGGCAATCCGGCCGCCGGGGTTTTGGGAAGGACTTCGAAGCAGGCATGACGAATGCCGATGGAACTACAGGCTGTAACCCTCCAGGTCGCGGGTTCGATCCCCGCCGGGTCCACCAACGGAGGGCCCGTAGCTCAGCGGTAGAGCAGGTGTCCGTCGCAAGACGGGCGATGTTTCATCCCCCCTTGTCGTCATGACCTCGAACCAGATTGGAGACCAAGACCAGACAACACCCGGCGAATGCAGGCAGGACTACAGGTAGAGCAGCCGTGGCAAGGGCCATGGCCTGTCGGACGTTCAAATCGTTCCCGGCCTTCACCGGAAGGTTCGGTAGCTCAGTAAAGGTGTCTTGCCGCCCTCGTCGCCGGGACCGAATGACATGGCGAATGCCTGCGGGACTACATCGGTGTTGGTGGTTCGAATCCACCCCGCTCGCCTTCGGCTTGCGGAAGTCTCGCAAACCCTGGTCGCCATGGCCGCTTTGGAACGGCTGAATGCAGACGGGACTACACAGGTAGATGCAGCCTGCTCCGGCAGGTGCCGAAAGGCGTGAAGGTTCCAACCCTTCCCTCGCTCCGGCGAGGTGGCGGAAATCGTCTCGTGATCCTTGTCAGCCGATCCGACCGAAAACAGAGATGACTATGGGAGCGTATGCGGCCATGCGGCAGGCATGCGGAAAGAGAGAGACGATGACTGACGTTCTGAGTGGGCAGGATCTGATCGATGCCGGCGTCAAGCAGGGCAAGTGGTTCGGCCGCGCGCTCGCGGCCGGAAACGCGCTGCTGGAAAAGGGCGGCTCCTTCGAGGAGGCGATCGCGGTCGCGTGCAGCTTCGAGCCGCCTCCGGCGACGCCGCTCCACACGGCCGGGACCGTGCCCTTCCATCTGAACATCGACGCGGAGACGCCGGAGGAGGCGGCGAGCGTCGAATCCGTCGTGCTCAGCATGGCCGAGTTGATGCGCACCCCGGTGATCCGTGCTGGCGCGGTGATGCCCGATGCCTGCCCCGCCGGCCCAATCGGCACGATTCCCGTCGGCGGTGTCGCGGTCTCCGAGGGCATCCATCCCGGCATGCACTCGGCCGATATCTGCTGCTCGATGGCGATCTCGGTGTTCCCAGGTATCGCGCCAGCGGCTCTGCTGGACACTGTCCAGACCGTCACGCATTTCGGTCCTGGCGGGCGTCCGCGCGGGCAGCAGATCCGGCCGCCGGCGGAGGTGATGGCGCGCTTTGCCGCAAACCCGCTGCTGAGTGATATCACCAGCGCCGCGATCGAGCATTTCGGCACGCAGGGCGACGGCAACCACTTCGCCTATGTCGGGACGTTGAAATCGAGCGGCGAGACGGCGCTGGTGACCCATCACGGTTCGCGTGGCCCCGGCGCCCGGCTCTACAGCAAGGGCATGCGAGCGGCGGAGAATTTCCGCCGGCTGCTCTCGCCCGAGACGGCGCCGCAGAATGCCTGGATCCCGGCCGATACGCGCGAGGGCGACGAATACTGGGACGCGCTGCAGGCCATTCGCGAATGGACGAAGCAGAACCATCTCGTCATCCACGACATGGTGGCCGAGCGGCTGTCGGCGCGCGTGGCCGACCGGTTCTGGAACGAGCACAACTTCGTCTTCCGGCGCTCGGACGGGCTATTCTACCACGGCAAAGGGGCGACCCCTGCCTTCGACGGCTGGGCTGAGGACGCCACCGATCTCACCCTGATCCCGCTCAATATGGCGGAGCCGGTGCTGATCGCGCGCGGCAAGAACGCGGCCAACGGCCTTGGCTTCTCGCCGCATGGAGCGGGGCGGAACTTCTCCCGTACCCAGCACAAGCGGAGGCTGGCCGGGCGCACGGACGCTGAGATCTTCGCGGAGGAGACCAAGGCTATCGATGCGCGCTTCTTCTCGGGCGTCATCGATATCTCGGAGCTGCCGAGCGCCTACAAGAGCGCGGCCTCGGTGCGCCGGCAGATCGAGCATTACGATCTGGCCGAGATCGTCGACGAGGTGCTGCCCCATGGCTGCATCATGGCCGGTGACTGGGAGAGGGATGCGCCCTGGCGGAAGAAGAAGCAGCGGCAGCAAGGCCAGAGCTGATCAGGGAGTGGACATCTGCATTGTGTATCCGGAGATCCCAGCGCGACGGGCAGCCGTCGCGCTGGCCGGGTTAGAGATTCGTCTGCTCGGACAGGATCTGAGCATCGTCAACTTCGATCCCGAGCTATCGGACGGCGCTTTCCAGCTTGGAGTGCCCAGCAGTGGCCGACAGGCGCGAAGGTTGCCGGTGCGCTTGCAAATCAGGGCAACTTTCGTCCGCCGCAGGCGGTGTGCCCCGTAGAGCGGGGGATCCAGGCTTATCAAGGCGACCCAGCCATCGAGCAGCAGGCCGTGCTGCCGCATAGTCACGTCGTCGCCCGGCCGCCTGCGGCTTCGGAAGAGCCAGCGCCGGCTCCTACTGGTCGCCTCCTTAGCCAAGCCGTAAGTGCTTCTCGGATCGAAACCGACAGCTCGAACGGCACCGGCCGGCCGGCTTCCTGCGGGATAATCAATGTCCTCGACCTCACGGTTCCACCGAGCACGACGTAAAACCCACGCGAACGGGCGGCGGGTGGCCTGTGCATAAGACCGGCGGCAGGCGCAGTGCGATGAGCCCGGCCTGAAGTCACGCCGCAATGCCACTATTGCATTCTGATACGTTTGATGACATACTCACCAGTAATATTTTCGACGGATGGGAAAATGGAGCTCCAGCTCCTGTGACCATCTGGCGAAGGGGAGAACTGTCTCAAGACGGCATCCGAACTCATGGGAGGACAAGCATGGATAGACGGAATTTTGTGAAAGTGGGCACCATTGGTGCCGCCGCGACTGCCATCGCCGCGCCGGCGATTGCCCAGTCCTCACCGGAGTTGCGCTGGCGCCTGACCTCGGTGGTTCCGAAGACACTTCTAGCGCATTGGGGCAGCCTGGAGTTGTTCGCCAAGATCGTCTCCGAGGCGACCGACGGCCGCTTCCAGATCCAGCTATTCTCCGTCGGCGAAATCGTCGATGCCAACGGGTCGTTCGATGCAGTCAAGAACAACACGGTCGAGGTCGCGCACACGGCGCTGCACTACTTCATCGGGCGATCGCGCGCCTTTCCGGTGATGAGCTCGCTGCCATTCGGCATGAACACGCGGCAGTCGAACGCTTGGTTCTACCGGGGTGGCGGCATCGATCTCTGCAATTCGGTCCTGGCCAAGCACGGCGTCTATGCCCTTCCTGCCGGCAGCACCGGCGAGCAGATGGGGGGCTGGTTCCGCAAAGAGATTAAGACGGTCGCCGATCTCAAGGGGCTGCGCTTCCGAATTCCGGGGCTGGCCGGGGAGATCCTGTCGAAGCTCGGCGTGCTGCCGGTGATGATCCCGGCAGCCGACGTCTACCCGTCACTCGAGCGCGGCACGATCGACGGGGCGGATTTCATCCAGCCCTCTGACGACGAGAAATTCGGCTTCCAGAAAGTCGCTCCCTATTACTACTACCCGTCGCCCTGGGAAGGGGCGTCCTATATCCACCTCGTCTTTAACAGCGAGCGTTGGAACGCCTTGCCGAAGGCCTACAAGGCCGTGGTGACTGCAGCCGCCAAGGCCGCCAATCACGATCAGACCGAATATTATGATACGGTGTGCGGCCCCGCCCTTCGCCGGCTCGTCGCCGCCGGCACCAAGCTGACGGGGTATAATCCGGACCTGGTCAAGACGATCCATGCCTCGGCCCTTGAGCTGTACAAGGATTTCGCGGCCAAGGATCCCGATTTCAAGCTCGTCTATGACGCGCATATAGCAAGCCAGCGCGATCAGTCGCTGTGGAACCAGATTGCAGAGTTCAACTACAATAAGATGATCTACTCCCTCCTTTAGGATCTCCGGGCGAAAGGCGCGGAGCTGTTCGCGCCTTTCGCCGATCCGGAAGAGAAAGCGCTAGCGTTCCGTGGGAGGCGAAAGCCACTCGCACGGGAGCCCTGCCTAGTCGTCGCGAGCCCGCGCATCATTCGTCGGAATCCGACAGAACATCTCACCGAGAAAAGACAATGATATCTGCGCTTCGACGGATTTCTCATGTCATCGATAAATTCAACGGCGCGATCGGGCACATATTCGCGTGGTGCCTGACCTGCTCGATCGTAGTCTCGGTTGCGAATGCACTGGCCAGAAAATTCTTACTCTGGTCGTCCAACAGCCTGCTCGAAATTCAATGGTACCTGTTCGGCGCCACCTTCATGCTGTGCGCAGCGTGGACTCTCAGAGAAGACAAGCATGTCAGAATCGACATCTTCTCCAGCATGATGAGTCCAAGAACAAGAGCAATCGTAGAAACCCTTGGGACGATCCTTATTATCGTCCCGTTCTCCGGTACTGTATTCTATCTTAGCATTCCTTATCTGGTAGATTCGTACAGATCCCAGGAAATGTCCAACAATGTCGGCGGGCTTATCATGTGGCCGGCCAAGGCGCTGATCAGCGCCGGCTTCCTGTGCCTGCTGCTGCAGGCGTTGAGCGAGATCATCAAGCTGACGATCGGCGATCGAAACTATCGGGCCGGGGAGCGTTTCTCGCCCGCCCCTGAAGCCAAGGCGAATTGAGGAAGCCCGATCGTGATCCATCTCATCGCCGAGAACCTGGCACCGATCATGTTTGCCGCCATGATCGTCCTCCTGCTGCTCGGTCTCCCCGTTGGCTTTACGCTCGGGTTGACCGGCCTGCTCTTCTTCTTCGTCGGCGTCGAACTGGCGCCGTTCGCGCCGGAGGTCATTCGTCTCGACTGGCTGCTGCTGCAGGCCTTGCCGGGGCGCATCTTCGGCGTGATGAGCAATGACGTCCTGCTGGCGATCCCGTTCTTTACCTTCATGGGCCTGATCCTCGAGCGATCAGGCATGGCCGAGGATCTGCTGGAGACGGTCGGGCAAGTATTCGGTACCGTCCGGGGCGGGCTCGCCTACGCCGTGATCTTCGTCGGCGCCCTGCTGGCGGCGACGACGGGCGTACTTTCGGCTGCCGTGATCTCGATGGGCCTGATCTCGCTGCCAATCATGCTGCGCTACGGCTACGATCGCCGACTGGCCTCGGGCGTGATCGCGGCTTCCGGCACGCTTTCCCTGATCATGCCGCCTTCGATCGTGTTGATCGTCCTGGCCGATCAGCTCAGCCGCCCGGTCGGTGATATGTATCAGGGCGCCTTTCTTCCCGCCCTCGTGCTGTGCGGCTGTTATGCGCTTTGGATCATGCTGATGAGCTTCCTCAAGCCGGGCCTGGCGCCTGGCTTGCCGAAGGAGGCGATCGGCTTCAAGGAGCCCAATGGCAGCCGTGGCCTGTGGCAAATCGGGCTGATCGCCCTGTTCAGTGCCGGCATCGGCTATCTCATCGTCAAGGAAGCCGGCGTCAGCGGCAGCGCGGAGGTGACGATCCTGTCGATCTTCGCCGCCTCCCTAGTGGCATTCCTCGCTGCCGGACTGAACAGGGTGCCAGCCTTCCACAATCCGGCCATGGCCCTCCTCGTCCTGGCGGCGGCCTTCGGATTTTATCGCTTCTCCGGTTCGGGCGGTGAGCCCGGCGCCTATCGGAGCCTGATCGGAGTGCTGGCTGGGGCGCAGCTCTATGTCTTCCTGGCGGCGCTCCTGGCCAAGGCGACCCCGATCCGGCTGTTCTCCAGCCTGGCCGAACGGATCGCCTTCGTCATGATCCCGCCGCTGCTGCTGATCTTCCTGGTGCTCGGAACCATCTTCATCGGCGTCGCGACGCCGACCGAGGCCGGCGCGATGGGGGCGCTGGGCGCCGTCTGCATCGCCATCGTGATGCGGATCGTCAACGGCAACCCGGAGCGCTTCAACTGGCGCATCCTCTCGCAGGCCACCTACTCGACGGCGCAGCTTTCGGCCTTCGTCATGATCCTCCTGATCGGCGCCAGGGTGTTCTCGCTGACCTTCTACGGCATCAACGGCCATGTCTGGATCGAGCATTCGCTGGTCAAACTGCCGGCTGGCGAAACCGGCTTCATGATCTTCGTCGCCGTGCTGGTCTTCCTGCTGGCGTTCTTCCTCGACTTCTTCGAGATCGCCTTCATCGTCGTTCCGCTGCTGGCACCGGCCGCGACCTCACTCGGCATCGACCTCGTCTGGTTCGGAATCGTCATCGCCACGACGCTGCAGACAGCCTTCATGCATCCGCCCTTCGGCTTCGCGCTGATCTTCCTGCGCTCGGTCGCGCCAAAGGAGGCCTATGTCGACAAGCTGACAAGCCAACGCATCGAGCCGATCACCTCGGGCCAGATCTATTTCGGGGCGATCCCCTTCCTGATCATCCAGTGCGTCGTCGTCGGCATCGTGATCGCGATGCCCTCGCTAGTCACGCATTACCGAGGCGCGGCGGCTACGGTGCCGGCCGGCAATATCGACGATCTCATCCTCAACAAGAAGCCGCTGCTCGAAACGCCGAGCGCCGGCGGCCTGCTGATCAATCGGCCCTGAGCACGATGGCATCGGGCTGAGCGGAGCACTGCGATGGTTGCCGCGATCGCTGCGGCAGCCGCCGCCAACATGATCCTGGGGGTCAGCGACGTCTGGCTTCGCGCCATCGCAGACGAGGTCGGTCTGGTGCAGGCGCATTGGCTGCGCTCGCTCTTCTTCTTGATCTTGGTCACCGTGTTTCTCCGGCCGCAGCTGCGATGGCCCGCTGCCGGGCAGTCGCCTCTGCCGCTCCAGCTTGTCCGGGCGCTGCTGCCCGTCGCCGCCAGCCTCGCCCTGCTCGGGGCGATGGCCTACATCCCGGTGGCGGAAGCGACCGCCTTGGTCCTGGTCGGGCCGACCCTCGTTGCTCTGGTCGGTCCGGTCCTGCTCGGCGAAAAGCTCGCAGGCTCGCGCTTCGCCGCCGCCCTCCTCGGCCTTGCGGGCATGGCTCTGGTCGTTCGTCCGGGCTTTTCCACGTTTGCCTTCGGGCATCTCCTCGCCATCTGCGGCGCGCTCCTCTTCGCGCTCTATCAACTGGCGACACGACGTATTTCGGTCGCGACCGACCCACGCCTGTCCCTGTTCGTCCTGGCTGCGGTCGCACTGCTGGTGACGAAACCGTTCGTCGCGCTGAGCTGGCGCCCGCTCGGGGTCTCCGATCTTTCCGGCACGTTCGGCGCGGCGCTGCTCTATCTCGCAGGGCAGGGCTTGCTGCTCTACGGCTATGCCCGCGCCGAAGCCTCGCTGCTCGCGCCGACGACCTATCTCCTGCTTGTCGGCGCGGCGATTGCCGGGGTCGTTCTGTTCCAGCAGGTGCCGGACATTGTCGCCCTGGCTGGATGCGCGGTCATCATCCTCGCCAGCCTGCTGCCCGTCATGCTTTCGACCCTGCGCGGGCGGGGAAACCGGGCGCGCTAGCGGGTGACTTGCCTGTCTGCGCATGTCTCGCGGGCGGCCAGAACTCCGCGCGTAAGACGGCGACCAAGCCCGCATGGCCGTTGACATACGCATTGGTTCTTTTTAAAACCAGCTAGTATAATTCTTTCAGCCTCGGGAGGCGTCTCATGAAAATCGAGTTCCACCATTTGAACATCTGCTCGAAGCAGGTCCCGGAAATGGACACGTTCTATCGCGAAGTCCTGGATCTGACGCCGGTCCCGGGCATGGACCCGAAGCGGGTCGGCCGGCAGGACTATGGCGGCGAGACGACCTACGTCACCGACGGTCAGGCCCAGTTCCACCTTTCGGAGAGCGATCCCCTCGTCGGCGTCCGGACAAACAATGCGATCAACCCGCTCCAGCAGGGCCACATCGCCTTTCGGACGGACGACCTGGCTGCTTTCAAAAAGCGGCTGGAAGAAAAGGGCATCCCCTATGCCCATTACGGGCAGTGGGCGATGGGCGATTTCGATCAGGTTTTCTTCTACGATCCGGCCGGAAACGTCGTCGAGGTCCACGAAGTCAAGGCGATGCGCCAGCCGTAAGGCCCGGTGCCGAGACAAGCCATGGCTGAGGCAATGCTGGGTGCGGTGGTGGGATGCGGGGCTATCGCGCCGCGTCATCTCACTGCTTGGGCGGATCTCGCGGACGTGCGGATCGTCGCGGTCTGCGACGCCAATCGGGAGCGCGCCGAAGCCCTCGGCGCCGCCTTTGGGATCGACCGGGTCTTCTGCTCGATGAGCGATCTGCTTGCCGCGGAGGGCGGCAGGCTGGACTTCGTCGATATCACGACACCGCCTGGCACGCGGCGGCCCCTCATCGAGCAGGCGCTGGAGGGGGGTCTGCATGTGCTTTCCCAGAAGCCGCTGGCCGAAACTCTGGGCGAGGCGAGGGAGATTCTGGCCCTCGCCCAAGGATACGGCACCACCGCCGCGGTGAACGAGATCTGGAAATGGTTGCCGGGTTACCGGAAGGCCTACGATCTGATCGCCAGTGGCGAGCTGGGCCGGATCGAATATGTGCGGTTCTCGTCGACCGGCAATTTCCTCGAATCATGGCGGACGAACCCGGACTATTTCGGGTTGTTCGAGCGGCTGAAGCCGCTCGGCGACCTGGTCCTGTTCGAATATGGCGTGCATGTGCTCGACCTGTTTCGGGCCCTGTTTGGCGAGCCGATCGCAGTGAGGGCGTCGACCGCCAAATTCCACCCCGCGACCGCCGGCGAGGATGCCGCCTGGGCTCGGCTTGAATTCCCCGAATTCTGCGCCGACATCACGCTGGATTGGTGTGACGGTTCGGGCGCGGATTTCGATGTCCTGACCGCCGACCATCTCGCCATCAGGACCGCTGCCGGCCGGCTCGTCGTCTCGGCCGGCAACAAGGTGACATGGCAGCGCGGCGAGCATGCCGAGGCCTGGCATTTCGATCCAGATCCGCGGGCCGCCGGCTTTCGGGAGAGCCAGCGCGATTTTCTCGCGAATATCGGCGCGGGCACGGCGCCCGCCTCCGCGCTGGCCGATAATCTGAGCACGATGGAACTCCTGTTCACCTGCTACCGGAGCGCGGCCGCTCAGGAGAAGATCCGGCTGTGACCGGCGCCGACGCGGGAAGCGTCGGCTTGTTTCCTCGCCGCAAGTGACCGGAAACCCGGGCGAATCTGCCTGCCCTAGCTGCTTGCTTCCGGGCTTTGATGGTGCAGGCTTTTCACAGGAGTGGAAGGATACGCTATGGGCCAGGTTGATCATGGGAGCGCACGACGACAGCGTCGGTCGGTCGAGCGATACAGCATAGTCAAGAGCCTGAGGGCTCAGGCGAAGCACTACGGTATCAACCCGAAGACCGTCGCGAAGTGGAAGAAGCGCAGCTCGGAGGCTGATGTGCCAACGGGGCCGAAGACCCCAACCT
>NZ_JBSHIO010000037.1:0-9183 GCF_053618995.1 Allobosea sp. NPDC055594
AGGGGTCAGCCTATCCAGTGGCCGACTTTTACGCCGCCCGCGCCGGCACAAACGCCGGCGCTCCACTGGATGGTTTTCTCACCGCCGTGCACAGCTCGGCCCGCAGGAATTTTCCGCGTGAGGCCCTGACCGGCGTCACCGGCACGCCAGGGTCGACCTCGCGGATGACGCTATCCGCCATCTCGCCACCCTGGTTGACCTCGACGACCAGCGCATCGGCCTCCAGCCGGCGATAGAGCGCCACCGCGGCCTGCGCCCATTCATGCGGCCTGGCGCCGGAAAGCGTCGCGTCCGCCAGCACGTGACCGATGCCATCGCGATCGATGCCCGCAGCGACCAGCCCGCAGCTATCGGCCCGCTTCGAGGAGGAGGCCGGCGGGTCGACCGCGACGACGATCCGCGCCAGAGGCGGCGGCGTGTGCTCGCGAACCTCCTCGATCAGCTCCCGGCTCCAGAGCGCATCGGCACTTTCCTCGACGATCTCGCCTTCGAGCTCCTGCCGGCCGAGCCGCGTGCCGCCATAGGCCTGCTGCGCGTTGTCGAGGAAGCTCTGCGCCAGGTTGAAGCGGTTGGCACTGGTTGCTGCCCGGCTGACGGCAACGCGGGGATCGTCGAGCAGGCGCCTGATCAGCGGCAGCGGGCGCGGCGTCGTCGTCACGACCTGCCGGGGTCGGTCACCGAGGCGCAAGCCGAGCTGCAGCATGTCCCAGGTCTCCTGAAGGTTCGGCCATTTCGCCAACTCGTCGGACCAGGCGGCGCCGAATTGCGGTCCGCGCAGGCCTTCCGGATCCTCGGCAGTGAAGACCTGCGCGATCGCGCCATTGCCCCATTCGAGCCGGCGCCGCGACGGCGACCAGATCGGCTTCTCCCAACGATGATGGATCGCCAGCAAACCGGAGACACCCTCGATCATCACGTCGCGGACCTGCGCTTGCGTCTCGCCGACGAGGGCGATGCGGCCGACGGGCTCGCTGGCGATCGGGGCCAGCCCCAACGCCATCCCCTTGACCCACTCGGCCCCGGTCCGCGTCTTGCCGGCGCCGCGCCCGCCCAGAACCAGCCAGGTCCACCAGGGAGGCAGACGGCGGGATTTCTGGTCGGGTCGGCCGTAATAGGTCCACTCCTGCTCGACGAGCCTAACCAGTTCCGGCGGCAGATCCGGCAGCAGCTTGAGGAACAGCTTCATCTGCGTGATCGGCGATAAGCCGTTCCATACGTCGTGCCAGCTCTCTTCGAAGCTCTTCGACCCGGCGCAATCCTTCGGCGGGGCTAAGATCATCCTCGGACTTTCCTCCCTCCCCCGCAGCAGCGGCACTATCCAACGCGACCAGCTCGCGCACGGTGCGAGCGAGCGTCGCCAGCGTCTTGGCATCGGCCTCGCTCGCGGCCGTTCCGGCCGGCAATTCGGCGAGATGCGCCTCATGCGCTTCGAGCTGCGTCTGCGCCGCCTTCCAGAGTTTGCCGATCACGGCCTTGCGGCCGCGCGGCGCAGGCTTGCGCCTCGCCGCCGGCGGCGCCGGGGCGGAGTCATCACTATCGTCGGTCATCGGAAACCTCGGCTCGGGCCGGACACGCAAAAGCCGCCGGCTTTCAGCGCGGCGGCTTCGTTCGTCTCAGGCACAATTCGTGAGCGTTCCCGATCTCTACCCGATCAGCGTCACGATGTCAAGGACTAAATTCCTATAGCGACCTCAACCGAGACTGTGGCTCAGGTCTCGTCCTTCTCAACCCATTTGATCTGGGCCAGCGGCTTGTAGGCCGCCATCTTGTCGAGCAGGGCCGCCGGCTCGCTCTCGGTCATCGCCATGTCGCGATGGGCCTGGCGCAGGAAGCCGGCGCTCGCCGTGTTGTCGAGGAAGGCGGCGAGCGGATCGTAGAAGCCGGCGATGTTGAAGAAGCCGAGCGGCTTGCCGTGGATACCGAGCTGGCCCCAGGTCCAGATCTCGAAGATCTCCTCGAAGGTGCCGATGCCACCGGACATGGCGATGAAACCGTCCGAAAGCTCGGCCATGCGGGCCTTGCGGATATGCATGGTCTCGACGACCTCGAGCCGGGTCAGCCCGTTATGGCCGACCTCCTTCTCGCGCAGCGCACGCGGGATCACGCCATGGACCTCGCCGCCGGCAGCGAGCGCCGCATCGGCGACGATGCCCATCAGCCCGACCGCACCGCCGCCATAGACGAGGGTGAGGCCGCGCCGGGCGATCTCGGCGCCCATGGCGCGCGCACCCTCGGCATGGATGGGATCGTTGCCGGGGCTCGATCCGCAGAAGACGCAGACTGATTTCATGAGGCGAGTGCCTGCAGGATGCGGGCCCAGGAACGCTGGCCCTTGTGGAAGGAGGAGAGGTCGTATTTCTCGTTGGGCGAATGCACGCGGTCATCGTCGAGGCCGAAGCCGACGAAGAGCGTGTCGAGCCCGAGCGTGCGCTTGAAATCGCCGCCGACCGGGATCGAGCCGCCACTGCCGATCGAGACGACGCGGCCGCCCCATTCCTCGGCAAGAGCCTTGCGCGCCTTCTGCAGGACGGGAGAATCGACAGGCACCGCCAGCGCCGGCGAGCCGGAATGGCTGATGAACTCGGCCGTCACATCCTCCGGCAGGCGCTCGCGCACGAACTGGTGGAAGGCCGCCTCGATCTTGGCCGGGTCTTGGTCGCCGACGAGGCGGAAGGAGACTTTGGCCGAGGCCTTGGCCGGGATGACGGTCTTCGAGCCCTCGCCAGTATAGCCGCCCCAGATGCCGTTGACGTCGCAGGTCGGGCGCGACTGGATCTGCTCGATCAGCATGCGGCCCTTCTCACCGATCGAGTGCTTGAGCCCGACCTGGCCGAGGAACTCCTTCTCGGTCAGGTTGAGATCGGCCCATTCGGCCTTCTGCGCATTGGTCGGCTCGTGCACGCCGTCATAGAAGCCCGGGATGGTGATCCGGCCGGTCTCGTCATGGATCTCGGCGACGATCCTGGTCAGCACATGGATCGGGTTCGCGGCCGCGCCCCCGAACAGGCCGGAATGCAGGTCGCGATCGGCCGCGGTCAGGCGCACCTCCTGATAGACCATGCCGCGCAGGGTCGAGGTGATCAGCGGCGTGTCGCGGTCCCACATGCCGGTGTCGCAGACCAGCGCGAAATCGGCCTTCAGCTCGGCAGCATTGGCCTTGATGAAGCCCGGCAGGTTGACCGAGCCGGATTCCTCCTCGCCCTCGACCAGGATGGTAAGGCCGACCGGCAGGTCGCCCGTCTCGGCGAGCGTTGCGCGGATCGCCTCGATGAAGGTCATTACCTGACCTTTGTCGTCGCAGGCGCCGCGGGCGAGGATCACCTTGCGCCCGGGCTCGATCTCCTTGACGGCGGGCTTGAACGGGTCGCTGTCCCAGAGCTCGAGCGGATCGACCGGCTGGACATCGTAATGGCCGTAGAACAGCGCGTGCGGCGCGCCGGGCTTCGGGCGGTGGGCGAGCACAACCGGGTGACCGCCGGTCTCGCGCAGTTCAGCCTTGAAGCCGAGGCCTTCCAGATCGCGGCGGAGCCATTCGGCCGCCTGGCGCGTCTGCGTATCGAAGGCGGGATCAGTCCCTACCGAGGGAATTTCGAGCCAGGAGGAGAGCCGGGCCAGCGAGGCGTCGAGGTCGGCGTCGAGACGGGAAAGAATGGCGGGCAGCTTGGACATGGCGCTCACTGAGGCTGATTCCGATTGGCGCCATCATGACGAGCCCAGCGCCGGATGCCAGTGCCGCCAGGGCATGACGGGAACCCCTGCCCCGCCCGGAAGGCGGGGCAGGGCAACCGATAGCCGTGTCAGCGCTTCCCACCCATCATCGAGCCGAGCACACCGCGCAGGATGGCCTGACCGACCTGGCGGCCGATCGTGGTCGCGGCCGAGCGCGCCGCCGAGGTGATCACTTTTTCCGCCATGCTCGGCGGCAGGCGCCCGCCCCGGCTGCCGGGGCCGGTCTTCGGGCGTTCGGTCGAACCGCCGAGCCAGCCGCCGATCGTATCGAGGATGCCGCCGCCCGAGGTCGAGGCCTCGACGGAAGAACCGTCGGCGTTCATCCCCTTACGCTTCATCAGCTCCTCATAGGCCGACTCGCGGTCGACCATCGTGTCGTATTTGCCGGCGAAGCCGGAGTCGCGCATGCACTGGGCGCGCTGCTGCGGGGTGATCGGCCCGACCTGCGCCATGGGGGGCGCGATCAGCGTGCGCTCGACCATGGTCGGCGTGCCCCTGCCCTCTAGCGTCGAGATCAGGGCCTCGCCGACGGCGAGCTGGGTGATCGCCTCCTCGGTCTTGAACTTCGGATTCTGGCGGAAGGTCTCGGCCGCGGCGCGCACCGCCTTCTGGTCGCGCGGGGTGAAGGCGCGCAGCGCGTGCTGGACGCGGTTGCCGAGCTGGGCCAGCACCGTGTCGGGAATGTCGAGCGGATTCTGGGTGACGAAATAGACGCCGACGCCCTTGGAGCGGATCAGGCGCACGACCTGCTCGACCGCGGTCAGCAGCACTTTCGGCGCGCCGTTGAACAGCAGATGCGCCTCGTCGAAGAAGAAGACGAGCTTCGGCTTGTCGAGATCGCCGACCTCCGGCAGCTGCTCGAACAATTCGGAGAGCAGCCAGAGCAGGAAGGTGGCGTAGAGCCGGGGATTGGCCATCAGCTTGTCAGCGGCGAGCATGTTGATGACACCGCGCCCGTCGCGGTCGGTCTTCATCAGGTCGGTGATCTCGAGGCCCGGCTCGCCGAAGAATTTCTCGCCCTTCTGGTTCTCCAGCACCAGCAGCGCCCGCTGGATCGTGCCGACGGACTGGGCCGAGACATTGCCGTATTTCGTCGTCAGCTCCGAGGCGTTCTCGGCGATGAAGGTCAGGACGGCGCGCAGGTCCTTGAGGTCGAGCAGCAGCAATTTCTGCTCATCGGCGATGCGGAAGGCGATGTTGAGCACGCCTTCTTGCGTGTCGTTGAGGTCGAGCAGCCGCGACAGCAGCAGCGGCCCCATCTCGGAAATGGTGGCGCGCACCGGGTGGCCCTGCTCGCCGAAGACGTCCCAGAACACGGTGGTGAACTGGTCCGGCTGGTATTTCAGCCCGAGCTCCTCGGCGCGCTTGACGAAGGGCGGCTTGGAATCGCCCACGGCCGCGACGCCGGAAAGGTCGCCCTTGATGTCGGCCGCGAAGACCGGCACGCCATGCGCGGCGAAGCCCTCGGCGAGGACCTGCAATGTCACGGTCTTTCCGGTGCCGGTCGCGCCCGTGATCAATCCATGCCGGTTGGCGAGCTTGAGCAGCAGCACCTCCGGCTTCACGCTCTTGCCGATCAGGATCGTGCCGTCATCCGCCATGGTCGCGCCTGCTCCGTTGCCTTAAGGTCGTGCACCCGATGTAGCGAAACGAGAAGTGGGGCGGAAGCATGAAGATCGCTTCCGTTTGAAATGGTTTATGTATAAACTATCTAGAGAGCACCAGTTGGCTCGGCACGAGAGGATCGCACGATGGAAGAACTGATCTCCCGCATCATGGCCGCTTCCGGCCTGGATGAGTCCCTGGCGAAGAAGGCCATCGGTATCATCCTCGCCTTCCTGCAGAAGGAGGGTCCTGCGGCCGAGATCGGCCAGCTTTTCGCGGCCCTGCCGGGCTCCCAGGACCTCGCCGAGGCCGAAGGCGGCGCCAAGGGCGGGTTGATGGGCGCGATCGGCGGCCTGATGGGCGGTGGCGGCGGCGTCATGGCGCTCGGCGGCCAGCTGATGGGTGCCGGCCTCTCGATGGGCCAGATCCAGAGCGTCTCGAAGGAGATGTTCGCGGTCGGCCGCGAGCAGGCGGGCGAGGACACGATGGGCGCGATCGTCGGCGCGATCCCGGGGCTCGGCCAGTTCGTCTGAGCGACCGAAAGCCAACGTTTCCAATGAAACGCCGCCCCTTTCGGGCGGCGTTTTGCTGTCGCGTGCCCCATCATGGGCATCACCTATACCGGCGCCCGGCACTTGCCTTCGCGGCGCCGCTTGGCGATGAGAGCTTCACGGCCGCACCAACGGCCGTCAGGAGTTCGCGCCGATGACCTCGACCTCGCTTGCCGACCTGCCCTATTTGGGGGCCTTCGTGACACCCGCCGGCGAACAGTGGCGCAGCGCCGTCGAGAAGGTGCTGAAGGGCGCCGATTTCGAGAAGAAGCTGGTCGGACGGACCGCCGACGGCATCCGTATCGAGCCCCTCTATCCGGCGGCGGCCAGTAGCGCAGCCCGGCCGCTCCGCCAGCAGCAGGGGCGCTGGCACGTCGCAGCGCGGGTCGATCACCCCGAACCGGCAGAGGCCAACCGACTGGCCCTGGCGGAGCTCGAAGGCGGCGCCGACTGCCTCAACCTCTCCTTTGCAGGTGCCGCCGCAGCGCGCGGCTTCGGGCTGGCGGCGAAGACCATCGCGGAGCTCGACGCCGCCCTCTCCGGCGTGATGTTCGACCTCGTCCGCCTGCGGCTCGATCCGGCTCCGGGCGGCCGCCGCAATGCCCTGCTCCTGGCCGACCTCGTCGAGAGCCGCGGCCTTGCCGGCGATGCCGTCGAGATCGATTTCGGCATGGAGCCGATCGGCGCGCTTGCCAGCTCCGGCGCGCTTTCGGTCTCGCTGCCGGAGCTCGGGCAGAACCTCGCCGAGACGATCGGAGCACTGAAAGCACGCGGCTTCCGCGGCCCCTTCCTGGCCGCCGATGGCCGCCCCTGGCATGAGGCCGGTGCCACCGAGGCGCAGGAGCTCGGCGCCGTGCTCGCCACGGCCGTGACCTATCTGCGCCTGCTCGAAGCGCCAGGCATGCCGCTCGCCGAGGCGCGCGACGCGATCTCCTTCACGCTCGTCGCCGATACCGACGAGTTCCTGACCGTCGCCAAGCTGCGTGCGGCGCGCCTGCTCTGGGATCGCGTCCAGCAGGCCTGCGGCCTGGAGGCCCGGCCGGTTTTCATCCATGCCGAGACGGCCTGGCGCTCGTTGACCGGGCGCGACCCTCACGTCAACCTGCTGCGCGGCACCGTTGCGACCTTCTCGGCCGGGGTCGGCGGCGCCGACTCGATCGGCATCCAGCCCTTCACCGCGGCACTCGGCCTACCCGATGCCTTCGCCCGGCGCATCGCCCGCAACACCCAGCTGATCCTGCTCGAGGAAGCCAATCTCTGGCGCGTCGCCGATCCGGCCGCCGGCGCCGGCGGCTTCGAGGCGCTGACGCAGGCGCTCTGCGAGCAGGGCTGGCGCAAGCTCCAGGATCTCGAAGCCGAGAGCTCCGACGGGATCTCGGGCATCGTCGGAGCGCTCGCCAACGGCCATGTCCAGCAGGGGCTGGCGCGCGAGCGGGCGAGCCGGGCCAAGGCGATCGCGACGCGGCGCGAGCCGATCACCGGGACGAGCGAGTTCCCGAACCTCGCCGAGGCCGTGGTCGCGGTGCTGGCACCGCCGCCTGGCTCCCGCCAGGCCGCGCCGGACGGCGATGCGGCGATCAGGGTCGAGGCGCTGCCGAGCCTGCGCCTCGCCGAGCCCTATGAGGCCTTGCGGGCACAGTCCGACATCGTCGCAGCTGCAGGTGCAAGGCCGAGCGTGTTCCTGGCGACGCTGGGCAACATCGCCGCCTTCACCGCCCGTGCCGGCTTCGCCCGCAACCTGTTCGAGGCAGGCGGCCTCGCCGCCCCTTCCGGCGATGGCTTCGCCAATGACGACAAGACCGATCTTGCGGCGCTGGTCGCCGCCTTCAAGGCGTCGGGCGCGAAGCTCGCCTGCCTGTGCGGCTCGGATGAAGGCTATGCGGCCGAAGCGACCCAAGCCGCCAAGGCACTCGCGGAGGCCGGAGCGACCATCTGGCTGGCGGGACGCCCCGGCGAGCTGGAGGGCCGGCTGCGCGAAGCCGGCGTCGAGAATTTCGTCTTCGCCGGCACTGACGCTGTCGCGGTGCTGCAGGATGCGCTCGCGATCACCACATCCACCGGACAGGCGGACAAGGAATGACCATGCCGATCGCACTCACCATCGCCGGCTCGGATTCGAGCGGCGGAGCTGGAATCCAGGCCGATCTCAAGACCTTTGCGGCGCATCAGGTCTATGGCGCCAGCGTCATCGTCGCGCTGACCGCACAGAACACGCAGGCCGTGCGGGCGATCCATCCGGTACCGGCCGATTTCGTCTCGGCCCAGATCGATGCGGTGTTCGAGGATCTCGACGTCGCGGCAGTCAAGATCGGCATGCTCGCGACCGCGGAGCTGATCGAGACCGTCGCCGACGGGCTTGCGCGCCATGGCGCCCGCAACATCGTGCTCGACCCGGTGATGATCGCGGCCTCGGGCGGACGCCTGCTGCAGGAGGATGCGATCGAGGCGCTGAAGCGCCGCCTGCTGCCGCTCGCCACCCTCGTCACCCCGAATCTGCCGGAGGCAGCCGCCCTGCTCGGCACTGCAATGGCGCAGACCGAGGAAGCCGCGGCCGAACAGGGGAGCGCGATCGCCGCCCTCGGCGCCGCCAATGTGCTGGTCAAGGGAGGCCATGCCTCCGGCGCGGACAGCGTCGACGTGCTGGTATCGCAGGGAGGGCAGCGCCAGCGCTTCGTCGCACCGCGCATCGAGACCCTGAACACCCATGGCACCGGCTGCACCCTGTCCTCGGCGATCGCGTCCGGCCTCGCCCATGGCATCGTGCTCGACGAGGCTGTTTCCCTGGCGAAACGCTACATCTCGGCCGCGATCGTCGCCTCCGATACGGTCAGGGTTGGCCATGGCCACGGGCCGGTGCATCATTTCCACCATTGGTGGGACAGGACCGACGGGAGAGATCGATGAGCTTGATCCCGGATTTTACGAAGCTTGGCTTTTCGGAGATCGCCGGCGCGGCGGGCGCGAGTGCTTCTTCGGCGGGCGCTGTGCCGGTCTCCGGCGAGGTTTGGGCGACGCCGGAGGGGATTGCGGTGAAGCCGGTCTATACGGCTGAAGACCGCGCGGGGCTCGCCTTCGTCGACAGCCTGCCGGGGATCGCGCCCTATCTGCGCGGGCCCTACCCGACCATGTATGTCAACCAGCCCTGGACGATCCGGCAATATGCCGGCTTCTCGACGGCCGAGGATTCGAACGCCTTCTACCGGAGGAACCTCGCCGCCGGGCAGAAGGGGCTCTCGGTCGCCTTCGATCTTGCGACGCATCGTGGCTATGACAGCGACCATCCGCGGGTCGGCGGCGA
>NZ_JBSHIO010000038.1:0-6782 GCF_053618995.1 Allobosea sp. NPDC055594
CGGGCCGCGGCTTCCTCCCCTGGAGGCTTTCGGACGCCGGCCCTCAGCCCGGTCAGACCCCGCCCGCACGGACCGGCATCCGAAACCCTTCACATTGGCGGACGTTGGCTTGCCGCCTGAAAGCGGACCTACTCAGCGAAGCCCGTGACGCGAATTCGCGGCGTCCTGGACTTCGGGAAAGCCTCCTCCGGAAAGCAAGGGCGAGGCGTCCGATAGCAGGCTCTCGCCCGATCCTGGGGCGCTGTCCGCGCCAGCTAACCGGTACTCGGAGCGCAGTCCGCTCGCGTGCAGAACGCTCATTGCGGCCACCGAAGTTACAGCGTCGCGGCTAGGAACCCAGTCTGGCTTGAGGATAGACCGTAGCGTCGTTGTGAGGAGCAGCAGCCCTTGAATCGGCCTAGTTTCCCATTTTTGCCGAACGGCGCATCGGTCGGGTTGTTGGTTGTCCAGACTGATTCAATGCCGCCGCGGTCGCGGCGAGATTGAGAATGCCGTGCCCAGTTCGCTCCTGCCAGCCCCGGGGACCATAGGGCTGAGCTGCATTGCGCCGGATGGCATCCGCAAGCCGTTCCGTTGTCAGCGTGCTGGATCGCCACTTCGTGCGCATGAGCGCAACAGCGCCCGCCGCGAGACCGCATGCCGCGGAGGTGCCGGTGTTGCGGCCCGGGTAGTCGTCGCTCGCAAACTGGCTGGGCGCACATACATCCGGCTTTTCTTTCTCCATGCCATCGATACCCGGTCCCTGGCCCGAATAGCCGAGCCAGAGCCGATCGTTGCGCACAGCACCCACTGTCAACACCTCCCGCAACGCATTGGCTCCATTGATGCCGCCGGACGGGCCCGTAAAATCTGGAGAGCAGCGCGGGTTCGGGCAGAATTGGCCACAGTTGCCGGCGGCAAAGACAAGATCGGCTCCAATCCCGTTCAACAGCCGTAATGCAATCGCAATCGGGTGGGCGGGATTGTCGGCATAAGATGCCTGGCCCGGTTTCACGGTCGGATCGAAGACGCCCCAGGCATTGCAGATCACCCAGCCCTCTGCCTTCCGCCCCCCGGCGGCAATGGTACTGAACACGGAAAACAGCGCGGCTGCGACGGAACTGAGGAAGATAGGCAATCGTGTGACGCCGTCTGGGATTGCCGGGCAATCCAGCAGATTCAGCTTGGCAGAAGAGCCGGCAGCGAGCGCAACGGCCTGTGCATTTCGCGCCACCATTTCGCCGTGAGAGGTCAGCGGGTTGCCCGGCAGTCGTACCGCGCCGCCGAAATGTGCTGGATCCTCCAGCACGGCCCAACCTTTGAAACTGCCCGCCGGAAGGAGGCCCAACCGCAAGCCGGTGTCCACGAAGACGATGTTGACTTGCTCGGGCCCCGGCAATCCAGCCGCAGCCAGCAACGTCGGGTTGGCCCGGATTGTCCTGAGTGCTGTGGCACGATCTCCCATCAATCCATCGTCGGCTTCGTTCGGGCACCAATGAGTTGAGACTGCATCCTGCGCCGGATTCACGACGAGATCCGCGCCGAGACCGACGTCAGATCCAAAATTCTCACGTGTCACATTGTTGGCGAAGGTTTCCGCGACCTCCGGTCCACCATGAACGACGATCCCGAAAACCAGAAAGTCGAGAAGTTCATCCTTGGAGATGTCGACGCCAGCAGGGGGCGGAATATTCGACGGGTAGGCAACCACGCTGAACAAGTCATCACGCCCGAAGCGCATTCTGGCGTTGAGTTGCCGATGGACTTCTTCGGAGTTCCAGCGCTTGTAAGCGTCGCGCAGTTCTTTCCAGGCGTGAACGGACAGTACCAGGCGGATTTCGTTCGGGTCGGACATCCTGAGCCCCCGATCCTGCCGCGGGCCGGCTCCCGCCGGCCAGCACTTTCAAAAGACTAGCGCTCAGGCGCTTCGAGCGCCATGATAATCGTAATGCCCGGGGCCGGCGAACGGCGCCCCGACCGATCGGATCCAGCCGCAGGTGGGTGTGCCGATGGTGTTCGCTTCCGACGTCGACGCCAGCGGAAATGTCGCCGCCCCAGCCAACGGCGGTCGTCACACGGTCGCCATCGCCTTCGCCGATGTTGTTGGCTACTCGACGCTCATGGCCGCCGATGAGGTCGGCACCTATGGGCGATGGATGGGCCTCCTGCACGGCTTGATCGAGCCCGAGACGGAACGGTGCAGAGGCCGCATCGTGGACGTGCTCGGCGACGGCGTCCTGGCCGGGTTCCAGGCCGCAAGCGATGCCGTCGCGTGGGCTCGCGCCATCCAGCACAGCGTCAGGGCCGATCTGGAGGCTGCCAGCTCGGCCGACACAGTGCCGGTCGTGCTCCGTATCGGAATCCATGTTGGCGACGTGTTCGAGAGCAACTCCCAGATTTTTGGGGATGCGGTGAATTTTGCGGCGCGGTTGCAGTCACACGCGGCGCCCGGCGGAATCGTGATCTCCGAACGCGTGTGGGATGCGCTGGACGCTTCGACTCGGGCCGATCTGCGAGATCTGGGATATGCCGATCTGAAGGGCTTCCATAAGCGCGCGCGCCTGTTTGCGATCGAAACAGAACTGGTACGGGTCACCGTTCCGATTCAGACAGGAGCCGGACTGCCCTCCCTCGCCGTACTGCCACTGCTCGATCAGGATGGGGATACGGAAGATGCTCATTTCGGAGACGGATTCGCGGAGGACGTGGGCATGTCGCTCGCCGGCCTGCACGAGCTGTTCGTCGTTTCCCCGGCATCGAGCGCCATCTTCCGCGGACGCCAGCCGGACCCTCGAGAGGTGGGCCGTGCACTGGGCGTGCGTTACGCGCTTCTCGGGAGAATGCGCCGCATCAGCGAAGGGTACGGCATCTCGGTGCAGCTCTGCGACACGCATTCGGGCGAGACGCTCTGGGGCGAGCGAGCGCGCATCGGCAGGGGCGAGATTTTCGATCTGCAGGACGAGGTGGCCCGCAAGATCGCAATCGGGCTCGCGCCACAGGTGCGCTCTGCCGAACTCCAACGCGCGATGCGCAAGTCACCGGAGAGCCTCACAGCCTATGATCGGATGCTGCGCGCCCTCTACACGATAGCGAGTGCGGATTACGACACGTTCGAGCGAGCACGCAGCTACTTGGCGGAGGCGATGGTCGAGGAGCCCGACTTCGCTCTGCCGGTCGCCTGGGCCGCACGATGGCACAGCGTGCGGATCGGACGCGGGTGGTCGCAGAATCCGGACGACGACGCATTGCAGGCGCTAGAGCTTGCAATGCGCGCCACAAGCATCGACAGGGCGAACGCATTGGCTCTCGCCACCCTGGGGCACATGAACACGATGCTGCGGCGTGACAGCGACGCTGCGCTGCTATGTTTTAGTCAGGCTCTCTCGGCCTGCCCGAACCACGCCCTCGTCTGGACGCTTTCCAGCGCGACGCTCGCCTATCTTGGCAAAGGCGAGGAGGCGGTGCGTCGCGCCGAACATGGCCTCCGGCTCTCGCCGCATGATCCGATGCGCTATTCGCAGCTCATGTTTCTGGGCATCGCGCACTACGCCAGCGGCAGCTTCGACGAGGCTGTGCGCTGGCAACGTCGCTCGCTGGCTGAGAACCCACTGCATGGGGCGACGCTCCTGCTGCTCGCGGCGGCTTTGGCTGCGGCTGGCTCGCAAGAGGACGCCCGGCAGGTGGCTGCCCGGTTCATGGCCGTGCGCCCCGGTTTCTCGCTGGACATGTATGCACGTACGCGCCTGCCGTTTTTCGAACCCGGTCTGCGCGAGGCCTTCGCCGCACATTTGCGGCAGGCAGGCCTGCCGAACTGATAGCGCGGGCATAATCGCCTAAAATTCCTAACATGGAGGGGGAAATGGTGCGCAATGGAGCATTCGGTCCCGCCGACGGGGCTGACGGAGCCGATGGCGCGGAAGGCTTCGAGAACTTCGACGCGCTGGGAGGCGGGCGCGGCTCCGTTTTTCGCCCAATCGGTGTCGCGCCGGAAATGGAAATCAGGAAGGACGACGGCGAAACGGATTATCGCGGTCATCGCTGGCCGCCACGCCTTGGCCACGCCTGGCCCCCCAGTTTGCCGACCGATTGCTGGCCCATCGCGCCAGACGCGATCGCGCCGCGCCTGACCGATTTCACGCCCGACAACGCTTCTTTGCTCGTCCTTGCGGAATTCATGAAGTTGAAGACGCCTGCAGGACAGTTGGCCTGGACCAAGCTCATGCGGTCCAACGACATGCAGGATGACATCGGTTCTATATTCGATGTCGATGGCGACAACTGCTCGGCCGTTCAAAGGGAGTTAAAACACCTGCGACGACTTTCTCAATTCCGACCTGGCGTAATGTCCGAAGCGCTAGCTCAACGCAATGGCATCATCGGATATTTCCGCGCCTTGCTGCAATTCAACCTTCAAACGCATCCTTATACGTATTATTTCACGGCCACGGCACTGCGACTTGGGCAGTTCCTTTGCATGTACTACAAGGACATGTTCAACCGCCCGCGACCTGTCCGCCTCGATCCGAGCCTGCTCGCTCCGATCGATCCTCCAGGACATCCAGCCTATCCGAGCGGGCACGCGACCCAATCTTTCCTCATTGCGAAATGCCTGGAGCAGGTGGTTCCGGTTGCGCTGGTTTCACGCCCCCCGGACGCCAGCAACCCCAAGGGCCAGCCGGGTCCGTTCTGGCTGCTGGCCGAGCGCATCGCCAAGCTCCGCGAGGTCCTCGGAGTGCACTATCCGAGCGACACCAAAGGCGGCCTTCGTCTGGCCGAAGGCGCGTTCCCGCTGATGCTCAAATGCCCACGGATCGCTGGCCAAGCAGGTGCCGACATCGACGGCGACGGCGTCCCGGACAACCAGCTCAAGGATGCTACCGGCGGGCCTTTGTCGATCGCCGGACAGCCGATCTATGATGACGGTTGGCTGGCCCTCGCGCGCCGGGAGTGGGAGCCGCGTCAGTGAGGCCGGACCTCCCGCCCGCGCCCCATGCGAAAGCGTTCGCTTAGACTGTTTCGCCGCGATTGATCGCCCAATTTCTGTGGTCGCTCCCGGCCGCTCGTGGGGCGAGCACAGCGTGCTTTGACCGCGCGAAGTTCCGACCCTCACGATTATCCTCAAGCATGAGATTTGCGAGGAAGCGGCGACAATCTCGCAGCCACCGGGCGCTTCGGCACCTGACAGCTTTCGCTCGCCATCGGCCGCGCCGCCACCCTCAAGCACCTATGTGCGGCACCTCACAGACGCGGTGCCTCCCGAGCTGCCAAAACGCCGCAACACCGCCCAAGGAAGCGGCGGACAAGCAAGGGAGCGGCATAATGTACGCGGTCAAGAGCGACTTTTTTCACGATATCGACGATCTGGCCGACATGCTGCGGCCTCGCACCAAGTCGGTGCTCGATCGGCTGGCCGGACGCATGGCGGTCGGGCAGATCGTTGGCGAGCGGTGCTTCTATGAAGTCCATGGCCCCTTCATCTCGCCTGATCAAAAGCCTGTCCGGCGCCCTCTGACGACCAGGCTGATCGAGACTCTGTCGAAGCGGCTGCGCCGGATCGCCCTCGTGGGGCGGCTTCGCCACGCGGCAAATGCATTGTCGCGCCTCGACGACAAGATGCTGAAGGATATCGGCATCACTCGCACGGAGATCGAGTTCCTCGTGCCGCGCGCCGATCCGCGGCCGTGACCACGCGCTGCACGGCGCCCTCCCGAGGTGCCGTGCCCCCCCGTTCACCCAGGCCCATCCAGCAAAGCTCACGAGGAGACACGTCCAATGTCCACCACGCTTCAGGGCAAGGCCGTTCAGAAGATCGACCATGAGGCAATCAAACTCTGCCAGCATGGTGCGTGGTCGTCCGGCGACTATGCCGTCGTTGGCACGACCTTGCAGATCGTCGGCGAACGCCTGTGCGAGGCGCTTGACTTGCGCAGCGGCCAGGCCGTGCTCGATGTCGCCGCCGGAAACGGCAATGCCAGTCTCGCTGCGGCGCGCCGCTGGTGCGATGTTACCAGCACGGACTATGTCGCGGCCTTGCTCGAACGTGGCCGCGAGCGCGCCGCGGCCGAACATCTGGACATCTCCTTCCGTGAAGCCGACGCCGAAGCTCTGCCCTTCGCGGATGGCCAGTTCGACGCGGTCATGTCGACCTTCGGGGTGATGTTCACGCCTGATCAGGAGCGCGCGGCCTCGGAGCTGCTGCGGGTCTGCAGGCATGGTGGCAAGATCGGCCTGGCTAACTGGACGCCGGACGGCTTCATCGGTCATCTCTTCAAGACGATCGGAAAATATGCCCCGCCGGCCCCCGGGCTGCGTTCGCCCGCGCTCTGGGGCACCGAGGAGCGCCTGGCCGAGCTATTCGGTTCAGCAGGCGCCTCGGTCCAGGCGACGCGGCGCGACTTCGTCTTCCGCTATCGCTCACCGGAGCACTGGCTCCAGATCTTCAGCGACTACTACGGACCAGTCCTCAAGGTCTTTGGAGCGTTGGACCATCCAGCCAAGGCGGCGTTGACGCGTGACCTGATGGCGCTGGTCGCACAGTTCAACCGATCGGGCGATACCACGATGGCTGTGCCGAGCAGCTATCTCGAGGTCGTCGCCACGCGAAGACTGAACTGAGCTCAGCCGCCCCGTCCACACCTGTGCTGGGGCGGCCCGCCCCTAAACCTCACTATCCTTCCGCGGCAACAGGCTTACGCCGGTTGCCGCGCCCCCCCAAACACATACTGCCGCCACCCGCTAACCCGGGGGGTGTCTCTTATAAAAAAAAACCAGCCCACCAGACTGGTGGAAAACGCGGATTCCGG
>NZ_JBSHIO010000039.1:2500-5582 GCF_053618995.1 Allobosea sp. NPDC055594
CGGGGTGCTTTTCACCTTTCCCTCACGGTACTGGTTCACTATCGGTCGCTGAGGAGTACTTAGGCTTGGAGGGTGGTCCCCCCACGTTCAGACAGGATTTCACGTGTCCCGCCTTACTCATGTCTCGCTTGGTCTCAGATCCGTACGGGGCTATCACCCATTAATGCGTGGTTTCCCAACCACTTCCGGTAAATTCCAAGCAAGCACTGGCCTGGTCCGCGTTCGCTCGCCGCTACTGACGGAGTCTCGTTGATGTCCTTTCCTCCAGGTACTTAGATGTTTCAGTTCCCTGGGTTAGCTTTGAACCCCTATGTATTCAGAGTTCAATACCTTCTCTTGATCTCTGTTAGCCCAAGGACAGGCCTAGACCTATCCTTAGAATAACAGAGATCGAAGGTGGGTTTCCCCATTCGGAAATCCGCGGATCAAAGCTTATTCGCAGCTCCCCACGGCTTATCGCAGCGTATCACGTCCTTCATCGCCTCTCAGCGCCAAGGCATCCACCGAATGCTCTTAAGGCACTTGATCGTTCTCATGATCGATGTCCGCAGCAATCAAGCTGCAAAACAAGATCAGAAAGACCATTATGCTTGCCGAATGTACCCGATTTAACCCGGTCGATTGGTGATCGAACCGAGCATGCTGCAGGATGAGCAGCTCTCGAATACATTCCCTCTTCACAATGACAAACAGCATCATCAATCGCTGCAACAAGACAGCAATCCATGAAACCTGAACTTTCCGGGACTTTCTGGTGGAGCCAGACGGGATCGAACCGACGACCTGAAGCTTGCAAAGCTACCGCTCTCCCAACTGAGCTATGGCCCCGATCAGAAAAGCAGTCCTTGAAACTGGTGGGCCTGGGAGGATTTGAACCTCCGACCTCACGCTTATCAAGCGCGCGCTCTAACCAACTGAGCTACAGGCCCGAGGCCCAAAACCTCGAGGAAACCCTCTCGGCACGGCCAAAGACCTCTAAAGCGTTGGCCCAGAATGCGCCGATCACGGCCGACCCTATGTCGGCAGACCAGGCGCATCGCCCGGAAAAAGAAAGAGAAACGAAGACGGCGAGGTTCCGCATGTCGAAGCCTGACTGGCTTCTTTTGTTCCAAGCGAATTCAATACAAGATCAAAGACCTCGTGGAGAATTCTACCTTAGAAAGGAGGTGATCCAGCCGCAGGTTCCCCTACGGCTACCTTGTTACGACTTCACCCCAGTCGCTGAGCCTACCGTGGTCGCCTGCCTCCTTGCGGTTAGCGCGACGCCTTCGGGTAAACCCAACTCCCATGGTGTGACGGGCGGTGTGTACAAGGCCCGGGAACGTATTCACCGTGGCATGCTGATCCACGATTACTAGCGATTCCACCTTCATGTACTCGAGTTGCAGAGTACAATCTGAACTGAGACGGCTTTTTGGGATTAGCTCGAGGTCACCCTTTCGCTGCCCATTGTCACCGCCATTGTAGCACGTGTGTAGCCCAGCCTGTAAGGGCCATGAGGACTTGACGTCATCCCCACCTTCCTCGCGGCTTATCACCGGCAGTCCCCCTAGAGTTCCCAACTGAATGATGGCAACTAGGGGCGAGGGTTGCGCTCGTTGCGGGACTTAACCCAACATCTCACGACACGAGCTGACGACAGCCATGCAGCACCTGTGTTCCGGCCAGCCGAACTGAAGAAAGACATCTCTGTCGATCAAACCGGACATGTCAAAAGCTGGTAAGGTTCTGCGCGTTGCTTCGAATTAAACCACATGCTCCACCGCTTGTGCGGGCCCCCGTCAATTCCTTTGAGTTTTAATCTTGCGACCGTACTCCCCAGGCGGAATGCTTAAAGCGTTAGCTGCGCCACTGAAGTGCATGCACCCCAACGGCTGGCATTCATCGTTTACGGCGTGGACTACCAGGGTATCTAATCCTGTTTGCTCCCCACGCTTTCGCGCCTCAGCGTCAGTATCGGACCAGTTGGCCGCCTTCGCCACTGGTGTTCTTGCGAATATCTACGAATTTCACCTCTACACTCGCAATTCCACCAACCTCTTCCGAACTCAAGACTCTCAGTATCGAAGGCTATTCCAGGGTTGAGCCCTGGGCTTTCACCCCCGACTTAAGAGTCCGCCTACGCGCCCTTTACGCCCAGTGATTCCGAGCAACGCTAGCCCCCTTCGTATTACCGCGGCTGCTGGCACGAAGTTAGCCGGGGCTTATTCTTCCGGTACAGTCATTATCTTCCCGGACAAAAGAGCTTTACAACCCTAAGGCCTTCATCACTCACGCGGCATGGCTGGATCAGGCTTGCGCCCATTGTCCAATATTCCCCACTGCTGCCTCCCGTAGGAGTTTGGGCCGTGTCTCAGTCCCAATGTGGCTGATCATCCTCTCAGACCAGCTACTGATCGTCGCCTTGGTGAGCCATTACCTCACCAACTAGCTAATCAGACGCGGGCCGATCTATCGGCGATAAATCTTTCCCCCGAAGGGCGTATCCGGTATTAGTCCAAGTTTCCCTGGATTATTCCGAACCGAAAGGTACGTTCCCACGTGTTACTCACCCGTCTGCCACTAGCACCGAAGTGCCCGTTCGACTTGCATGTGTTAAGCCTGCCGCCAGCGTTCGCTCTGAGCCAGGATCAAACTCTCAGATTTGATGAGTTTGTTCCGGCATCGCTGCGTATTGACGGAGTCATTGCTTGATTACCGAAGTAATCAGCGATGGCTCTTGTAAACGCAGCACACCGAAGTCTCGTTTGACTTGCCCGAAGGCAAGTCCGCAAGAACTTCGCCGTCCACGTTTCTCTTTCTGTCTTCAGTTTTCAAACAGCAAACTTCATCTCGGAACAGCCTTCCGTGCCGATCTAGTCGGCTACCAGGCCCAACGTTCCAGTGAAGCGGTGAGCGGCGCCGCCAGCGGCGTCGCCGTCTCGATGGCCGTCTTATAGGGGGAACCATCTCAGACTGTCAACACGCTTCATGAAAGTTTTTCGACAAAAACACCCAAACAACAAAAAACACCACAAAAACAACAGCTTAAGACAATCAACAAACACCCGGAAACAACACAACAGCCACTCACAACCCAAAA
>NZ_JBSHIO010000040.1:0-2612 GCF_053618995.1 Allobosea sp. NPDC055594
AAGCTGGGCTGTATGCACGAACTCCCCGTTCAACCCGACTACCGCGCCTATTCAGGTAACTGTACTCTTGAATCCAACCCTGACAGACACGACAAAGCGCCACTGGCGGTAGCCACTGGTAACAGGTTTAGAGGAGGAGAGTCTTGAAGTTTCGGGTGCGATAAGGCTACACTGAAAGGACAGTTTTGGTGACTGTGCTCCTCCAAGCCAGTTACCGCGGTTCAAAAGAGCGTCAACTCTTGCGAACCTTCGAAAAAACCACCTTGCCGGGTGGTTTTTTCGTTTCAAGGCTAAGATACGCTTTAAAATGGTTAGCGGTCAAGAAGTCAGGCTTCCTTCTAAGCTCAAGATTAGTCAAAAAAAGCATCATTTTTCAGGAAACATTTTTGCTAACATCTTATTTTTCCATTCATCATGAGAAAGATAAGTGGGCTTCCACTCCAGACTCTCCCATCCGCAAACAAGAAAATTTATGGAAAAGGCAGCATCGTAGTTAGATATAGTATTAACGCCGAGATTAACCTTATAAAGCATGCCTATTGACTGCATGAAACCTATCGCAATCATTATATCCTGGAATGAAATATCTAACTTTGATCTTATCTTACTTAACGTCACACTAATAGAAACCTGATCTTTTGATCTGATAGATAACAAATAAATAAAAAGCTTTAGTGAATTTAGCTCGACTGGACTTCGATTGCTCATTGACTCAAATGCTGTAATTCTACCAGAACCATCTACAAACCCAGCAAACGGCAGTTTTGCCCAGTATCCTTGTGATGACTTGAATCTGGTTTCTGAAAAAACCTTCCCAGTTCTCTTCACACCCATCAAATAATATTTTTTCTTTTTGTCACCCTCAAAATTCAGCAACTCCAATTCATATAGTTTTTTCAAACCATTGCTGACCAACTTACGGCTAAGCGAGGCGTACTTGGTCAATTGGTCATAAGTTAAAGAGGTACAATAGTTCCCATTTTCATCTAAGTTGCTAGTTAAGCAAATTAAAATATATATTTTAATGGCAGCAATGCTTGAAGATAAATTATTCCTCTTGAAAAGTTTTAAAACTTCTTTTTCTCGAAGAGCGTAATAAGGCATGGGCTTCCAAAAGGGCGTCATTTATCCTCCAAAATACATGTGTAGACAAATCAGCAGCATGACCACTGACAGAATCAGCCGCGATAAATCCATCGAGATACGAGCAATGCGCTCAAGTAAAGCTACCCAGTTTTCAGGTGACATAATCAATCTCCCAGTGGTCATGAATGCGTTTTTAAAAATTATGACCGAGAACCCTAAAGACTTATAGTCTTTAGGGTTAAATCTTTCTAGAATAAGCGCACACTAAAAAATCATTATTATCAGTACGTTGTATAAAAATAATAGTTCATGTTAATACCAGAATAGTGCACGTAATCCATTTTATAGCAGCATCATGCCTGAGTGATCTTCATATCAGAGTCCTATTTACCATAACATCCCTTGCCCGCACCCCCAGAAAGGCCCTCAGCGCGTTTCTGCCGCATCCGGGCCGTTTTGGGCACCTTTCCCTGCCTGTATCGTGAAAAAACGCCCCTGATGATTTTGGCGCGGCTGCATGGCTATGCACACGAGTGAATGGTCGGGGGTTTCGCGCGGAAGCTGTCACCAAAGGGGGATTTCCGGTGATTAACTCACCCGATAACGGTGAACGGGTGCACAGTTTACTGTGCGGTCGTGAGGCGTTGGCCAAGCCGCCAGGCGCGGCAGGAAATCGCCAAAGGGGTCGGATTTAACGAGGAGGAACCGGAGTACCTGACGGGTGTCGGGCAGGAGCCTGACCAGGAGGATTTGGCGTGCCGGCGGTACTCCAAAGACACATCTTGTCCGCGTCAGTTGCTGTCAGCGCGCTTCTGGTAATGAGCCAGTATTTCAGCGAGGCCTTCTCCATAGGTAATCTCACCGGAAAGAATACGTGCCTTAACCGATTCATAGAGCGGCGTTCCAGAGGGGTCCATGCCTTCAAGCCGGAGAGAAGCCTCGGCCTTACGGAATCCGTCTACACGAAGTTGTCGTGTACGATCATCGAGCATGGGTTTTCCTTTGAGCAGTCATGCGAATAAGGCAGGCGTAAAGTTAGCTAACTTTACATGTCCTGCCCGGATATTGCCGTTGTACCGTTGTGCAGGGAAAAGTGGAAAACGACAAGAAACCGTTGCAGCCGAGTGTGTAATCAGGGTGGAAACGGGTGTACCGAGCGATCCGAGCCCTGTTCAGCATTACAGACATTACGCTTCCTCGGTCATTCGCTCACTTCGTTCGGTCATGACGCTGCGGCGAGCGTTACTTGCTCAGGCAGAAGGCCATGACGGAGAGTGAAAGAGAGCTGAGACGTTGCCGGTTTTCCATAGGCTTCGCCCTCCTGACGAGACTCACAGAAATCAGGCGATTTCTGGTGCTCAAATCAGAAGTGGCGAAACCCGACAGGACTTAAAGATCCCCACCGTTTCCGATGGGTCGCTCCCTCGTGCGCTCTCCTGTTCCCACCCTGAGGTTTACCCGTTGCAGACCGCCGTAAGGTGGCGTTTTCTCATTCCTACCCGTGCAACTGGGTTCCTTGTAGGCTG
>NZ_JBSHIO010000041.1:0-2593 GCF_053618995.1 Allobosea sp. NPDC055594
TGTGCACGGCGGTGAGAAAACCATCCAGTGGAGCGCCGGCGTTTGTGCCGGCGCGGGCGGCGTAAAAGTCGGCCACTGGATAGGCTGACCCCTTTCGGGGTTGGCGGGGATGTTCGCTGTGGAGATTTACGCGGCGGTTCGCGATTTCGTTTTCAACCAGGAGAAGAGCCGGCGGGAAGCGGCTCGCGTGTTCGGGCTGAGCCGCGAGACGGTTGCGAAGATGTGCCGGTTCTCGCTGCCGCCGGGCTACACACGCACGAAGCCGGTCGAGAAGCCGAAGCTGGGTCCGCTTCTGCCGGTGATCGAAGCGATCCTGGAGGCAGATCGGACATCACCGGTGAAGCAGCGTCATACGGCGAAGCGGATCTTCGAGCGCCTTCGTGACGAGCACGGCTTTGCCGGCGGCTACACGGTGGTGAAGGACCATGTGCGGCTCTGCCGGGCGCGGGGCCGGGAGACCTTTGTTCCGCTGGCGCATCCGCCCGGGCACGCCCAGGTCGATTTTGGCGAGGCGACCGCGGTGATTGGCGGTGTGCGGCAGAAGATCCACTTCTTCTGCTTGGACCTGCCACAGTCGGACGGCTGTTTCGTAAAGGCCTATCCACGCGAGACGACGGAAGCGTTCCTGGACGGTCACGTCTCGGCTTTTGGCTTCTTCGGCGGTGTGCCGCTGTCGATCCTCTATGACAACACGCGCATCGCGGTGGCGAAGATCTGCGGCGACGGCCGGCGTGAGCGGACGCGGGCCTTCACCGAGCTGGTGAGCCACTATCTGTTCCGGGATCGGTTCGGGCGCCCGGGCAAGGGCAACGACAAGGGCAAGGTCGAAGGGCTGGTGAAGCATGCCCGCTCGAACTTCCTGACGCCGATCCCGGTGGCGGCAAGCTTCGCCGAACTGAACGTGATGCTGGCAGAGCGCTGCCGCCGGCGGCAGGGCGAGCGGGCCGGTCGGCATGCGAAGACGATTGGCGAACGGCTCGTGGCCGATCTTGAAGCCCTGCGCTCCTTGCCGGCTGTGCCGCTGGAGCCGTGCGAGAAGCGTGGCGGGCGGGTCTCGTCGACGGCGCTGGTCCGCTATCGGTCGAATGACTACTCGGTGCCGACGGCCTATGGCTTCCAGGACGTGGTGGCGAAGGGCTTCGTCGAGGAGGTCGTGATCCTGTGCCGGGGCGAGGAGATCGCCCGGCACCCGCGCAGCTACGGGACCGGCGTGTTCGTCGCCGATCCGCTGCACTATCTGGCGCTGATTGAGAGCAAGCCGAACGCGCTCGACCAGGCGGCGGCGCTCCAGGGCTGGGACCTGCCCGAGACATTCCAGCACCTGCGCCATCTTCTGGAAGCGCGGATGGGCAATCGCGGCAAGCGTGAGTTCATCCAGGTGCTGCGGCTGATGGAGGCCCTTCCGCGCGAGGTCGTGAGCTTTGCCGTGGGCGAGGCCATCCGACTGGGTGCGATCGGCTTCGATGCAGTGAAGCTGATCGCCCTGGCGCGTCTGGAGCGGCGCCCGGCCCGTCTCAACCTGGCGGCCTATCCGCACCTGCCGAAGACGGCAGTGAAGACGACCTCGGCCGCCGATTATGCCGTTCTCCTGCCTGGAGCGGCGGCATGACGGGCCCGGCGAAGGAGGTGATGCCGGCGGGCACCACCGCGGGAACGCCGCAGGTGCTGCTGGCCCATCACCTCAAGCATCTGAAGCTGCCGACGGTCCTGCGCGAATACGACAAGGTCGCGCGGGAATGCGCCCGGGACGGCGTCGATCATCCCCGCTACCTGCTGCGGCTGGTCGAACTCGAACTGATCGACCGGGAACGGCGCATGGTCGAGCGGCGGATCCGGGCGGCGCGGTTCCCGGCGGTGAAGAGCTTCGACACCTTCGACTTCACGGCGATCCCGAGCCTCAACAAGATGCTCGTGCTGGAACTGGCGCGCTGCGGCTACATCCTGCGCCGGGAGAACATCATCGCGCTCGGCAACAGTGGCACGGGCAAGACCCATGTCGCTCTCGCGCTCGGGCTGGCCGCTTGCCAGAAGGGCTTCTCCGTCGCCTTCACCACGGCGGCTTCGCTGGTCAGCCAGCTCCTCGAGGCCCGCGACGAGAAGCGCCTGCTCAGGCTCCAGCGCGAGTTGCAGGCGGTCAAGCTGCTGATCGTTGACGAGCTCGGCTATGTGCCGCTGTCGCCGACCGGCGCCGAGCTTCTGTTCGAGGTCTTCTCGCAGCGCTACGAGCGTGGCTCGACCATCGTCACCTCGAACCTGCCCTTCGAGGACTGGACCTCGGTCCTGGGGTCGGAGCGGCTGACCGGTGCGCTTCTCGACCGGCTGACCCACCACGTCAGCATCCTGGCCATGAACGGCGACAGCTACCGCCTCAGGCAATCCGCCGGCCGTCGCCGCGCCACCGCCGCGGCGGAGCAAAACCAGGCCACCGCCGACGAAGCCGATCCCGAAACCGGCGAGATCATCGCCTGAGCAATCCCGGCAGCGCGATATGGCGAGGGCCCCGATCGGGGCCCTCGCCATATCCGCCGCTCCCCAACGCCAGTGGCCTGCTTTTACTCCGCCACGCTGGCCTGGAATCCGACCGCCGTTGACA
>NZ_JBSHIO010000042.1:0-2591 GCF_053618995.1 Allobosea sp. NPDC055594
TGTGCACGGCGGTGAGAAAACCATCCAGTGAAGCGCCGGCGCTTGTGCGGGCGCGGGCGGTGTAAAAGTCGTCCACTGGATAGGCTGGCCCCTTTGGGGTCGGCGAGGATGTTCGCTGTGGAGGTCTACGCGGCGGTTCGCGATTTCGTTTTCAACCAGAAGCAGAGCCGACGGGAAGCGGCTCGCGTGTTCGGACTGAGCCGCGAGACGATCGCCAAGATGTGCCGGTTCTCGATCCCTCCGGGCTACACGCGCACGAGGCCGGTCGAGAAGCCGAAGCTCGGTCCGCTGCTGCCGGTGATCGAGGCGATCCTGGACGGGGATCGGGCGTCACCGGTGAAGCAGCGCCATACGGCGAAGCGGATCTTCGAACGTCTGCGGGACGAGCACGGCTTTGCCGGCGGCTACACGGTGGTGAAGGACCATGTGCGGCTTTGCCGGGCGCGCGGTCGCGAGACCTTCGTTCCGCTGGCGCACCCACCCGGTCACGCCCAGGTGGATTTTGGCGAGGCAACCGCGGTGATCGGCGGGGTGCGTCAGAAGATCCACTTCTTCTGCCTGGACCTGCCACAGTCGGACGCCTGCTTCGTGAAGGCCTATCCGCGGGAGACGACGGAAGCCTTCCTGGACGGTCACGTCTCGGCGTTCGGCTTCTTCGGCGGCGTACCGCTGTCGGTGCTCTACGACAACACGCGCATCGCGGTGGCGAAGATCTGCGGCGATGGCTGGCGCGAGCGGACGCGGGCGTTCACCGAGTTGGTGAGCCACTATCTGTTCCGGGATCGGTTTGGCCGCCCGGGCAAGGGCAACGACAAGGGCAAGGTCGAGGGGCTGGTGAAGTATGCCCGCTCGAACTTCCTGACGCCGATCCCGGTGGCGGCGAGCTTCGCCGAGCTGAACGCGATGTTGGCCGAGCGCTGCCGCCGGCGACAGGGCGAGCGGACTGGTCGACACGCGCAGACGATCGGCGAGCGTCTCTCGGCCGATTGTGAGGCCCTGCGCCCCTTGCCGGCGGTGCCGCTGGAGCCGTGCGAGAAGCGTGGTGGGCGGGTCTCATCGACGGCGCTGGTTCGCTACCGGTCGAACGATTACTCGGTGCCGACGGCCTATGGCTTCCAGGACGTGGTGGTGAAGGGCTTCGTCGAGGAGGTCGTGATCCTGTGCCGGGGCGAGGAGATCGCCCGGCATCCGCGCAGTTACGGGACCGGCGTGTTCGTCGCCGATCCGCTGCATTATCTGGCGCTGATTGAGGAAAAGCCGAACGCGCTCGACCAGGCGGCGGCGTTGCAGGGCTGGGACCTGCCCGAGGCCTTCCAGCACCTGCGCCATCTGCTGGAAGCGCGGATGGGCAATCGCGGCAAGCGCGAGTTCATCCAGGTGCTGCGGCTGATGGAGGCCCTGCCGCGCGATGTCGTGAGCTTCGCCGTCGGTGAGGCAATCCGGCTCGGCGCGATCGGCTTCGACGCGGTGAAGCTGATCGCGCTGGCGCGCCTGGAACGGCGTCCGGCCCGCCTCAATCTGGCGGCCTATCCGCATCTGCCGAAGACGGCGGTGAAGACGACCTCGGCCGCCGATTATGCCGTGCTCCTGCCGGGAGCCGCGGCATGATGGGCCCGGCGAAGGAGGCGATGCCGGCGGGCACCACCGCGGGAACGCCGCAGGTGCTGCTGGCACATCATCTCAAGCATCTGAAGCTGCCGACCGTGCTGCGCGAATACGACAAGGTCGCGCGGGAATGCGCCCGGGACGGCGTCGATCATCCCCGCTATCTGCTGCGGCTGGTCGAGCTCGAACTGATCGACCGGGAACGGCGCATGGTCGAGCGGCGGATCCGGGCGGCGCGGTTCCCGGCGGTGAAGAGCTTCGACACCTTCGACTTCACGGCGATCCCGAGCCTCAACAAGATGCTCGTGCTGGAACTGGCACGATGCGGCTACATCCTGCGCCGGGAGAACATCATCGCACTCGGCAACAGCGGCACGGGCAAGACCCATGTCGCTCTCGCGCTCGGGCTGGCCGCTTGCCAGAAGGGCTTCTCCGTTGCGTTCACCACGGCGGCTTCGCTGGTCAGCCAGCTCCTCGAGGCCCGCGACGAGAAGCGTCTGCTCCGGCTCCAGCGCGAGTTGCAGGCGGTCAAGCTGCTGATCGTCGACGAGCTCGGCTATGTGCCGCTGTCGCCGACCGGCGCCGAGCTCCTGTTCGAGGTCTTCTCGCAGCGCTACGAGCGCGGTTCGACCATCGTCACCTCGAACCTGCCCTTCGAGGACTGGACCTCGGTCCTCGGATCGGAGCGGCTGACCGGCGCGCTGCTCGACCGGCTCACCCACCACGTCAGCATCCTGGCCATGAACGGCGACAGCTACCGCCTCAGGCAATCCGCTGGCCGCCGGCGCGCCACCGCCGCGGCGGAGGAAACCCAGGCCGCCGTCGAAAACGCCGATCCTGAAACCGGCGAGATCATCGCCTGATCAATCCCGGCAGCGGATATGGCAAGGGCCCCGATCGGGGCCCTTGCCATATCCGCCGCTCCACGACGCCAGTGGCCTACTTTTGCTCCGCCACCCTGGCCTGGAATCCGACCGCCGTTGACA
>NZ_JBSHIO010000043.1:0-2534 GCF_053618995.1 Allobosea sp. NPDC055594
TGTGAAGGGTTTCGGATGCCGGTCCGTGCGGGCGGGGTCTGACCGGGCTGAGGGCCGGCGTCCGAAAGCCTCCAGGGGAGGAAGCCGCGGCCCGGGGTCGTGCGCTATGGGGATTTCGCCGCGCGGCCTGGTCGGCGGGATCGTGCGAGGCGCGGGACGGCGGCGCGATGCTCCGACCGAGATGCCCGGGAGCCCGCACTTGGCCTCGCATTGGATATATTCGAGCCTGCGGTGATCTCTGTTTCCGCCATCGGGGCGAACGGGCTTGCCCGCTCTCTGGCTGAGACCGGCGGTGGTCCGTCTGGGTGGCTCCCCGGCGCCGTCGTCATGATGTGTCGATCCTGACGGCGACGATGGTGCGCGGCGCTGTGCCCGGAGCGAAGCGCTCGACGATGATCATGCGACCACCGCAGCATGGGCAAGGTGACCTCCGCTCGTCGACCAGATCGGATTGTTCGGCCGAGAACTCAGCTTCACGATCTGCCGTCGTTGCGGCCGGCGTCGGCGCCGCGATGATCTGCCTGATGCGGGCGATGGTGCCGGCGCGCCGGCTGGAGGCGAGCAGGCCGTAGTGGCGGATACGGTGGAAGCCGTCGGGCAGGATGTGGAGCAGAAAGCGGCGGATGAACTCGTGGGCCGCCAGCGTCATGGTCTTGCGCCAGGCCTTGCCGGCGGAGCGGGCGCGATAATCCTTCCAGCGGAACGTGACCCCGTGCCGATCCAAGGCGACGAGGCGGCTGTTGGCGATGGCGACGCGGTGGGTGTAGCGGGCGAGATAGGCCAGCACGGCCTCGGGGCCACCGAAGGGGCGCTTGGCATAGACAACCCAGTCGGCTCGTCGCAGCGGCGCCAGCATGGCGGTGAAGGCATGGGCTTCGGCCAGATGAGCGAGATCGCCATGGAAGGCGAGCCGGCCGGCCGCGTGCAGGGCCGCGAGCCCTTCGAGGAAGAGCCTGCGGAACAGCCGGGAGAGCACGCGCACCGGCAGGAAGAAGCCGGGCCGGCACGCGATCCAGCGCGCGCCGTCCGGCGAGAGGCCGCCGCCGGGCGTGATGATATGGAGATGGGGATGGTGCGTCATCGCCGATCCCCAGGTGTGAAGGACGCTGGTGAAGCCGATGCGGGCGCCGAGATGGCGGGGATCGATCGCGATGGTGGCGAGCGACGCGGCCGCTGCCTTGAACAACAGACCATAGACCTCGGCCTTGTTCTGGAAGGCGATGGCCGCGAGGGGCGCCGGCAAGGTGAAAACGAGATGGTAGTAAGGCACGGGCAGGAGATCGGCTTGCCGGTCCGCCAGCCAGTCCTTCGCCGCCGCGCTCTGGCAGCGTGGGCAGTGGCGGTTGCGGCAGGAGTTGTAGGCGATCGTCGCGTGATCGCAGTCGCCGCAGGCCATGACATGGCCGCCGAGCGCAGCCGTGCGGCAGGCCCGGATCGCACCGATGACCTTGAGCTGGCCGCGGCTGAGCCGGTGGCGCGCGAGGAAGGCGTCGCCATGCCGGTTCAGGATATCCGCGACCTCCAGCGAAGGCCGCGCCATGATCGGCGCGGAGCGTTACGGCGGTGGCGGCGGCGCCAGCAGCGCGAGCGGGCTGGTCACCTCGCGCAGGGTCTTCAGCGCGACGCGGGTATAGACGGCAGTGGTGTCGAGCTTCCTGTGGCCGAGCAGGACCTGGATCACCCGGATATCGGTCTTCCGTTCCAGCAGATGCGTGGCGAAGCTGTGCCGCAGCGTGTGCATCGACACCCGCTTGTCGAGCTTCGCCGCAACGGCTGCGGCATGGCAGGCTCGGTTGAGCTGACGCGTCGTGATCGGCTGGCCCGGCTGCTGGCCGGGAAAGAGCCAGCCGCGCGGCCGCTTCACCCGCCACCATTGTCGCAGCAGATCGAGCAGGTCGGGCGCGAGCATGACATAGCGGTCCTTGCGGCCCTTGCCCTGCTCGACCCGGATCAGCATGCGGGCGCTGTCGATGTCGGCGACCTTGAGGTGGGCGATCTCCGAGACCCGCAGTCCGCAGCCATAGGCGATGCTAAGCGCCGCCCGGTCCTTCAGGCTCCGCGCATGCGCCAGCAACAGCGCGACCTCTTCGGTGCCCAGCACCACCGGCAGGCGCTCCGGCGTCGGGATCCGCGCCATGCGGTCGCCGAACCCGGTCCGACCCAGAGTGACGTGGAAGAAGAACCGTAACGCCGTGCAGGCTTGGTTCATCCGGGCGTAGCTCGCACCAAGCGAAGCCAGGTGAAGCTGGTAGCGTCGCAGATCCTCGGGCTCGGCCCGATCCGGCGACAGGCCGAGGAAGACCGTGAACTCCCGGACCTGCCGCACATAATCGCGCTGCGTGTGCTCGCCAAACCGGCGGATGGTCATGTCCTCGATCATCCGCTGGCGCAGCGGACTGACGGTGACGGCATCGGTCATGGAGGCCTCCAAGGATCAGGGGAAACGACCCCGAAATCCTCGGATGCAGCGCCTCACAGGCGAAATCTCAGCGATGACCGTGCCGCAGCGCCCTGCCGCGAGAGCGGCTTAGTCC
>NZ_JBSHIO010000044.1:0-2366 GCF_053618995.1 Allobosea sp. NPDC055594
GCGCCATCGCCAGGCTCGGCCTCGGCTATGTCCCCGAGGAGCGCGGCATCTACTCGACCCTCTCGGTCGAGGAGAACCTGATGCTGCCGCCGCAGATGAAGCCTGGCGGGCTCTCGGTCGCGCAGATCTTCGAGCTCTTCCCCAACATCAAGGAGCGGCTGAGGAGCCAGGGCACCAAGCTCTCGGGCGGCGAGCAGCAGATGCTGGCGATCGGCCGCATCCTGCGCACCGGCGCCAATCTGCTGCTGCTCGACGAGCCGACCGAGGGCCTCGCCCCGGTGATCATCGACCAGATCGGCGCGACCATCCGCATGCTCAAGCAGAAGGGCTTCACCATCGTCCTGGTCGAGCAGAACTTCCGCTTCGCCCAGACCGTCGCCGACCGTCACTACGTCGTCGAGCAGGGCAAGGTGATCGACATGATCCCGAACGAGGAGCTCGACGCCAATATCGACAAGCTACACGGCTATCTCGGCGTCTGAACCAGTCCAGAACAAAGACATAAGGTGGAGGAACGGCATGAAGACTACAGCACTGCTTCTCGGGACCGCGCTCGCCGCACTGGCGGCCGGCGCCGCCCAGGCCCAGACCAGCGTCAAGGTCGGCGTAATGAACGACCGCTCAGGCCTCTATGCCGACCTCTCCGGCGAAGGCTCGGTGATCGCGGCCCGCATGGCGGTCGAGGATTTCAAGGCGGCGGAGAAGGGCATCAAGGTCGAGATCGTCTCGGCCGACCACCAGAACAAGCCGGACGTCGGCTCGACCATCGCCCGGCAGTGGTATGATCAGGACGGCGTCGACGCGATCCTGGACGTGCCGACCTCCTCGGTCGCGCTGGCGGTCAACCAGATCACCAAGGAAAAGAACAAGATCCACATCAATTCGGGCGCAGCCTCCTCGGACCTGACCGGCAAGGCCTGTTCGCCGAACACGATCCACTGGACCTACGACACCTATGCGCTGGCCCAGGGCACGGGCGGCGCCATGGTGAAAGCCGGCGGCGACAGCTGGTTCTTCATGACCGCCGACTACGCCTTCGGCCATGCGCTGGAGCGCGACACCGGCGCCATCGTCACCAAGAACGGCGGCAAGGTCGTCGGCGCGGTTCGCACGCCGTTCCCGGGCACCGACTTCTCCTCCTTCCTGCTCCAGGCCCAGGCCTCGAAGGCCAAGGTCATCGGTCTCGCCAATGCCGGCGGCGACACGATCAACTCGATCAAGCAGGCGGGCGAATTCGGCATCACCTCGGCCGGGCAGAAGCTCGCCGGTCTCCTGGTCTTCATCACCGACGTGCATGCGCTCGGCCTGCAGACGGCGCAGGGGCTGGTCCTGACCGAGGCCTTCTACTGGGACAATAATGACGGGACGCGCGCCTGGTCGGAGCGCTTCGCCAAGGCCAATGGCGGCAAGAAGCCGTCCATGGTCCAGGCCGGCGTCTATTCCGGCATGCTGCACTATCTCAAGGGCATCGAGGCGGCCAAGAGCAAGGACGCCACCGCCGTGATGGCAAAGATGAAGGAGCTGCCGACGGACGACCCGCTGTTCGGCAAGGGCTCGGTCCGCGCCGATGGCCGCAAGATGCACGACATGTACCTGTTCGAAGTCAAGAAGCCGTCGGAATCGAAGGGACCGTGGGACTATTACAAGCAGGTCGCGGTGCTGAAGGCCGACGACGCCTTCAAGCCGCTTTCCGAAAGCGAGTGCCCGCTCGTCAAGAAGTGAGGGGCTGACGACAGCCTCCGCACCATCCAAGGCTCCGGGGCCGCGAGACGGCCCCGGATTGCCTGTTGTCGGGAACGGTAGATCCGCATGTTCGAGTTACTTGGCATTCCGCCGCAAGCCTTGTTCGGCCAGCTTCTGCTCGGCCTGATCAACGGCTCGTTCTACGCCATCCTCAGCCTCGGGCTGGCGGTGATCTTCGGCCTGCTCAACATCATCAACTTCACCCATGGCGCGCAGTACATGATGGGCGCCTTCGTCGCCTGGATGTGCCTGAACTATCTCGGCGTGAACTATTGGGCGGCGCTGATCCTGGCCCCGGTGCTCGTCGGCTTCACCGGCGTCATCATCGAGCGATTATTCCTGTCGCGGATCGCCCATCTCGACCATCTCTACGGGCTCCTGCTGACCTTCGGCCTCGCCCTGATCATCCAGGGGCTGTTCCGCAACAGCTATGGCTCCTCGGGCCTGCCCTACCAGATCCCGGACGCGCTGCGCGGCGGCTATAATCTCGGCTTCATGTTCCTGCCGACCTATCGCGCCTGGGTGGTTGTCGCCTCGATCGCGGTCTGCCTCGCGACCTGGTTCATGATCGAGAAGACCAAGCTCGGCGCCTATCTGCGTGCCGCCACCGAGAACGCGACGCT
>NZ_JBSHIO010000045.1:0-2196 GCF_053618995.1 Allobosea sp. NPDC055594
CCTCCGCCCAGTCCCGGTATCTGGATTGAGTCGAACTGTTTGTTGATCTGCTGCTGGTCGAGCTGCACTGCGGAGGATTTGTAGTGCATGACCATTTGCGGGAAGAAGACGACGAGAGCGACCATGATGCACTGGATGACGACGAAGGGTACGGCGCCCCAGTAGATCTGTCCGGTTGTGACCGGCTCCATCATCTTGCCGGTGACCTTGTCCTTGTAGCGTTCCTTGGGCGCGACCGAGCGCAGGAAGAACAGGGCGAAGCCGAAGGGCGGATGCATGAACGAGGTCTGCATGTTGACCGCGAGGATGACGCCGAACCAGATCAGGTCGATGCCGAGCTTGTCGGCGGCCGGTCCGAGCAGCGGCACGATGATGAAGGCGAGCTCGAAGAAGTCGAGGAAGAAGGCGAGCAGGAAGACCATCACGTTGACGACGATCAGGAATCCGGTGGCGCCGCCGGGCAGGCCGACGAGCAGGTGCTCGACCCAGAGATGGCCGTTGACGCCGTAGAAGGTCAGCGAGAACACCCGCGCGCCGACCAGGATGAAGAGCACGAAGGCCGAGAGCTTGGCGGTCGACTCGGTCGCCTGGCGCAGCAGGTCGAAGGTCATGCGCTTCTTGCCCCAGGCGAGCAGGATCGCGCCGGCCGCGCCCATGGCGCCGCCCTCGGTCGGGGTTGCGAGGCCGATGAAGATGGTGCCGAGCACGAGGAAGATCAGGGCGAGCGGCGGCACCATCACGAAGATCACCTGCTCGGTCATGCGCGAGAGCAGGTTGAGCTTCAGGATCTTGTTGGCGAGGGCGATGACGAAGGCCGCGGCGACCATGATCGACATGGTCAGGATGACGAAGTCGGCGCCGGCGGTGAGCTTGGTGAAGAGCTTCATATAGGCATAGGCGATGGCAAAGCAGATCAGCGTCACCACCAGCAGCGAGAAGCGCCTGGTCTTGCCGTCGGCGTCGCGCAGGGTCTGGGCCTCCGGCGGCAGGCCGGGGGCGCGCTTGGGATAGACGATGGTGATCAGGAAGATGTAGCCGGCATAGAGGCTGGCCAGCACCAGGCCGGGCACGAAGGCGCCCTCATACATGTCGCCGACCGAGCGGCCGAGCTGGTCGGCGAGGACGATCAGGACCAGCGAGGGTGGGATGATCTGGGCGAGCGTGCCCGACGCGGCGATGATGCCGGTGGCGAGGCGCCGGTCATAGCCGTAGCGCAGCATGATCGGCAGCGAGATCAGGCCCATCGAGATCACCGAGGCGGCGACGACGCCGGTGGTGGCGGCGAGCAGGGCGCCGACGAAGACCACGGCATAGGCGAGGCCGCCACGGATCGGCCCGAAGAGCTGGCCGATCGTGTCGAGCAGGTCCTCGGCCATACCCGAGCGCTCCAGCACCAGCCCCATGAAGGTGAAGAACGGGATGGCGAGCAGCACGTCGTTGTTCATCGTGCCGTAGATGCGCTCCGGCAGGGCCTGCAGGAAGTTCTCCTGGAACATGCCGAGCTCGATGCCGACCAGGGCGAAGAGCAGGCCGTTGGCGGCGAGCGCGAAGGCGACGGGGTAGCCGAGCAGCAGGAAGAAGACGAGCGCGGCGAACATCACCGGCGCCATGTTCTCGCGCAGGAAGTCGCCGAAGCCGGCGGCCTGCGCCTCGCCGGTATGCAGGCTGAAGAAGGCGGCGGCGCTGAGCGCGAGCAGCAGCGCGCAGGCGCGGGCGGAGCGGGCGAGGGTCATGGAAGCGTTCCGGGAATCTGCTGCTGGGCTCACGGGGCGAGGCCTTCGGCCTTCGCCTGGTCGAGCAGGCGCTGGGCCTCGGCCTCGGCAGCGGCCGCATGGCCGCGCGAGCTGTCGTCGTCGTCGAGATCGCCGCGCATAATCGCGATCTGCTTGATGATCTCGGCGACGCCCTGGAAGACGAGCATTACGAAGCCGATCACGACCAGGCCCTTGGCGGGCCATTGCGGCAGGCCGCCGGCCGAGAGCGACTGCTCGTTGATCGCATAGGAGCGCAGGAAGAACGGCACCGAATGGTAGACGATGAGCAGGGCGAACGGCATCAGGAAGAGCACATGGCCGACCAGGTCGATCCATTGCTGGACCCGCTTGGGCAGCATGCTGTTCACGATGTCGATGCGGATATGCTCCTTCACCTGCAGCGTCCAGGAGGCGCAGAGCAGGAAGACCGCACCGAACAGCA
>NZ_JBSHIO010000046.1:0-2163 GCF_053618995.1 Allobosea sp. NPDC055594
CAAGGCCGGCGAGCCGCTCGCCATGGTCGAGGCGATGAAGATGGAAAACGTCCTGCGCGCCGAAAAGGACGTCACCATCGCAAAGATCCTCGCCAGGGAAGGCGACTCACTCGCCGTCGACGCCGTCATCATCGAATTCACGTGAGAGACGCCACGGAGGACGCCATGCTTCCCGAAACGGTCGCCGCCGCCTTTCCGCTGCCCGATCAGGCGCAATGGCGCAGCGCTGTCGACAAGGTGCTGAAAGGCGCCGATTTCGAGAAGCGCCTCGTTTCCCAGAGCGCGGACGGCATCCGGATCGCGCCGCTCTACCCTGCCGCACCCGCCGGGCTGCGGCCGATGCGCGCCGCGACCGGCCGCTGGCAGGTCGCCGCCAGGCTCGACCATCCTTCACCGGCTGCCGCTCGCGACCTTGCGCTCGCCGACCTCGAAGGCGGCGCAGAGACACTGGTCCTCAGCTTCGCCGGTGCGCGCGCTGCCCGCGGCTACGGTCTGGTCGCCGAGGATGTCGCGGCTCTCGACACGGCGCTCGACGGGGTGATGCTCGATCTGATCCGCCTGCGGCTCGATCCGGCGCCGGCCGGGGAGCGCAACGCCCGTTTGGTCGCGGAGCTGATCGCGCGCCGCGATATCGACCCCGCCAAGGCGGACGTGGACTTCGGCCTCGATCCGATCGGCGTATTCGCCAGCCATGGCGCGCTTTCGGCGGCATGGCCTGAACTCGGCCGGCGCCTCGCCACGCTGATCGGCGAACTCAGGGGGCGGGGCTTTTCCGGCCCATTCCTGACGGTCGATACCAGGCCCTATCACGAGGCGGGGGCGAGCGAGGCGCAGGAGCTCGGCGCGGCGATGGCGACGGCGCTCGCCTATCTCAGGGCGCTGGAGGCCGGTGGCATGGCGCTCGACCTGGCGCGCGACGCGATCTCCTTCACGCTCGTTGCCGATACCGACGAGTTCATGACCATCGCCAAGTTCCGGGCGGCGCGGCTGCTCTGGGAGCGGGTGCAGCAGGCCTGCGGCCTCGCACCGAAGCCGATGGCGCTGCATGCGGAGACCGCCTGGCGCTCGCTGACGAGGCGCGATCCCTGGGTGAATCAGCTGCGCGCCACGATCGCCAGCTTCTCGGCCGGTATCGGCGGTGCGGATTCGCTCACCGTCCTGCCCTTCACCGCGGCGCTCGGCTTAGCCGACGCCTTCGCCCGGCGCGTGGCGCGGAATACGCAATTGATCCTGCTGGAAGAGGCCAATCTCTGGCGCGTCGCCGATCCGGCGGCCGGCGCTGGCGGCTTCGAAGCGCTGACCCAGGGGCTCTGCGAGCAGGGCTGGAGCAAGCTGCAGGATCTCGAGCGCGAAGCCGCCGACGGTCTGCCCGGCATGATCGCAGCGCTCGCCAATGGTCATGTCCAGCAGGGATTGGCCCGCCAGCGCGCGCTGCGGGCCAAGGCGATTGCGACCCGCCGCGAGCCGATCACCGGGACGAGCGAATTCCCCAATCTCGGGGAGACGAGCGTCAGCGTGCTCGCCGTCCCGCCGGTGGCGGATGGCTCTGAGGCGGTCGCTACCGAGACAGGACTTATGACGGAGGCCCTGCCGTCGGTGCGGCTGGCGGAGGCGTTCGAAGCCCTGCGCGATCAAGCCGACGCAGCTACGACGCGGCGCGGCACACGTCCGACCGTCTTCCTCGCGACGCTCGGTTCGATCGCCGATTTCACGGCGCGGGCCGGCTTCGCCCGCAATCTGTTCGAGGCCGGCGGTCTCGCCGCGCCGTCCGGAGACGGCTTCGCCAGCGGCGGCGCGACGGATCTTGCAGCGCTCGTCACCGCCTTCGAGACCTCGGGCGCGAGGCTCGCCTGCCTCTGCGGTTCCGATGCCGGTTATGCCGGCGAGGCGATCGCGGTCGCGCAGGCGTTGCAGGCCAAAGGCGCGAGCGTCTGGCTCGCGGGCCGGCCGGGCGATCTCGAAAGCGCCTTGAACCAGGCGGGGGTGAGCGCCTTCATCTTCGCTGGCTGCGATGTGATCGAAGCGCTGCGCAGCGCCCACGCCATTGCGGCGCCCTGACGGGAGAGACCGATGAGCTTGATCCCGGATTTTACGAAGCTTGGCTTTTCGGAGATCGCCGGCGCGGCGGGCGCGAGTGCTTCTTCGGCGGGCGCTGTGCCGGTC
>NZ_JBSHIO010000047.1:0-2090 GCF_053618995.1 Allobosea sp. NPDC055594
GGACGACGAGGAGGGTCGGGCACGCTGTTGGGTGTCTGAAGGCACGGGCGAAAGCCCGGGTTGTCTTCGGTCGCCGGCCCCAGTGCACTCTGCCGTTAGGCGGGGGTGATGGGTGGCTGGTCGTTGTTTGAGAACTGCACAGTGGACGCGAGCATCTGTGGCCAAGTTTTTAAGGGCGCACGGTGGATGCCTTGGCACCAGGAACCGATGAAGGACGTGGGAGGCCACGATAGGCCCCGGGGAGCTGTCAACCGAGCTTTGATCCGGGGGTTTCCGAATGGGGAAACCCGGCAGTCGTCATGGGCTGTCACCCGCTGCTGAACTCATAGGCAGTGTGGAGGGAACGCGGGGAAGTGAAACATCTCAGTACCCGCAGGAAGAGAAAACAACCGTGATTCCGGGAGTAGTGGCGAGCGAAACTGGATGAGGCTAAACCGTATGTGTGTGAGACCCGGCAGGGGTTGCGCATGCGGGGTTGTGGGATCTCTCTTCCACGGTCTGCCGGCCGTGAGACGAGTCAGAAACCGTTGATGTAGGCGAAGGACATGCGAAAGGTCCGGCGTAGAGGGTAAGACCCCCGTAGTCGAAACATCAACGGCTCGTTTGAGAGACACCCAAGTAGCACGGGGCCCGAGAAATCCCGTGTGAATCTGGCGGGACCACCCGCTAAGCCTAAATATTCCCTGGTGACCGATAGCGGATAGTACCGTGAGGGAATGGTGAAAAGTACCGCGGGAGCGGAGTGAAATAGTACCTGAAACCGTGTGCCTACAAGCCGTGGGAGCGTCGCTGGCAGCACTTGTGCTGTCAGTCGTGACTGCGTGCCTTTTGAAGAATGAGCCTGCGAGTTAGCGGTGTGTAGCGAGGTTAACCCGTGTGGGGAAGCCGTAGCGAAAGCGAGTCCGAAGAGGGCGTTTGAGTTGCACGCTCTAGACCCGAAGCGGAGTGATCTAGCCATGGGCAGGTTGAAGCGGCTGTAAGAGGTCGTGGAGGACCGAACCCACCAGGGTTGAAAACCTGGGGGATGACCTGTGGTTAGGGGTGAAAGGCCAATCAAACTCCGTGATAGCTGGTTCTCCCCGAAATGCATTTAGGTGCAGCGTCGTGTGTTTCTTGCCGGAGGTAGAGCACTGGATAGGCGATGGGCCCTACCGGGTTACTGACCTTAGCCAAACTCCGAATGCCGGTAAGTGAGAGCGCGGCAGTGAGACTGTGGGGGATAAGCTCCATGGTCGAGAGGGAAACAGCCCAGAGCATCGACTAAGGCCCCTAAGCGTACGCTAAGTGGGAAAGGATGTGGAGTCGCAGAGACAACCAGGAGGTTGGCTTAGAAGCAGCCACCCTTGAAAGAGTGCGTAATAGCTCACTGGTCGAGTGATTCCGCGCCGACAATGTAGCGGGGCTCAAGCGTACCGCCGAAGTCGTGTCATTGCAGCATGAGGGCCAACGCCCGCTGTGATGGGTAGGGGAGCGTCGTGTGCCGGGTGAAGCAGCCGTGGAAACGAGTTGTGGACGGTTCACGAGTGAGAATGCAGGCATGAGTAGCGATTCACACGTGAGAAACGTGTGCGCCGATTGACTAAGGGTTCCTGGGTCAAGCTGATCTGCCCAGGGTAAGTCGGGACCTAAGGCGAGGCCGACAGGCGTAGTCGATGGACAACCGGTTGATATTCCGGTACCCGCTGTGAAGCGTCAAACATTGAATCCAGTGATGCTAAGCCCGTGAAGCCGTTCCGGACCCTTCGGGGAATGGAAAGTGGTGGAGCCGGTGGCCCGAGCTGGTAGTAGGTAAGCGATGGGGTGACGCAGGAAGGTAGTCCAGCCCGGGCGGTGGTTGTCCCGGGGTAAGGGTGTAGGACGTCAGGTAGGTAAATCCGCCTGGCAATAGTCTGAGACCTGATGCCGAGCCGATTGTGGTGAAGTGGATGATCCTATGCTGTCGAGAAAAGCCTCTAGCGAGTTTCATGGCGGCCCGTACCCTAAACCGACTCAGGTGGTCAGGTAGAGAATACCGAGGCGTTCGGGTGAACTATGGTTAAGGAACTCGGCAAAATGCCCCCGTAACTTCGGGAGAAGGGGGGCCATGTCTG
>NZ_JBSHIO010000048.1:0-1952 GCF_053618995.1 Allobosea sp. NPDC055594
GATATAGACCTAGAAGATGTCCAAGACAGGGAAACAGCCTTAAAAGTGGCTTCAGAGGGCTGTGAGGTGCAAACAAAGATCGTAGAAGGTCGGGAAAAGAAATTTTTAAAAGGCGGACGGCTGCACATGTATCCTTCCGGAATGAATATGTATCGAAAATCAAAAGGGATTGTTAAGCCGGAACGGGAAGAAATGAAGTTCGGAGACATAAAAAAAGTAGTGGGTTCGGCAAAACCACACTACGAGAAAAGTTATCATGTCGAAAATGACAATTTTGAAAACACAATTTCGTTTCTCCAGTATAACACAAAACGTGATTTTTGAAGCAAAACGGTTCCTCTTTATGGAGCCGTTTTTTTTATTTCCCGAAGGGTTATTTGTCAGAATGACAAACCGATTTCGAGCCGGCGAGAACCCATTGTCACACCACGATTTAGGGGGTGTGTATAAATGGGCACTCTCTGTGAAATTTGAAGCTTTGAAATTCCGAATGGCGCACTTATACACTCTGTCGAGTGAGTGCTAAAATGCTGAAGCATTTCCGTCAAGCGTGTGGAGGAATCTTGTAGAGAGATATAGCATAGATACCCGTATCTCTAGAGATATTTTGGTATATCCCTGCTATATCTATGGGGTATCTATGCTATATCTTTGGCTTCAAAAACGGCACCTGTTCTAAGAGCATAGAAACTCAACAGGCACAGCCTGTTTGACACCCTTTTTTTTAGGGTGGCACCGAGTTTCCTTATGCTCTTTTTCTCTGAAGCTAAACCTGTTTTATATGTCGTAGTCTTTTTATTGGGAGTGACCCCTTGCTGTACAATTTCCGGAGGTGCCGATAAGGGACGAATTTTCCCTTGTCGGTTGCCTTTGGGGATTGTAAGGGGTGGAGGCTCGGAATCAAAAGGAAACGAAATATCATTCCGAGTGTGCTTCTTTTTTCTGTTCTTGAATTCTATTATTTCCAATGTTAGAATTATGTTAACAACTTGTTAGGAGTGTGTTTGGATGGAAGAGAAAAAACAAATTGGACCTCGAATTACTGTTGAAACATTTAAAAAGCTAGAGTTATTAGCCGAACATTTTACAAAACACAATGAATTTGGAAGAGTTTCAAAAGATGCTGTAATTGAGTTTGCTATTAAGGAATTGTATAGGGACTATTTGGGAAAAGGACGCTAATTTTTGTTGAAAAACTGACTTCGGATTTGGGGTTCTTTATTATTAACTTGATTTTAATTAAACATTACAGGAAAAATTGAGGGGAAATGGATGGATAAACGCAATGGTGACGCGGTTTTCATAGCTCCAAATGATGTTGTAAAAGTGACCACTATGAATCACGTCATTGAAGTTCAGCATATGGAGAAGATGAACCGGAAAAATAATATCAAAAAATTGGACAAGGATAGGTTTGTAGACCTCTCTACTGGGGAGATCCGGGAGTTCGAGCATTCGGAAAATCGGCAGGAAAATTATAATTCTTTGAGACAAACCTTTAAGAAGCTGCGTTATTTGATAAATAACAATTTTATAGGACGGCCAAATGAATTACATATAACTTTGACATACAAGAAAAATATGACGGACACGAAAAAACTTTATAGTGATTTTCAAAATTTTATCGACAGGTTGCGTTATAAATACAAGAAAGAAAGTTCGATAGATTATTTATCGGTGGTAGAGCCACAAGGACGTGGAGCCTGGCATTGTCATGTTTTAATGCGCTTTAATGATTTGGATAAGATTTATATTAAAAATGCTGAATTAAGGAGTCTATGGGGTTTAGGATTTGTAACAATCAAGTCATTAAAGGATATAGACAACATAGGAGCCTATTTGAGCGCTTATTTGACTGATATAGACCTAGAAGATGTCCAAGACAGGGAAACAGCCTTAAAAGTGGCTTCAGAGGGCTGTGAGGTGCAAACAAAGATCGTAGAAGGTCGGGA
>NZ_JBSHIO010000049.1:0-1653 GCF_053618995.1 Allobosea sp. NPDC055594
CCGGGCCGCGGCTTCCTCCCCTGGAGGCTTTCGGACGCCGGCCCTCAGCCCGGTCAGACCCCGCCCGCACGGACCGGCATCCGAAACCCTTCACAATTGCGGACATCGGCTGCTTTCCAGGAAGCAGACTTTTCGTACATGCTGCATCCGAGGTCTGTTGGCGACGCGTTCTCGTATGCTCCAGAGACCTGTGGAAGAGCCATCCCGGGTGGCCCCGCCCCCCCCAATCGAGCATGGGGCCGTCCAGCCGCCAACTAACCTCCGAGCAAGGTTCGCAGTTTGCGGACGGCGCTGTCCGGCGTGGTCAGCACCGGTAGGCCCGTCGCCGCCTTGATGCGCTCCGCCGCACGCGCCAGGCTGAATTGCGCCAGGGCTATCGCATCGCAGCCGCCGAGGGATCGCGCTGCCTCGGCAGCCAGTTCGTCATGCCGGTCCGCCTCGCCACCATCGAGCGCAGCCAAAGCGCCTTCGATCAGCTTTGGCGCCAAGGCGATGGTTGCCGGGAACTCGGGCGGCATGGATTGCAGGGTCGGTGCGAAGGTCGCCATCAGGCCGATGCGACTGCCGAGGCGGCTTGCTTCCTCGATCATCGCCTCGTTCGGCTTGAGGATCGGCAGATCGGGGTTCGCGGCCTTCACGGCGTCGATGCAGGGGCCGAACGCCGAACAGGTGAACAGAATGGCGTCCGCGCCGGTACCGCGCGAATAGGCAGCCAGATCGAGGAATCTCTGCATCATCGCCGGCGTGAACTCGCCGTCGCGCGCCAGATCCGAGGCCAGGCTGTCATCCAGCAGGTTCGTCAAGCGCGCCTCCGGCCACAAGGAACGGAACGCATCCTCGATCGGCGGCGGGGAATGGCGCAATGCGTGGATCAGGGCAATTCGGGCCATCTGTCGCTCTTCTGCCGGAAACATGTCCGCGCGGTCTGGATCGCTCGAACCGGAAACCGACGGCTTCACCACATGGCAGCCAGCGCCGTTCGAATCCCGGCACGATAGAGCCGCTCGCCTGAGCCCAAAAAGCCTGTTCGCCAGCAAGCAGACTTGCGGGCGGTGCAAAAATTGTTGCTCCAGCCTGCGCCGCGAAGCTTGCCGCTCATCGGGAAGGTCTTTCGCCAAGATGGCGATTCTGTCGAAGCAGCCACGCACTAGGATCCTGCGGTGAACCGAGGCTTCCGATGCTCGACAGTTGCTGCACGCTCCCATCTGCCATTGTCCGGACCGCTCGGGCGCCCGAAGCTGCCGCTCCTCTGCGCAGTCCGAGACGACCGCCCGTTGCGAGAATCCGCTGCGCCGCGTTTGCGCCGGCAGGAGCAGGGCGACATCGCCTTGCCCGCTGATCGACGGCATGCGCGGCTTTCAGGCACGGAAGGGGGCCGGAGAGCCGGTGGTGTCGTCTCACGCGGATCGCAGTCCGGCTGCGCGTCGCTGGCGCACTTTCAAAGGCCACTCGGATGAACGCCGAACCGGAACATCCCGTCGGCGAAGCGCATCAACGCGTGCCGGCCTGGCTGCTCGCGATCCTGTGCTTCGGCGGCACGCTCGGAATGCACATCCTTGTGTCAACGGCGGTCGGATTCCAGGCCAGGGTGGCGGAGCAAAAGTAGGCCACTGGCGTCGTGGAGCGGCGGATATGGCAAGGGCCCCGATCGGG
>NZ_JBSHIO010000050.1:0-1482 GCF_053618995.1 Allobosea sp. NPDC055594
GGACAAGGGTTGCGCTCGTTGCGGGACTTAACCCAACATCTCACGACACGAGCTGACGACAACCATGCACCACCTGTACACCGACCACAAGGGGGGCACCATCTCTGATGCTTTCCGGTGTATGTCAAGCCTTGGTAAGGTTCTTCGCGTTGCGTCGAATTAAGCCACATGCTCCGCCGCTTGTGCGGGCCCCCGTCAATTCCTTTGAGTTTTAGCCTTGCGGCCGTACTCCCCAGGCGGGGCACTTAATGCGTTAGCTGCGGCACGGACAACGTGGAATGTTGCCCACACCTAGTGCCCACCGTTTACGGCGTGGACTACCAGGGTATCTAATCCTGTTCGCTCCCCACGCTTTCGCTCCTCAGCGTCAGTATCGGCCCAGAGATCCGCCTTCGCCACCGGTGTTCCTCCTGATATCTGCGCATTTCACCGCTACACCAGGAATTCCGATCTCCCCTACCGAACTCTAGCCTGCCCGTATCGACTGCAGACCCGGGGTTAAGCCCCGGGCTTTCACATCCGACGTGACAAGCCGCCTACGAGCTCTTTACGCCCAATAATTCCGGACAACGCTTGCGCCCTACGTATTACCGCGGCTGCTGGCACGTAGTTAGCCGGCGCTTCTTCTGCAGGTACCGTCACTTTCGCTTCTTCCCTGCTGAAAGAGGTTTACAACCCGAAGGCCGTCATCCCTCACGCGGCGTCGCTGCATCAGGCTTTCGCCCATTGTGCAATATTCCCCACTGCTGCCTCCCGTAGGAGTCTGGGCCGTGTCTCAGTCCCAGTGTGGCCGGTCGCCCTCTCAGGCCGGCTACCCGTCGTCGCCTTGGTAGGCCATTACCCCACCAACAAGCTGATAGGCCGCGGGCTCATCCTTCACCGCCGGAGCTTTCCACACGGAGGTCATGCGACCCCGTGTCGTATCCGGTATTAGACCCCGTTTCCAGGGCTTGTCCCAGAGTGAAGGGCAGATTGCCCACGTGTTACTCACCCGTTCGCCACTAATCCACCCCGAAGGGCTTCATCGTTCGACTTGCATGTGTTAAGCACGCCGCCAGCGTTCGTCCTGAGCCAGGATCAAACTCTCCGTGAATGTTTACCCGTAATCGGGTGCACACATCACGAGAGCGGAACAACCGGTCGGAATAAGACCCGTTGTTCTCAGCGTCCTCGCTGTGTAATTGCCTGCCGCCACCCACAAGGAGCGGAACGACAGGACTTTCAAAGGAACCACCAACCTGCCGAAGCAGGCCGGGGTATCAACATATCTGGCGTTGACTTTTGGCACGCTGTTGAGTTCTCAAGGAACGGACGCTTCCTTTGTACTCACCCTCTCGGGCTTTCCTCCGGGCGCTTCCCTTCGGTATTTCGTGTTCCCGACTCTATCAGTTCTTTTTCCTGCCTCCGACCACCGTCCGCAGGCATGCGGATATGCAGTGGATTCAGGGAATCTGCTGAGTTTGGGTCGCCCCGTCGGCACGC
>NZ_JBSHIO010000051.1:0-1449 GCF_053618995.1 Allobosea sp. NPDC055594
CATGCTCGAGCTCAACGACCCGTCGCTTTTTCGCTCGCAGTGCTATGTTGACGGTGCCTGGATCGGCGAAGGCGCCGATGTCGTCGACAACCCGGCGACCGGCGAGGTTCTCGCGAAAGTGCCGCGCTACGGCGCCGATGAGACGACGGCCGCGGTCGAGGCGGCGGCACGCGCCTTCAAGCCCTGGGCGAAGAAGTCGGCCAAGGAGCGTTCGGCGATCCTGCGCAAATGGTTCGAGCTGATCATGGCGAACCAGGAGGATCTGGCGCAGATCATGACGGCCGAGCAGGGCAAGCCCCTGTCCGAGGCGCGCGGCGAGGTCGCCTATGCCGCCTCCTTCGTCGAGTTCTACGCCGAGGAAGCCAAGCGCATCTATGGCGAGACGATTCCCTCGCCCTTCCCGAATTCGCGGATCATCGTGCAGAAGCAGCCGGTCGGTGTCTGCGCTGCGATCACGCCCTGGAACTTCCCGGCGGCGATGATCACCCGCAAATGCGCGCCCGGCCTCGCGGCGGGCTGCACCTTCGTGGTCAAGCCGGCGCCGGACACCCCGCTGACTGCGCTGGCACTGGTCGAGCTCGCTGAGCGCGCCGGCTTCCCCAGGGGCGTGATCAACGTCGTCACCGGTGATGCTGTCGCGATCGGCGGCGTGATGACCTCGCATCCGGCGGTGCGCTTCATCGGCTTCACCGGCTCGACCCCGGTCGGCAAGCTCCTGATGCAGCAGGCGGCCTCGACCGTGAAGAAGGTCGGGCTCGAGCTCGGTGGCAATGCGCCCTTCATCGTCTTCGACGATGCCGATCTCGATGCGGCGGTGGCCGGCGCACTCGCCGCCAAGTTCCGCAATATGGGCCAGACCTGCGTCTGCACCAACCGGCTCTTCGTGCAGGAGGGCATCCATGACGCGTTCGTGGCGAAGTTCGCCGGCGAGGTCGCCAAGATGAAGGTCGGCAACGGCGTCGAGATCGGCGTCGTCCAGGGGCCGCTGATCAATGCGCGCGCGGTCGAGAAGGTCGAGCGTCACGTCGCCGACGCGGTGGCGGGCGGGGCCAGGGTCGTGACCGGCGGCAAGCGCCATGCGCTCGGCCGCAGCTTCTACGAGCCGACCGTGCTGTCGGGCGTGACCACCAGGATGCTGGTGACGCGCGAGGAGACCTTCGGCCCGGTCGCGCCGGTCTACAGCTTCAAGAACGAGGACGAGGTCGTAGCGCTCGCCAACGACACGCCCTTCGGCCTGGCCGCCTATTTCTACACCCGGGATCTCGGCCGCGCCTTCCGCGTCGCCGAGGAGCTCGAATACGGCATGGTCGGCATCAATTCGGCGATGCTCGGCACCGAGGTCGCCCCCTTCGGCGGCGTCAAGGAATCCGGCCTCGGACGCGAGGGCTCGCTGCACGGCATCGATGAGTTCGTCGAGATCAAGTACATGCTGATGGGAGGGCTCGGCGC
>NZ_JBSHIO010000052.1:0-1358 GCF_053618995.1 Allobosea sp. NPDC055594
CGCCTCGGTTTTGGCCTTGATCTCGTCGAGGGTGACGCCTTCGGCGAGTTCGATCAGGGTCATGCCGGCGCCGTTCTCGTCGATCGAGAAGACGCCGAGATCGGTGATCACCATGTCGACGACGCCGGCGCCGGTCAGCGGCAGGTCGCAGGCCTTGAGCAGCTTCGGCGATTCCGAGCCGTCCTTGTTCCTGGCGACATGCTCCATCACCACGACGACCTTCTTTACGCCGGCGACCAGGTCCATGGCGCCGCCCATGCCCTTCACCATCTTGCCGGGGATCATCCAGTTGGCGAGGTCGCCATTCTGCGCGACCTGCATGGCGCCGAGGATGGAAAGATCGATATGGCCGCCGCGGATCATGCCGAAGGAATCAGACGACGAGAAATAGCTCGTCGTCGGCAGCTCGGTGATGGTCTGCTTGCCGGCATTGATCAGGTCGGGGTCCTCCTCGCCCTCATAGGGAAAGGGGCCCATGCCGAGCATGCCGTTCTCCGACTGGAGCTGCACGCTCATCCCGTCCGGGATGTAGTTCGAGACGAGCGTCGGGATGCCGATGCCGAGATTGACGTAGAAACCGTCCTTCAGCTCCTTGGCGGCGCGAGCGGCGATCTGTTCACGGGTCCAGGCCATGTGCGTGATCTCCTGCTCAAGCCGTTTCGCGTTTGCGGACGGTGCGCTGCTCGATGCGCTTCACCGGGTTCGCCAGATGGACGATCCGCTTCACGAAGATGCCGGGGGTGTGGATGTGGTCGGGATCGATCTCGCCGGCCGGGACGAGATGCTCGACCTGCGCCACGGTCAAGCGCGACGCCGTCGCCATCATCGGATTGAAGTTGCGCGCGGTCTTCCGGTAGACGAGGTTGCCCTCGGTATCGCCCTTCCAGGCATGGACGATCGAGATGTCGGCGAACAGGCCGCGCTCCATGATGTAGCGCTCGCCGTCGAACGCGCGCTCCTCCTTGCCCTCGGCGATCAGCGTGCCGACGCCGGTCTTGGTGAAGAAGGCCGGGATGCCGGCGCCGCCGGCGCGGATGCGCTCGGCCAGGGTGCCCTGCGGGTTGAATTCGAGCTCGAGCTGGCCGGAAAGATACTGCTCGGCGAAAAGCTTGTTCTCGCCGACATAGGAACTGATCATCTTCCTGATCTGCTTGGTCTCGAGCAGGATGCCGAGCCCGGCACCGTCGACACCGGCATTGTTGGAGATGAAGGTCAGGTTCCTGGCGCCGGAAGCGCGGATCGCCTCGATCAGCGCATCGGGAATGCCGCACAGGCCGAAGCCGCCGGCCATGATGGTCATGCCGTCCTTGACGATGCCGGCGAGAGCCGCCGCCGCATCGGGATAGACCTTCTTCATC
>NZ_JBSHIO010000053.1:0-1256 GCF_053618995.1 Allobosea sp. NPDC055594
GGGGCGTGCTTCGCTGATTTCGGCCATGAGGTGATCTGCGTCGACCTGGACGCCGGCAAGATCGCGGCGCTGAACCGCGGCGAGATCCCGATCTTCGAGCCCGGGCTGGACGAGCTCGTGGCGAGCAATGTGCGGGCCGGGCGGCTCTCCTTCACCACCGAGCTGGCGGCGTCGGTGAGCCATGCCGAAGCGGTCTTCATCGCGGTCGGAACGCCCTCGCGCCGCGGCGACGGCCATGCCGACCTGTCCTATGTCCATCAGGCGGCGCGCGATGTCGCGGCCGCGATCGGCGGCTTCACGGTCGTGGTCACCAAATCGACCGTGCCGGTCGGGACCGGCGACGAGGTCGAGCGGATCATGCGCGAAGCCCGGCCGGATGGCGATTTCGCCGTGGTCTCGAACCCGGAATTCCTGCGCGAGGGCGCGGCGATCGCCGATTTCAAGCGCCCGGACCGGATCGTCATCGGCACCGAGGATCCGCGCGCCCGCAAGGTGATGGAAGAACTCTACCGGCCGCTCTATCTCAATGCGGCGCCGCTCCTGTTCACGGCGCGGCGCACCTCCGAGCTGATCAAATACGCCGCCAACGCCTATCTGGCGACCAAGATCACCTTCATCAACGAGATTGCCGATCTGTGCGAGCAGGTCGGCGCCAATGTCCAGGAGGTGGCGCGCGGCATCGGCCTCGACAACCGCATCGGCGGCAAGTTCCTGCATGCCGGGCCGGGCTATGGCGGCTCCTGCTTCCCGAAGGATACGCTGGCGCTGATGAAGACGGCGCAGGACATGGCGAGCCCGCTGCGCATCGTCGAGACCGTGGTCGCGGTCAACGACCAGCGCAAGCGCGCCATGGCCCGCAAGGTCGTCGCCGCCTGCGGCGGTTCGGTCAGGGGCAAGCGCATCGCCGTGCTCGGCCTCGCCTTTAAGCCGAACACCGACGACATGCGCGAGGCGCCCTCGCTCGCCATCATCACGGCGCTGACCGATGCCGGGGCGCAGATCGTCGCCTATGATCCGGAAAGCATGGACAGCGCCCGCCCGCTGCTGCCGGAGATCACTTACGCCCCCGACGCCTATGCCTGCCTCGAAGGCGCCGACGCCCTGGTGATCGTCACCGAATGGAACGCCTTCCGCGCGCTCGACCTCGACCGGGTCAAGGCGGCGCTGAAGCGACCCGTCGTCGTCGACCTGCGCAACATCTACCGCTCGAGCGAAATGCGCCAGCGCGGCTTCGAATACCTCAATATCGGAAACGC
>NZ_JBSHIO010000054.1:0-309 GCF_053618995.1 Allobosea sp. NPDC055594
TTTGTCAGTTTGCTAGAACCTGACTTTGCCATTACAGGCGTGACGCCTACACTCACCCCACCAACCCTAAAGTCATTCATTCCGGCTTCCCGAGTTGGTACAGGTTGTGTCGCCGGGATAGAAGACCCGCCGAGTGTGACAGGCTTATCTATCTCAACACTCCCAATATGCTTGTCGCCTGCCGCAAGCGGCGGTAACGCTGATATATCTACGGTTCCTGTCATCTGCCCAAGCTGAACGGTGTCAATGGACTGTGGTATAGATGACGCTGTAAATTTCTCAATCCAAGATTCGACCCTGCCTTTTTCG
>NZ_JBSHIO010000054.1:319-1256 GCF_053618995.1 Allobosea sp. NPDC055594
TGTTATTTGTTATGGCTGTATGGTTCGGCTTTGTGTCGTCAAAATAAACCGTTGTAATGTCGCCCGGTAGCATGGTGACGGTCTGTTCACGCCATGTACTCTTTTTATGGTCATCCCCCGGCTGTTTGACTAGTTCCGGCATTCTTGTTCACTCCTTTTGCTATTGTAGCGGCTTTCTTGATGTGGTTTGACGCGCTGCGTCCTTTCTTAATGGCTTTGGCTCCCTTAGAAACAGATTTGACAGCACGACCACCCGGAACAAAATCCATTGCGGTGGATGCTGTACCTTTCGCAACGTCTCCGACTGCTGGGAAGGCTTTCATAAAGAACACGATTGCAATGATAGCAAGCCCGAGAATAAGAGACCATCTGAACACGCCGAACATGATATTTGATAAATATGATTTGTCGTCAGTGCCTGAAGATGAAGAATCCCCACCTGTCGCCCCGGCTCCTGACGTTCCTTTGAATGTAATGTCCTTATCATCGTACTGGTGAAGGTTGTTACTGCTGATAATGCCGAGAAGCTTATTTACATAGTTAGGGTCTGTTGCATACCCTCCAGCTTTGATTCCCTTCGCATAGTCCTCAACGCTTTTTGCGTTCTTCAGCTTTGACGCATAACGCGGCTTGGATAATAGTTCCGCGTGGGCGCGTATGGAATCTTGATAGCTGTTGTACTTTGCAAAGCCATCCTTCACGTGATAGGTCTTACCGTTATATACTTCGGTCGTACCCATCGTGGCACTTCCTGCTGTACCTCTTCCCTTTATTCCAAATAGGTTCTTAGAGTAGTAGGCAAGCCCGGACAATCCGCCCGGGTTTGAACCGCCTGATTCTAACATGATTTGACCCAGTATGATGGATGCAGGGATGCCAGTTTCTTTCTGTATGGCTTGCGCGTCTTTGATAAACGGCTTTATATTGACGCCCATAC
>NZ_JBSHIO010000055.1:0-1115 GCF_053618995.1 Allobosea sp. NPDC055594
GTCGCCTCGATCGCGGTCTGCCTCGCGACCTGGTTCATGATCGAGAAGACCAAGCTCGGCGCCTATCTGCGTGCCGCCACCGAGAACGCGACGCTGACCCAGGCCTTCGGCATCAACGTGCCGCTGCTGGTGACGCTGACCTATGGCTTCGGCGTGGCGCTCGCCGCCTTCGCCGGCGTGCTCGCCGCACCGATCTACTCGGTCAACCCCAACATGGGCGCCGACCTGATCATCGTCGTCTTCGCGGTCGTGGTGATCGGCGGCATGGGCTCGATCATGGGCGCCATCGTCACCGGCTTCAGCCTCGGGCTGGTCGAGGGCCTGACCAAGGTGTTCTACCCGGAGGCCTCCGCCACCGTCATCTTCATCATCATGGTGCTGGTGCTGCTGGTGAAGCCGGCCGGCCTGTTCGGGCGCGCCACCTGATGCACGCGCCTCTCGTCATCACGGCCTCGCTGCCGCTTCGCTTCGAAGGAGCCGCTCATGGCTGAAGTCCTCCCCGCCGATGGCTCCGTGGCGCACGCCGCTGCCGAGCGCAGCACGGCGAGCCTGCACCGCAACGTCATGATCGGTATCGCGATCGCGCTGGTGATCGCACCCTTCGTGGCCTACCCCGTCTTCGTCATGAAGGTGCTGTGCTTTGCGCTGTTCGCGCTCGCCTTCAACCTCCTGCTCGGCTATGGCGGCCTGCTCTCCTTCGGTCACGCCGCCTATTTCGGCATGGCGAGCTATGTCTGCGCCTATGCGGCCAAGCATTGGGGCTTCAACCCGGAATTCGCGATCCTGGCCGGCACCTGCGTCGCCGCGCTGCTCGGCCTCGTCTTCGGCTCGCTCGCCATCCGCCGGCAGGGCATCTATTTCGCGATGATCACCCTGGCGCTGGCCCAGATGGTGTTCTTCTTCTCGCTGCAGACGCCGCGCTTCACCGGCGGCGAGGACGGCATCCAGGCGGTGCCGCGCGGCAAGCTCTTCGGCATGATCAACCTCGCCGACGACCGCACCCTGTACTGGGTCGTGGCGCTGATCTTCATGGCCGGGCTGCTCGCCTTCTACCGCATCATCCACTCGCCCTTCGGCCAGGTCTGCAAGGCGATCCGGGACAATGAGCCGCGCGC
>NZ_JBSHIO010000056.1:0-1102 GCF_053618995.1 Allobosea sp. NPDC055594
CTGCGGCGGCAGCATCAGGTTCTCCTCGACCGAGAGGGTCGAGTAGATGCCGCGCTCCTCGGGGACATAGCCGAGGCCGAGCCTGGCGATGGCGCGCGAGGGCAGCGAGATCGTCTCCTTGCCGGCGAAGTTGACCGAGCCCTTGCGCTTGCCGATCACGCCCATGATCGACTTCAGCGTCGTCGTCTTGCCGGCGCCGTTGCGGCCGAGCAGGGTCACCACCTCGCCCTCGCCGACATCGAGGTCGATGCCGTGCAGGACATGGCTCTCGCCATACCAGGCTTCGAGGCCGCGCACCTTCAGCAGCGGCATCGTCCCGGCCTGCGCCTTGCGCTCCAGGGTCGCTTCAATGGCCATGGCCGACTCCCGAGCCGATATAGGCCTCGACCACGCGCGGGTCCTTCGAGACCGTGGCATAGTCGCCTTCGGCCAGGACCTGGCCGCGGGCGAGCACGGTGATGCGGTCCGACAGCGAGGCCACCACCGAGAGGTTGTGCTCGACCATCAGGATGGTGCGGTTCTTCGAGACCTTGCGGATTAGCGTCGCGATCCGCTCGATGTCCTCGCGGCCCATGCCGGCCATCGGTTCGTCGAGCAGCAGCATTTCCGGGTCGAGCGCCAGGGTCGTGGCGATCTCGAGCGCGCGCTTGCGGCCATAGGAGAGCTCGACCGCCGGCAGATCGGCGAAGGAGGACAGACCAACGGCCTCGACCAGCGCCAGCGCCTCCTTGTCGAGCGAACGCAGCACGTCTTCGGAACGCCAGAAATCGAAGGAGTTGCCGCGTTTGCGCTGCAGCGCGATGCGGACATTGTTCATCACGCTGAGCTGCGGGAACACCGCCGAGATCTGGAACGAGCGCACCAGGCCGAGCCGTGCGATCTCCGCCGGCTTCTGCCGCGTGATGTCGCGCCCGTTATAGACGATCGACCCGCGCGTCGGCGCGAGAAACTTGGTCAGGAGATTGAAGCAGGTCGTCTTCCCGGCGCCGTTCGGCCCGATCAGCGCGTGGATCGTGCCGCGTTTGACGCTGAGATCGACCCCATTGACTGCTGTGAAGCCGGCGAATTCTTTCGTAAGACCCGACGTCGAGAGAATAACATC
>NZ_JBSHIO010000057.1:0-1092 GCF_053618995.1 Allobosea sp. NPDC055594
AAAAACACAGGTCCGTGCGAAGCCGTAAGGCGATGTATACGGACTGACGCCTGCCCGGTGCTGGAACGTTAAGGGGACCGGTTAGTCACATTTCGGTGTGGCGAAGCTGAGAACTTAAGCGCCAGTAAACGGCGGTGGTAACTATAACCATCCTAAGGTAGCGAAATTCCTTGTCGGGTAAGTTCCGACCTGCACGAATGGCGTAACGACTTCTCGACTGTCTCAACCATAGGCCCGGTGAAATTGCATTACGAGTAAAGATGCTCGTTTCGCGCAGCAGGACGGAAAGACCCCGGGACCTTTACTACAGTTTGATATTGGTGTTCGGTTCGGCTTGTGTAGGATAGGTGGGAGACTGTGAAGCATGCACGCCAGTGTGTGTGGAGTCGTCGTTGAAATACCACTCTGGTCGTGCTGGATGTCTAACCTGGGTCCGTGATCCGGATCAGGGACAGTGTCTGATGGGTAGTTTAACTGGGGCGGTTGCCTCCTAAAGAGTAACGGAGGCGCCCAAAGGTTCCCTCAGCCTGGTTGGTAATCAGGTGTTGAGTGTAAGTGCACAAGGGAGCTTGACTGTGAGACCGACGGGTCGAGCAGGGACGAAAGTCGGGACTAGTGATCCGGCGGTGGCTTGTGGAAGCGCCGTCGCTCAACGGATAAAAGGTACCCCGGGGATAACAGGCTGATCTTCCCCAAGAGTCCATATCGACGGGATGGTTTGGCACCTCGATGTCGGCTCGTCGCATCCTGGGGCTGTAGTCGGTCCCAAGGGTTGGGCTGTTCGCCCATTAAAGCGGTACGCGAGCTGGGTTCAGAACGTCGTGAGACAGTTCGGTCCCTATCCGTCGTGGGCGTAGGAAATTTGAGAGGAGCTGTCCCTAGTACGAGAGGACCGGGATGGACGCACCGCTGGTGTACCAGTTGTTCTGCCAAGGGCATCGCTGGGTAGCTATGTGCGGACGGGATAAGTGCTGAAAGCATCTAAGCATGAAGCCCCCCTCAAGATGAGATTTCCCATTACGCAAGTAAGTAAGATCCCTCAAAGACGATGAGGTAGATAGGTTCGAGGTGGAAGTGTGGCGACACATGGAG
>NZ_JBSHIO010000058.1:0-1076 GCF_053618995.1 Allobosea sp. NPDC055594
GGCGGGGCCGTTGAGGCCGACGGCGCGGGCGGGCTGTGATCGTCCGGGTCGAGAGCGGCCCCACCATGTTCCGAAGGCGCAGTGCATGCTTGAGAACAAGCGGGTTTTCATCACCGGCGGAGCCGGCTTCATCGGCTCGAACCTTGCCGGTCTGCTCATGGACCGCAACGAGATCGCGACCTATGACAATTATGCGCGCGATGCGGCGAGCACGGTGCTCGGCGACAATGTCAAGCGCATCAAGACCTATCGCGGCGACGTGACCGACGAGGCGACGCTGGCGGCGGCGATCAAGGAATTCCGTCCGACCCATCTGGTGCATTGCGCCGCGGTGGCGGGCATCGACACGGTGCGCCAGAAGCCGGTCTCGACGCTGGAGATCAACACGCTGGGCACGGTCTATGCGCTGCGCGGGGCGCTGGCGGTCGGCGACGACATCGAGCGGGTGGTGACCTTCTCGACCAGCGAGATCTTCGGCTCGCATGCCTATGGCTCGAACGAGACCTCCTCGGCGGTGATCGGGGCGGTCGGCGAGGCGCGCTGGGGCTATGCGGTCTCGAAGCTGGCGACCGAGCATCTCACCCTGGCCTATTGGGCCCAGCACAAGCTGCCGACGGTGGCGCTGCGCCCGTTCAACGTCTACGGCCCCGGCCAGGTCGGCGAGGGTGCGCTCTCGACCTTCATCAAGCGGGCGATCCGCAACGAGCCGATCCAGATCCACGGCTCGGGCACGCAGATCCGCGCCTGGTGCTATGTCAACGACATGGTCGCCGGCGTGATGGCCGCGATCGAGCATCCCAATGCGCCGGGCAAGGCCTTCAACATCGGCAATCCGCGCGCCGTGACCACGATCTACGGCCTGGCCAGCACGGTCATCCGCCTGCTCGGCTCCTCCTCCAAGATCGAGTTCACCTGGAAGGACTATGCCGATATCGAGCTGCGCGTCCCCGACACCAACTGGGCCCGCACTCAGATCGACTTCGAGGCCAAGGTCGACCTCGAGGAAGGCATCCCCCTGACAGCCGAATACTACCGCTCCCAGATGAAAAAGTGACAGCATGTCGTGGCCGCAGCGG
>NZ_JBSHIO010000059.1:0-1011 GCF_053618995.1 Allobosea sp. NPDC055594
GGAAACGACCCCGAAATCCTCGGATGCAGCGCCTCACAGGCGAAATCTCAGCGATGACCGTGCCGCAGCGCCCTGCCGCGAGAGCGGCTTAGTCCTGTGGCGCAAATTAGATGGGAAGCCAGACCCGCTGGTCGTGATTTAGGTTCAAGATCACCTGCATCGGTATGCCGTAGATCGAACGGCGTGTCTCCGCCTCCCTAATATCGTCCGGGCAGGGGCGGCAGCCAAGGCAGCAGACGCACGCTCGGGCACGCCGGCTCGGCGACCGGTTGAGCCAGGCATGAAAGCCCAAGCGCGACACATCCAGCGCTTCGCAAAGCCACGCCACCGGCCAGATTGAACGGTGCTTCGCAATGAACGTGAACCTCATGTCACGTCCTTCGCGAACTAGGCTGCGGCCTTTTCTATGATGTCGCGCTCCCCCTTGAGCTTGGCGACCTCCCGCCGCAGCTTCTCGATCTCAAGCTGCTCCGGCTTCATCCGGCCGTGGCCGGGAAAGGCCTGCGCAGGATCGGCCGAGAAGAGCTTCACCCATTTGCGCAGTTGGTTCTCGTGGACATCCAGGTCCCGAGACGCCTGCGCCACACTCACTCCGCGATCCTTGATCAGGCGGACCGCCCCGATCTTGAACTCACGCCCAAACTGTCTTCGCCGCCTACGCCACCTCCGGTTTCATGAAACACCGAATCTCGGTGTCCACGAAACCGGCAGCAGGCCGGATCGCTGTCCGCTCCGCCTCAATCGTGCGATGCCTGAGGCGATCATCTGCCCGCTGAACTTCCACCGCCGATAGCGCGGGCTGCGTCGGCCTTCACGCGCTCGGTTTCCATCGCGCTGCGACTGCCTTCCTCCCGATAGGGCAGATCGAGTCGACGTGCCGTTCTCTCGGGCCCCTTCACGGTCCTTGGTTGAATTCCGCCTCGGTTTTGGCCTTGATCTCGTCGAGGGTGACGCCTTCGGCGAGTTCGATCAGGGTCATGCCGGCGCCGTTCTCGTCGATCGAGAAGACGC